>NZ_JALPRG010000010.1:0-338869 GCF_030464945.1 Paraburkholderia sp. CHISQ3
TTTAATCAGCAAAACGATCGGCACTCAGAAAACGAGTTCTGCAGACCTTCCCTAGTCTTCTTTGTCCCATCGCCACCGGACCACGTTACCAATGCCAGCTCCAGTGGCTAAGCCAGGCTACGAGTGCCAGTCCCACGACAATCGCGATGATCGCAACCAGCAGGCGGCGCCACGCGGACAATCCGTTCGCGTCCGGGACGATCTTGAGCGAAACAAGAGCGATGCCGCCGTAGAGAGCGTAGAACGCTACCGCCGCACCCGCGAGAGCCGCAACCACAGTCATAAGCCGCATGGAGTCGATGACATACCAGGGAAACGAGCTGGATTCCCAGGGGTTACCGGCGAGGCTGTAGTTGCTGAAATCCCGGTACACGAGAGCACTAACGATCATCAGCATAAAAATGCTGGCGACGCAGAGCGCGCAGACAATTGCGTAGGCGACGATGACGATCTTTCTGCCTGCGACGAACCAGGAAGGTAAGGGGTGGGTGTTCTCCATGACACTCCTTCGCGCAAATTAGTCTAGAGGCGGAACCGCTCCATCAGCCAGCGTCTTCAGCAGGCGCGCACGACGGCGTTCGAGATCCGCAATCTGACGCTCGATCGAGGCCAGTCGTTTGCGTTGAGCCGCGGAGGTTTCAGGGCATGCACCCGCGCCTTCGATCATACGCATGCAGTCGGGAAACGAGCGGATATCGGCCAGGCTGAAACCCGTCGCGATCATGCGCTGAATCTGCCTGACCTGCGTGACGGCTGCCACTGGAAACGCCCGGTAGCCATTGGTTGCGCGAACAGAGGTTAGCAGGGCGTGTTCATCGTAATGACGGATCGAGCGCACGCTTGCGCCGGTCTCTCGCGCAAGTTCGCCGATGGATAGCAGTCTCTGTTCGATGGATTGGATCATGCGAAAAAGCATAGCACTTATCGCTTGACCCTCACATCAGTGTCAGGCTCCAGACTGTGAGCGTCTTAACGTTCCAGGAATACAACTCATGCTCTACAAAACTCTTCGTCACGCGCTTGCGGCGTTCGCAGCGACGGTTGCCACGCTCGCAGTATCATCCGCGGCAATCGCGGATACAAAAAACTACACGGTCACCGCGCCTGACGGCGTCACGCTGGCCGTCCAGGAATCGGGAAACCCACATGGGCCTGCTGTCGTATTGATTCACGGATTGCTCGGCAGTCGACTGAACTGGGATGCACAGGTCAACAGTGCCGAGCTGCAGCGATATCGCATCATTACCTACGATCTGCGTGGCCACGGTTTATCCGGCAAACCAGTTGGGGCCGAAGCGTATCGCAACGGACGGCATTGGGCCGATGACCTCGCCACCGTCATTGCGTCGTCGCATGCGAATCGACCTGTGCTGGTCGGGTGGTCGTTGGGCGGCGCCGTCATATCGAACTATCTGGCCGCATTCGGCGACAACCAGATTGCCGGGGCGGTGTATGTCGACGGTGTCATCGAACTGAAAGCGGACCAGATTGTGGCGCATCCGCAGGTCTATCGCGACATGACTTCGGCCGATCTGAAAACCCACCTCGATGGCGAGCGCACGTTCCTGAGCCTGTGCTTCCACACGCAGCCCGACAGCTCCACCACCGAACGTCTGCTTGCAAACGCGGCGATGGCATCGTGGGACATGCAAAGCGCCGTTCAGTCGATGACGGTCCCTGCTGCCGAGGGCTTAAGCGCGATCAAGGTGCCCGTGCTGTTGCTGTATGGCGAGCAAGATGCGCTTGTGAACACGCGCGGCGCAATCGCCCGGGCGAAAGCACTCGATCCGCACATTCAAACGAAGCTGTACGCAAATTCAGGTCATGCGCCTTTCATGGAAGAGGCAGATCGTTTCAATCACGATCTGGCGGCTTTCATCGATAGCGTTGCGACGCACTGAGTCGATATCCGGGAGTCAATCGACGATCTCGCTGTTACACCGACGCAAAAGACAATTGCCGGCCGGCATGTCCATGGTGTGGGGTCACTGCGGTAAGCTGGGTCATCGCTCGTCAACACCGGTTGACGGGCCTCCTTTCAAGGACAGCTTCACCCATGAACGCCGTCGATTCCCTGCCATCTCTCGTCGACATCCTCGAGCCTGGCCTTTCGCTCGTGTTTTGTGGAATCAACCCGGGTATCCGTGCGGCATCGACGGGCCATCACTTTGCAGGCAGAAGCAACCGGTTCTGGCGAGTCGTGCATCTTGCCGGCTTTACGCCCGAACAGATTCGTCCCGAAGACGATCGCACGTTGCTTCAGTACGGCTACGGCCTCACGGCAGTGGTACCGCGGGCGACTGCAAGCGCGGCCGAACTGTCACGCCCGGAGATCGAACTGGCTGGAGATGACTTCCGACGCAAGATCGAGCAGTACGCACCCCGACATATTGCGTTTCTGGGAAAGATGGCGCTCTCGGCGATCTCCGGTACACGCGATATCGAGTGGGGGCTGCAGGCAAAATCATTCGGCGGCGCGCGCACGTGGGTCTTGCCGAATCCAAGTGGATTGAACCGGGCGTTCGACCTCGATGCACTGGTCGTCGCCTATCGGGAAGTGCGCATCGCATTGACGTCCGGCTCTTAAACGTGAGCGCCGGTCTTTCTTCGCAGGACATGAAGTAGTACGGAGGTGTCACCATGATTGAGTCGACCGATTTCCGCAGCAAAACCCTGGCGCTGAATCACGGAGACGGCCGTATGCCCGCGCTCGGATTCGGCACGCTGATTCCCGATGCCGCTACCACGATCAGCGCGACCAGAGATGCACTGCGCGCCGGCTATCGACACTTCGACGCCGCCGAGCGCTATCGCAACGAGCGCGAAGTCGGCGAGGCACTGCGCACAGAGCGCGCTGCGGGAGGGATCGCACGCGAAGACCTCTTCATCACCACCAAACTGTGGAATACCAATCATCGGCCCGAGCGTGTCCGGCCGGCCTTCGAGGCAAGTCTTGACAGACTCGGCATCGACTACCTCGATCTGTATCTGATCCACACGCCGTTCGCGTTTCAACCGGGGGAAGAGCAGGACCCCCGCGATGAAAGCGGCGCGGTCATCTACGACGAAGGAGTAACCTTGCTCGATACATGGAGAGCGATGGAAGCGCTCGTCGATCAGGGGAAATGTCGGGCCATCGGTCTATCCGATATCGGTCTCGACAGATTGCGCCCGCTCTATGAAGCGGCACGGATCAAGCCGTCGGCCGTGCAGATCGAAGCGCATCCGTATCTTCCGGAAACGGAACTGCTGGAATTCTGCAAGGAGCACGGAATCGTGTTTCTGGCCTTCGCGCCATTGGGTCACGGAATCCGGCCGGGACCGCTCGAAGATCCGGTCATTGTGCGGATCGCCGCGCAAACCGGTATAACGCCTGCGCAGGTGCTGCTGGCGTGGGCGGTTCAGCGCGGTGGTGCGTTACTCACCACACCGAAAACCGAGGCCCGTGCGCGCGAGAATTTCGCTGTCTCGGCGCTTCCCGCCGATGCATTCGACGAGATCAACCGGATCGAGACAAGGCAGCGGTTCAACGAAGTCGTCAAGACGGGTAGCCCGGGGTTTATTCCGCGGCGCACGTAACCGATCAACGCAACAGACGGGTATCCGGAGGCACATCATGCAGGAAGCACAAATACGCGAAATCCTGAATGCGCACTGGCAGGCATCGGCGGCTGGCGATCTGGAAGCGGAGCACGATATCTACGCCGACGATTCGATCTGCGACTATCCTCAATCGCGTGAGCGGATTCTCGGGCGAGCCAATTTACAGGCGCTGCGCGGACATCATCCGGGCAAGCCGTCGGGGTTCGAGGTCACGCGGATTCAGGGCGAAGGCAATCTCTGGGTTTCGCAATACTCGATCAACTACCAGGGGCGAGCCGCCTACACGATCAGCGTTATGGAGTTCCGCGACGACGGCAAGGTCGTGCACGAGACGCAGTATTTTACGGACCCGTTCGAGGCACCGGCGTGGCGCAGCCAGTGGGTTCAGAAGATGCCGTGACGCTTGTCGTCATCGGCATCTTCATCGGCATCCTGGGTCGTTGAGGCAAGAGCTAGTCCGCCGATCCCGCAGCAGCAGGTGCGTCGCCCGTTGCGCCGGCTGCCGCTTCTTCGGCACGGTGCGCATCGCGCGTCTCGGGCATCGCGAGCCAGACGAGCAGCACCGCGAGCGCCCCGGCCGTCGCGAGCCCGAAGAAGCTGGTGGCATTGCCGAAGTGATCCGCGACGAAGCCCGCGGCCGCTGTACTGAGCGTTGCACCGATGCCCGCCGCGAGGCCGAACAAGCCGATACACAGGTTGTAGCGTCCCTTGCCGCCGGCGACGTCGGCCGCGATCAGCGGCAGCATCACACCGAACACCGCCGCGCTTATCCCGTCGAGCATCTGCACCGGCACCAGCAGAAAAGGGCTGCTTACACCCGCAAACAACAGCGCACGCACCGGCAGCGCGGAGAAGCCGATCAGCAGGATCGGCCGGCGCCCCCAGCGCTGCGCAGTGCGTCCGACCCATGGCGAGAGCATCGCGACGATCGCCTGCGGCACGATGATGCACGCGGCAATCACGAGCTGCACGTTGTCGCCCATGCCGGCGGTCACTTCGCCGGCCGCGAGATTCAGCATCGCCGCATTCGACAGATGGAACAGCACGATACAGGCCGCGAAGGTCAGCATGCGGCGATCGCGCAGCAGCTCGAGCAAGGTCTCGCGCTCGCCCAGCGCGTCTGCTTTTGCGCTGGCTTTGTTCGGCTTGACGGCCTTCGCGGGCGAGCTGGTGTACTCGGACTGGATCATCGCGAGTGCGACGAGTGCGGGCAGCGCCAGCCCGGCGGTTAGCCAGAACACCGCGCGCGCCGAGAAGTATTCGCCGAACAGACCCATCAGGCCCGCCGCGACCGCACTGCCTATCGATGCCCAGCGTGCATTGCGCCCAAGCCGGTCGCCGAGATCCTGTCGCCCGACCAGCGCGAACGAGATCGCCGCCATTGCCGGCACGAGCATGCAGCTCGCGAAGCCGTGAAAGACTTCAGCGGCAATCACCGGCAACACCGTTGGACTCGACGCGAGCAAGACCGCGCTCAAGATAATCGCGACGATTGCCCAGGCAGCGGCGCCTTTCTTGTTCTTCAGCGCATCGACCGCGGCTCCGCCAGGCACCTGGCTGACCATTGCGCTGATCGTACCCACCGACAGCACCATGCCGATCTCACCCTGCGTCCACTTATGCGAGGCGAGATACGACGCGATGAACGGCCCGAAGCCCGTTTGCACGTTGGCCACGAAAAAGTTGAGCCAGTCGAGCGCACGCAGGCTGCGGGTATTGACCATGAGCGGGTTCGTCATCTCGACGCCCGGGCCGGCGAGGCCGCAGCAGGTGGAGCAGTTGGGGGAGCCGCGCTAGCGGGCGCAGCCGCGACCGGCACCACAGGAGAAACCGCCTGGATTGGCTTGTCCGACGCGTAGGGTGGCGACGCCTTGATCTGCGCGTCGTTGAGATCGAGCAGGGCGTGCAGCAGTTTATCTTTGGTGACGAAGCGCAGCGCCGACCAGTTCGCCGCGATCGTGCGACGGTCCGGACTCACCATGCCGCTGACGTCGAGCACGACGGCCTGCGGTTGCGCGCTACCGTCGATCAGCACGTCGACCACGCGACCCACGGCGGCGCCATTCGGTCGTTCGACGGTCGTGTCGAGCAGCGGCAGTTGCGTTGCCGTTACCGGCACGCCTGCACCGGCGCGCTTCGGGCGATCGGCGAGCGGCAGCTTGCCGACCGGCACATCGAGTGTGATCGGCGAGCCGTGGCCGCCCGGCGTGAAGCGGAACACGCTCCACGGAAAGCTCACCTTGCGGTCGCCGATACCGAGAAAGCCCTGCAGATTCACGATCATCTCGTTGGGCTTGCCGCCCGCGTCGGCAACCAGGTCGACCGCGCGGCCGATCACCTTGCCGTCGCGTCGCTGCACTTCGCTGTCGAGCAGCGCATGCGTCTGGCTGCGATCGATCAGGCGTGTCGTGATGATCGGCGCAGGCGGGGGCGCAACCGGCGCGGACGCGACAACGGGCGGCGGCGGTTCGGGCTTGTGCGGCTTGACGGTCGGGTGCTTCGGTTTATGCGGCTGGTCGTGTCCGGTCGTTTCGGGCTCTTCGGGTTCGGGCTCGGATGCCGCGACCGGTTCGCTGGCGGGTTCCACCGTGCTGACGAGCGCATCGGTGACCGGCGCGGGCTGCTGCCCGTGGAACAGCGCACAACCTGACAGCACAAGCGCGGCGAGCGCACCGGGTAGCAGGGGAGTTGGCAGACGCAAAGCTGGACGTGGCAAACCGCCGCTCATCAATGAGTACTCCATGGGCCGCGCGGCGCACCTGTGGCGCCGCGGCATTGATCGATAGATAGGGCGCAGTTTAACCTGCGGCGGCGCATCGCCTCGTTCAGCGCAGCGATGCGTTGGCGTTAGCGCACGACGCGAGGTAAGATCGGCGCCGTTCGCTTGCGTTCAAAACCGCTGTACGTGCAGGCCCGAAGAACGACACGCGGTCATGCGTTACAGCGACCCGGCAGCGATCTCGCCGCCGTCCGGCCGTAGGTGTAAACACGCGGCACCTGCCCGCATACTCCCGTCCCTCCCGCGATATACGCCCGCTGACATGCCGGGCATGCCGTCCCTGCGATGGGAGGCCCGCTTGTGTTCGCCTACCCTTCGGGACAGCAAAAAAGAACGCTGCAGCGGCGCGCTGCAAGCCGAACCCGCAGCACATAAACCCAAGAGACGAACCCTGACGACGGCTGCACACCAGCCGTTTCAGCATGCTGATAAAGGAGGCATTCGCCATGATGGAACCCCACGCACACCCGCACGCCGATGTCGAAACCCGGACGTTCGATCCGGCGTTCGGCAAACAAGGTCTGCTCGACCGCTACTTCGAAATCAGCGCACGCGGTAGCACGCAACGCCAGGAATTCATCGCCGGAGTGACGACGTTTCTCGCGATGGTGTATTCGGTGTTCGTCGTCCCTGGCATGTTCGGCAAGGCGGGCTTCGATACGAGTGCGGTGTTCGTCGCCGTGTGTCTGACCACCGCGTTCGGCTCGCTGCTGATGGGCATCTGGGCGCGTCTGCCGATCGCGATCGGTTGCGCGATTTCGCTCACGGCGTTCACCGCGTTCGGTCTCGTGCTCGGCAAGGGGTTGCATCCGACGGTCGCGCTTGGCGCTGTGTTTCTGATGGGCGTGGTGTTCACGACGATCTCGGTGACCGGCGTGCGCGCGTGGATTCTGCGCAATCTGCCGGCCGGCATCGCGCACGGCACCGGTATCGGCATCGGCCTCTTTCTGCTGCTGATCGCCGCCAACGACGTCGGTCTCGTGATGAAAAACCCGGGGCCGGGGCTGCCCGTTTCGCTTGGCCATATCACGTCGTTGCCGGTGCTGATGTCGGTGGCGGGGCTGGCGGCGATTGTCGGTCTGGTGCGCCGGCGTGTGCCGGGCTCGATCCTGATCGTGATCGTTGCGATCTCCGCACTGGGGTTGCTGCTCGACCCTGCGGTGACGTACCACGGTGTTTTCGCGTTGCCGTCGCTGAGTGCGCCCGGTCACGCGTCGCTGATCGGCGCGATGGATATCAAGGGTGCGCTGTCGCTCGCCGTGCTGCCAAGCGTGCTCGCCCTCGTGATGACCGCCGTTTTCGATGCGACCGGCACGATCCGCGCGGTCGCGGGGCAGGCCGGTCAGCTCGATGCGAATGGACGCATCATCAACGGCGGCCGCGCGCTGACCGCCGATTCGCTCAGCTCGATCTTCTCCGGTTTTCTCGGCGGTGCACCGGCTGCTGCGTATATCGAATCGACGGTCGGCGTTGCCGCCGGCGCTAAAACGGGAATGGCGGCAGCGGTTGTCGGGTTGCTGTTCCTCGTCGTAATGTTCTTCTCGCCGCTCGCCGGACTGGTGCCGTCGTATGCGACCGCACCCGCGCTGATGTACGTCGGGCTGCTGATGCTGTCGAGTGTCAGCAAGCTCGACATGGACGATATGGTCGACGCGATGTCGGGGCTCGTGTGTGCGGTGTTTATCGTGCTGACCGCAAATATCGTGACGGGCATCATGCTCGGCTTCTGCACGCTGGTGATCGGGCGTATTGTCAGCGGCGAGTATCGCAAGCTGAACGTCGGCACGGTGGTGATTGCGGTGGTGCTGGCGGCGTTTTACCTGGGTGGTTGGGCGATCTGAGCATCGCAGCGTAGCGTTGTAGCTCGGTGCATGCGGCCCGCCATCGACGGGCCGCGTTTTATCACACTGCCTGTTAACACCTGGTCGATCCGCTTTCGCGCGTGCCTTTTTCACGCAGAGGCAGCGCCCGAAGCCGACTCGCACTACACTGGCACGCATCGTCCGCGAACGGGATGCGTGTGCTAGTACCTCCGACGGTCCGCGGCTCAAGACAACATTCGTTGATCAGGAGACGCCTGCATGACCCGAACACCATTCGCCTTGCGGTATGCCGCAACGTCTGTCGTGCTGGCCGCGATAAGTGCATTGAGCGCCGGTCTGCCGACCCTCGTCGCCGCGCGCGAGATCCCGCAACAGGTGTTGCACGTACCGGGTCTCGCACAACCGGCCGACATCCTGATCGATCACTGGGGCGTCCCGCACATCTATGCAAAAACGGAAAGCGACGCGTTTTTCGTGCAGGGTTTCAACGCCGCGCGCGATCGCCTGTTCCAGATCGACTTGTGGCGGCGGCGCGGGCTCGGCACGCTGTCCGAAGTATTCGGTCCGAGCTACGTCGAGCAGGATCGCGCCTCGCGGCTCTTCCTGTATCGCGGCGACATGCAGACCGAGTGGCAGCGCTACAGTCCCGACGCGCAACAGATCGCGACGCGTTTCGTCGCCGGTATCAATGCGTATATCGACTGGTTGAAACTGCACCCGGAGCAGATGCCGTACGAGTTTCGCAAGCTCGATTACCAGCCTGCGAAGTGGGCGCCCGAGGACGTCGTGCGGATTCGCAGCCACGGCTTGACGCGCAATCTGACTAGCGAGGTGGCGCGCGCGAATGTAGCGTGCAAAGCAGGACTAGCGGCCGACGAACTGCGCGTCGGCTTGCAACCGCCGTGGCAGACCCAGGTGCCCGATGGTCTCGATCCGTGTCTGCCGAAAGACGTGCTGAAGGTCTTCGATCTGGCAACACGCAACGCGGTGCTTACACCGGCCGCGCTCTCGCATGCGAGCGACGGTACGGCAGCTCACGCGAACACACTCGCTCTCGCCAGCAACGATGCCGCTGACGACCGCATCGAAGACCCCGACGAAACCAGCGAAGGCAGTAACAACTGGGTCGTCGCACCAGCCAAATCGGCAACCGGTCGCGCGATCATGGCCAACGATCCACACCGTGCATATTCAGCGCCGAGCCTGCGTTATATCGCGCAGATCAGCACGCCGACGCTCAATATCATCGGTGCGGGCGAGCCGTCGCTGCCGGCGGTGTCGATCGGCCACAACGGCACGATCGCCTTCGGCCTGACGATCTTCAATATCGATCAGGAAGACCTGTATGTGTACCAGCTCAATCCGGACAACCCCGGCGAGTATCGCTATGGCGACGGCTGGGAACCGTTCCGCGTGATCCACGAAACGATCGACGTGCGCGGCGGCGCGCCGGTGCCGGTCGATCTCACGTTCACGCGTCATGGCCCGGTGATCGATGTCGACGGCGAGCATCATCGTGCGTTCGCCGTGCGCTCCGCGTGGCTCGAACCCGGGATGTCGCCGTACTTCGGCTCGGTGGGCTACATGCGGGCCCGCACGTTCGCGCAGTTCCAGCACTCGATGCTGAACTGGGGCGCGCCGACCGAAAACCAGGTCTATGCGGACGTGCACGGCAATATCGGCTGGGTGCCGGGCGGTCTCGCGCCGAAGCGGCCCAACTGGGACGGGCTGATGCCGGTACCCGGCGATGGCCGCTACGAATGGGCGGGCTTCTGGCGCGGCGACCAGCTGCCGTCGATCTATAACCCGAAGCAGGGCTACTTCACGTCGTCGAACCAGATGAACCTGCCCGACGACTATCCATATCGCGAGCGCAAGCTCGGCTTCGAATGGACCAACGGTTCGCGGCACGAGCGCATCGACGAAGTGCTCAAGGGATTGCCGAAAGTCTCGCTGGAAGACTCGGAGCGCCTGCAGAACGATCTCGTGTCGATCCCGGCGCAGCGTCTCGTTGCGTTGCTCGCACCGCTGTCGAGCGACGACCCGGACACGCATGCGGCGCTCGTGTTGCTCAAAGGCTGGAATGGCGAGGTGCGCGCCGATTCGGCGCAGGCCGCGCTCGAAGAGGTGTGGTTTAGCCGGCATCTCGGCAAGGCGTTCAAGGCGGCGCTGCTGTCGCAGACGGCCGCGGCCACATTCGGCGCGCCCGATCCGGCGGTGATGCTCGACACGCTCGAACATCCGGAGCAGCGCTTCGGCACCGATGCCGCAGGGAAACGCGATGCCGTGCTGCTAAAGAGTCTCGGAGAAGCGTGGGCCGAGGTGCGTTCGCTGGAAGGCGCCGACGCGACGCAACGGCAATGGGGCAAGCTGCAAACCAATCTGAACGCGCACCCGTTCGCGGCGATCGTCGACGACGCGATGCGCGCGAAACTGAATGTCGGTCCGCTAGCGAGGGGCGGCGATCCGTTTACGCCGAATCAGTCGACGTATCGCGTCAACGATTTCGTCCAGACCAATGGTCCGTCGTTTCGCGTGGTTGTCGATGTGGGTAACTGGGACAATTCGCGCGCGGTGAATCTGCCGGGGCAGTCGGGCGACCCCGACAGTCCGCACTATCGCGATCTCGCACCGCTGTGGTTGAAGGGGGCGTATTTCCCGCTGCTGTATTCGCGTAAGGCCGTTGAGGCCGCGACCGAAACGAAACTGCATCTGGTGCCGGCGGCGCAATGAAGGCCGCTAGCGCATCACAACGACATATCGAATGCGGGCCGCAGAAACAGCTCGATGCCCATGACGATCAACCCAAGGGCCGCTGCGGATAACGTTAGCGTGCCGTACTCGTCGTGACGCAGGTCGTGCAGACACGCCACGACGAAAAGTATCGCGAGCAGGTTGGTGAGCCAGTCGAAATTCAGCGCAAGCGTCATGAGGGAAATCGCAGCTCGTCGATAGAATCGCACCCAGAATTGCGGGCGATTCTATCGACATGAGCTTACGGATTCGCAACACCTACGCTTACATCGCTTACGCTTTGCGCACCATGTCGTGACGGATCCAGTCGAGCACCGACGTATGCTTCGGCTGCCAGCCGAGCAGGGTCCGCGCGCGTTCGCCGCGCACCCGGCTGTTCGAGCCGAGTCCGTACGACGCCATCTCGTAGCCCCATTCCTTTTGAGCTTCTTCGAGCGGCCAGTCTTGCGGCTTGCCGAGACCAAGCACGTCGGCGATCGCAGTCGTCATGTCGCGGAACGACGCTTCGCTGCTTTCGATGAAATAGAACGTACCGGCCGGCGTTTTTTCGAGCGCGAGGCGATACACGTCGACGACATCGTCGATATGCACGTTCGACCAGACGTTGCCGCCACTGCCCACATGCCGTACCACGCCGCTCTTCTGCGCCTGGCTGATCAGGCGCGGCAACTGCACGCTCGCGCTGCCGGGCACCGCACCGTGACCGTAGATCAGCGTATTGCACAGCACCGCCGAGCGCACACCGCGCTTCGCGGCATCGAGCACGAGCCGGTCGATCGCGACGCGGGCAGCTTTGTCCGCGGTCGGTTCGGGCAACGCGTCTTCGCGGTACACCGGCGCCGCCCCGTTGGCGCCTGCTTCGCCACCCGATGCATCGCCGACGATGCTCGAGCCGCTCGTGTGCAGGAACGGTTTGCCGGAACCGGCAACGCCTTCTATCAGCGCCTCGACCGCGCCGCGGTGGTCGCTGCTTGCCGCGTTGATGACAGCGTCGGCGGCTTGCGCCTGATCGATCAGCAGGGCGCGGTCGTCGAGCGTGCCGACCACAGTCGCGATGCCGAGGCGTTGCAGTTCGGCGGCCTGTTCGGGCTTACGCACGAGACCGGTCACGCGATGACCCGCGCGGACCAGCCCGACCGCGATCGAGCCGCCGATAAAGCCGTTGGCGCCAGTGATGAAAATGTTCAAGACGTTCTCCAGTGGGTTCGCTTCGTGAAGCAGTGAGGCGAGTATGCGGCGCGGTACCGCATACAAAAAGGGCACCTGCCTCAAATCACTTTTGATCTGAACGCATGAATCAACCGGCTATTCAAGCAGGCGGCGTGGCGCCGTCGCGCGGAAGGTTTTTTTGTCCGCTTGCGTGGTTAAATTTTGAACGTGTATATACAAGCTGTGGCGTGGTGCACCGTAGCCGGCTGAGGCGGCATACCGCCGGCCTGGCCCCGGAGTGCTGTGGCGCAGCAACAAAAATAACGCGGTCAGCCATGACTGGCCTAGTGGAAACCCCTGATGCGCGGTGCGTCGAAAGGACTTGTATATACAAGCTGGCGACGCTAGACTTTCGGAAATTGTATAGACAGGATCGACTCTCATGATGAAGCTCACCCCCGGTCAACTGACACTGCCCCAACTGCGCAAGATTGCCCGCGAGTCCGTCTCGCTCCAGCTCGATCCGGCAAGCCACGCCGCGATCGACGCATGCGCGCAGGCCGTCGCGGACATCGCCGCGAAAGGCGAACCCGCCTACGGCATCAATACCGGTTTCGGACGTCTTGCCAGCACACATATTCCGCGCGACCAGCTTGAGCTGTTGCAGCGCAATCTGGTGCTGTCGCATGCGGTTGGCGTTGGCGAACCGATGTCGCGGCCGGTGGTGCGTCTGTTGATCGCACTGAAGCTGTCGAGCCTCGGTCGCGGCCATTCGGGCATCCGCCGTGAAGTGATGGAAGCGCTGATCACGCTGTTCAACGCCGACATCCTGCCGGTCATCCCGGTGAAGGGTTCGGTTGGCGCATCGGGCGATCTCGCGCCGCTCGCGCATATGTCGGCGGCGTTGCTCGGGGTCGGTGAAGTGTTTGCCAAGGGCGAGCGTATGTCCGCTGTCGAAGGGCTGCGACTCGCCGGTCTGAAGCCGCTGACGCTGCAAGCGAAAGAAGGCCTCGCGCTGCTGAACGGCACGCAGGCTTCCACGGCACTTGCGCTGTACAACATGTTCGCGATCGAAGACCTGTTCCGCACCGGTCTCGTTGCAGGCGCGCTGTCGGTTGATGCGGCGGCCGGTTCGGTGACGCCTTTCGACGCGCGCATTCATGCGTTGCGTGGCCACGCTGGCCAGATCGACGCGGCGGCCGCGTACCGCGAACTGCTCGACGGCTCGGGGATCAATCTGTCGCACGCCGACTGCGACAAGGTGCAGGACCCGTACTCGCTGCGCTGCCAGCCGCAGGTGATGGGTGCCTGTCTCGACCAGATGCGCCATTCGGCCGACGTGCTGCTGATCGAAGCGAACGCCGTCTCGGACAACCCGCTGATTTTCCCGGACACCGGCGAAGTATTGTCGGGCGGTAACTTCCACGCGGAGCCGGTCGCGTTCGCCGCCGACAATCTCGCACTGGCTGCCGCCGAAATCGGCGCGCTGGCCGAACGCCGCATCGCGCTCTTGATCGACACGACGCTGTCGGGCCTGCCGCCGTTTCTCGTCAGGGATGGCGGCGTGAACTCCGGCTTCATGATTGCGCACGTCACCGCGGCCGCGCTCGCGTCCGAGAACAAGACGCTTGCGCATCCGGCTTCGGTCGATTCGCTGCCTACATCCGCGAACCAGGAAGATCACGTGTCGATGGCGACGTTTGCTGCACGCAAGCTTGGCGATATCGCCGAGAACACCGCGAACATCCTGTCGATCGAACTGCTGGCTGCCGCTCAAGGCGTCGATCTGCGCGCGCCGCACCAGACGAGCCCGAACCTGCAACGCGTGATGCAGACCGTGCGCAACGAAGTCGCGCACTACGAAATCGATCATTATTTCGCGCCGGACATCGCGGCCGTGACGAAGCTCGTGCAAACCGGCACGATCGCCGCGCACAGCCCGTTCGCATTCGCCTCCGAAGCGAAGTGAAGTGATTACCGCGCATTGACCGTACCGAACGACTGACGTAGCTCACTGAGCAACCCGCATGAACGCACCGGCTTATCAAGGCATCAAGGACTTCATCCTCTCCCGCATTCATGCGGGCGAATGGGGGGAGGGCGACCAGGTGCCGTCGGAAAACGAACTGGCACGCGAGTTCAAGGTTGCGCGGATGACGGTGAACCGTGCACTGCGCGAGCTGACTTCGGAGCAGGTGCTCACGCGTGTGCAGGGTGCGGGCACCTTCGTCGCGCGGCCGAAGTACGAATCGACGCTGGTGGCGATTCGCAGTATTTCCGACGAGATCGTCGCGCGCGGTCATCGGTATCGTGCGGATGTGCTGCAACTCGGCGCCGCGATTGCCGACGAGGCGCTCGCCGAAGAAATGCAGGTCGCTGCGGGCAGTCCGATTTTCTTTTCGCGCGTACTGCATTGCGAAAACGACGAACCGGTGCAGCTCGAAGAGCGCTGGGTGAACCCCGCAGTCGCACCTGAATACGCGCTGCAGGATTTCACCAACACGACGCCGAATCAGTACCTCGTGCGCGTCGCGCCGCTGCAGCGTGTCGAGTACCGCATCGAGGCAGCCGCACCGGACGACAGCACCCGCGAGCAACTGACGATGGACCCGCTCGAACCGTGTCTCGTGCTGCATCGGCGTACGTGGTCGCAGAGCGTGGTCGCATCGATTGCGAACCTGTGGCACCCAGGCAGCCGCTATCGTTTCACCGGACATTTCTGAACGCACGCGTCACCGTTCCATTCACATCACTTACCTCTAGCTCAACCCGCGAGCCCAACCCGGAACCAGAGAGCCAGCCATCATGAACAATCCGAAACACATCGACCCGCGTCTCGATCCGACCCGCACGATCCGTGCCCCGCGCGGCACTGAGAAGACCTGCAAGAGCTGGCTCACGGAAGCCGCGTACCGGATGATCCAGAACAATCTGGACCCGGAAGTCGCCGAGCATCCGCACGCACTGGTCGTGTATGGCGGCATTGGGCGTGCAGCGCGCAACTGGGATTGCTTCGATCAGATTCTCGCGTCGCTGAAGGATCTGAACGACGACGAAACGCTGCTGATCCAGTCGGGCAAGCCCGTTGGCGTATTCCGTACGCACGCCGATGCGCCGCGCGTGTTGCTCGCGAATTCGAATCTCGTGCCGCACTGGGCGACGTGGGAACACTTCCACGAACTCGACCGCAAGGGCCTGATGATGTACGGCCAGATGACCGCGGGTAGCTGGATCTACATCGGCAGCCAGGGCATCGTGCAGGGCACGTACGAAACGTTCTTCTCGGTGGCGAACCAGCATTTCAACGGCGACCCGAAGGGCCGCTGGATTCTGACGGGCGGCCTCGGTGGCATGGGCGGCGCGCAGCCGCTCGCCGCGACGATGGCAGGCTTCTCGATGGTCGCGGTGGAGTGCGACGAGACGCGTATCGATTTCCGTCTGAAGACACGCTACGTCGACAAGAAAGCACGCACGCTCGACGAAGCGCTCGCCATGCTCGACGAAGCGAAGCGCGACGGCAAGCCGGTTTCGATCGGCCTGCTCGGCAATGCGGTCGACGTGTTCGCCGAGTGCGTGACGCGCGGCATCACGCCCGATTGCGTGACCGACCAGACCAGTGCTCACGATCCGATCCACGGTTATCTGCCGCAGGGCTGGAATGTCGAAGACTGGCGCGAGCGTCAGAAGACTGCGCCGGACAGCATCGTGCAGCCGGCCAAGCAGTCGATGGCGAAGCAGGTGCAGGCCATGCTGACCTTGCAGGAACGCGGCGCGGCCACGCTCGACTACGGCAATAACATTCGCCAGATGGCGCTCGAAATGGGCGTCAAAAACGCGTTCGATTTCCCCGGTTTCGTGCCTGCCTATATCCGCCCGCTGTTCTGCGAAGGCAAGGGACCGTTCCGCTGGGTTGCGCTGTCGGGCGATCCGGAAGACATCTACAAGACCGATGCGAAGGTCAAGGAACTGATCCCCGACGATCCGCATCTGCATAACTGGCTCGACATGGCGCGCGAACGTATCGCGTTCCAGGGGCTGCCTGCGCGGATTTGCTGGGTTGGTGTGAAAGATCGTTATCGCCTGGGCCTCGCGTTCAACGAAATGGTCAAGAACGGCGAGCTGAAGGCGCCGGTCGTGATCGGTCGCGATCACCTCGATACGGGGTCGGTGGCGAGCCCGAACCGCGAAACCGAATCGATGAAAGACGGCTCGGATGCGGTCAGCGACTGGCCGCTGCTCAACGCACTGCTGAATACGGCCGGCGGCGCGACGTGGGTGTCGCTGCATCACGGCGGCGGTGTTGGCATGGGTTTCTCGCAGCATTCGGGTGTCGTGATCGTGTGCGACGGTACGGATGCGGCGGCGCGTCGGATCGAACGCGTGCTGTTCAACGACCCGGCGACGGGTGTGATGCGTCATGCGGATGCCGGCTACGAACTCGCGCAGGAAACTGCGCGCGAAGTGAACCTCAAGCTGCCGATGCTTGGTCGCTGAGCGTTGCTGTGACGTTGAAGACGACACTGATCCGCGCAGCTGAACTCGTCGCGTCGCCGTGGAAGAACGGCGGTGGCGTGACGCGTGAGATCGCGGCGCATCCGCAGGGCGCGCCGCTCGATACTTTCGTGTGGCGCGTGAGCGTGGCCGATGTCGCGGCAGCAGGGCCGTTCTCGAAGTTTCCGGGCATCGACCGGACGCTCGTGCTGCTGTCCGGTGCGGGCATGCTGCTCGACGAGCATGCGGCGCATGACGGCGAACACGGCCTGCGCACGCACACGCTGACACAGCCGCTCGACGTCGCGCGTTTTGGCGGCGAAGCGGCGATCGATGCGCAACTGGTCGACGGCGCGACCCGCGACTTCAACCTGATGCTGCGACGTGGTGCGGCGACCGGCACACTCGATGTGTGGCGTGGCGACGGTCGCGACATGCAGCGCACGTTGAACGCCGACGTCGTGCTGCTGTACTGCGCGGCGGGGCCGGTGACGCTCACGCTGGGCGACATGCCGCCGCTACATTGCGCGACTGGCGACACGCTACGTATCGACGCAGCCGCTGCGTTACCGTGCGTTGCGAGTGCCGCAGGCATGCCCGGCGCAATCGCGCTGCTCGCCATCGAGATCCGTTACGCGTAGCATCGTTTGTCATCCCGATCCCGCGCGTCCGGGTTGTCATCGGACGTGCATCGACAGGCCAGATCACGCGGCCGTGTGGTTATGAATACGCGATGAAGCACACTGTCTGGCATCACCTGAATCTCTGTCCGAACGGCGACACCACTTCGACGCTCACCGACGCGGCGATTGCGGTGCGCGACGGACGCATCGACTGGCTTGGCGCGGCCAGCGACCTCCCAGCGGCGTACGCACAATGGCCACGCGAAGACCTGGGCGGCGCATGGGTCACGCCTGGTCTCGTCGATTGCCACACGCACCTCGTGTACGGCGGCCAGCGTGCCGACGAATTCGCGCAACGGCTCGCGGGCGTGAGCTACGAAGAGATCGCGAAGCAGGGTGGCGGCATCGTGTCGACGGTTCGCGCCACGCGCGCAGCCGACGAAGCGACGCTGCTGCGCGACGCGGCCGCGCGGCTCGAACCGCTGCTTGCCGAAGGCGTCACCGCAATCGAAATCAAATCGGGCTACGGCCTCGACCTTGCCAGCGAACGCAAGATGCTGCGCGTTGCGCGGCAACTCGGCGAGCGCTATCCGGTGACGGTCTACACGACCTTTCTCGGCGCGCACGCGTTGCCGCCAGAGTTCGCGGGCCGCGCCGACGATTACATCACCGAAGTGTGCGAGCACATGCTGCCGGCGCTCGCGGACGAAGGGCTCGTCGACGCCGTCGATGTGTTCTGCGAGCGCATCGGCTTTTCGCTCGCACAGAGCGAGCGCGTGTTCGACGCCGCGGCGCGGCGCAACCTGCCCGTGAAGATGCACGCGGAGCAACTGTCGAACAGCGGCGGCACGGCGCTGGCGGCACGGCATCGCGCGCTGTCGGCGGATCACCTCGAATTTCTCGACGAAGCGGGCGTCGCCGCGATGCAGGCGGCGGGCACGGTTGCCGTGCTGTTGCCCGGCGCGTACTACTTCATTCGCGAGACGCAGTTGCCGCCGCTCGACCTGCTGCGGCGCTACAGCGTGCCGATCGCGATCTCGACCGATAGCAATCCGGGCACATCGCCCGTCACGTCGCTGCTGCTGATGATGAACATGGCGACGACACTATTCCGCATGACTGTGCCTGAGGTACTTCAAGGCGTGACGCAGCACGCGGCACGCGCACTCGGCAAGGCCGACGTGCACGGCACGCTCGCCGTGGGCAGATCCGCCGACTTCGCCGTATGGCCCGTCACGACGCTCGCCGAACTCGCCTACTGGTTCGGCAGGCCGCTCTGCGCGCGAGTCGTGCGCCACGGCGAAACCGTCTACACGCGGCCCACTGCGCCGCTTTCCACTCACGTCTAAACATGACTCACGCAGACCGATCGCTTTTCGCCGAACACGCATGGCTGCCCGACGGCTGGCGCCGTAACGTGCTGCTGCAATGGGACGCTCACGGTGTACTGACAACCGTCACCGCCGACAGCGAAGCACCAGCAGGCGTCGCACGTGCCGCCGGCCCGTTGCTACCGGGCATGCCGAACCTGCATTCGCATGCGTTTCAACGCGCGATGGCCGGCTTGACCGAATACCGCGCCAACGCCGTCGACAGTTTCTGGAGCTGGCGCGACCTGATGTACCGCTTTGCCGCGAAGATCACGCCTGAAGGGCTCGCGGCCATCGCGCAATGGCTCTACATCGAGATGCTGAAGGCGGGCTATACGTCGGTGTGCGAGTTTCACTACGTGCATCACCAGGCCGATGGCGCGCAATATCCGCAAGCCGCCGAACTGGCCGCGCGTGTTGTCGACGCAGCGGCTGCGAGCGGCATCGGTATCACGATGCTGCCCGTCCTGTATCAGTACAGCGGTTTCGGTGCGCGTGCGCCGCGCGACGATCAGCGGCGCTTTATCAATACGCCGGAACAACTGCTCGAACTGCTCGCGCAACTGCAACACGCACGGCCCGAGCATCACGCGCTGCGCTACGGCGTCGCGCCGCACTCGCTGCGCGCCGTGTCCGAAGCTTCGTTGCGCACGTTGCTTGAAGGGCTCGACGCGATGTTGCCGGGCGCACCCGTGCATATCCACATCGCCGAGCAGACCGCCGAAGTCGACGCATGCGTCGAGACCGAAGGGGCGCGGCCGGTTCAATGGCTGCTCGACCGCTTCGATGTCGATGCGCGCTGGTGCCTCGTGCACGCGACGCACATCGATGCGCACGAAACCGCGGCGCTGGCGAAGAGCGGCGCCATCGCGGGTCTGTGCCTGACGACCGAAGCAAATCTCGGCGACGGCATTTTCCCGGCGCCTGAGTATCTCGACGCACACGGGCGTTTCGGTATCGGTTCGGATAGCCATATCGGCGTCGACTGGCGTGCCGAATTGCGTCTGCTCGAATACGGCCAGCGGCTCGCACGCAGGCAACGCAACGTGCTCGCGAGCACCGCGGCACCGCGCGTGGCCGACCGGCTGTTCGCCGGCGCGCTCGAGGGCGGCGCGCAGGCGACCGGCCGCAAGGTCGGCGCATTGCAGGTGGGCCTGCGCGCGGACTGGATGGTGCTCGACGCGGAGCACCCGAGTATCGCCGGTCATCCGGCCGACACGTGGCTCTCGGGCACGGTGTTCTGCGAGCACGGCGAAACGCCGGTGCGCGATGTGTATACCGGCGGCGAGCAGGTTGTGACCAACCGGCGTCATCGCGATGAAGCCCGCGCTTATGCGCAGTACCGCGCGGCGCTGGCCGATCTGTTAGCCTGAGCGATCCGGCTTCCTTCCACTGATACCGACCGTACCGATATGACCGCTTCGAATACATCGAACCCACCGAACACTTCGCAAACTTCGAACCCGACGCCGGTTTTTTCGCTGCAACGGGGAAGCCTGCCGCTTTTGATTTCGATCCCGCATCTGGGCACGCGCATTCCCGACGATATCGCCGCGACGATGACGCCGGTCGCGCAGCGCGTCGACGATTGCGACTGGCATCTGGACCGGCTGTACGCGTTCGCTGCACGCCTTGGCGCATCGATACTCGCGCCGGTCTACGCGCGCTACGTGATCGATCTGAACCGCCCGCCCGATGGCGCGAATCTTTATCCGGGGCAGGACACGACAGGGCTGCTGCCAGTCGATACGTTCGAGAAGGAACCGCTCTATCGCGACGGCCATCTGCCGACCGACGCGGAAGTCGAGCGTCGTCGCGAGCTTTACTGGCAGCCGTATCACACGGCGCTTGCGGGCGAACTTGCCGCACTGAAGGCGGAGCACGGCAAGGTACTGCTGTGGGAAGCGCATTCGATCCGCTCGCGCGTGCCGCGGTTTTTCGAAGGGCGGTTGCCGGACTTCAACTTCGGTACGTCGAACGGTGCGAGCGCGGTGCCCGGACTTGCTGACGAGCTTGCCGCGATCGTCGAACGGCACGGCGCTTATACGGCGATCGGGAATGGGCGCTTCAAGGGCGGTTACATCACGCGGCAGTATGGCCAGCCGCAGCAGGGCGTGCATGCTGTTCAGCTGGAGCTGTCGCAGATCACCTATATGCAGGAGCAGATGCCGTACGCGTACGACGAGGCGCTGGCTGCGCGTGTCGAGCCGTTGCTCGAGACGTTGCTCAAGACCGCACTCGCTCGTGTCGAAGGGAGCTAAGTCAATGTCGACACAATCAGCGGCAGACGAATACGAAATCTCAACCGATACACGGCGTCTCGACGTGGGAATGATTCACCACTTCCTCGCGGAGGAGAGCTACTGGTCGCTCGGTATCCCGCGAGCAACGGTGGAGCGAGCGATCCAGAATTCTCTGTGTTTCGGCGCGTACCGCGGAGACGAACAGGTTGGGTTTGCGCGCGTCGTCACGGACCGGTCGACGTTCGCCTTGCTTGCCGATGTGTTCGTGCTCAAAGACCATCGCGGCAAGGGGCTCTCCAAGCGCCTCATGCAGTGCGTCGTCGAGCACGAGGACCTGCAAGGTCTAAGGCGCTGGCTGCTTCTGACTTCCGATGCTCACGGCCTCTATAAACAATACGGCTTCAAGGAGCTTGGGAATCCGGCGCGTTTCATGGAGATACTTCGGGCGGATATCTATCGTTCGTCCTGATGGCTTAAACGTGCGCTCAGGATGCAAAGCCTTGCAATTGCTCGATGCGCTGGTCGGTTAGCCACGCTTTCCAGTCGCTGGCGCTGCTGTCCGGATAACGCGAAGCGGCGAATCCGACCCACGCGTCACGATAGGTGATCCACAGTTTTTCGGTTTTCCGGATGCCGTCTGCGGTAATGGTCCCTTCGTCCGACCAGTCTTTGCGCTGCATGATTTTCCGGTAGATCGCGTTTAGCCGCTGGTCTGCGCGCGCAAAGTCGGCGTGTGGCGGAAGTTTGCCTGATTCGAATTGCTTGATGTCTTTCAGAAATGCAGCGTGCAAGCTCGACTCCTCGTCGGCAATGAACGAAGCGCGCGCGGACCCGCTCATGTCTTGTTCGGATTGCGCGTGCTCTGAATAGAACGCCTCCGCCGCCGCACGCAGCGCGCCAAAAGACGCCTTCTGTGGAGCGGTCCACGTCCGCGTCAGGCTGGCGATTTCGCGGTTGCGCTGCTTGTTTAGAACCCTCTCGCTCTCGGCGCTACACATGCCGGAGTTCATGCCGCTGCTGGCGTAGTCGCAAAACCTGAATGGCGTCTTCAAGGTGCTTTGCTCTCGGGTTTCCGTAAGCGCCGCGACCATACCGTCGAGTTCGGCGGGCACGGTGCTCGCGTGGCAAACCAGCGCAATGGCCAGACTGGGGTTGCGTTTGACACCCCATCCATTGGCATACACCTCGGCGACCTGGTTGTTATCGACAGGGTCTTGCGAGAGCAGACACTCGCGATATCGCTGCCAGTCCGCTGGCGATTTCGCGTTTGTCTGATAGTCCGGGCAATCGGCATTGCTCAAAGCCGTCATCCTGGCGGGCGATGGTTGATCGCGTGGCGGCAGATCGGGAGCGCCGGCTTGCTGGCAGCGATCGATGGTAGTCAGCTCTTCTGCGGTAAACACGCCGAGATCGATCTTGAGTTTTCGCGCAAGATCGGCGTAGCGTTTTGCCGCGTCGACATCCGCCGACGCGCCTGCGCGAAACAGCAGCGCGTCGAACACTTCCTGAAATGCCGGTGGATATCCCATCCCGGCCGCGTGCTCGTAATACACGACCGGTTGCTCTTTACCTAACCCCGCATAACCAAGCCAGTACCACGCTTCGGCGAGGCCATGGTCGGCGGCTTTCTGGACCCAGAGAGCCGCTTGATCGCGGAGCGCCGGGTCTTGTTTCTCATAGAGCGCCTTGCCATAGGCGAGTTCTGCTTGTGCATTACCTTTCGTCGCTGCTGTGTGCAGCGACGTTAAATCGGCTGGCGTTTGCGGGTCGTGCCCTTGAGCGTGGCCACCGGATGCCACGACCATGCCGAGCAGCAAACCCGTCAAAACTGCGATCCGCCGAATCTTGGTTGTATGCACATTGGAATTCACCGGTTGCCTCCGCTTACGCGCTCGCAATAAACAGCAACACAATACAGATCATCCCACCAAACCACACGAGCGAACGCAGCGGCGCCCAGCCCAGCAGATAGAGCAACCCGTGCACCACCCGTATGGCGACGAACGCGATCGCCAACTGATCGACGTGCGGGGTGTTCACACCCTTGTGCCAGACGACAGCCAGTGCCGCTGTGAACAGCGCCAGCGCTTCCCACGCGTTCTGATGGGCCCCGACCGAACGTCCACGCCAGCCCTCCAGCTTCGCCAGATAGTTGCGCGGCATGCCGTTGTCGTAACCCTTCTTCGATTTGGCGCAAACGGTCCACACAAAAGGCAGCAGTGCGACGATCAGCAGACATGTCTCCGTCGTTGTCATGTTCGTTCTCCCTGAATTATTAACGATAAAAATCGTTACATTGTGTAATGGCGAAATCTGCAAAACCCGCGCAGATTAGCATCCCAACGCAGCGTCGGCGCAGTCGTTTTCTAGACGGGATACTCGGCTGGATTTTGAGCGGCTTGCGGCGCGCAGCGCCGCCGCGCGAGCCTGTTGTGTCGAAACGCATCGTTGCGCGCGCATCGAACGCATGGAACGACCTGCCACACCGGCGGTCTTTTTCAAACGCTCCCCACTACGGACGTCCTTCGTAAAGCCTCTGGAAAACCCTGGTATGCGGGTTGCATGACAGACTGCGATACGGCTACCCTGTGGAGCCATGCATGGCGCACAGCAGCACCGTCGCGCAATAACGTGAAATCGACGTCACATCGACACGACACCGACGCCACATCAAACATCACATCAACATCGGGTGAGATAGATGGAAGACTCAGCGATGAAAGATCCGAATGATTCACGGCTCGACATATGGCGAGCCAACCTCGTCGTGTTGACGCGCGAAGTCGGCGCGGCAACCCGGCTTGCACGCATGATGACGTTCTCCGCGACCTATTTGAAGCTGATGCTGTCCGGTCAGCGCGATTTCAGCGAGGAGTTCGCGCGCGGTGTCGAGTCCGTGACCGGCTTGCCGGCAGGCTGGATGGACGCGCCGCACGAAGCGCGCGACGTGCCCCAGGCGGCGCGCGCTGCGATCGACAACGAAACACCGCTCGCGCGTTTTCGCGGCACTGCGCATCCGGTGCGCAAGAAGACCGTGCTGCGTCCGCCCGAACCAATCTTCGGGCAACCCGCGGCGCGGCGCAGCGAAGACGAAGGCGTCGATGTCGAAGCGCATCGGCGGCTCGTGCATTTTCGCAAGGTGCGCGATCTGGCCATGCAGGATGTGCGACGGCTCGAACGGCATCTCGGACGGCCGCCCGTCGAACTCGCTGCGTTGCGCGCCAAGGTCGAAGACGTGATCGCGGCCGGCGATCTCGACGGTCCCGATCGTGCGGATCTCGTGGGTCGGCTCGAACAGATCGAGAAGCATCGACAGATGTTGCAACGGCACGTCGAGAAACTTCAGCAGTTGCTCGGGCGACTCGGTGAAAGCGATTGAATGCGTATGTTTAAAGCCGCAGTTCCGAGAGAATCTGTTCCGCAAGAAAGTCGCAGGGCGGACGGTTCGAACGGGCGCTACGCGCCAGTACGATTTCGAGTTCCGGCAGGTTGGGCAAGCCATGCGCGCGCCCAAGCTGCACGAACTGCGCGGGCACCGCGCAGCGGGCTAGCGGCGCGATGGCGAGACCGGCCTCGACCATGCTGAACAGTCCCATCAGGCTCGGGCTTTCGTACGACGTGCGATAGGCGATCTTCGCGCGCTCCAGCGCCTGGATCGCGTTGGCCCGCGCAACGCTGCCGGTGCCGAAGAGCGCCACCGGCAGCGGCCGCTCCTTCCATACCTCCATACCTGCTGCGCCGGGACCTGCCCAGACCATCGGCTCAAAGCGAATGAACTCGCCGTTCAATCCTTTCATCCGCGTCACACAGGCAAGGTCCACTTTGCTGTCCTTCACGAGCGGTCCGAGCGCGTGACTCGGCAAACCGATCACCTGAATCTCGACCTTCGGGTAGCTCGCAGAAAACTTGCGCAGCACGGCGGGCAGCAATGACGACGCGTAGTCGTCGGGCACACCGATCGCGACGCGGCCCTTGACCTCCGGATGAACCATCGACGCCCACGCCTCGTCACGCAACGCAAGCATCCGGCGCGCGTATGCGAGCAGCAACTGGCCGTCCTGCGTCGGCGTGACGTTACGCGGCCCGCGCACAAAAAGCGTCTTGCCGAGGGCGGTTTCGAGCGCGCGGATCTGCATGCTGAGCGCCGACTGCGAACGATGCACGAGCGCCGCGCCGCGCACAAAACTGCCGGCGTCGGCGACGGCGACCACCATCGCAAGAACGTCGAGATCGAGAGACTTGATTGTTTGAGTGGACATGCGTGATTCGTGAGCCATCAGAAAATCTGATTGAAGCGTTCAATATAACGCGTTTGTCTGAATGCAGCGACGCTGCGCATACTGGGCCGACTTCACTGACTTGCCGCCGCCGCGGCCCGGAGACCCGTGCAATGCCGAAGACTTACGACGAATTCAAACAACGGGACATGCGTCTCGACATGTCGCGCGGCAAGCCCGCGCCGGAGCAACTGGACCTCGCGTGGGCGTTGCTCAACGAAGCAGGTTCGACGGGGTTCCGCGCACGCGACGGCTTCGACTGCCGCAACTACGGGCACGCGCTTGGGTTGCCCGAAGCGCGCGAGTTCGGTGCGTCGTTGCTCGATGTACCGGCGGGGCAGGTCGTGGCCGCCGGCAATTCGAGTCTTGAGTTGATGTACGACGCACTTGCGTTCGCGATGTCGTTTGGCGTGCCCGACGGCGAACCGTGGTCGCGCGACGACGTTGCCTTTCTGTGCCCGGTGCCCGGCTACGATCGTCACTTTTCGATCTGCGCCGCGCTCGGTGTTCGCATGATCCCCGTGCCGATGACCGACGACGGTCCCGACATGGACGTCGTCGAAGCGCTTGTGCGTAACGACGCATCGATCAAGGGCATCTGGTGCGTGCCGCTCTACAGCAACCCGAGCGGTGCGATCTATTCGGCCGAGGTCGTGCGAAGGCTTGCATCGATGCCGACTGCCGCAGCCGACTTCCGTCTGTTCTGGGACGATGCGTACCGCTTCCATCATCTGACCGACACACGGCACACGACGCCGAACGTACTCGACGCGTGTGTGGCGGCGGGGCATCCGGACCGCCCGCTGATCTTCGCGTCGCTGTCGAAGGTGACGATAGCGAGCGGCGCCATCGCGTTCCTCGCCTCGTCGCCGCGCAACGTGGCGTGGTGGCAGCAGCGCTGCGCGGTGCGCACGATCGGCCCGGACAAACTGAACCAGTTGCGCCATGTGAAGGTGCTGCGCGATCGTGCCGGTGTCGATCAATTGATGGAGCGTCATCGTGCGTTGCTGCGGCCGAAGTTCGATGCGGTGATTGCGGCCTTTCGCGAACGGCTAGCCGGTGTGCCCGACGTGAGCTGGAACGAGCCGGCAGGCGGTTACTTCATCAGCCTCTATGTGCCGACCGGTTTCGCGAAGCGCACGGTCGAGCTGGCCGCGGCCGCGGGCCTCGTGTTGACGCCTGCGGGTGCGGCGTTCCCGCACGGCGACGATCCGCACGACCGGCATCTGCGGATTGCGCCGACGTTTCCTTCGCTCGACGAGGTGCAGGTCGCCGCGCAGGGTATTGCTGTGTCGCTGCTGCGTGCGATCGACGAAGCCACGCGTTGAGCGGGTAGGGGACGGGTTTCGCAAGACAGGATTTTGCGGTAAAAGAACCGCATGACCGACCGCGCCCGACTCGTCCCCCTCATCGTTGCCTGTCCGCTGTTTCTGCAAAACCTCGACACGTCGATCATGGCAACCGCGTTGCCGTCCATCGCACGTTCGCTCGATGTGCAGACGCTGCATCTGAACCTCGCGATCACGTCCTATCTGCTAAGCCTCGCCGTGTTCCTGCCGGCGAGCGGCTGGCTCGCGGACCGCTTTGGCCCGCGCCGTGTGTTCTGCGGTGCGATCGTGCTGTTTTCGCTCGGCTCCGCGCTGTGCGGGCTCGCTGATTCGCTGCCGCAACTCGTCGTGTTTCGCGTACTGCAAGGGATGGGCGGCGCGATGATGGTGCCGGTCGGCCGTCTGATCCTGCTGCGCAGCGTGTCACCCGCGCGCATGGTCGCCGCGATGGTCTGGTTCACCGTGCCCGGTGCGATCGGCAGGCTGGCCGGGCCGCTGCTCGGTGGGCTCGTCGTGACGATTACGTCGTGGCGCTGGATCTTTCTGCTGAACGTGCCGTTCGGCGTGCTCGGTGTGCTGCTCGCGCTGAAGTTTATCGACGGCGCGTATGAGCCGCTCATCGAGCGTTTCGATCTCGCAGGTTTCATTCTGCTTTCGACGGGACTCGTCGGTCTGGTCGGCGGTCTCGATACCGCGGGTCGCGGGCTCGTGCCATCCGCTGTCACGTTTGTGTTTGCGGCAACCGGCGCGCTGTCGCTGCTTGCGTACTGGTTCTATAGCCGCCGCCGCGCCGATACGATCGTCGACCCCGGCATTCTGCGCTATCGCGCGTATCGGACCGCGGTGCTCGGTGGCATGCCGCTGCGTATCGCAATCGGCGCGTCGCCGTTCCTGCTGCCGCTGATGTTCCAGCTCGGTTTCGGTTTATCGCCGTTGCAGTCCGGATCGCTCAGTGTGGCGACCGCGATCGGCTCGCTCAGCGTGCGCGCGGTGATGACATCGGCGATCCGCCGCGTCGGGTTTCGCACGTTGCTGATCGGGGCGACTTCGCTGACCGGTTGCTTCTACGCGTGCTATGGATTGTTCCGGCCAGGCACGCCACATCTGTTGATCTTCGTCGTGCTGCTGTTTGGTGGTTTGTTCAATTCGCTCGGTATGGTGACGCTCAATACGCTCGGCTACTCCGACATGCCGAAGCTAAAAATGAGCCGCGCCACCGCGCTCTCGAGCATGGCGCAGCAACTGTCGATCAGTATCGGTGTCGCATTCGGTGCGTCGCTGGTGACGTTGACCGCGCATCTTTATGGCGGCAGCGTCGCGCTACTGAGTGCGCGCGATTTTTCGCCGGCGTTCTTCGTGGTCGGCGCGCTGACGCTCTGCTCGTTGTTCTTTTTCGTGCGGCTTTCGCATGATGAAGGAGCGGAGTTGCGGCAGCGGTGATGGCGCGTTGTCGGCGTGTACGTCGGCAATGTGCTAAAACGCGGATACGGAGCCGACGAGGTGACATCTTGGACAAACTTGCTGCGGAACTGAGACAGGCATTTGCGCGCTGCGCCCGTGTCCGAGGCGACGGTGCTGCCGGTCGGGGCACGGTACGCAGCGTGACACGGTGTGAGCGGCCGACATTCGTTGTCCGACTGCCCGGCGCATGCACACCGCAGCGCGGCGGAGCGCAACCTACATGAGCCGCCTCGTTCGCCGCCTTCGCGCAGTAGCAGCGCTACCGTTGCTGGTCGGCGCATGCAGCGCATCCGCGGTCTATGCCGACGAAACCACCACCTCCGACGATCCCGCTCCGTCCACGCTCGAACGCGACGTGCATCTGTTCATCGTGCAGAAGGACGGCTCCATCGAAGAGCGCGACGACACGATCATGCGCGCCAACACGACGAGCGGCGTCGACGACATCGCGCAGCGCTACGTGTGGTTCAACAAGGACATCGAGCATGTCGAACTGCTGAAAGCGGAAACCATCGATCGCAACGGCGTCGTGCATCCGGTCGGCCCTGAAGCGATCCGCGATGTGCAGGAGCCGCGTTCCGCCGGTGCGCCGACGTTCCAGGACGGCGTGCTGCGCACGGTGATCTTTCCGGGTGTGGAACCGGGCGCACGCGTGCATCTCGCGTTTCGCAAGACCCGCACGATCCCGCTACAGGCCGGCACATTTGCGTATCTGGTCGAACCGACGCGCGGCCCGGTCGAACTGCAACAACTGATCTTCGATCTGCCCGACGACGTGCCGCTCTACGCAGACGCACGGGGCTACACGGCACTGCCGCCGGTCAGCGAGAACGGCCGCACCCGCTATACCTTCGAATACCGCCACGGCCCGTATGCACCGACCGAAGCCGGCGCGGTCGGCTACGCATCATGGGGCGACCGGCTGATGGTGTCGACGGTACCGGATTTCGCGTCGTTTGCGGCGCACTACCGCTCGGCCGCAACCGATCCGACGATGGCCGATCCATCGATCGTGAGCCTTGCACAGTCGTTGACCGCGGGGCTCACCGATCCGGTTGCAAAAGCGCGTGTCCTGTACGACTGGATGCGCTTCAACATCCGCTATGTCGCGCTTTTTCTCGGCGAGACCGCGGCCGTTCCACACAAGGCCGTCGACATCCTGCGTAACCGCTACGGCGACTGCAAGGACCACGTCGCGCTATACACCGCTCTGCTTGCGGCGGTAGGTATCCACAGTCAGGCGGTGCTGCTCAATCTCGGTCCGGTGTATACGCTGCCGACGGTGCCGGGCTACGGCAACAGCGCGATCAATCACGCGATCGTCTGGATCGATCAGTTGCAGCGCTTTGCCGACACGACCTCGGGCGGCGTCGCGTTCGGCTATCTGCCGGCGGGCGTGATGGACCGGCCGGTGCTGCTCGTCGACGACGGTGTGCTCGCGCGTACGCCCGCTACACAGCCGCGCGGGCGCAACACGCGGTTGCAGATCGACATCGATGCGAGCGGCACGGCGAGCTTCGCATACCGAGTCGAAGACACGGGCGCGCCCGCCGAACTCGAGCGCAACGTGTTTCGCCGCGCGACTCGCCGGCAGGCCCAGCAGCTTGCCGCCGACCGTCTGCGGCAGACCGGGTTGTTCGGCATCGCGCGCGTGAGCACGAGCGATGTCGCGGCAACCGATGGTCCGTTCACGACGTCGATGGAAGGCACACTCGAACATGTTGTCTGGCCCGACGGAACGACGGCGCTACCCGCGTTGACGAGTCTCGCGGGCGGACTCGGGACACAGGTGCAGGCGTGGCTCGCGGAACCGGAGCGCACGCAGCCGTGGGTGTGCATCGGTGGGGATTTCGACGAGACGGCTGAGATCACGTTGCCCGATACCGTGCACATGACCGATCTACCCAACGATACGGCCGTGCGCGACCGCTTTCTCGACTACACGTCGCACTACGTGTTCGATCCCGCGACGCGCATGTTGCAGATCACGCGGCGCCTGCACGCGCAGTTCGGGCATCAGGTGTGCACGCCCGACGAATTCGCGCAGATGCGCGCCACGCTGCTGAAGATCGAGCGTGACGCGTCGTCACAAATCGTCGTGCGGGTGGTCAAAGGGTAGGGGACAGCGTACGAAGAATCAGCTACCGCCCTTCGTCACGATCGGCACCCAGGTACCACCCTTCACCTGATACAGCGTCGACGCGGCGTTCTTCAACGCGCCATTGCTGTCGAACGCGATGTGCCCGGTGACACCATCAAAGCTGATGCTCTTCAACGCCGGTCGATAAGTAGCCGGCGCCGACGACTTCGCCGTTTCCATCGCCTTGATCGCGGCCCACGCGGCGTCATAGCCGAACGGCGCGTACGACAGGATGTCGACGCCGAACTGCTTCTTGAACTTCTGCGAGAAGTCCTTGCCGCCCGGCAGTTGCGCGAGCGGCCGGCCGTACTCCCAGGCCATCGCGCCATCGGCGGCGTCGCCTGCGAGCTTGATGAACTCGGGGTCCATCACACCGCCGCCGCCCACTAGCTGCGCCTTCAGTCCCAACTGCTTCATCTGCTTGGCCACCGACGCCGCCTGCGTATCGAGCCCGCCGAAGAACAGCAGGTCCGCATCGGTGGCCTTGATCTTGGTGAGCTGGGTGCGGAAATCGACGGCCTGGTTCGACGTGAATTCATGCGCGACGAGATTGCCGCCGTGCGCTTTCACCGCTTTCTCGAACTCGTCGGCTTCGCCCTGGCCGAAGGCGGTGCGGTCGTCGAGGATCGCGATGCGCTTCGCCTTCGTGACTTCGACTGCATAGATGCCCGCGTTGCCGGCGTTCTGCGCATCGGTGGAGATCACCATGAAGGTGTTCGCGAAGCCCTGGCCGGTGATGACCGGATTGGTTGCCGCGGGGTCGATCATCGGAATGCCCGCGGTCTCGTAGACGCGCGACGCGGGAATCGTCGTACCCGAGTTGAAGTGGCCGACCACCACCGATACGTTCTGGTCGACGAGCTTCTGCGCCGCCTGCACGCCGATGCGCGGATCGGCCTGATCGTCTTCCGATACGAGATCGAAGTGCGCGACCTTGTCGCCGATCTTGATCTGTTGCGCGTTGGCTTCGTCGAGCGCGAGCCGCACGCCGTACTCGAGGTCCTTGCCGTAGCCGGCATTGGCACCGGTGAGCGGTGCGGCAAAGCCGATCTTGACGGGCAGGCTGTCGGCGAGAGCGGCGAGCGGCGCCGTCGCGAACAACACACCGAGTGCCACCGCGACCGGTTTCAGCGTCTTGCGAAAGCTCATGATTTCTCCATTCATCGACAGGTGACGCCGCAAGCGTACGGACGATACCGCTGTGCGGGCAATGCAGGAAAACACGGAAGCGCGCGACTTATTGGTCAATGAAGGTGCCAATGAAGCGGCCAATGAAATGGGCCATGCGCGCCAGCTCGGGTTCGACGTGGCGCGAATATAAGAAGCCAATTTGCGAACGTCTTGGCAGAACGCCGCGCTTCGCGTGCGCATTTCGGCACAGCGACAGGCGGCGATGAGGGGGAGTTCAGGCGTGTGTGGCGGGCGTTGCGCAGCGACGCACTGCGTGCTTTTGTTCTAGCGATGATTCGTCAGACCAGACTCACTCGTCTGCTTGCAGACGCAACAATTCTTCGCGCAGGCGCAGAAGCGGTGCTTTCGTGTCTTCGTCGGCCCACGTGTCGAGATCGTCGATGGCGCGCTGGCAGCCGTCGAGCACCAGGTCGAAGTCGACCGGAATGCCGTTGGCGAGCGCGAATTGCAGCGTTTGCGCGAACTGCTCGCATTCGTCTTCGCCGTACGAGATGTCGAGGTTATCCGCGATGATTGCGGCGATGTTACTGCGGGCGCGGTCGTCTGCGGCGACCATCTCGATGACGCCGCGCGCGACTTCCGGTGCGTGATAGAGCGCAATGTCGAGCCATTCCGTGGGATCGAAATCCGCCTCGCCGAACTGGTTCTCGAAGAACTCGATCGCTTCCTGTTCGTGGGTTTCACCGGCATCGACGCTGATGCACAACTGCTCGAAAAATTCTTCCCGCTCGCTGCGGATATGGCCGTCCATCTGAACCTCGTTCGTTACTGGGGTGTTGCGCGGCACGCATTATAGGCGTTTTGGGGTTGGCTCCGGGTTGGGTTCCGTTCGCGGCTCGCATAGACAGGCAACGCGAGCAGAGCGACACCAGCGCACTAGCTCGTCTCCGCGATCCACGCGTCGAACCATTCGCGCGGCCGCGCGATCTCGTCCTGGGCCGCGACCAGTTCGAGTTCGTAGCGGCCCGCTTCCCAGGTGGTCCGCACCACGGCGTTGACGGCTGCGAGCGTGTGCTCGAACGCCGCGCGCAGCGGATCGCCGAGCAGCGTGCGCGCGACGAACACCGCGCTCGTCAGGTCGCCGACGCCGACCGGTTGCCGCGCGAACGGATACAGCGGGCGCTGGCCCATCCAGGCTTCGCGTTCGGTGACGGCAAGCATGTTGAAGCGGTCGGCGGGACTGTTGCGATCGAGCAGATGCTTGACGAGCACGATCTTCGGGCCGCGCTTGAGCACTTCGCGGCAGGCGACGATCGCTTCGTCGACGGTTTCGAGCGTGCGTCCGACGAGCCGTTGCAGTTCGCTGTGATTCGGCGCGATGCCGTCGGCGATCTCGGGCATCGTGCGCACAAGAAACTCCTGGATGCCAGGCTCGACCTTGCAGCCGGTCGTGGTGCCCATCACCGGGTCGCAGAAGTACCACGCGTGCGGATTGGCGGCCTTCACCGAGGCGACGATGTCGATGACCGCCTGCGCCTGCTCGGGGGTGCCGAGGTAGCCGGACAGCACCGCGTCGCAGCGCGGCAGCATGCCGATCGCGCCGATTCCGTCGACGAGGTCGCCCATTTGCGCGGCATCGATTGCGCTACCGGTCCAGTGGCCGTATTGCGTGTGGTTCGAGAACTGGACGGTATTGAGCGGCCAGACATTGACGCCGAGCCGGCGCATCGGAAACTCGGCGGCGCTGTTGCCGGCGTGTCCGAAGACGACATGCGACTGAATGCTCAGGACGTTTTTCATGGTCGGTTGCGATCGGGCGCGGACCTGGGCGATCCGCGTGGAAGCGAAGCGGGTGGCCGGTTACAGCCCGGCGCCCGCCAGTGCAGGAACAATACATGAGTTTTCGCGCGGCGAAACCTGTGCCGTGCGGCGAGTGTTGCCTGGAATCGTCAGTTGGCGGGGGCGAACACGGCAAGAACACGGGTCGAGCCCGCTTGTGCGTGCTCGTCTACGTGCAGGTGTCCACCCGTGAGCGGCGGTGCTTGCGGCGACTCGGAGGCCGGTCGCGGGCAGCCGGCGCGGGCGCCTCGCGGGCGCCTTTTACGCGCCGGCGGGGTCTTGCACGAGCGCCCGGTAAAGATCCAGGTAGCGTTGCGCCGAGGCGCCCCAGCCGAAATCCTGACGCATCGCGCGCTGCTGCGCGGCCTTCCATTCACTGTGCCGCGCATGCAGCGCGAACGCGCGACGGATCGCGCCGCCGAGCGCCTCCGGCTCGAAGCGCTCGAACACGAAACCGGTGGCGAGATCGTCGGCGAGATTTTCCAGCGATGCATCGACCACCGTATCCGCCAGGCCGCCGACCCGATGCACGAGCGGCAACGAGCCGTACGCGAGCGCGTAGAGCTGCGTGAGACCGCACGGCTCGAAACGCGACGGCACCGCAATCACGTCGCTGCCGGCGACGATCGCGTGGGCGAGCGGCTCGTCGAAGCCGCGTTCGACGGCCACGGCGTCGGGATGCGCATGAGCGACGCGCAGCAGGCCGGCTTCGAGCGCCGGGTCGCCGGTGCCGAGCACCACCAGCTGGCCGCCACGCGAAACGATCTCGGGCAGCGCGCCGAGCAGCAGGTCGAGGCCCTTCTGCTCGGTGAGCCGGCTGACCACGCCGAACAGCAGCGCATCGCTTTTCTGTGCGAGGCCGAAGCGTTCCTGCAGCGCGGTCTTGCATGCGCGCTTGCCGGCGAGCCGGCTGCTCGTGTAGCGCGCGGCCAGCGCTTCGTCGGTGGCGGGGTTCCATACGCCATAGTCGACGCCGTTCAGGATGCCGGTCAGATCGTGGGTACGGCCGCGCAGCAGCGCATCGAGCCCGCCGCCCTGGGCGAGCGTCTGGATTTCGCGGGCATACGTGGGGCTGACGGTGGTGAGCCGGTCGCTGTAGTAAAGCCCCGCTTTCAGAAACGACAACTGGCCGTAGAACTCGACCCCGTGCATGTCGAAGAAGTCGGCCGGCAACGCCAGATGATCGAACGTCTGCGCCGGAAACACGCCCTGGTAGGCGAGGTTGTGCACCGTGAACACCGTGTGCGCGAGACGCCTGCCGTGTCTGCGTTCGGCGGCGCGCAGGTAGGCGGGCGCGAGGCCCGCGTGCCAGTCGTGTGCGTGGATGATCTGCGGCGTCCATGCCGAGTCGGCATGCTGGGCGAGTTGCGCGGCCATCCAGCCGAGCAGCGCGAAGCGTTCCGCGTTGTCGCCGTACGGCACGTGTTGGGCATCGAGATACGGGTTGCCGGGCCGGTCGTACAGCGCGTCGTCGCGGATCATGTAGACGGAGAGGCCGTTCGCGGGCAGCGTGCCGAGTTCGAGCGTCGCGTGGGCGGCGTGCGGCGCGTGTACGGAGTGTTGCAGGCCGGCGCGCGAGCCCAGCAGTGGATGATCGAGCCGCGCAACCGTGCGCAGGTCCGCGAGCCCGTTTGCGACCGCCGGAAAGCCCGGCAGCAGCACGCGCACATCCGCGCCGCGCTCGATCAGCGCGGGCGGCAGCGCACCAGCAACGTCGGCGAGACCGCCGGTCTTGAGAAGCGGATACAGCTCGCTGGCAACGTGCAGCGCGCGAATCGTCATAAGCGTTGAACCTGTGGAGAGACGCGGTTAATTGAACTATCTGAGCAGCTTATCTGCGCAACCTGACGGCGCGGCAGCTGCCGCAATGCTTTGGCATTGCAGCGTTTCCGTTTGCCTCACTCGCGGCGAGCGCAGATCCACTCAATGCGCACGTTCGGTCTGCCGTCGCAACGCTTCAGCGGTAACCAGTACGACACCGCTGTCGGTCCGGTAGAACCGCTCGCCGTCGAGCACCGGATCTTCACCGATCACCGTACCGTCGGGAATCGAACAGCCGCGGTCGATCACCACACGACGCAGCCGGCAACTCGCGCCAACCGTCACCTGTGGCAGCAAGACTGCCTCACTGATGTTACAGAACGACTTCACGAGCACGTTCGACGACAGCACCGAGCGCGAGATCTGCGAACCCGTGATCACGCAGCCGCCGCACACGATCATGCTGGTGCCCGAGCCCTGCTGGCCGTTCAGGTCGCGCACGAACTTGGCCGGCGGCAACTGCTCCTGATGCGTCCAGATCGGCCAGCTGTGGTCGTACAGATCGAGCGCGGGAATCGTCGACGCGAGGTCGAGATTCGCGGACCAGTACGCGTCGATCGTGCCGACATCGCGCCAGTAGGGTTCGGTGGTCGGGTCGGACGTCACGCACGACATGCTGAACGGATGCGCGATGGCGTGGCCCTGAGTGACGACGCGCGGCAGGATGTCCTTGCCGAAATCGTGATCGGTGGCGGCGCTCGTGATGTTTTCCTCGAGCAGCGTGTACAGGTAGTCCGCGTTGAACACGTAGATGCCCATGCTGGCGAGCGCGATATCGGGGCGGCCCGGCATGGCGGGGGGATCGGCGGGCTTTTCGACGAAACCGGTGATACGGCGCGACTCGTCGACGGCCATCACGCCGAAGGCGGTTGCGTCCATGCGCGGCACCTCGATGCAGCCGACCGTGCAATCCGCGCCGCTTTCGGTGTGGTCGAGCACCATCCGCGTGTAGTCCATCTTGTAGATGTGGTCGCCGGCCAGTACGACGACGTATTTCGGGCGGATCGAACGGATGATGTCGAGATTCTGGAACACCGCATCCGCCGTGCCGCGATACCAGTGCGCGCCTTCGACGCGCTGCTGGGCCGGCCACAGATCGATGAATTCGTTGAACTCGCCGCGCAGGAAGCCCCAGCCGCGCTGCACGTGGCGCAACAGCGAGTGCGCCTTGTACTGCGTCACCACGGCAATACGACGGATGCCCGAATTCAGGCAGTTGGAGAGCGCAAAGTCGACGATCCGGTATTTGCCGCCGAAGTGCACGGCCGGTTTCACGCGTTTATTCGTGAGCGGCCCGAGCCGGGTGCCACGGCCACCCGCGAGCACGATGGCAAGGGTGGTGTGCTGCAGATCGTTGAGACTGGCCGGTGTGTGCATGTACGTCTCCTATGATGTTTTGCCCCAGATGGTCGTGCTGGCGTCTTGTGCGCTGTCGTCGGGTTGCCTCGTGTTGCGGTCGTTGCGCTCGTTGCGGTTACGGTTTCAATTGCGGTTGCGGTGCACGCCCCGTATTTCTAGCACCGATTCGCGGCGCACGCTCGCTTCAATGGCAGCGGTGGGGCGATAGGGGCATGCTTTGAGCCGGATTGCATCGACCGGTACCCGCGCGTTCGCTATCGATTGGCGGCCGGACGATCGCCCGCTTGCTTTGGTCGACCCGCCGGCCAGACGATGCGGCAACGCAATATCGACCGCAACACGCGCCACCTGCCGACCTCGCAGCAGGCGGGGCGGTACGTCGGTAGAATCGTCGGCTCCGAGTCGCACGAGGCACGCCATTCATGATTTCGCGTTATCGGTTCTTCGCCACACGGTTCGCCGCGTCCGTGCTCGTGTCCGCGCTGGCATTGGCGCCGGCCACCCAGGCCGGTGCTGTCGGCGACGCGTCCAGCGCCTCCAGTGCATCCGGCCCGACGCAGGCCGACAGCGACGGTCCGGTCTACGGGCCCGAACTGCAAGGCTTCAGCTACCCGGCTCCGGTCCAGCAGTTCGACTTCACATCGCAGGGCGAAGCGCTGCACATGGCCTATCTCGACGTGCGGCCGGAACATCCCAACGGGCGAACCGCGGTACTGCTGCATGGCAAGAATTTTTGCGCGGCGACCTGGGAGGGCACGATACACCGGCTATCCGATGCGGGCTATCGCGTGGTTGCGCCGGACCAGATCGGGTTCTGCAAATCGACCAAGCCGGCTCACTATCAGTACAGCTTCCAGCAACTCGCGCGCAACACGCACGCGCTGCTCGACTCGCTCGGCATCGAACGGATCACGCTGATCGGCCATTCGACCGGCGGCATGCTGGCGATCCGCTATGCGTTGATGTACCCGGCGCAAACGCAGCAGCTCGTGCTTGTCGATCCGATCGGCCTCGAAGACTGGAAGGCGAAGGGTGTGCCGTCGCTATCGGTGGACGAGTGGTACCAGCGCGAGCTGAAAACGACCGCCGACGGCATCCGCCACTACGAACAGAGCACTTATTACGCGGGACAGTGGCGCGCCGACTACGAGCCGTGGGTGCAGATGCTGGCGGGTATGTACCGCGGGCCGGGCAAGCAGATCGTGGCGTGGAATTCGGCGCTGCTGTACGACATGATCTACACGCAGCCGGTCGTCTACGAACTGGGCAACCTGAAGGTGCCGACGCTATTGATGATCGGCGACAAGGACACCACCGCGATCGGCAAGGACGTTTCGCCGCCGGAGGTGCGCGCGAAGATCGGCCATTACCCCGAACTCGCGAAGCTCACGCAGCAGGCGATTCCGCATGCGCGCCTCATCGAGTTTGCGGAGCTGGGCCACGCGCCGCAGATGCAGGACCCGCAGGCGTTTCACAAGGCGCTGCTCGACGGGCTTGCCGCAGTGCCGGCCGATCATTGATTGTCGAGCGGTCGATGCGGTAACCCGCGTCGGCAGTCTATTGCGCAGGCGCCGCCGCGGCGAGTTCGTCGCGGATCTGCGCGCCGATCTCGAACGAACGTAGCCGGGCCGCATGGTCGTAGATGTGCGCGGTGAGGATCAGTTCGTCCGCGCCGGTCTGTTCGATCACCGACTGCAGGCCCGCGCGCACCGCATCGCGATCGCCGATCACCGTGCAGGCAAGCGAATGAGCGACGGCGGCAAGTTCGTGATCGGCGGCTTCGAGATGGTCGACCGGCGGTTGCAACTGGCCCGGTGTGCCGCGACGCAGGTTGATGAACTGCTGCTGCAGCGACGTGAAAAGACGCAGCGCTTCGTCGGTGGTATCGGCGGCGATGAGATTCACGCCGATCATCGCGTAGGGTTTGTCGAGCACCGCCGACGGACGGAATTGCGCGCGGTACACACGCAGCGCGGTCAGCATATGGTCCGGTGCGAAATGAGAAGCGAACGCAAACGGCAGGCCGAGCGCAGCAGCAAGCTGCGCGCTGAACAGGCTCGATCCAAGCAGCCATAACGGCACATGCAAACCTGCGCCCGGTACGGCGCGAATACGCTGGCCAGGCACCGGGTCGGCAAAATAACGCTGCAATTCGACGACGTCGTCGGGAAACGAATCGGCGCTGCCCTGCAGGTCGCGACGTAGCGCGCGCGCCGTCGTCTGGTCGGTGCCGGGCGCGCGGCCAAGACCGAGATCGATACGCCCTGGATACAGCGACGCGAGTGTGCCGAACTGTTCGGCGATCACGAGCGGTGCGTGGTTCGGCAGCATCACGCCGCCCGAACCGACGCGGATCGTCTTCGTGCCGCCGGCAATGTGACCGATCACGACCGAGGTTGCCGCACTCGCAATGCCCGTCATGTTGTGGTGTTCGGCGAGCCAGAAGCGGCGATAGCCCCATCGTTCTGCGTGCTGCGCGAGATCGAGCGAGTTGCGGAATGCGTCCGTGGCGGATGCGCCGGCGGTGATGGGCGAGAGGTCGAGAACCGAGAAGGGGATCATGGTGGTTGTATTTGTGGCGTGACGCCGGTCTGCACGGCTAGCCGATGAAGGCCAGGCGAAAGGATGGTGTTGACGGATTTTGCCAAAGCGCCTTGATTCGTGCTGACGGTGAAAACAAGTCCACAATTGCAGCAGGGTGTTCAGGGGCTATTGCGACGCGCCGCAATGCAGCGCGACAGGTTGACAGCACCCTGTTGGCAACGTGAAAAGCTTGAGCAAGGAAACACACAAAAAAACACACAAATCATGCAGACGTACGCAACAAATCGTAAAACGCGCTGCTAGAATTTCTGCGACATCACTGAGCGTGCGAACGCCGTTCAACCGGTGCCGCGTCGTGTGTTTGCGCTGTTTTGCAGCGCGACATGTCACGCGTTGCGATCTCTGTATTTGCAGCCTGGATGCAGCTTTTGCATCACTTGACTGACAACCTGTCGTACCCACATCGACAGGTCGGGCACGCGATGTTTGCGTGATGCCTTCACTTGTCTGTCAAATGCCGGCTTCAATATTACAGACCATTACCGGAGTGCTTCGCACGCTGCCTGCCCGGCGGCGCGGCGCGTTTTGACGCGGCCGTCGCCGGTGCAAAACCAGGAGCAGCGGTCGTGCAGATTGACACACTCTTACTTTTATCCGTCGAAGTGTTTTGCGCAGTTATTTATCCGGAGTAACCGGCGATGACCGCGCATACGTTGTCCCTATTCCAATGGCTGCTGATCGTGTTGTGCTGTGCCGCCACGATCTACGCACTGCTCGCCGCGGTCGCGATGCCGCGTTTCACGAAACGTGGTCTAAGCGGCGAGCGTCACGCGGGCAAGCCGCGGCCCCACGGCATGCTGAGAGAACCGGTGGCATCGGTGAGCGTGCTGAAGCCGCTTTGCGGCATGGAGCCGCATCTGTTCGAGAATCTCGCCACTTTTTGCGAACAGATGCATCCGTGCGTTCAACTGCTGTTTGGTGTTTCGTCGGCGGCCGATCCGGCGATCGCTGTCGTGCGCCGCCTGCAAAAGAAGTATCCGCGGCACGACATCGCCTTGATCGACGATCCACGCGTGTACGGCAGCAATCTCAAGGTCAGCAACCTCATCAACATGGCGCGCAATGCACGACACGACGTGATTGTCGTGGCGGATAGCGACATCGCGGTCGAGCCGGATTACCTCGAGCAGGTCACGGCGCCGCTCGCGGATCCGCGTGTCGGTATCGTCACGTGCCTGTATCGTGCGCGCAGTATCGGTAGTTACTGGTCGCGCGTGGGAGCGCTGTTCATCGACGAATGGTTTGCGCCGTCGGTGCGGATTGCGCATGCGGGCGGTTCGCGCGGCTTCGGTTTCGGCGCCACGCTCGCGTTGCGCCGCTCGACACTCGATGACATCGGCGGCTTCGAAGCGCTGAAAAACTGTCTCGCCGACGACTACCTGCTTGCCGAACACACGCGTCGGCTCGGTCTCGAGACGGTACTGTCGCCCGTGACGGTTGCAACCGATGTAATCGAGCGCGGCTTCATCCCGCTATGGACGCGCGAAATGCGCTGGCTGCGCACGATCCGCTCGGTGAATCCAGCGGGCTTCGCGTTTCTCTTCGTCACATTCACGTCGCCGTGGCTGCTTGCCGGCGCGCTGCTCGCGCTGAGCCTGCACGCGCATCATCCCGACGCTGCGCTGACCATGGCAATCGGCACGCTGAGCGGTCTTATCGCACGCGTGGCGCTCCATGCACGCGAGGCACGGGCCGGCCGCACGTTCTGGCGCGACCTGCCGCTCGTGCCGCTGCGCGATGGCTTGCTCGCGCTGCAATGGCTCGGCGCGGCGTTTGGCTCGCAGGTGGTGTGGCGCGGTGCGCGGATGTCGATTGCGAACCGCGTCGAAGCGCCGACTGCATCGATCATGGAAATGTCGGATGGCGGCTGAGGTATGTTGATGAAGTGCCGCAAATCCGCTGAATAACGGCTGTCAGATTTCAAATACAGGTTGCAGGAGCATTCATGAAAACGCTGTTTTTGCAGGCACCGTCGTATGACGGTTTCGACGGCGGCGCGGGTTCGCGCTATCAGGCGAAGCGCGAGATCCGCTCGTTCTGGTACCCGACGTGGCTCGCGCAGCCCGCGGCGCTCGTCCCCGGTAGCCGCGTGCTCGACGCGCCCGCCGACGAGCTGTCTGTCGACGCGACACTCGACATCGCGCAAGACTACGAGCTGGTCGTGATCCACACGAGCACGCCGTCCTTTCCCACCGACGCGCTCTTTGCCGAAGACCTCAAGAAGCGTCGCCCGGACGTGCTGATTGGCATGGTCGGTGCGAAGGTCGCGGTCGATCCGCATAACTCGCTGACGGCATCGGAAGCAATCGATTTCGTCTGTCGCGAAGAGTTCGATTTCACCTGCCAGGAAGTCGCCGAAGGCAAGCCGTTCGCGCAGATACTGGGTCTGAGCTATCGCGCGGCGGATGGCTCCATCGAACACAACGGCGCGCGTCCGATCCTCGAGAACATGGACGAGCTGCCGTTCGTCGCGCCGGTCTACAAACGCGACCTGAAGATCGATAACTACTTCATCGGCTATCTGAAGCATCCGTATGTTTCGATCTACACGGGCCGCGGTTGCCGCTCGAAGTGCACGTTCTGCCTGTGGCCGCAGACAGTAGGCGGCCATCGTTATCGCACACGCTCGGTGGAGAACGTGCTCGAAGAAGTGAAGTGGATACGCGACAACATGCCTGAAGTGAAGGAGATCATGTTCGACGACGACACGTTCACCGACTTCAAGCCGCGCGTGGAAGAGATTGCGCGTGGATTGGGCAAGCTCGGCGTGACGTGGTCGTGCAACGCGAAGGCCAATGTGCCGTACGCGACGCTGAAGATCATGAAGGAGAACGGCCTGCGCCTGCTGCTCGTGGGCTATGAATCGGGCGACGACCAGATCCTGCTGAACATCAAGAAGGGCCTGCGCACCGACATTGCGCGCCGCTTCAGCGAAGACTGCCGCACGCTCGGTATCAAGATCCACGGCACGTTTATCCTGGGGCTACCGGGCGAGACGCAGGAGACGATCGTCAAGACGATCGAGTACGCGAAGGAAATCAATCCGCACACGATCCAGGTATCGCTGGCGGCGCCTTATCCGGGCACGACGCTGTATAACCAGGCGGTCGAAAACGGCTGGCTCGAAGAGAACAAGGTGATCAACCTGGTGAGCCGCTCGGGTGTGCAGCTAGCGGCGATCGGTTATCCGCATCTGTCGCGCGACGAGATCTATCATCAGCTGGAGCGCTTCTACCGGCAGTTCTATTTCCGGCCGTCGAAGATCTGGGAGATCGTGCGCGAGATGCTGACGAGCTGGGAGATGATGAAGCGACGGCTGCGCGAAGGTGTCGAGTTCTTCCGCTTCCTGCGTGCGCACGAGGCGTGATGACTGACGAGGCACGCCTGCCGCAACGCACGCTGATCGTTACCGCGGACGACTTCGGTCTGCATCCGCGCGTGAACGAAGCGGTCGAACGCGCGCATCTGTACGGCGTATTGACGGCCGCGAGCCTGATGGTCGCGGCGCCCGCGGCCGACGATGCCGTGGAGCGCGCGCGACGTCTGCCCGGATTGCGGGTCGGCCTGCATCTGGTGCTGGCGGACGGTCCGGCGCAGTTGCCGCATTCGGTGATTCCCGACCTCGTCGACAAGCAAGGCCGTTTCGGCGATCACATGGTGCGCGACGGTTTTCGTTTCTTCTTCCTGCCGCAGGTGCGTGCGCAGCTCGCGCGGGAAATTCGCGCGCAGTTCGAGGCATTTGCAAGAACGGGACTGCCACTCGATCACGTGAACACGCACAAGCATTTTCATCTGCATCCGACGGTACTCACGCTGATTCTTGCGATCGGTCGCGAGTATGGGATGCGCGCCGTGCGGCTGCCGCGCGAGGCGCATGCACCGGTCTGGCTGCGACCGTGGATAGCCCTCGTACGGAGCCGGCTCGACCGTGCGGGGGTCGCGCATAACGATTACGTGGTGGGTATCGCGCAGACTGGGCGCATGGACGAGGCTGCGCTGCTCGACGCGCTCGCGAATCTGCCGCGCGGCGTCGGCGAGATCTATTGCCACCCTGCAGCGCCAGGCGACGAACCGCTCACACCGGCGATGCACGCCTATCGCCACGCCGCCGAACTCGATGCACTACTGTCACCGCGCGTAGCCGCCGCAATCGAAGCCGCTGGCGCGACCTGCGGCGGATTTGCCGATGTACTTGCACGCAACACGTGCGATACGTGCGGTAAGCACGACAAGCGCGGCGCGTCGTTGTCATGAAACGACTGCAATGGGCGGCGCTGCCCGTCGGCGTCGCGATTCTGATCGGGCTCGTGTTGCACGAGGGCGCGCGCGACGTGCTGCAGACGCTGCGCAGCGCCGGCTTCGTGCTGCTATGGCTCGTGCCATTGCACGCGCTACCGCTGCTGCTCGATGCGTATGCGTGGCATCTGCTGCTCGCGCGGCGTGCGCGGCTCGTGTTTCTGTGGTGGGTGGCGGCGGTGCGCGAAGCGGTCAGCCGGTTGTTGCCGGTGGCGAGCGTGGGCGGCGAGATCGTTGGTATCCGGCTCGCGCGCTGGCGCATCGACGACGCGAGCGCTGTGAGCGCATCGGTGATCGTCGAGGTGCTGGTCACGATGGCGGTGCAGTATGCGTTTGCGGCGCTGGGACTCGTGCTGATCGTCGCGTCGAGCAGTGCCGTGGATACGTGGCACACGATCGGCGCCGCGCTGTTGCTGTCGTTGCCGGTGCCGCTCGTCGCGGTCGTGTTGATGCGGCGCGGCGGCATCTTTCAGGCGCTCGAGCGCTGGGCGGCACGCCTGCTCGGCGACGCGCATCCGTGGTTGCAGGGCATCGACGGCAAGCGGCTCGACGTCGACATCGACGCACTGATGCGTCGCACGGGGCTGCTGTTGCGCGCGTTCGCGTGGCAGTTTGCCGGGTATGCGCTTGGCGCGCTCGAAACCTGGTGGGCGCTTTCGCTGCTCGGGCATCCGGTGTCGGTGGGCGGCGCGCTCGCCATCGAGGCGCTGACCCAGGCCGTACGACACGCGGCGTTCATCGTGCCGGGGGGCGTCGGCGTGCAGGAGGCGACAATTGTGTTGCTCGCGCAACTATTTGGCGTGAACCATGAAGCGGCGCTGTCGCTTGCACTTGTCAAGCGGATGCGGGAGATCGTGTTCGGTTGTCTTGCGCTTGCGTCGTGGCAGGTGGCGGAGTTGATGCGAACGCGTACCCGGCGTGTCGGGCATCCCGGACGCAACGCGGAATCTCCCGCCGATCCGGTGTAAGCACGCACCAGTACCGTTCATGCTCTGCGTTTCGATTGTGACAAACCGGTCGCCGCGCGAGGCGATCGGAAACAGCGATTCGATATCTTTGCAGCGCGCAACGCGAGGGTTGTTACCTCCGGCGTATCGTTGCGAAACGGAGCGCTGTATATTGCCGTTTTCGCCGGCGCGTATGCCGTGCATTCTGTCTGAGATTCCACGTCGAAGTGACTAAAGAAAGCGGATACTGACGTTCCGCGAACTGCAGGAATGACCGCGGACATCGAGGAAACAGCTTTCGCTGGGGAGCGTGAGATGGGTAACCGTTCGTGGCTATATCTGCGGGATGACGCTCCGGATTCCCGCTACGCGCCGGAGCAGATTGCAGAAGCCAATAACAACTTTCCGACCCTGTGGAAGATTCTGCTCGCACAAGGCAATGCCGGCGACGCGATTCGCGCACAGCGTGTATTCGGCGATGCCGACACGCCTAATCTGACTTCAGGTGCATTGCAGGCGCTCGAGCGCGTGCGCCGTGTGAGCGCCTGCTTCGCCCGCCACCCGCTATACCGGACGCTGCCCGAGCTTGCGCGGCAATTCGACGGGCTCGAGCGGTATCTCGCCGAGTGCATCGAAAAAACCGCAATCGATCCGCAACGTTTGTGCTTTTCGGCCAATCTCGACGAACTGTCGTGGCTCGGCACCGATCCGCCCGCGCGGTTCATCGAACGAATGGGCGCGGAGTGCGACGCCTGCTGGCACCAGGTCGAGACACGTCTCGATACGCCGGCCGATCCGGCGCTCCTTGCCGCGCTCGAAATAAACGCGTTCGACGACTGGATGTCCTGGGCATGGAGCTTCGGCTTCGGCGGTCTGTCCCACTCGTATTTCGACCGGCAGGACCCGCCACGCGCCGAAAGCTTCACCGAATACCTCGACACCGAAGCGATGCATCTCGCCGACAGTTTCTGGCGTGTCAAAGGGGCGGACGGTCGCTGGGGCGTCTGCATCGAAGAAAAAGGCGTACGCAAGGTGCTGGTCGAACCCGTCTGGGACGACATCTGGTGGGACCCGTGCGATCCCGAAGACTGTCTTGTGTGGGTCGGGCGGGGCGCGCAGATCGGTTTGCTCAAAATCGACGGAGAGAAGACTCATGTTTTGCTCGAACCGCAACTCGATACGGCCTATGACTTCGAATGGGTGCGCGACGCGTCCGGCGAACATCCCGTCCGCGTGGTGAAGGTAGAGACCGGCGGGCGTCATGGGCTGCTGCGCGATGACGGTAGCTGGCTGTTCGAGGCGCACGCCGACAGCATCGGCGATTTTGCGAATGGCTATGCGGCGGTATGCGTCGGTGGTCGCTGCGGTTTTATCGACACCTCGGGACACTGGGTGGTGGAACCGCAGTACGAAGCGGCGCAGGCGATCGTCTCGTGCGGACTCGCGATCGTGCGCATGCAAGGCCGCTGGGGAGCGGTCACGCTCGCAGGCACGTGGGTCATCGAGCCCGCGTGGGACGAGATGGCCTGGCACGAGGACACCGTACGTTTCATCGTCACACGCGCTGCACGCAAGGGACTGCTCGATCAGCAAGGTCGCGAAATCATCGAACCGGTCTATCCGGATCTGCGACCAATCCAGTTCGCGGAGGCGGGGCCTCGCGGCGAGGGCGTGATGATGGTGAACGGCAGCCACCGGTTCGTCGCGCAACGAGAAGATAAATCGATTGGTCTCTTCGACAGTGACGGGCGCCCGCTATTGCCGTTCGACTATCAGCGCGTCGACAGCATCTACCCCGCGTATGACATGCCCGATCGCGAGCCGACCAGTGTGGTGGGTGCTGTGAAGGTCGGCAGGCAGCAGGGCCGACGCTGGTTGTATGGCGTCTACGACACCGTGCGCGGCCGGCAGCTATTGCCGTGTCGGTACCGGCAACTGCATCTGATGGCGTGGCACGGCAAAAGGTACTGGCTGCTGGTCGAGCCGCAGGCGTCGAGCGGTCGCGAACTGGTCGGCGTGGCTCATGAAGACGGTGCCTGGTTGCATGCCCCGCGCTACGAGTGGATCGGTATGCAGGTCTCCAATGAAAGCGGTGCGATGGAATTCCTCGCGCATGAAATGAGCCGCATCTGGAGCGAGAACGACGCAATCGAAGCGGTGCGTGACACCGGAGAAGACGCCCGCCTTTTCAACGACGGTCGGGCGGAAGCCGCCGGCTGAGCGCGTGGTTCACGTTGCGGCAAGGATGTATCGAGTTTAGAGCCCGCTGCACCGCGGCTCGCAGTTTTACGAGCACACGGTTATCCTGTGGCACATGCTTTACACAAGATGTGCGCATCCAGGATCAATGACCTTCCGTTATCGCCACCGATTACTCATTCGCCACCTTACCGGCCTGCTTACCGCAGCGATGCTCGGTGCGTCGCTCGCGCTCGCCGGCTGCGACGATCAACAGGGCCAGGAAGCCGTGCAGAAACTCAGGGATTTTTTCAACGCGGTCAAACCGGACGCCTTGCTGCTGAAGGACATGACGCCGGGCATTACGACCGAAGAGCAGGTGCGCAGCCAGATGGGCAAGCCCGAAACCGAGCATACGTTTACGGACGGCTCGAAGCGGCTCGAATATCCGCGCGGTCCGCAAGGCCTCAACACCTACATGATCGACATCGACCCAGATGGGAAGCTGCAAGCGATCACCCAGGTGTTGACTGCCGCGAACTTCGCGAAGATCCGCCCCGGTATGACCGACGACGAAGTGCGGCGCCTGCTCGGCAAGCCCGGTGAAATCGCCGTTTATCCGCTCAAGCCCGAAACGGTGTGGAGCTGGAAGTGGCGCGAGGGCGGCGTCACCGAAGAAGGCATTTTCAACGTGCACTTTGGCCCCGACCACAAGGTGAGCACCACTTCTCGCTCCGATGTGGTTCGCGGGCGCTGAGCGGAGACAGAAGCCATGAACCAGCGTCGTCGTCCCTCGCGTATCGGACTTGTCCTCGGTGGAGGAGCTGCGCGCGGCTGGGCCCACATCGGTGCGATCCGGGCCCTGCACGAAGCGGGTATCCGGCCCGATGTGGTGTGTGGCACCTCGATCGGTGCGCTGGTGGGTGCCGTCTACGCGCACGGCGATCTCGACTGGCTCGAAGAGTGGGTGTCGCGGCTCACGTGGCAAACGGTCGTGCGGCTACTCGATCTGCGTTTATCCGGTGGACTGCTCGGCGGCAAGAAAGTGATTCAGGTGTTTGCGGACCAGTTCGTGGGCTGCGCGATCGGCGAGCTGAAGATGCCGTTTGCCGCAGTCGCAACCGAACTCGATACCGGTCGCGAAACCTGGTTGCAGGACGGCAGCCTCGTCGACGCGGTGCGTGCGTCGATTGCGATTCCCGGTATTTTTACGCCGCAGTGGCATGACGGGGTGTGGCTCGTCGACGGCGGTTTGAGCAATCCGGTGCCGGTGTCGGTTGCGCGCGGCATGCGTGCGGACTGTGTGATCGCTATCGATCTGAACAACGACATTCTGAATGGCCGCGACCTGGGCGGTGTCACTGCCGAAACGCCTGCACCGATCGCCGCGCGTGCGGCGGCCGTCGCGTCGGGTGCGCCCGTAACGGAGGGTTCCACCAACGCAGCCAACACCACCGCCAGCGCCACCGACGATGCCGCGCCACCGCTCGCATTACGCCGCAACGGCAAACCGTGGCCGCGCTGGTTGCAACCGGCGCCCGGCTACGAAGAAAGTCGCGATGTGCGCGTGGCGCCGCCGCCGAGCGCGCGCGTACCGTCGATGCTGAGTTCGATCGCGCAGAGCATCGACATCATGCAGGTGCGGATTACGCGCAGCCGGCTGGCCGGCGAACCTGCCGACATCCTGATCCAGCCGCGCCTGGGCGGTATGGGCATCTTCGATTTCCACCGCGCGCGACCGGCTATCGAAGAAGGGCGGGCCGCCGTCCATAACATGATGCCGGCGATCCTTGCCCGACTCGGTATGGACTGATGGGCGGCTTTTGAAAATTCCTGCCAGTCAATCGTCTATTAAGACGAGTCACGGTATCCGCTAGCAAGCTTCCGATCAAAGCCGTCTTGGGGTAGACGTCTTTTCGGCGACACCTCTTCGGAAAGAAAAATGAAAACGACGGCAAGTAAATGTATCTCAGCGTTTTTTATAACAACACTCTTCGCTGGATGCATGGTTCCCGCGCAAAATCGCGCCCCGGCTCCAGCACCGGCTGCGGCCGCGGCAGGATCGGGGGCTTCGCTTTCCACTGCCGACTGGGCGAAGGTCGTTGAAAGTGACCGCGCGTCAGTCCGGTCGGGTTTCCTGCCGAAAGAAGTGATCCAGTACGACCTTCAAATAGGCAACATGATCCCTGAAGGTCAGGACATTCTGGCCTCTCACGACCAGGCAAGGGCGCGCATCTGGTCGAAGAAAATGAATTCGATTACGGAAGCAAGAAACAAGGTCATCGAAAAGTTCTCGGCAAAACAGATTGCCAGGAACAATGCGACGGCCAATGCATTCGGTAACGGAAAACCGGACCCTTGCCTGTCGCCTATGGGCAAGAACACGTGTACCGCGTCGCCGGCCCGGCAGGGGGACAGCGTTAATTACACGGTAGGCCCCGGCGGCATTGGGGCGACCATCGGTCATCTCACGGTGGGGCCTGGCGGCATCGGGATGGGGGGTGGCTTCTGATATGAAGTAAAACGCCGCGCGGCTATGCCGGCGAATGGACCACGTCAAACGGGGTGAGCGCCTGAGACCACAGCGCTCACCCCGTCCGTCAAACATCGTTAGCCATACCGAAGAAGCTTACGAGCAAGCCTTGCCGTGATCGGCGTGGTAGCCCTTGGTCTTCGCATCGGCTTCGCTCATGTACGAACCGGCCTTCGTCTTGCCGTAGTACTTGTCGCCCTGGCAGTGGTACACCTTCGTGCTCGTGTTGACCCACACCTGGCCCGGGCCGCCGCCGGGCGCAGCAGCCTTCGTGCTGGCAGCGGGCGTAGCCGTTTTCGTGGTCGTGGCCGCAGCCGGAGCCGGGGCGGCAGATGAAGCCGGTGCCGCAGCGGCTGCTGCCGGAGCGCTGGCGCCTGCAGCAGGAGCACCCGCTGCGCCGTACCAGGTCTTCACGCCTTTATGGCCCGAGCACGCGCCTTTCTTCGTGGCACCCGAGAAGGACGAACCGTCCTTACAAAGAGCTGTCGTTCCTGCCGGCGCGGTAGCCGGGGCCGGGGTCTGTGCGTGAGCGGCCATGGCGGTGAACATGCCGGCAGCCACTACAACGGAAAGAAACTTGTTCATGGTGAATCCTTTAAGTAAGAGTCGAGGGAATCGTTTTCGACGGAAGCATTGGAGCAATTGCTGGTCGTGCTTGTTGCGATTGCGGATACCTTCACGGACTTCGGGGATTCATGGGCCCCATGATGGGTAGAGCCGATCCGTGCCACGTGAAGATGTGGCACTGAGAGCTATAACGCGTCACTTATCGAGTGCGTCGACTGGATCGAGCACTATATTTGTCATTTTTTGTAAAGAAAGGTGTGCGTAGTCAGGGCGAACGCCTGACCCCAGCTGAGATATCACACGGCGTTATGCGCCGCCGGTACGCGCGCGACTACGCCAGCGCAACACGATCCAGGCCAGCAAGATACCCACCGCGATGCCCAGGAACTCGCACAGCACGCGTACGCCGATACTGTCCGGATCGTGCACATCGGCGAGCGTTGCGCGCAGCAAAGCCGGCGACTGCAGGTTGGCGTAGTTGAAATAGAACAGGTTCCACAGATCGCCGCTCGAACTGGGCAGCACGGACAGCATATAAGTCACGCCCACCTCGCGGCCGGGGTTCCAGGGTTCCTTGCGGGTCAGCCAGTGCACCAGCAGCAGCATGAAGAATCCGATTACTGCTGCAATCGCTCCCGCCTGCATACCGCCGACGATCCCGTACCCCATCCACGATTGGTCATAAAACATGCCAGCGTCGTCCGGTCATCGATAACGGCGCATTATGCACGAGCGCGCTTTCGCAAGGGATTCACGGGGCATCAATCGCTCTCTGGCAGCATTACAGTCAGTTGCGCCGGCGCATCGACGAAAGCGAACGGGTTCAGAAACTGCCGCCGCCATAGCAAGTTGCGGTCGACCTCGCTGAGCCGCGCCTCCGTGCAGACCGTCACCCAGCTATCGCGGATCGTTTCGATCTGCTGCACGGCGAGCGCGAGCGCCTCCGCGGTGGAGAGCAGGAATTGCGGTGCGACCTTCAGGCACACGGCAATCTGGCTCCAGCGTTCGTTGCCGGTAATCAGCATCGCCTGGGTTGCTTCGTTGCCGGCGCGCGCCTGCGGGCAGATGTCGTAAGCGGGCGTGAGCGTCAGCGCGGCGCCGTCCCAGAACGCGGCGTGATTGCGCGCGTGATCGTCGGTATTGCCGCACAGCACATTGAACAGCATCCGCGCGAACAGTTCGCGCAGCGTCGCCTTCGGTTCGCTGAAGCGATGCCGGACGATCGTGGCAAGGTCTTCATAGCTCGCGTAGCGCGCCATCATTTCATCGAGCCCGAGCAGCGTGAGCGCCGACACCATCGCGCGGCGTTGCCAGCCGTGCGCCGCATGCGTGCGATCGAACCGTTCGATCAACAACACGTCCTTGCCGCCCACCTGCTGCAGCGACACGGGAGCCGCCGCGATGCCCGCTTCGGCGGCCAGACGCATCGCGATGTACTCGGCCTTGACGACGCTATAGATGTCGCTCTGCGACGAAAACTTCGCGATGTACCTCCTGTCGTGCGAGGTGATCATCGCTTTCGGTCGCGCACCGCCAATCGAACTGCCGTGCAACAGCGCACGCTCGAGGTCGGGGCTGAGCGGCACACCCTGTTCGACACTTGCAACCGCATTCGACAGATCGTCGAGCGACGCAGACGCGGCATCGCGCGGCACGTAGGTGCTGGCCGACTGCTGGAAGTCGAGCGCGCCGATCCGGTCGGAGCCCGACTCGAGCAGATACGTGAGTTCGTCCAGTTCCGCCGTGTCGATCTGGCGGCCGCCCGCCCCGAACCTGCGATTGATGATCACGCGCCGGCCCCACGCGTCGGGCGCGGCGTCGCGGATGCAGCCCGGCATCGACAGGCCGGCGGGCAAGGGCAGCGTGCCCGCTTGCAACGGCAGCTCGGGGTCGTAGAGCGCGATTGCGTCTTTGCGCGCGAGATAGCTGCGGCCGTAGTTGAAGACGATCTGCCCACCCACGGCGGCGAGCCGTCCGCACACCACCGGCCCGGTTGCGCCGGGCAGCCAGACCCAGACGAACGCTTCCTGATAACTGCGCTCAGAAGTCATCTTTGGTCTCGATGCGCGGCGTGCGGACTTTCTTCGGCAGCAGGATCAGCGTGTCCGCATAGCGTTGATTGAGGCTAGTCATCTCCGGCTGGTCGGCGTCGAAAAGACGCAAACCGACCACAGCCGCGGCCTCGAACACCGCGCCGATCGAGCAGGACGGATCGCCCTTTTCGATGCGCTGCACGAGACTGCGCGACAGGCCGGCCCGTTCGGCCATCTGCGCGGTCGTGATGGTGCGCTCGATGCGCATCCGGCGGATCTGCTGCCCCAGCAGCAAGGCGGCATCGAGGCTGTAGCGGGAGAGGGGACGGGACGCGAGTTTGGACATGGTTTCGACCGGATTGGCTTATTAATGAGTCTTTAACCGTGTTGTTGGCTCATTAATGAATCATTCTAGGTCGCACCAGTCCCTGAAGTCAATATTGACTCATTAATGAGTCTTTAAGGCGTTTTTTGGGTCATTAATGAGTCAAATCTGGGTGTGAGACGGTCCCGTGCCGGTGTATCCCGCTCGCAGCGCCTGGCACGCGCTTACACGCTCACACCGTATCGCCGCGCTTCGTCGCCACCACGCGACAGATTCGTTTGCCCGAGCTTTCGCTTGTCACGTCCTCGAACAGCAGGATCGCGCAGCCGGCCAGCTCGCCGAGCACCAGTGCGGGATCGAACGCGCTGTAGAGCCGGCCGTCGGGCAGCCGCTGGTCTGCTCCCTCGGTGACCCGCCACGACAGATACAGCACGCCGTCCGGCCGCAGGATGCGCAACAGGCTGTCGATCGCGGAGGCGATCTCGTCGACCGGCAGATGCATGATCACGGTTTCGCAGATCACGTTGTCGTAGGTGTCGACGACGCCGGCCAGCGCAGGCAGCGTCGCTTCGCGAAACGTTACGTCGGGGTAGAGCCGGCGTGCCTCGTCGAGCAGCGCTGACGACGCATCGAAACCGGTCACCGGGTAACCGCCCCCGGCCAGCCACGCGGCGTCGCGGCCGTTGCCGCAGCCGATATCCGCGGTATCGCCGCCGGGCACCAGGTGCGTCTGCAGCATCGAGTAGAGGTCGTTCGGCGGCGGCTGGTCGAGCCAGTCCTGGCTGTAGCGGGCGGCGTCGCGCGCGTAGGCGGCGAGTGTGTCGGGGTCGGTGCGGGAAGTCATGAGCGGGTCGTCGGATAACAGGAGGTGCCCTGGAGCGGCGGGCGGATGGCTGCCAGTCTATCGAAACGCCCATTGCGACGCCGCTTCGTCTATCGAAAAAGCGACTACAAACTTGCGAAAACGCAGCAGGCGCAGCCGGTGCATTGAGCGCTCGCAAAACCATGGCGCCCGCGAAAACAGGGAGTCCGGCACGGCGCGATCGCCCTGGCTGCCTATGTTGCGCCGCAATACTCCGCGTGTCGCCGGTTTGAGCAATTTATTTTTGCCTGCGAGTATCCGCGCCATGCCTCGAAGCGGGCGGCGCCGGTTTCACAGCGACCCGCCAGCCCGATAAACCAGATGGAGACGCGCGTGTTCCTATACGGCTTTGGCCCGGTGCTGCTCGCCGGTGCGATCCAGACAATCGAACTTTCCGTTCTGTCGCTCGCGGCGGCCGTCGTGCTCGGCCTGATCGGCGCGGCGGCGAAGCTTTCGCTGAACCGGCCGCTGCGCGCCATTGCCACCGCCTACACGACGCTGATCCGCTCGGTGCCTGATCTCGTCCTGATGCTGTTGCTGTTCTACAGCATCCAGATCGCGGTCAACAATCTGACCGATGCGCTCGCTCTGCCGCAGTTCGACATCGATCCATTCGTCGCGGGCGTGCTCACACTCGGCTTTATCTACGGCGCGTACTTCACTGAGACCTTTCGCGGCGCTTTTCTCGCGGTGCCGCGCGGCCAGCTCGAAGCGGGCGCGGCCTACGGCATGAGCGGTGCCCGCGTGTTCGCGCGCATCCTGTTTCCGCAGATGATGCGTTTCGCGCTGCCCGGTATCGGCAACAACTGGCAGGTGCTCGTGAAAGCGACCGCGCTCGTGTCGATCATCGGTCTCGCCGACATCGTCAAGGCCGCGCAGGACGCGGGCAAGAGCACCTTCAACATGTTTTTCTTCATCCTCATCGCCGCGCTGATCTATCTGGCCATCACGACCGTATCGAATCTCGTGCTGATCTGGCTAGAGCGGCGTTATTCGATCGGCGTGCGCCACGCGGAGCTTTGATACCAACATGATCGAGATCCTCACCGAATACTGGCGCGCTTTCCTGTACTGGGACGGCCAGCGTCTGTCGGGCGTTGCCGTGACGCTGTGGCTGCTGGTTGCATCGATCGGCATGGGTTTTGTCGTATCGATTCCGCTCGCGGTCGCGCGCGTGTCGAAGAAGCGCTGGCTGTCGCTGCCGGTGCGCTTTTACACCTACGTGTTTCGCGGCACGCCGCTCTACGTGCAGTTGCTGCTGATCTACACGGGGATGTACAGCCTCGAGTTCGTGCGCTCGCACTCGTTGCTCGATGCGTTCTTTCGCAGCGGTTTTCATTGCGCGATTCTCGCCTTCGCATTGAACACCTGCGCGTACACGACCGAGATCTTCGCCGGTGCGATTCGCGCGACCTCGCACGGCGAAGTCGAAGCGGCGCGCGCATACGGCATGAGCGGCTTCACGATGTACCGGCGCGTTGTGCTACCTTCCGCGCTGCGCCGTGCGCTGCCGTTGTACAGTAACGAAGTGATCCTGATGCTGCATGCGACCACCGTCGCGTTCACGGCGACGGTGCCGGACATCCTGAAGGTCGCGCGCGATGTGAATTCGGCAACCTACCGTTCGTTCGAAGCGTTCGGGCTCGCGGCGCTGATCTACTGTGCGATCTCGTTCGCACTGGTTGCGGGGTTCCGGCACGCCGAGCGCCGCTGGCTCGGTTATCTGGCGGTGCGGTCGCATTGAGCGGCGCCGCTGCCGCTGTACATCGCATAACGCTGTCGTACCGCAGGTTTTCACGCTGTTGCAAGACGGGACCGAAGACGGAACCCGTTACACACTCTGGGAGAGCATCTTGCTCCACACGACTCAAACCGACGCCTGCAAGCTCGCCGTGCAGGACATCCACAAGCGCTTCGGCGACAACGAAGTGCTCAAGGGCGTGTCGATGAATGCGAACAAGGGCGACGTCATCAGCATCATCGGTGCGAGCGGGTCGGGCAAGAGTACGTTCCTGCGCTGCATCAACTTTCTCGAGCGGCCGAACGCGGGGCAGATCGTCGTCGACGGTGAGACCGTGCGTACCAAAGCTGACCGCGCCGGAAATCTCGAAGTGGCCGATCACAAGCAGTTGCAACGCATCCGCACGAAGCTCGCGATGGTGTTCCAGCATTTCAACCTGTGGGCGCACATGAACGTGCTCGAAAACGTCATCGAGGCGCCACGTCATGTGCTCGGTCTGTCGCGCAAGGAAGCGGAAGACCGGGCGCGCGAGTATCTGGAGAAGGTGGGGCTCGCGCCGCGCGTCGAGAAGCAGTATCCCGCGCATCTGTCCGGTGGTCAGCAGCAGCGCGTTGCCATTGCACGCGCACTGGCGATGAACCCCGACGTGATGCTGTTCGACGAACCGACCTCCGCGCTCGATCCCGAACTGGTCGGCGAAGTGCTGAAGGTCATGCAAAAGCTCGCCGAAGAAGGTCGCACGATGATCGTCGTCACGCACGAAATGGGTTTTGCGCGCAACGTCTCGAACCACGTGATGTTCCTGCATCAAGGCCGTACCGAAGAAGAGGGTGCGCCTGCCGAAGTACTTGCTGCACCGCGCAGCGAACGTCTGAAGCAATTTCTCTCGGGTAGTCTCAAGTAACGCGCGGCGCCGGTTCCAAGCGGATTGCCGATGGCTCGAACATCAAGTCCCACTCGCACGACGCAGGTCGCGATCGTTGCCTTGCCGCCGGTCTCGATGTCGGGCATCGGGCCGATCGTCGATGCGTTGACGCTCGCCAATGAAATCGATGGGCGTGCGTTGTATCGCTGGCAGGTGTGTTCGTGGGACGGGCGCCCGGTGCCGCTGTCGGGCGGCGCGCAATGGCCCGTCGATACGGCGTTCGGCGATGCGGTGTCGTGCGACTGGCTGATCGTGGTCAGCGAACGCTTTCAGCAGTTCGCCGATTACCGGCTGTTTCTCGCCAGTTTGTCGCGTGTCGGGCAGCGTACGCCGCTCGTTACCGGGATTCATCACGGCGTGTGGTGGCTCGCGATGGCGGGGCAATTGTCCAGCTACCGCGTGAGCGTCAACTGGGAAACCTATCAGCAGTTCGCCGAGCAGTTCGAACGCTCGATCGTCACGCAACAGATCTTCGAAATCGATCGCGATCGCGCCACCTGCGCGGGCGGTCAGGCCACTGTCGACTTCATGCTCGCGATGATCGGCCGCGAGCACGGCCCCGAACTCGCGGAACGGATTGCCGACACGCTCGGCGTCGGCGTGCTGCGCGCGGGTGAAGAGCGCCAGCGCATTCCGTTCGTGACCGCACCTGGCGAGCGCCATCCGCGTCTGAACGATGCGCTGCAACTGATGGAAGCGAATACCGAAGACCCGCTCACCACCGACGAGATCGCCGGTCTGGTCGGCATATCGCGGCGGCAACTGGAGCGGTTGTTTCGCCAGTATCTCGGCTCGATGCCGTCCAAGTACTACTTGGGGCTGCGGCTGTCGAAAGCGCGCACACAGTTGCAGCGCACGAGCAAATCGGTCGTGCAGATCAGTCTGGCGTGCGGGTTTTCGTCGGCGGCGCACTTTTCGAATGCATACCGCGAGCGTTTTAGCGTGACGCCGCGCGAAGATCGCCGCAACTGGCTCGACCGGCAGCACGGCGGCGCCGCCGCGGCGGCGAGCGAGCCGCGGCCGGGCGCGCTGATCGAGCCGCCGGATACACCCGGCCCGTCCGGCGCCTGAAACCGTGCCGCGCGGCGACAGAAGCGCGGCAAGCCCGACAGAACACGTCGCCTGTGCGCAAGACGTTTCGCACGGGGTTTCCTACACTATCTGCTATTACTGCAACGAGGATTCGCCATGAACGACCTGACTGTGACCCGCCAGACCTTCGATGAAGTCATGGTGCCGCTGTTCTCGCCAGCCGCTTTCGTGCCGGACCGCGGCGCCGGCTCGCGCATCTGGGATACCCAGGGCCGCGAATATATCGACTTCGCCGGCGGCATCGCCGTTACGGCACTCGGCCACGCGCATCCGGAACTGCTGAAAGTGCTGCACGAACAGGGCAGCAAGCTCTGGCACATCGGCAACGGCTACACGAACGAACCGGTGCTGCGTCTCGCGAAGCGTCTCGAAGACCTGACCTTCGCCGACCGCGCGTTCTTCGCGAACTCGGGTGCGGAAGCTAACGAAGCCGCGTTGAAGCTTGCGCGTCGCGTCGCGTTCGAGCGCCACGGTGCCGACAAGGTCGAGATCGTGTCGTTTGCGCAATCGTTCCATGGGCGCACGTTCTTTACGGTCAGTGTCGGCGGCCAGCCGAAGTATTCGGAAGGCTTCGGCCCGGTGCCGGCTGGCATCGTCCATCTGCCGTACAACGATCTCGATGCTGCCCGCAAGACGATCGGCGCGAAAACCTGTGCGGTGATCGTGGAGCCGATCCAGGGCGAAGGCGGTGTGATTCCCGCCGATCCAGCATTCCTGCGCGGCCTGCGCGAACTGTGCGACCAGCATGGCGCGCTGCTGATTTTTGACGAGGTACAAACGGGCGTAGGCCGCACGGGTTACTTCTATGCGTACCAGGACACGGATGTCACGCCCGACATCCTGACTACCGCGAAAGCGCTCGGCAACGGTTTCCCGATCGGCGCGATGTTGACTACCACCGAACTGGCCGCGCACTTCAAGGTCGGCGTGCACGGCACGACGTACGGCGGCAATCCGCTCGGCGCTGCGATCGCGGAGAAGGTCGTCGAACTGATCAGCGACCCGGATCTGCTCGAAGGCGTGCGTCAGCGTGGCGACGCGATCAAGACGAAGCTCGCGCAACTGAATAAACGCTTCGGCATCTTCAGCGAAGTGCGCGGCAAGGGCCTGCTGATCGGCGCCGAACTCACGGATGCGTACAAGGGCCGTGCGAAAGATTTCCTCACCGCGTGTGCCGCACACGGCGCGATGCTGCTGATCGCCGGGCCGGATGTGTTGCGCTTTGCGCCGTCGCTGGTGATGCCGCTCGACGATCTGAACGAAGGTTTCGAGCGCATCGGCAAGGCGATCGAGGAAGTCGTCGGCGCAACCGCGGAAACGCCGTCACGCTAACGCTAGCGTTAGCGAAGTTACTGTACTCACCAGGCCCGTCAGGTTCCTTCACCGCGCTTCAACTCATACACTGGAACGACGATGCTCTTCGTACGCCCCGGCCGTCTCGCCGATCTCGATGCGCTCGAACACATGGCGCGCACGGCGCAACCCGTGCTGCACTCGCTGCCGCACGACCGGCGCGCGCTCGAAGCGCGGGTCGCGCTGTCGGAGGACTCGTTTCGCGCGGAAGTCGATTTTCCGGGCGAGGAGTTCTATCTGTTCGTGCTCGAAGACAGCGAGACCGGCACGCTGCGCGGTACCGCGAGCATCGTCGCGGCTGCCGGCTACTCGGAGCCGTTCTATGCGTTTCGTAACGATGCGTTGATCCATGCATCGCGTGAACTGCATGTGAACCGCAAGATCCACGCACTGACGATGTCGCACGAGCTGACCGGCAGAAGCCGGCTCGCCGGTTATTACATCGACCCGGCATTGCGCGGCGATGCGGCGGCACATCTGATGTCGCGTGCGCGGATGATGTACATCGCGGCGAACCGCCGGCGCTTCACACCTGAGGTGTTTTCGCTGCTGCTCGGCGTAACCGATGAAGCTGGTGTATCGCCGTTCTGGGAAGCGGTGGGGCGCAAATTTTTCGGCCGCGATTTCGCCGATATCGAAGTGGAATCGGGTGGTCGCAGCCGCACGTTCATCGCCGAGGTGATGCCGAGCTATCCGCTGTATGTGCCGCTGTTGCCCGAAGCGGCGCAACGCGTGCTTGGCGAACCCGACGAGAAAGCGCTGCTCGCCTACGAGATTCATCTCGAGGAAGGCTTCGAGACCGACCGCTACGTCGATATCTTCGATGCAGGGCCGGTGCTGACTGCGCAGATCGATCGCAGCGCATGTGTCGTGCGCAACGAGACGCGTGCGGTTAGCGATGCCGAACCGCAGGAACACAATGACCGCAACGCCACGTATCTGATCGCCAGCAACCGCGCCGGCGAGTTTCGCTGTGTGCTCGGCGATCTGCCGGCGCAGCGCGGCAGTGCGCCGCTCTCGGCCGCCGCGCGCGCAGCGCTCGGTGTGCGGGACAGCGACACGGTGCGCTGCGTGCCGCTACATCTGCAGGAGGATACGGTGAACCGCGCGAATAACGAATCTTCGGGAGACGCACAATGATCGTCGTTCGCGTCGTGCAGACGGGCGATGTGGACGCGCTAGTCGCGCTCGCTCAGGAAACCGGTCCTGGCCTCACCACCTTCAAGCCGGACCGCGAGGCACTGGCCGCGCGGATCGAGCGTTCGCGCCGGACCATGGAAGGCCGCGCGGAACCGCATGAAGCCGGCTACTTCTTCGTGATGGAAGACACGGCTACCGGCGACGTTGCCGGTGTATGCGGCATCGAAACCGCGGTGGGTCTCGAGCAGCCGTTCTACAACTATCGCGTGAGCACGGTCGTGCACGCGAGCCAGGACCTCGGTATCTGGACGCGGATGCGCGCGCTCAATATTTCGCACGACCTCACCGGCTATGCGGAAGTGTGCTCGCTGTTCCTGAGCCCGCGTTATCGCACGGGCGGTGTAGGCGGGCTGCTGTCGCGTTCGCGTTTCATGTTTATCGCGCAGTTTCGCGAGTACTTCCCGCAGCGTATCTGCGCGGAACTGCGCGGTCATTTCGATGCGGACGGTACGTCGCCGTTCTGGCGCGCGGTCGGCTCGCACTTCTACCAGATCGATTTCAATGCGGCCGATTACCTCAGCTCGCACGGTCGTAAATCGTTTCTCGCGGAGCTGATGCCGCGCTTTCCGGTGTACGTCGACTTGTTGCCGGAAGAAGCGCAGGAGTGCGTCGGCCTGACTCACAGCGACACGATTCCCGCACGCAGGATGCTCGAAGCGGAAGGACTGCGTTACGAGAACCACGTCGATATTTTCGATGCGGGCCCGGTGCTCGAATGCCACGTCGCGGATCTGCGCACGGTGCGCGAGAGTGTTGTCGTGCCGGTGATGATCGGCGTGGCGCACGAGGTGAACGTGACCGATGCAACGCAGGCGGCGCAGCGCTCGCTGGTATCGAACACCTCGCTCAACGATTTCCGCGTCGGCGCCGTAACCGGCGTGCCGCACGACGGCACGTTCCGTCTCACGGCGGAAGAAGCTGCGGCATTGAACGTGAAAGCCGGCGATCCGGTGCGCGTACTGCCGCTGAAACACAGATAAGGACGATCATGACCGAGCTTTATATCGACGGCGAATGGACCGCCGGCACAGGACACGTATTCGCCTCGCGTAACCCGGGCACGGGCGCGACGGTGTGGGAAGGCGCGAGCGCATCGGCGGATGATGTCGATCGCGCGGTGCGCAGCGCTCGCCGCGCGTTCGCGGCATGGTCCGCACAGTCGCTCGACGAGCGCTGCGCGATCGTGCGCCGCTTTGCCGCGCTGCTCACCGAGCGCAAGGAAGCGATCGCGGTGGCGATCGGGCGCGAAACCGGCAAGCCGCTGTGGGAAGCGCGCACGGAAGTCGCGTCGATGGCGGCCAAGGTCGAGATTTCGATTCAGGCGTACAACGAGCGCACCGGCGAGAAGCGCGCACCGATGGCCGACGGGGTCGCGGTATTGCGTCATCGGCCGCATGGTGTCGTCGCGGTGTTCGGGCCGTATAACTTCCCAGGTCATTTGCCGAACGGGCACATCGTTCCTGCGTTGATCGCGGGCAATGCGGTCGTATTCAAGCCGTCCGAGCTGGCGCCCGGCGTTGCACGCGCAACCGTCGAAACCTGGCGCGACGCCGGTTTGCCCGCAGGTGTGCTGAACCTCGTGCAAGGCGAGAAGGACACGGGTATTGCGCTGGCAAATCATCGGCAGATCGATGGTCTGTTTTTCACCGGTAGCTCGGATACCGGCACGTTGTTGCACAGGCAGTTCGGCGGTCGCCCGGAAATCGTGCTTGCGCTCGAGATGGGCGGCAACAATCCGCTCGTCGTTGCGCCGGTGGCCGATCTCGATGCGGCCGTGCATCACACGATTCAATCGGCGTTTCTGTCGGCGGGGCAGCGTTGCACGTGTGCGCGGCGTCTGCTCGTTCCCGACGATGCATTCGGCGAGCGCTTCGTCGCGCGCCTCGTCGAAGTGACCGCGCGGATCGCGGTCGGCGAATACGACGCAGATCCGCAACCGTTCATGGGCGCGGTGATTTCTGCACGCGCCGCAGCACGGCTCGTCGATGCGCAGGCGAGCCTCGTCGCTGCCGGTGCGAAGCCGCTGCTGTCGATGCAGCAGCGCGACCCGCAACTCGGCTTCGTCACGCCGGGCATCCTCGATGTGAGCGGACTAACCGGCCTGCCCGACGAAGAACACTTCGGGCCGCTCTTGCAGATCGCGCGTTATCGCACCTTCGACGAAGCGATCGAACGCGCGAACGACACCGGCTTCGGTCTATCAGCGGGCTTGCTGGCCGACGATGAAGCACTGTGGACGCACTTCCAGCGCACGGTGCGCGCCGGTATCGTCAACTGGAATCGCCCGACCAACGGCGCTTCGTCGGCCGCGCCATTCGGCGGCACCGGCCGCTCGGGCAACCACCAGCCGAGCGCGTACTACGCCGCCGACTACTGCGCCTACCCGATGGCATCGGTCGAAAGCGCGCAACTGCAGATGCCCGCGAGCGTGTCGCCGGGCCTTCACTTCTGAGCGGGGAAACGACCATGCAAGCCACGGAAGCCAACTTCGACGGACTTGTCGGCCCGACGCACAACTACGCAGGGCTGTCGTTCGGCAATGTCGCGTCGCAGACCAACGAGAAATCCGCAGCGAACCCAAAGGCCGCCGCAAAACAGGGGCTGCGCAAGATGAAGCAGCTCGCGGACCTCGGCTTTCGCCAGGGCGTATTGCCGCCGCAGGAGCGTCCATCGATGCGGCTGTTGCGCGAGCTCGGTTTTTCCGGCGACGACGCGACGGTGATCGCGCGGGTCGCGAAGGACGCGCCCGAGCTGCTCGCCGCGGCGAGTTCCGCGTCGGCGATGTGGACCGCGAATGCGGCGACGGTGAGCCCATCGGCGGATACGCACGACGGCCGCGTCCATTTCACGCCGGCCAATCTATGCAGCAAGCTGCATCGCGCGATCGAACACGAATCGACGCGCCGCACACTGCGCGCGATCTTCGCGGACCCCGCGCGCTTCGCGGTGCATGAAGCGTTGCCGGGCACGCCGGCGCTTGGCGACGAAGGCGCGGCGAACCATACGCGCTTTAGCGCGGAATATGGCACGCGTGGCGTCGAGTTCTTTGTCTACGGGCGCAGCGAGTACCGCCGCGGGCCGGAGCCGAAGCTCTACCCAGCGCGGCAAACCTTCGAAGCGAGCCGCGCGGTCGCGCAGCGCCACGGGCTTACCGAAGTAACGACCGTCTATGCGCAGCAAAACCCCGACGTGATCGACGCCGGCGTGTTCCATAACGACGTGATCGCAGTCGGTAATCGTCATACGCTGTTCTGTCATCAGCTCGCATTCGTCGAGCAGAACGCGGTGTACGACGAACTGCGCACGAAGCTCACAAAACTCGGCGCACCGTTCGACGTGATCGAAGTGCCGGACGCGCAGGTCAGCGTCGCCGATGCGGTGTCGTCGTATCTGTTCAATAGCCAGCTGCTGACGCGCCCCGATGGTCGCCAGGTGCTGGTCGTGCCGCAGGAATGTCGCGAGAACGCTCGCGTGGCGGCGTGGCTCGATGGACTGACAGGACGTGGTGGCCCGATCGACGACGTGCTCGTGTTCGATCTGCGCGAAAGCATGAAGAACGGCGGTGGCCCGGCATGTCTGCGGCTGCGCGTCGTGCTGAACGAAGCGGAGCGTGCCGCGGTGGCACCGGGTGTGTGGATCGACGACACGTTGTTTGGCCGGCTCGATGGCTGGATCGAGAAGCACTATCGCGATCGCCTCGCACCGTCCGATCTGACCGATCCGCAGTTGCTGCGCGAGTCGCGCACCGCACTCGACGAACTGACACAGATTCTCGGCTTGGGTTCGCTGTATGACTTCCAGCGCTGAGCAAAGCGCGGGCGCAATGCTCGCCGATTTTCTCGCGTGGACGCTGGCGGGTGAGCGTCCGCAGGAAGGGCACACACAAGGTGTGTGCGCGAACGGCGTGCGCTGGACATGGCTCGATGAAGGCATGTTGCAGTTCGAGCCGGATGCGACGCCCGGCGCATGCAGCGTGCTGGCTTCAGCGGGTGTGCATGGCGACGAAACGGCACCGATCGAACTGCTGTCGCGTCTCGTAGCCGATATCGCCGAGGGGCGCGCAACGCTCGCGTGCCGACTGCTTGTGATACTCGGCAACGTCGCGGCGATGCGCGCGTCGTGCCGGTATCTGGATGACGATCTGAATCGTTTGTTCAGCGGGCGCCATGCGCAGTTGCCGGATAGTCGCGAGACACCGCGTGCAGTTGCGCTCGAACGGGCAGCGGTGCAGTTCTTCGGTGCAGCGGCTGCAACGGAAGCATCGTCGACCCGCTGGCACATCGACTTGCATACAGCCATCCGTGCGTCGGTGTTCGAGCGCTTCGCGCTGCTGCCATACACCGGTGCGCCGCTCTCGCGCGCGATGTTCGAATGGTTGGGCAAAGCACAGATCGCCGCGGTACTGCTGCATACGACAAAGGCCAACACCTACTCGCACTTCACCGCCGAACAGTGCGGCGCGCAGGCATGTACGCTCGAACTGGGCAAGGTGCGACCGTTCGGCCAGAACGACCTGACGCGTTTTTCCGGCGCGGACAGTGCATTGCGCCAGTTGCTGGCAGGCCCTGCACACACCGCAAGCGAGCGCGCACCGCTGCCGCGCGTCTTCACGGTGATCGACCAGATCACGAAGCAAAGCGACGCGTTCGAACTGCTGGTCGCCGCCGATGTGCCGAACTTCACCCCATTCGCGAAAGACACGCTGCTCGCGCGCGACACCGATTATCGCTACATCGTGCAGCACGACGAGGAGCGCATCGTGTTTCCGAATCCGACCGTGAAACCCGGTTTGCGCGCCGGGCTGCTGGTGATCGAAACGACGCGCGAAACCCTCGCCGCACTCGCCTGAACCTGCCGGTCAGGCTTAGGCTCAGGCCGCAGCCTTCACCAGACCTTCCGCGACCAACGCCTCGCGCACCTTCGGCCGCGCGGCGACGCGCGCCTGATACGCCAACAGATGCGGATACGCGGACAGATCGACCTTCAGCATCGGCGCCCAGTTGACGATCGTGAACGCGTACGCATCGGCGACCGTGAACGACCCGGTCAGGTAGTCGCGATCGGCGAGCACCTGGTCGAGCTCCGAGAAGCGCGTGGCGAGCTTCGCGAGGCAGGCCGCTTTCGTTGATTCGGCCGTATCGGCGTGCCATAGCCACGGGCTGAACGTCTTATGCAGTTCCGAGCTGACGAAGGTCAACCATTCGAGCACCGCGAGCCGCGCCGCCGAGCCAGCCGGCGGAATCAACGCGTGCTGCGCATCGAGGTCGCCGACGTATTGCAGCAGCGCGGCGCCTTCCACATGCCGTGTGCCGTCGTCGAGTTCGAGCAGCGGTACGTAGCCGCGCGGCGAGATCGCGTAGTAGTCTTCGCCGCTCGCGAGTTTGTGCTGCGCAAGATTGACCTTGATACCCTGAAAATCGATGCCCGCTTCGCGCAGCGCGATGTGGACCGCGAGCGAACAGGCGCCGGGAGAGAAGTAGAGTTTCATGCGGAAATCCCTGGTTTGAGGGTGAGTGACTGCGGAGCACGTAAGCGCGTCCGGTTGCACGGCTCGTCGGCCGACAAGTCGATGTGGTAAAAGTAGCACCGGTTCGACTCGCGGACAAACAGGCGGATTGCCAAACCATGCGTGCAAAAACGCAATACGAACTGACACCGGCGGATACCCAGACGATACTCGCACTGGTCCGGGCCGGCACACTCGCCGAAGCGGCGCTGCGGCTCGGCGTCGATGCATCGACGATGTTCCGTGCGGTGCAGCGCATCGAGCGCGGGCTGGGTCAGCGGCTGTTCGAGCGCTCGCGGACCGGCTATCGGGCTACGCCGCTTGGCCTGCAACTCGCGCGGCACGCCGAACGTATCGAGAGCGAACTGACGGCTGCGCGTTCGAGCGTGCAGGCGAGCAACCACCGCGTCTCCGGATCGGTGCACGTCACCACCACCGACACCGTCCTGTACGGCCTCGTATTGCCCGCACTGCGCGATTTCGCGCAACTGCATCCGGCGTTGTCGTTCGAGCTGACCGCGAACAACTCGCTGGCGAGCCTGACGAAGCGCGATGCCGACATCGCCGTGCGCGCGACGCAGCGTGCGCCCGAGCATCTGGTCGGCAAGAAGGTTGGGCCGCTGCGCATTGCGGCATTCGCCGCGAAATCGAGCGGTATTCATGCGGGGGATCTCGATACGCTCGCGCGCTGCGACTGGGTCGCACCCGACAGCTCGCTCGGCGACCATCCTTCGGTGCTGTGGCGCAAGCGCCATTGCCCGGGCGTGCAGCCGCGCTATCGGACCAACAGCGTGATGGCGGTGCTGGAGATCGTCGCGCGTGGTTTCGGCGTCGGCATCCTGCCGGTGTTGCTGGCGCGCGGTCGCGACGATCTCGTGCAACTGACGCCAGCGCTGGACGAAGCCGAATCGCAGATCTGGGTGCTGGCGCATCCCGAGTCGCGCCACTTGCCGCATGTGGCCGCGGTGTTCACGCATCTCGCTACGTGGCTCGCACACGACGTCGCTGACGACGGCGGACACTAACGCGCCGTCTTGCGACGCTTCGTTATCCTTGCCCGCACGCGACGCGAAGTTGCAGATTCGCCGCGCTCATTGCCGCCGTGTCAAAACCCTTCTGGCCACGCGTCCTCGCCCGGCTCGCGGGCGCGCGCCCTGTACAATCGCGCGTTCGCGACTGCTGCGGCGCATCACGCCGATCGCCCGCATTTGAAGCGATACGCCGGTGCTGCGATCCTGTGCGGCCCGGCTCGATCCTGTTTTGGTTTGACTGAAATCCCTCTGGAATACCCATGATGAACATGAACTGGCGAAACCTCGCCGCACTCGCGATGTTCGCCGCGGCAACGACAGCAGCAGGCAGCGCATCGGCAAGCGATCTCAAGGAAATCCGTTTCGGCGTCGAGGCGTCATACGCGCCGTTCGAATCGAAATCGCCAACCGGCCAGCTGCAAGGCTTCGATATCGACATCGGCAATGCGGTCTGCGCGAAGCTGAAAGTGAAATGCGTGTGGGTCGAAAATGCGTTCGACGGTCTGATTCCTGCGTTGCAGGCACGCAAGTTCAACGCGATCAACTCGGATATGACGATCACCGAGCAGCGCCGCCAGGCCATCGATTTCACCGATCCGATCTACGTCATCCCCAACCAGATGATCGCGAAGAAGGGCAGTGGGTTGCTGCCGACGCCGGCTTCGCTGAAGGGAAAACACGTGGGCGTGCTGCAGGGCACGATTCAGGAAGCCTATGCGAAGGCGCGCTGGGCGCCGGCCGGTGTCGACGTCGTGCCGTACCAGACGCAGGACCAGATTTATGAGGATCTCGCTTCGGGTCGTCTCGACGCGGCGTTCCAGGATGCGGAAGCGGCGTCGAAGGGTTTCCTGAAGCGTCCGCAGGGTGCGGGCTATGAGTTCGCGGGACCGCCGGTTAGCGACGAGAAGCTGCTGGGTGCTGGTGTTGGCTTTGGCGTGCGCAAGGGCGACAAGGTGCTGAAGGATGCGCTCAATCAGGCGTTGAAGGATTTGAAGGCGGACGGCAGCATCGATCGTTTCGCTGCGAAGTATTTCGATGTGAAAGTCGTGTTGAAGTAGATTGCGGGTCGACATGTGCCCGTCACACGGTGGCGGGCACGCCCGCAGGCGTAACGGGTGCGGCCGGTTTGAGACCCTCGACCTTCATGCCAGGATCGTCGAGAGTTGCATCAGCATTCGTCCAGACTATTTTTATATGCAGCGGCTAAAGAACATAAACAGTCACGCCGATATTGCAGTATTGGCGAGCTGCTGATCATTCATTCCCGGGGGCCGCCATTCGCAGCTGACCCTTGTAAAATCAGATCGACTCAATCCTGGAACGTCCCTGCATGGACTCTTACGCCCCGGACCGCAGTGCGCTCGTACCGCTCGCCTATCACGCAACGGTGGTCGATTACCTGCGCCGCAACGAGCCAGAGGTCTGGCGCTGGGCTAGTGCCCGCACTGGTTCCGCCGAGCAGCGCGAAGAATTGCGCTCGATGTTGTTGCGTGACACCTATCGCCTCGACGCCGAGGCTCATGCCGACGTGCATGCGGCGCTGGAGCAGGCCATGAAGCGGCTTGGCATCGAGGCCAGGGCAACGCTTTATCAGTCGCCCGGGCAAGCGATGAACGCGTCGCTCTTCTATGTACCCGACGAAGTGCACATCATCGTGCAAGGGCCGTTGCTGGAGCGTCTGTCGACGGAGGAATTGACGGCGGTACTCGGCCATGAGCTTGCGCATTACCTGTTGTGGTCGCGCGACGACGGTCAGTTCCTGGTGGCCGATCGAATTCTCAACGATGCGTTGGCCACCCCTGGCAGCAGCAGTAGTCATCGCGAGACATATCGGCGCTATGCCCTGCATACCGAACTGTTTGCCGACCGGGGCGGCGCGGTGGCGGCGGGCGCGGTGGCTCCGGCGGTGTCGACGCTAGTCAAGGTCCAGACGGGCATCAACAGCGTCGATGCGGCGGCGTACCTGCGCCAGGCCGAGGAAATCGAGTCGCACGAAGCCGGGGCAAGCGCGGCGCACACCCATCCGGAAACCTTCATCCGGGCGCGAGCGTTGGCGCTGTGGTGGGAGCAGGCAGAAAACCTCGACTCATGGATCGAGACCCGTCTGCATGGTCCGTTGGGACTGGAGCGGCTCGACCTGCCAGGACAAGCGCGGCTGCAGCAGTTGACGCGCGGTTTCCTGGCCCATTACCTGGCCGGTACTCCGTTGGCGAGCGACGCGGTGCAGGCTCAGTTGCGCATGTTGTTCCCTGACTGGCAGGACGATGAGCCTGCCGTTGGCCCCGACGCATTCGCCGATCATGTCGCCGACGAAAGCATTCGTGACTACCTCAACGCGCTGATGGTGGATCTCGCTCTCGCAGACCCCGACCAGCAGGAGGTGGCGTTGCTCCGGGCGGGGAAGGTGGCGAGGGGGCTCGGTAGCTTCGACGCCTTGCAGAACAATCTTCGTCGTGACGCCGGTTTCAGCAAACGGGACCTTGAACGCTACCGTCGCCAGCTGGACGCGGAGATCCGGGCATGAACGATCAGCCAGTTCACAACGAGACGCCGCGTACGCTGCGCACGCTGATTCAAGCTCAGGCGGGTGCGCCGTTGTCCACCGACGACGTCCTCGTGCTAGTGGTGCCGCTATTCGAGCAGGTCGCCTCCCTGCACGCACAAGGTCGGGTCGCTGTACTCGACGTCGACAGCGTTCTGGTGAACGAGGACGGCGCGCTGATCCTGCGCCGGCCGGAAGGCCAGGCGCCAGTCATGGATATCGGCGCGGTGCATCGGGTGCAGCCGCAGCCGGCCTCCGGTCTGAACATCATCGGCGCGCTGCAGCGCAGTCACACCGAGGACGGCCGGCACGAAGTGACGGACGAAGCGCTGCAGCTGGATGGCGCTGCGCCGATCGAACGTCCGGTCTATCTGCCTGGCCCACGCAGTTGGGAACTGCTGATCGGCCACCACGATGAGATCAGCGATACCTTTCTGCTCGGCATGACGCTCGCCAGTCTGGCCTGCGGCATCGACTTTGCCGACGAGGACGATCTGCGCCGATTCCTGATCCATCGGCGCAACCTGTTCCTGCTCCACGAACGGCTGCATCCGATCGTGGCGTCGGTCATCGTCGAAATGACCGAGGTTAACCGGCACGATCGCGCGACGGATGTATCCGCGCTCGCCACGAGGCTGCGCACCTGGCGCGAGCAACCGCTGTCCGTCGACGTCGAGCGGGCACTCGCCGGCGCGAGCGGCGCCGCCACACGGCGTACCGCGGTCCTTACGCATCTGCGCGACCGTCTCTTCGACCTGTCGCGGCGCAACCGGCTGCTGTACTTCCGTCCTGGCGCGGCCAGCGTCAATCTGACGGTAGCCAGCGTCCCCTTGATGCTGCAAATCCAGAGCATACGGTCGGAGCACATCTGCACATGGGGTGGGTCGTTTGCCGCTGACCTGGCGGCCGGGCGAGCAGTACCGTTGCAGCGCTGGCTGCGCTTCGACGATCAACCCTACCTGCCCGCCGCGCTCGACCGGCTGATCGCCGAGACCCGGCGCGAGCGTGCTGAATTTGGCTTCAGCAACCTGCGTCTGGTGGTCGCTTTCCTGCGCTGGCACAACCTCAAGGAAGCACCGGACGAGCGTATTACGACGCCGCTCCTATGGCTGCCGGTGGAACTCGTCAAACGTAAAGGCGTGCGCGATCAGTATGTGATCCAGTGCACGAGCGGCGACGCAGAGTTCAATCCTGTGTTGCGTCATCATCTTGGCCAGTTGTACGGCATCCGCCTCGACGAGACCGTCGATCTGGGCAAGACATCGCTTGCCGACATCCATGCCGATCTCCTTGCGCAGATCCACCGTTCTGAGCCGTCCGTGGAACTGCGGCTCATCGATAAGGCCTCGGTCCGGCTGGTCAGGCAGAAGGCGCTCCAGCGCATGCAGCAATTCCGGCGCCGCAAGCCCGGTGCCGCCGTGCGCACGCGCAGCGGTTCGCTGCCGCCGTACAGCTACGCCCACGACGACTACCGTCCGCTTGGGCGTGCGCTGTTCGAGCATTGGGTCCGGCCAAGCGATCTGCCGCAGCGCTTCGAAGCGGGCGCCGCTCCGCGCGCCGGTCTGCGTCAACCGAACATGTCGGACAGCGCCGTGGCCGAAGACGATCGGCAGGGCTTCGTGCTGGAGGAGGTCGAAGGTCATCGGTATGCCTGGGATATCGACCTGACTCAGGTCACGCTGGCCAACTTCAACTACAGGAAGATGTCGCTGGTGCGCGACTACGCGCAACTGATCGATGAGCCTGGCGTCAACCCCGCCTTCGACCGGGTCTTCTCGATCGAGCCGCGCGAAGTGGAGACCGATGCGCCTGCGCCGCTGGCACCTGTCGATCAGTGGAACGTCGTCGCTTCCGATGCGACCCAGAACGCGGCGGTCGGCCTCGCTCGCAATCAGCGTAGTTTCATCATCCAGGGGCCGCCCGGCACCGGCAAGTCGCAAACCATCACCAACCTGATCGCGGACTACGCCGCGCGCGGCAAGCGCGTGCTGTTTGTCTGCGAGAAGCGCGCTGCCCTCGACGTGGTGTTCCATCGGCTCAAGCAAAGTGGACTGGAGCCGCTGTGCTGCCTGATCCACGACTCCCAGGCCGACAAGAAGTCTTTCATTGCCGATCTGCGCACCTGCTATGAGCAGTGGATTTCCCGACCGCACGACAGTGATGCCTTAGGCGCACGGCGCACTCAGATCACCGGGAATCTTGCAGAACAGCAGCGGCGTATCGAGCACTTTGAGTCAGCGACGGCTGAGGTTCCCGCTGCGCTGGGAGTTAGCGTGCGCGCGTTGTTGCGTCGCGTGGCCGACCTGGGTGCTGCTCCGGAAACAGGTCTCGCTATCCGGGAGCGGCTGCCGACGCTGGCGGTGTGGGACACGCATCGAGAGCTTACCCAGCGCGTGCACCGCGCCACGAAGGAGCGTTTCGGCCTGAATAGTCTTGCTGCGCACCCATTCGCCAGGATCTCCGCGCAGTTGCTGAATAACGAACACGCCTTCGGGCGTGTCGAGCAGCTATGCAACGATGTCGAAGCACTGTTCGACTCACTGGACCCGGTTTTCGAAGACGCCGCGAGCCTCATCGATCAGGACATTACGCTGGAGCGTGCCCGTTCGCTGGCAGCTGATAGTCAGTGGTTAATCGACCGCGGCCTTGTCGCGCACCTCGATCTTCTCGATGTGAATTCGGCAGCACAAGGCGAACTGAGTCGGGTGCGCGCTGCCCTTGAGGAGCGCGCGCAGGCGCTCAACGCAGCACTTACGGCCACCGCGAACTGGCGCGACAAGCTCAGTGCGGACGACACCGGGTCGGCGCTCGCGATGACACGACGTCTGGAGCATTCCGCGGCGCGCTGGTTGCAACCTGCGTGGTGGCGCCTGCGTGGTCAGTTGAAGCGGCGCTACGACTTCGGCAAACACGCAGTTCATCCGGGGTGCAGCAAAGTACTCGAGGCGTTGGCCGCGGAGCATGTCGCCAGCGCGGCAATGAACGAAGTCGATGGCGAGTGCCGCCGACGTTACGGTGTAAGCGACATGAGCGCGTTTCTGAACGCGCTGGGCGAACTCAAGGTGCGCCTTGAGTCGGATAACGGCCTGCGCGTCCTGGTTGCGCATCTGCGCGATGCCGTCGACCCGGTTGCCACGGCGCTTGCGGAGACGCGCTCGCGAGAGGTGCTGGACAAACTGGCTGCGCGCGTCGGCGATGGGCTGACCTTGACCACAGAGGCTCGCCTTGCCGATATCGCCGAATATTCACGGGACCTTCGCGAGGCTTTGGACGATCTTCCCGACCTGCTGCCTCTGTTGCGCGCGGTCCATGCCGCCGACCCGGCCTATGCCGTTGCGCTGCAGACGATCGATCAGCCGCCGGCGCAACTGGAGGCACTCGTTGTCGATGAAGCGCTGCGCCGGCTCGAACGGGGCAACCCGGTGCTAGCGGGTTTCAATGGCGCTGCGCTCGCGCAAACTGCGCGCGCGTTAGCGGACAACCAGCGTGAGTTGCTTGCTCTCAACTCACACGTCCTGCAAGCAACACAACATCAGCAGTTCACCGAGCACGTGCGCCAGTCGTCGCTATCGGTCACGCAACTCGACGCCGACGGCAAGGCGTTCAAGAAGCGCTATTCGACGGGCCGTCGTGAACTCGAGCATGAATTCAGCAAGAGCATGCGCCATCGCTCGATTCGCGAGCTCAGCGATGCAGAGACCGGCGCGGTGATCAACGACCTGAAGCCAATCTGGCTCATGAGCCCGTTGTCGGTGTCCGACACGCTGCCGCTGTCGCCGGACCTGTTCGATGTGGTGATCTTCGACGAGGCCAGTCAGATTCCCACGGAAGAAGCTGTCCCGGCAATGAGCCGGGCGAACCAGGTGATCGTGGTCGGTGACGAAATGCAGTTGCCGCCGACGAGCTTCTTCTCTTCCGGCGGCAGCGAGGGTGACGACGAGATCGTCGTGGAAGAAGAGGGTGAACGCATCGCTATCAACCTGGACGCAGACAGCCTGCTCAACCAGGCCGCGCGTAACCTGCCTGCGACGTTGCTGGCGTGGCACTATCGCAGCCGTCACGAGTCGCTGATCAGCTTTTCCAATGCCGCGTTTTACGGCGGGCGACTCGTCACCATTCCGGACCGTCTGCTCGAAGCAGGCGACGACGAAGCTGCACTGTGGCGCTCGGACCAGGACGATGCCGGCATCGTCGGTGCCGACGCACTGCTGGCGCGACCAGTCAGTTTCCATCAACTGAGCGACGGCATCTATCTCGATCGACGCAATGAACCGGAGGCGCGATATATCGCCCATACCGTGCGTGAGCTGCTGCGTCGCGAGACAGGATTGAGCATAGGTATCGTCGCGTTTTCCGAAGCGCAGCAGAGCAGCATCGAATCCGCGCTGGAAGCACTGGCGGGCGAAGATTCCGACTTCGCCGCGCGGCTCGAGCGAGAGTACGTGCGTGAGGACGACGATCAGTTCAACGGTCTGTTCGTCAAAAACCTGGAGAATGTCCAGGGCGACGAGCGCGATGTGATCATTCTGAGCATCTGCTACGGACCCGGACCCGACGGCAGGATGCTGATGAATTTCGGTCCGATCAACCAGCGCGGCGGCGAAAAGCGCCTGAACGTGATCTTCAGCCGCGCCCGGCATCGCATGGCGGTCGTGTCGACGATTCAAGCCGACGCCATCACCAATGTGCACAACGACGGCGCCGCGGCACTCCGCACGTTCCTGCGGTTTGCTCAGGCCAGTGCGCGCGGCCAGTTCGAGCGTGCGCAGACCGTGCTCGGAGCGCTCAATCCGGGCGCACGCGATGCGTTCACGCGTCAGGCTGCGTCGGACACGATCAGGGATGCGCTTGCCGAGGCATTAAAAGCACGCGGTCACCACGTGCAGGTCAATGTCGGCCGTTCTCAGTTCCGCTGCGATCTGGCCATCGCCGATGCATCGATGCAAGGTTATGCGCTGGCAATCCTTCTCGATGCACCCGGCGAAGCAGTCGTGGATACCGTCGAGCGCTACGTATTTCGTCCCAGCATTCTGCGCAGCTTCGGTTGGCGTGTGCTCGACATCCCCGGAAAGGATTGGCTCACCGATAGCGAAGGGGTATTAGCCCGAATCGAGGCAATGCTGACCGACGGCGAGGACCGTGCGTTGAGTGCGGAAGTCGAACTTCTCGCCGCGCAGCAGACAACACCGTCGGCGCTATCGCCGGCCCCGAACAGTGCCGACATTTGCGCTACTGAAGCGCCGCAAGTCGTACAGGCTACTCAAACAGAAGTGGTACGGACGCTGCGCTTCGAACAGGGTGGTTCGAGCAAATTCTGGCGCGCGAGATTGCGGGGCACCGAGTTGAGCGTGAGCTACGGCCGTATAGGTAGCAACGGGCAAACCAACCTGAAGGAATTCGACACGCCGGAGCGGGCTCGCCGCGAGATGGACAAGCTTGTGGCGGAGAAGCTGCGCAAAGGGTATGTGGAGGAATAAGGCGAGTCTCGCACGCGGCACTCTGGGCTAAAATCCCCGGGCGCCCGGAAAGTTGCTGGAAGCTTTTGTCAGCATTCGCAACCGATCCGGGCGCCCACACACAAGCAAAGACCAAAGCAGGCCGAAGCGCACCGCGCTTCGCCAGGGGACTGGAATGAATACGATCGCGGCCGAAGATCCGCGCCGTCAAGCCGTGCCGGGCATGACGGGCAGTATCGAAGAGCAGGTTTATTTTGCGCGTCAGCCGTTGCTCGATCGCGATGCGATGCTGTGCGGTTACGAACTGAAAGCCCGCGCGGCGCAACCAGGCGATGCCGATCTCCATGCCAACGCTATTCCCATACCCGACCGGCTCGTGGGCGTGCACCCGGTTGTGCGCGCAGCGATCCAGCCGGCCGTGCGCGCCGCGCTCGTTGGGCACATCGGCTACCTCGACGTCACGCGCGAGATGCTGTTCGACGAATCGTTTGCCATGCTGGCCGCCGAGCGTTTTCTGCTCGAACTGCCACCCGACATCGCCGTCGACAATCAACTGATCGCGCGCATCGTCACGCTGCATGCGCGGCGCTACCGCTTCGTGCTCGATGGGGTGGTGCAGGCCGATCATACGTTCGCGCAATTGCTGCCTTACGCCGAGGCCGTCAAGATCGATTTCACCGGTATTGCGAGTGCGATGCTGCCGAAGCTCGTAGCGGCGCTAAGGTCAGCGGGAAAGATACTGATCGCATCGGGCATCGATACGCAGGCCGATTTTGAGGCGGCGTTCAAGCTCGATTTCGATCGCTTTCAGGGCTATTTCTTTGCACGTCCGCAGGCTTCGTCGGCGCGGCGTGTGAGCGCGCCGCGTCACGCGTTGCTCAATCTGCTGCATCTGCTCGGCTCGGAGCCGACAGTCGCGCAACTCGAAACCGAACTGAAACTGAACCCGGTACTCGTGATGCACCTGATGCGGCTCGCCAACGCGAGCAGTCTTGCTAGCGGTCGCAAGGTGACGACGCTGCGCGACGCGATCAATGCGACCGGTACCGACCGTATCGCTCGCTGGACGCAATTGCTCTTGTATGCGGACGGTCGCAAGGTCGCACTCGAAAACGACCCGCTGCTACAGCTTGCGGCGACGCGCGCGCGTTTTATGGAACTCGCAGTCGCGCATCTGCCGGCTGCGGGTCGCGATGAAGCGGACGCGGCGTTTCTGACGGGCGTGTTTTCGTTCGTCGATGCGGTGTTCGGCGGGTCGCTCGAAGGGACGCTCAATGTGCTGACGTTGGCGCGGCCGATTCGCGCAGCGATCCTTACGCGCGATGGCGTGCTTGGCACGCTGCTGTCGGCGATCGCAGCGCTCGAGCGCGGCGCGTGGGCGGAACTCGACGCGCTATGTGCGCAGCTCGCACCGTTGACGGCTGCGCGGATCGCGGCGTTTGCGCTCGAAGCGGCGGCGTGGGCTGGTGTGGCGGATCGTAATGCGGAAGCGTCGGGGCTGGAGCGGTTCGAGGATTGAGTCGCATCGCGGGCGGGGCGAGTTGCAACAACGATAGCGACAGCGCGCTAGAGCCGAGTGCTATCCCTTTAGCGCGTCGCGCAAACGCGTACACAACCGCATTGCCTCTTCGGCGGAAGCGATGTTCGTGAAACCTAGCAAGAGCCCCTTATCGCTATGGCTACGCCGCGCGGCGTAACGACCCGATAGCGGCTGAGCGTTCAACCCAGCCTGCTGTGCACGTCGCGCGAGTTCTCGATCGCCGGTGCGTGATGTGAAGCGCGCGATCAGATGCATGCCGCCGCTCGTGAGATCGACACGAACCGTTTCGCCGAACGCCGCTGCGAGTCCCGCCACGAGTATTGCCCGGCGTCGCGCATACAGCAGCCGCATCTTCTTCAGATGCCGCGAGAAATGACCCGCCGACATGAAGTCGGCAACAGTAGCTTGTGTTATCTGCGGGCAACCGTTCGACCACGTGCGCGCAGCCTCATTGCACGTATCGACGAGCCGTTCCGGTACCACGAGATAACCGAGCGCGAGACCAGGGTAGAGCGTCTTCGAAAAACTGCCCGCGTAGATCACGCGATCGTGCGCATCGAGACTCTTGAGCGCGGGCAGCGGTGCACCGCTATAGCGATACTCGCCGTCGTAATCATCCTCCACGATCCAGGCGTTCGTACGCGATGCCCAGTCGAGCAGCTGCAAACGTCGCGGCAGCGTTAGCGACACGCCGAGCGGCGCTTGATGCGACGGTGTGACGACAGCCATACGCGCTTTCGGCGCGTGACGGATGCCGTGTGCGACGAGCATTCCTTCGCTATTGACCGGTACTGCGACCGGACGGTTGCCCGCATGTTCGATTACGTCGCGTGTGGGTGGATAGCATGGATCTTCGGTCCAGACGCGCTCGCCCGGCTTCAGCAGAGTACGCACGACGAATGCCAGTGACGCCCGGTAGCCCGCTGTCACGAACACCTGCTCCGGTCTGCATGCGATGCCGCGCGACACGAGCAGATAGGTTGCGATTGCCTGGCGCAGCGGGCCGTAGCCGCATGGGTCGCCATAGAACATATCGGCGGTGGAGGTCATGCGTAGCCGGCGTGCGGCGAGGCGTGTCCATAGCTTGCGCGGAAACGCATCGAGGGCAGGGGTGCCGAGCTGGAACGGTGGTGGGGCAGTGCCCTGCGGCAATGCGTTTGGGGACGCACTTGAATGCTTGCGAGAGCGCCGGTCGACCGTACGCGGTCCCGCTGCGTGCGACACCGGCGGCGGAAGGTGCGCCGAGACGACGGTACCGGCCTGGCCGCGCGCGACCAGATAGCCTTCGCCGGTCAGTTGCTGGTAGGCGGCCTCGATGGTGCTGCGCGCGACGCCGAGTTCGCTCGCGAGCGCGCGGGCCGACGCGACCCGGTCGCCAGGTTGCAGCATGCGTTGCTCGATAGCACTGCGCATGCGTTCGTAGATCTGCCGATGCAGTGGCACACGCCGGCCGCGATCGAGCTGGAGAGCATCGAGGTAGTTATGCTGCGTATTCATGGCCTGATCGATTTCTCCATTCTTGGATCTTTTCTACAGGGCATCGTAACGCTACGCTGGCGTCCATGAACAGGAAAAATAGCGCAGGAGAAGCACCATGACAGGTACGACAACAAACGCAGCCGGCGAGCGGATCTTTCTGGCCGGCGCAACCGGCGCCATTGGACGCATGCTGGTGCCGCTGCTGACGCGCGCGGGCTATACGGTGTACGGCAGCACCCGGCGCGCGGAGCGATCTGCGGCGCTCGATGCGCTGGGTGCGATTCCGGTCGTCGTCGACGTGTTCGACGCGGCGGCGTTGCGCGCGGCGGTGCAGCGCGTCGCGCCGATTGTCGTGATTCATCAACTGACTGATTTGCCGGCGGGTCTCGATCCACGACAGATGGCCGATGCCGCGGTCCGCAACGCGCGGATTCGCAGCGAAGGCACGCGCAATCTGGTCGACGCGGCTGTAGCGGCCGGCTGTGCACGCATGGTCGCGCAGAGCATTGCATGGGCTTATGCGCCTGGTGCACAGCCCTACACCGAAGCGCAGTCGCTCGATCTCGAGGCGCAAGGTGCGCGTAGCGTGAGCGTGATTGGTGTGGCGGCGCTCGAGCGGTGTGTGCTCGATACGCCCGATCTGCAGGGCGCGGTGCTGCGCTATGGGCAGTTGTACGGACCGGGAACCGGTGCGGCGAGCGCGACTGGTGCGAGTCCGGTGCACGTGGAAGCGGCTGCGTGGGCGGCGCTGCTGGCTGTGCAGCATGCGGCGCACGGTGCGTTCAATGTGACTGAAGACAATGACGTGGTCAGCAATGCGCGTGTGCGGCGCGAGTTGGGTTGGGAGCCTGGTCTGCGTTTGTCGATGGAGGCGATGTAATGAGCGCCGCGTGCGCGGTGATGTCCCGTCGCGTTGCATGGTCGCGCGTGGCGAGCGCGGCGCTGGTGCTGATGCCGTTGGTGGTGACGCTCCAGCATGCCGGCGGCGGGCCGGGTTCCGTCGAGCAATGGCTGCAGGACATCTGCAGTGCGAGCGATCAACCGATGTTTTCTAGTGCGCCTGCGCCTGTGCAACCCGGTGCTGCCAGCCGGCCGGTTACCCACGTCAAGGTGCTGTCGTGCGAACCGTTGCCGGATGTGCCGGGCAAGTCCGTGACGACGGCTGTGGTCGATTTTCCGCCGCTGGCGTTGTCGGGCCCGCATCGACATCCGGGATCGGTGACGGCGTTCGTGCTGGAGGGGACGGTTCGTTCGCAGATGGAAGGTGCTGCTGCAATCGATTACCGCAGCGGTGCGACGTGGTTTGAAGCGCCGCGTGCGTTGCATTTGCTTGCGGAGAATCCGGATCCGGTGCGGGCGGCGAAGTTGCTGGCTGTGTTTGTGACGGATCGGGGTTGTGGGGCGTTGGTGATTCCGGAGGTGGGGTCTTAGCGGCAACTCGCGCCGTAGCCGGGAAACTGGGTTCGAGAGATTCGGGGGGCGCTGTGTGAGGATGGGGCGAGGGAGTTCGCGAGACTGCCTGGACTGGGGAACGTGGAGGCTAACTATCGACCCGGAAGCCGTCCTTCCGAGATCTTATAAACGGATGTTCGAACGTCGCAACGATGACCTTTGCTAACTGCTTTGCTGTCGATAAGCTGGCAAATGTCTATAAGCCGATGTACATAACGAATCCTTTCGTCCATACGATGTGGCCGACTTGATCCACTTTCCAATAGATCTGCGCCGATACATCGTAAGACAGGAGACCCACACCTTTACGGAAAAAGCCGGCAATGTGAATCGATCCGTCTGTTTTACAGGCACCGTCAACGCGGAATCCTTGTTCGGTGAGGGTTCTTTTGAGTTTCAGATCATCGGTCCCTGGAGGAAAGCCGGCATTCAATCGGGCGTCGAGTTCAGGCGATGTTCCAAGCCGCCCCATGGTTTTAAGCATCTCCTGCTCCGTATTGTCACTCGGCGGACAGGCGCCCCAGTAACCACCACGCGCTGACACATTTCGCAATAGAGCAGGTAACTCGTCCTGTGCCCGCTCGCAAGCACCGAGAAGCAGACAGAGCGCGAACGTCACGGCAATTGAAACGTACGAGTTGAAACTGAATCGCATTTTCCTACCCCTCTGCTATCTCAAGCATTTTGTTCTATTGTCACATTTGTTTGTTCGTAATCGCTCGTTTTCCGCAATGATTGTTGATGCTCAGGTCACTGGTGTCGAGCATTCCAAACTGGCCGCAAACGGTCTGATGTACACACCAGGATTTTTGCAGAGCGCAACAAAGTCCCATTCGGATTGACTCCCTCGTGGGAAAATCCGCAACTCCGAACCAAATACGGTCGCGCCAAAACGATGAACACTCAAGCCGACATACCGGACCAGGAAGCATGGAACGCGTGGCACCCGGCCGAACTGGCTCACCGGTTGAGCGGTATAAGTTTGCCTTGGTGTGTTGCCGGTGGATGGGCCCTTGATCTTTGGCACGGCAAGCAGACACGTGAACACGGCGATCTGGAATTCACAATCCTGCGAGAAAATTTCGGCGAGTTCCGTCGATCCCTCGATGATCTGGAGTTCTATACCGCGCACTCTGGCGTGCTCAAAAAAATGCACGCAGATCAGAACCATCCACCTGACGTTATGCAATTTTGGGGATTTGACCGCGTTGCTGCATGTTGGCGAATCGACATGATGATCGAGCCCGGGACCACCGAATCCTGGGCTTACAAGCGAGACCTATCGTACAGAAGACCGCGCGTCGAAATGGTGATGCGCACGGCTGACGGCATTCCATACCTGAACCCCTCAGCGGTGTTGCTTTTCAAGGCTCGGGATCGCCGCCCGAAAGATCAGCGGGACTTCGAGATGGCGTTGCCGAAACTGCCGGCCATCGAGCGCAAGTGGCTGAAAGACTGCCTCAACGTTCTTCATCCTGGAAATGAATGGGCGTTGCAGTTGTAACGACGCGCTCCCTCACCACAACATTTTTTCGTGAGTCGCAGTCTCATCGGCGACTGCACTGAAGCCGAGTCGCTCATAGAAGGCAGCGGCGACATCGGTATCTGTGGAAAGCCGAACGACACGAAACCTCGATGAAGCTTCCTCAAGAAGCGCACCAACCAATGCTTCGCCTATTCCCCGACGCCTATGGTCGTTTGCGACATACACACGACGCAGACGGGCCGTATCGCGAGCTGTCGCATATGGATCGACGTTTAAACCGCCGATGCCGACGATATTGCCGTCGTCCTCCGCCACTAGAAGACGTTCTCCTGGCTTATCAAACCTGTTGCTTCCGCTGCGCCATTCCTCAATTAGACGCCGCAAAAACCTGAACCCTTGCGTTGAGGCTTCACGCTCAAGGTCAAATAGCTGCGCAGGCAGTGCATGCAACTGAGTTATCGCAAGCATGATTTTCCAAAGATACGCGGTGTGTGCGCCGTCGTGAGTTTTGCGCTGCATTCTCAACGATTCAGCCACCGTTGTCGAACGACGCAAGTCCGTCTTCCTTTGCGACGAACTGGAGTCGACAAAGGCCACTTGCACTGCCATCGAATAACAGTATATGATTCGTATACGTTTCATATACGGAGAACCACATGGGCATAGTAAACATCGACGACGACCTACACGACCAGATACGCAAAGCAAGCGCAGTATCGTGCCGCTCAATCAATGCGCAAGCGGCCTTCTGGATCAAGATCGGCATGTTGTGCGAGATGAATCCAACGCAGAGTTTCAACGAAATCGTGGCCCGCGAACTGCGCGCCGCGGGGGTGATGGAGCAAGTCATCAAGGTGGCTTCAGCATGACGAAACGCCCAGAAGAAATCGCCCTGCTGGCTGAGTCAGGCAAGTTGCTGGCGGATGTGTTTGGCTATCTGGATGCACTGAGCCTCATCGGTATGTCGACCATGCAGGTCAACGACCTGGTCGATAACTTCATCGTCAATGAACTCAACGCACGCCCCGCAAGCAAGGGGCAGTACGGGTACGCCTACGCGCTCAACTCTTCGCGCAACAACGTCGTTTGCCACGGTGTTCCCTCTACGACCGAGTTTCTGCAAAGCGGAGACATCGTCAATTTCGACATCACGTTAGAGAAAAATGGGTACATCGCCGATTCCAGCAAAACATACCTCGTTGGTGAGGTATCGCCGCTGGCTGAACGGCTCGTGCAGGTGACCTACGAAGCAATGTGGAAAGGCATCAAAGCCGTTCGTCCAGGCGCGAGACTTGGCGACATCGGACATGCCATCGAGCGACACGCCCAGCGAAACGGCTATTCGGTCGTAAGAGAATATTGCGGGCACGGCATCGGGCGCGAGATGCACGAAGATCCCCAGGTGCTGCATTGGGGAAAACCGCAAACCGGCCTGGCGCTGCGGGAAGGCATGGTGTTCACCATCGAACCGATGCTCAACCAGGGGCGACATGCCGTTCGGACCGAAGACGATGGCTGGACAGTCGTCACGCGCGACGGGCAACTGTCCGCGCAATTCGAGCACACCGTCGCCGTGACCGGAAACGGTGTGCGGGTTTTGACGTTGCGCGCCGGGGAAAAGATGTTGGCCTGAAGGTAGCTACCCCAGATAAGGCCGTTCCGACGCAAACAACGCGCGTTGCGCAAAGGTGCGCCATTCCGCGGGCGCGCGATCTCCCATCACATAGATCCCTGCTACCAATGCCTGCGCACGCAGTGCCACAGGCAGACCATCCAGAACATGCTCCGCCGCCGCCACATCGCCGCGGCGCGCCAGAGTGAGGAAGCGATTCATCCGCGCCGGAAAATCCGGGATGTCGTATCCCGTAGCAAGAATCTTCTGGAGCGACTGGATGGCAGGCGTACTGGCTGGCGCTCCCATGACAAGCGCCAATATCGCCGTGTCCTGGTCGATGCCTTCGTCCGCAGCCAGGTTTTGTGCGCGCGCGCGTAGCTCAGCCGAAGCACCGTATGAAGCCGCCGCCAATCGCAGCACATGTGCATGAGCGGGCGAGCCATCGGATGCCGACACCGCATCGTCGAGCTTGCCGTTGGCGAGCAGAACGATCGGCTGATACGCACCGGCTGGCGGCGTATCGCCAGGCTCGAACATCAGCGCATCGCGTACTGAGGGAGATTGCTGAGCCAGCAATGTCTGTCGGGATTTCGCGGCTTGCGGATCGACGAGCCGCGCCATGCGCAACGATTCGATAGCCGCGGCCTCGCGCAGCGCCGGGCTCCCAGCCAGTGCCAGCTCATAGTCGGCCAGTGCCTCACTGTAACGCCCGTGCAAGCTGGCGTTCCAGCCGGCAGCATTGGCATACCACGCTGAGTTGGGCCAGCGTCGACGCCCGGCTTCGAACGCGGCGTCCTGAGCGGGGCCATCCGGCATGCAGCGCGTGACGAGGTAGGCGAGGTCCGGCTGGTCGGGTGCCTGATCGGCTTGCGCACGCTGCCGTGCACATACGGCATCGTGTGCAGCTGTGCCTTTAGTCGCGTCCTGTTCGAACCGCATGGCCACCACGTCGATCGGGAAGCGCGCACGGCGAGCCGCGAAGGCCTCGTCAAAACCAGGAGTGCCGCTCGCGAGGCTCAGCCAGTCGCTCAGGTATGTGCTGTCGGGCGCATCGAAGCGAACGTGCGATAGCAGCATTGGCGCCACCGCGGACTTGTCCTTGAACTGCCCGACGAGCACGGCGGGTGTCATCCCTTCGCCGCTGTCGAGTACGGTGCGAATGCCTCCTCCGGCTTTGCTCTGGATGCTGACGGGCGGCGCGGCAAACAGTACGTCTGCGAAGGTCGACTGCCAGCGCTGTGGCGGCACCAGACGCGCGGGTTCTGCGCTGCCTGCGCCGTAGGTCGCCGTCCATTGACGCAGAGGCGCGGCGCTTGCCACGGTGTAGACCAGATGCTTGTCGATACGGTCGACCGGTACGCGGAATGCTTCAATCGCATCGCCGTCCTGGGTTCGTGTCGACACCGCAATATCGCGGCCGGCATGAACGTCGACGCTGGCATGTGCATTGGGTGCAAGTGCGAGGCGGTGGCCATCAACAGTAGCTACCACGGGTCGCGCCAACGGGTTGTAGACCACCACCGTGGACTCATCCATCGACCAGCCGAATACCAGCACCGCGCCGACGATACCAATCGCCACGACAGCGCGGGCCAATCCCGGGAAGAACCCATTGGCCGAACGGAATCGCTCCCAGAAATCGGGGTTCTCGACACGTTGCGAGCGCTCGGTGTCGATGACGAGCGTGTCGTAAGTGGAGGGAGCTGCGGGCACGGTAGAGGGTGCATCCGGCAGCGGTTCGCCACGGGTACCTGCCGCGATGCTCGCCTCGGTACGCAGCAACTCGCCCAGCGTGGTGCGACCGAGCCTCGACAGACAGCCCGCCGCGTGATTGACCCAGCTATCGACGAAGCGCAGCCAGTCGTTGAGGTTCTTGCGCACCGGGTTGCCGAGGCCCAGTTCGCCCAACATGGCAGACCAGCTTTCCTGACCGAGTTCAGCCAGAACGCGTTCACCGGGCTGCACCGCGCCCGACATGCGGAACACGTTGCTCAGTGCACGCTGGAGGCTTTCCGCACCGGCGAGGACGTCTTTCACACCGCGCGAATTGATCGATCCGCTTGCTGTCACGCGCTGCCAGCAGCGTGCAAGTGAGGCTTGCGTATCGCGCAGCTCGGCTTCGGCATGATGTGCATAGTGCAGTACATGCAACAGCCCTTTCAGATAGGCATGCCACTGCGGTGACAGTTGTTCCGCGTACGCCTGGTGCAGGCTGCGCACATGCTTGAGCACGGCCGCCAGACGCGTGCGCACTTCGGCACGTTCGGCGCCCACCGCATCGATGGCGGGCTGCAGCTCGCTGTGCTTGAGGATGCGTCCGCGGTGACGAATCACGCCATCGGCGGCGGTGTACACACCGTCTCGCAGCGAGCGCAGCAGCGCATGCTCGTGGTCGAGTGCGCGCAACGCCTCAAGATCCTGACTGATCGACGCCGGATACAGCGTTTCGACATCGAGTGCGCCGTCTGCCGGCACCTGGGCGTAAAGCTCCTCGGCGTGAGCGGTGTAACGCGTAACCGGAAAGCCCAGATAGATGCCGCGATAGTGCGGCTTGAGCTGCTCGATGGTGAATTGATCGTCAAGCTGTTGCAGTGTGATGTCCGGCTCAGCCACAGCGTGCTCGGTGTTGCCGATCAGCTTTCCGGTCATCTGTTCGCGCAAGGCCGGGGCGTCATCGAAGAGGGACCAGGCGCTGCGCTCGTCGCCTGGCGCAAACAGATAGGTGCGCTTGGCGTTTTCTTCACGCTCGTGGTTCAGCGGATGGGTTGCCCACATGCGCGGTGGTTGCGCAAGCTCTGCCTTGAAGACGCGAAATGCTGCGGCATCGTCGGCGGGCACCTGCGGCCGTTGACCGTGAGCAGCGTCGTTATAGATCCGTCCGAGGCGCGCCGCGATGGCCTGTTGCACGGCAAAGGCGTCGCGTGGCGGGCGCCCGGCGCCGGCTTCGCCACGTACGAAACCCACGGTACGTTCCCAGGCGTCGTCGGCCACCTGCAACCGGTGCAGTGCGTGGATCAGCGCATCGCTGCCGGTGAGCGACACAGCGACCAGGTCGGCCTGCATTTCCATCTCGCGCGAGAGCGCCCGCTGAACGATCATCACCAGCCGGAACCCGGTATCCACGATCGAGCGTAGCGCCCACACGATGAGGCCCAGCGCCCAGCCAATCCACGCCACGCGAATATCGAAGTGCGACAGGCGTCGCAGGAAGCCATCCAGCACATCGCGCTTGCCGACAATATGCGCCGCGATCTGCTGCGTGGTGTACACCCACCGTCCGAGTGCCATGGAGCGTTGCGCGAAGTGCCCGAATTCGTGCGCGCAGACGGCCTTGAACTCGCCCAGGTTGAGCATGTTCACGAGACCCAGGCCGATCTCCAGATTCTTGCGCGAAGGAAACACCAGGTTGACGAGCGACAGATCGTAGAACACCGCCGCATTGACGCGACCGCTCACGAACACCTTGTGCGGCCGTGGCGCCCCGGCATCGTCCGCCACCTGGTCGAGGAAGGCGAACAGGCCCGGTTGCTCCGCGCGTTTAAGCTCGATCACGCCGGCGTACTCGCCCTTCTTGATGAAGAACAGTGCCTTGACCAGGAACACCGTCAGAAACAGGCTGCACGCGCAAACAAGGAAATCGACCGGGCCCGAACTCGAGCCGAGTGCCAGCAGCCGATTGATACCCGTCATGGCAAACCAGACGGTCAACGCGAGGTACAGCGCTATGAATGTAATCAGCCCGGCTACCGCGAGCCAGGCCTTGCGCTTATACGACACGCTGGGTCGCGTGAAACCAGTGGGTACGTTTGAGGGGCCCGCGGGATAATAGTTTTCCATGGCAGATGAGGTATCTGACGGCGATTTATAAATGTGCCAAAACTGGCGCTTATTGGATTTACTCTAGGTCTCTGTGGCCCGTCTATGCTACCTGCCAAAATCGCGGCGGTCTATTGTGTGTAGTGGTCTTTATACTGTTTTTGCCGCAGTTACCGTTATTTCAACGAGCCACCCTGGTTCGACCAGCCCGACGACCTGGGAGCGAGTGCGAGTAGGGATGTTCGGTTGTGTTTTCGAACCAAAATACTCCAGATAGACACTCGAAAAACCTTCGTAATCGGGTTTACCGTTGTTCGCCGGATCACCCACAAAGATTGCCTGCACGGTAACGACATCGCCCAACATATAGCCTTTACTGCCAAGGATATGGCCAATCTGATCCAATGCGCTTCTAGTTTGGGTTCGCGTATCGCCAAACTGGGCGACCGTGTGAGGCTCGGCATCCGGGTTCGACGGCAATGCCCCGACGCCACTCAGCACGATATATTTTGCACCCGCGGGGATTTCGATCGCTTCCGAAAATTCTCTCGCCCACGCTTCTTTCATGGAGCTAGGTGTTTCATGTCGCACGATTGCACTGCTCATGTGGTTCTCCCGATTTTATGTGGGAACTGCGGCGTGCATGAAGATAACACTGTCCCGTAACTTGTATAACCGGATTGGTGCAATCCACCATCTGAAACCTGGCATCTCTGATTCTATCGAGTGATATCGATTCCGGTTGCGGTGTCGACTCACCGCTCCTGGTTGACTAATTCCCAACGCTATCAGCCGAGTTGAAATCTGCACGCGAGTGACCGTTCTCCTGTTAATGCATCGCAAGACCCCGCGATTTCGACAACTCATCAGAGCAAACCAGGAGCATCACGATGAACCCAAACAAAGCCCTATGGGAAAAAGGTGACTTCACGCGCATCGCCCAGACCATGCGGGAAAGCGGAGAGGTGCTGGTCAAGCGGCTCGGCATCAAGGAAGGACAACAGGTGCTCGATCTGGGTTGCGGCGACGGAACAACAGCCATACCTGCCGCGCAACTAGGCGCGCAAGTACTCGGCGTCGACGTCGCAAGCAACCTCGTAGCGGCCGGTAACGCACGCGCCAGCGAGTTACAACTAACAAACTGCAAATTTCAGGAAGGCGATGCATGCGATCTGCGCGACCTGAAAGACGCCAGCTTCGATCGCGTCGTCAGCATCTTCGGCGCCATGTTCGCGCCGCGACCCGTTGATGTCGCAAAAGAAATGGTTCGCGTAACGCGACCCGGCGGCCAGATCACGATGGGCAACTGGATTCCCAACGATCCAACCCTGGTCGCGCGTCTTCTCAAGATCGGCGCAGCCTACTCACCACCGCCGCCGGAAGGATTCATCAGCCCGATGCTATGGGGCGTCGAGGACGACGTGATCGAACGATTCGGCGCAACAGGGGTGAAGCGCGAGCAGATAGCATTCGAACGTGCGACATACTTCTTCAACTATCGCGGCACACCGGCCGGATTCGCTAACGAATTCAGAAACTTCTACGGCCCGGCGATGAACGCATTCGATGCCGCCGAGAAGAGCGGCCGATCCGCCGATCTGCAAAGGGAACTGGAAGAACTGTTCGCGAGTGAAAACCGGGGCTCGCAGAGAGATGCCTTATCGATTCCGGCCACCTTCCTGCACGTTACCGTGACGCTTTGAGGCACATCAAGGCGCCGTAGCCTCCATCGCCGCCGCATGCGCAAAGAACCGCCCAAGCTCCCGCGCAAGACTATTGAGCGCAGCCATCTCGCGCTGCGAGATCCGCCGGGGCTCATGCGTCAACGACCAGTCGCCGTATAGCAACGCGACAGTCGACTGGTTTTCAGCCGCGATCGGCAGCAACACAAACGAGCGCGCGTCATCGATCGAACGACGGAACCACTGCGGCAAACGCGCGAGCATCTTCGGATCGCGCGCGTTCTCGATGAAAATGCCCACCGAGTTCGCAATGGCAAGATGAAACACATCCGGTTCGAAAGCGGCGTCGAACCCGAGCTTTGGCAGCGCGGCTTCGACGTTCGGCCCAAAGCCGAGCTTCGCCTTGAACGTGCCGCTACCGTGCCGCACGAACACGATCGTGCGCGTGAAACCAAGGCCCGCCAGCACGGTCTCGGACGCGAGCGCGAGCACCGGGCCGAGCGCGTTCTCCGACGGTAGCGCGCGCAGATCCTCGAGACCCGCACCGATACGCGTCTCCGGATCAAGTGTCGCGCGCGCGATCGCGTCGGCGTTGGCGCGCAACTCGACGATCTCCCGCATCACGCTGTCCCCGGCTTCTTCGCGAGCCAGCGCGACGCTCATCTCCACCAGCGCGTCGGGGTCGGTACCGAGCACGCGGTTGTAGCGGTATGCCAGCTGGACGATGTGCATCTCGCGCTGGGTGTCGGCCAGATTCGGCGCGCTCAGCACGTCGGCGACTTCGGTCGAATAGCGGGTGATCGCACGTAACCATTGCACCTGGCGCGGCTCGTCGGCCTGTGGGTCGTAGTCGACCATGCCGGCACGGATCGTCTCCGGCAGGCGCCAGCGGATCGCGGCCTCAAGACCGATTTCCTCGAACGTGACACCGAGCACGGCTTCGCACGCTGCGTTTTCATCGATACCGGTTTCGACCTGGCGGCGGATCTGATCCCATTCTGCGTCGAGATAGAACACAACGAGCAGTTTGCCGACCTGGCGCATCAGCGTGCAGACCACCGCCTCTTCGCCGGCGCGCAGATCGCCGTGCTCGGTCAGCTTGCGCGCGACGCAGCCCGACAGCAACGTGCGGTTCAGTTCGAGTTTGGCGTCGATGCGGCGCGGCACGCTGTGATGGAAGTGATCGACGATCTTCAGTCCGACCACCAGATGACCGACCGCGTCCATACCGAGCACCATCAGCGCTCGCGTCACCGTCGTGATGTTGCCGCCGAACGCCATATACATCGCCGAGTTCGCGAGCCGCAGCACTTTCTGCGTCAGCGCGAAATCGGACAGCACGACCTGTACGAGCGAACTGTAGTCGAGTTCCTCGTTGTTCATCGCCGCCATCGTCGTGCGCAACGACTGCGACAGCATCGGGAAATCGCCGCGCTCGCTCATTCGAGCCCAAAGCCTGTCGAGCACCGCTGCCTTTAGCATGTGAATCCCGCGAAACTCATACGTGTTCTAGTGAGTGGCATGCCGGCGCGCGGCCGGCGTACGAGAGGCGAAAGCGTTGCGTGGTTCATACGGCAGGGCAGGAGGCATCGTGCAGATGCAACGCGCGCGACACGAAGCGTTGCGCGAGTTCCTCCGACGGTAATGCCTGGCAGACCACCCAGCCCTGAATGTGACCGCAGCCCATCTCCGTGAGCAGCGTTCGCTGTGCCTCGGTCTCGACCCCTTCTGCGACCAGTTCGAGATCGAGCGTCTGTGCGAGACCGACCACCGCGTTGACGATGGCCTGATCGTTGCGCGAGTTGAGCAGGTTCTCGACAAAACTCCGATCGATCTTCAGCTTCGCGAGCGGGAAGCGCTGCAGGTACGCGAGGCTCGAATAGCCGGTGCCGAAATCGTCGACGGCGAAACGGATGCCGATCGCGGCGAGCTCTTCGAGCAGCGCCTTGGCGTGCGCCGGATCGCGCATCAACAGGCTTTCGGTGATCTCGAACACGAGGCGCCGCGGATCGAGACCGGTCAGTGCAATCGCCTCGCGCACGTTGTCCTTGAAGCGCGGGTCGCGAAACTGCTGCGGCGACACGTTGACCGCGACGTATTGCAGCGAGATGCCCTGACCATCCCACTGGATCAACTGCATGCACGCGGCCTTCAGCACCCAGTTGCCGAGATAGTTGATCAGCCCCACCGATTCGGCGAGCGGAATGAACACCGACGGCGGCACGAGTCCGTGCAGCGGATGCTGCCAGCGCATCAACGCTTCCACACCAACCACGCCGTGACTCTGGCTGCTGGTGATCGGCTGGAAGTGCAGCGAGAACTCGCCGTTGCGTACGCCGTCGTACAGGTCGGATTCGAGCTGCAGGCGCTCGGCATCGGCGGGGCTGTCGTCGGCGACGTAGAACGCGAGCGTGTTGCCGCCCGTGCTCTTCGCCTGGGTCAGCGCGTGATCGGCCCAGCGCAGCAGATGACTGTCGCGCGTCGCGGCTTCGCCCGCATGAACCACGTCGGGATAAAGCGCAATACCGATGCTGGCCGACAGATGCACCTGCTGGCCACGGTACGAATACGGTTGCTGCACCGCAGTCAGCAATCGTCGCGAGAGCGTCTCGGCCGCCGCGGCGACCTGGGTGCGGCTGCCGCCGGTGGGCAGCAGGATCGCGAATTCATCGCTGGCGATGCGCGCGATCGTCTCGCCCTGGTTCGCGATAGCCAGAACGCGGCGCGCAGTTTCGCGCAGCATCTCGTCGCCGGCATCGTAGCCGAGCGCGCGGTTCACACGCTGGTAATCGTCGAGGTCGAGCAGCAGTAGTGCAGCCGGCGCGCTGAGGGTGTCCGCACGCTGTTGCGCGTCGAGCAGCGCTGGAACGAGCGCCGACAGATTGGCGATGCCGGTGAGCGGATCGTGATGCAGCGCGTGCGTGAGACGTGCTTCGGTGGCGCGCCACGACGACACGTCGAAGCCGGCGATCGCATAACCCTCTACACCATCCTGATGATTGCGCACGACCCGCAGTTCGACGGAAACCGGATAGGTCAGCGATTTGATCAGGTCGAGCGTGGTCTTCTCGACTGTGCCGCTGGCGTTCGCGCGCGCAAGCAATGCGGCGAAGCGGGCGGTGTCGGCGGGAGCGATGAGATCGTGCAGCGTAACGGTCTGCAGATACTCGCGGTGATAGCCGATGAAGCGCAGGCTTGAGTCGGACACGTACAGAAAGCGCAGGTCGCGGTCGACGTGAACGAGGAAGTCGACCGCACCGACGCTCTCCTCGAATCCGAAGCGTGCCGCCGGGCCGACCCGCAAGGGCCGGCGCTTCGCGCGCCGGCCGAGCGCACGGAACCGGTCGATGACCGTGCGCAAGGAGCCCTGGTGGGGCGCGATAATCCTGTTCGCTTCCATGTCTGTGGCTGGCAACCCGTATCGGTTCTGCGGTCCGAAGGATGGAACTACCCATCAAAACGTGATATCGACCGGGCCGGGCGAATCTTTAGGTTTTCCTGACAGTTTGCTGCAAGGTAATCGGCATGCGAACGAAGGGTGCGTGCGCATGCGCCATGCATGTCGGTTGCGCGCGCCAGCATCCGGCCCGCGCCGGTCTGCGGAAAAGCACGGCGTGCCGTAACGTGGTCCAATAGCGACGTCCGATAGCGACGCGGTTGCGGCGCGACGATCCGGCCTGAAGGCAGGGTAGCGCGCGCTGCAGCATGCCCATGACTGACATTCACGAGCGAGGTGACGACATGAAGCGAAAAGGGTGGCCGGCAGTGGCTGCAGGTCTGATATGCGCGGGGCTTGCCCTGCATTCGATGGTCGCGTCGGCGACGCTCAAACCCGGCGATCAGGCGCCCGATTTCACTACCCAGGCTTCGCTGGGCGGCAAGACCTACACGTACGCACTGGCCGACGCGCTGAAGAAGGGTCCGGTGGTGCTGTACTTCTATCCGGCCGCATTCACGAAAGGCTGCACGATCGAGGCACACGAGTTTGCCGAAGCTGTCGATGAATACAAGCAGTACGGCGCGACGGTGATCGGCGTGTCGCATGACAACATCGATACGCTGACGAAGTTCTCGGTCAGCGAGTGCCGCAGCAAGTTCCCGGTCGCCGCCGATGAAGACTCGAAGGTCATCAATGCCTACGACGCCGGCATGCCGATGCACGCCGCGATGGCGAACCGCGTGTCGTATGTGATCGCACCCGACGGCAAGATTCTCTACGAGTACACAAGCCTGTCGCCCGACAAGCACGTGGAGAACACGCTGAACGCCGTCAAGGCGTGGGCGGCCGCGCACAAGCAGCAGTAATCGCGTGATGTAGTCCGTTTCGCGGCACGTGGGCGAAGCGCCTGCGTGCCTTCAGTTTCCCGATGGTGGTCCGCATGCCGATTCTGATTGTCCTGATCGTATTGATCGCGCTGATTTACGGCGCGGTGTGGTCGTTCGAGAAGCTCGCCGTGCTGTACGGCTACGGTGTCGCGATCGGCGTGGCTGTGGTCGCGGCGGCGCTGCTGATTGCGGCGATCGCCTGGTGGTGGCGACGTCGACGCGACGTTGCACCGAACATTCGCGACGGCGACTGGACTCACGAGTTGAAGGGCGGTTGGGGCGAGGTGCGGCTTGCCGCGGGCAAGCGGTTGTGCAACCTGCAGGTGGACGGCGTGCAAGGTGCCTACATCTTTGCCGACCTCGAAAACGCGACTGCGCAACGCGATGCGCAGCGCGGCTGGCAGGTCGAACTCAAGGTCAAGGATGCGAAGCGCCCAGTGTGGTCGCTGCCGGTCGGTGACGAGTGGCACGCGAAGCAGTGGGCGCGGATTTTTATGCTGGCGATCCAGCAGAAGCTTTGAGCCGTTACGCCGATTGCGCGGCGCGTCGCGCACCGCGGTTCTCCCACCGCACGCGAATCCGGTCCATGTAGAGATACACGACCGGCGTCGTATAGAGCGTCAGCAACTGGCTCACGATCAATCCACCGACAATCGAAATCCCCAGCGGTGCGCGCAACTCCGCGCCTTCGCCGTGTCCGAACGCAAGCGGCAGGGCACCGAGCAGCGCGGCGCAGGTCGTCATCATGATCGGCCGGAAGCGCAGCAGACACGCCTCGCGGATCGCGTCGCGCGACGACAGGCCGTGTCGTGACGCTTCGATCGCAAAGTCGACCATCATGATCGCGTTCTTCTTGACGATACCGATCAGCAGGATCACGCCGATCAACGCGATGATGCTGAACTCGGTCTTGAAGAGCAGCAGCGCGAGCAGTGCGCCGACCCCCGCCGACGGCAACGTCGACAGGATCGTCAGCGGATGGATGTAGCTCTCGTACAGCACGCCGAGCACGATATACACCGCCGCGAGCGCGGCGAGGATCAGGATCGGCTGGTCCGACATCGATTGCTGGAACGCCTGCGCGGTGCCCTGGAAGCTGCCGTGAATCGTCGCGGGCATACCGATCTGCGCCATCGTGTCGTAGATGGCCTGGGTTGCATCCGACAGCGACTTGCCCGGCGGCAGATTGAACGAGATCGTCGAGGCGACAAACTGGCTCTGGTGGTTCACGGCAAGCGGCGTATTGCCGGGACCGAAGCTCGCGATTGCCGATAGCGGAATCATCGTTTCCTTCGACGTCGACACCGCCGCCCCCGACGAAGCACTCGATTTACCACTCGCCGCAATCGAGTTGATCGCCTGGTTGCGCGCGGAGTCTGCGGCGATGCTGGCGGCACTCGTCGCGGTTGTGCCGCCGGTGCCGCCAATCGCGGTGCGAGTCGTGCCAGTGGTGGGTCCGATTACCGTGCCCGCCGCCGCGTTGGTCGTTTGCGCGCCGCTCGCGCTGCCACCCGACGTGCTGATCCAGATCTGGTTGAGCATGTCGGGGCTCTGCCAGTACTTCGGCGCGACTTCCATCACGACGTGATACTGGTTTAGCGGGTTGTAGATCGTCGACACCTGGCGCTGACCGAACGCGTCATAGAGCGTGTTGTCTATCTGCGCCGGCTTGATGCCGAGCCGCGCGGCGGTCGAGCGATCGATCGTCACCATCGATTCAAGCCCGCCTTGCTGCTGGTCGGAGTTCACGTCCGCGAGTTCGGGGCGGCTCTGCAGTGCTTCGGTGAGGAGCGGCCCCCACTTGTAGAGATCTTCGGTGGTGTCGGAGAGCAGCGTGAACTGATACTGCGCATTCGATTGCCGGCCGCCCACGCGAATGTCCTGCACCGCCTGCAGGAAGGTGCGCGCACCGGCCACGTCGGAGAGCGGTACGCGCAGTTGCGCGATCACTTCATCGGCGGAGAGCTTGCGTTTGCTCTCCGGCTTGAGGACGACGAACATGAAGCCCGAGTTGGTCTGCCGGCCGCCGGTGAAACCGACCACACTGTCGACAGCCGGGTTCTTTTGCACGATCGACATCATCTCTGAGAACTTGATCTTCATCGCCTGGAACGATGTGCTCTGGTCGGCCTGAATGCCGCCGATCAACCGCCCGGTATCTTGCTGCGGGAAGAACCCCTTCGGCACGATCACATATAGCGCGATGTTCAGCAGGATTGTCACGAGCAGGATGAACAGGATCAGCAGCGGATGGCGCAGCGACCAGTTGAGCGTGCGTTCGTAGCCGTGCTGCATGCGCATGAAGCCGCGTTCCAGCCACTGGCCGAAGCGGCCTTCTTTCTGCTGGTCGCGTGGTTCGCGCAGTAGCCGCGAGCACATCATCGGCGTGAGCGTCAGCGACACGATCAGCGACACGCCGATTGCAAGCGACAGCGTCAGAGCGAATTCGCGAAACAGCCGTCCGACGATCCCGCCCATCAGCAGAATGGGCAGGAACACGGCGACGAGCGAGACGCTGATCGACAGCACCGTGAAGCCGACTTCACGCGCGCCGAGAAACGCGGCCTTCATACGCGGCACACCGTTCTCGATGTGCCGCGAGATATTTTCGAGCACGACGATCGCATCGTCGACGACGAAGCCGGTCGCGATGGTCAACGCCATCAGCGACAGGTTGTCGATCGAGAAGCCGAGCAGATACATTGCCGCAAACGTGCCGATGATCGAGATCGGCACGGCGACGCTCGGAATCAGCGTGGCGCGCCAGTTGCGCAGGAACAGGAACACGACCATCACGACGAGCGCGACCGCGATGATCAGCGTGCGCTCGGTGTCCCTGAGCGATGCGCGGATCGTGGTGGAGCGGTCGGCGGTGGGAAGTACCTCGACGTCGGCCGGCAGTGATGCCTTCAGCTGCGGCAGCATCGCAATGACGCGATCGATCGTCTCGATGATGTTCGCGCCCGGCTGGCGATACAGGATGACGAGCACCGAACGCTTGCCGTTCGTGAGGCCGAGGTTGCGCAGGTCTTCCACAGAATCGACCACTTCCGAGACGTCCGACAGCTTCACCGCGGCACCATTGCGATAGGCAATGACGAGGTCCTTGTACTGGATAGCCTTCGACGCCTGGTCGTTGGTATAGATCTGCACGCGGTTCGGCCCGAACTCGATCGAACCCTTCGGGCTGTTCGCGTTCGCCGATGCGAGCGCGGCGCGCACATCCTCTAGGCCGATGCCGTAGTGAAACAGCGCCTGCGGTTCGAGTTCAACACGCACGGCCGGACTCGCCGAACCGGCGACGTCGACTTCGCCGATCCCATCCACCTGCGAGAGCGACTGCTGCAGCACGGTGGCCGCGGAGTCGTACAGTTGGCCGGCCGGCAGCGTGTTAGAAGTCAGCGCGAGAATCAGGATCGGCGCATCGGCCGGGTTCACCTTGTGATACGTCGGGTTACTGCGCAGGCTCGCAGGCAAGTCGGCACGTGCCGCGTTGATGGCTGCCTGAACATCGCGCGCGGCACCGTCGATGTCGCGGTTCAAACCGAACTGCAACGTAATGCGCGCGCTGCCGACCGAACTGCTCGACGTCATTTCGGTGACATCGGCGATTGAGCCGAGATGTCGCTCGAGCGGACTCGCGACGCTGGTGGCGACAGTCTCCGGGCTCGCACCCGGCAGGCTCGCCTGTACGGAGATGGTCGGGAAATCGACCTGCGGCAGCGGGGCGACCGGTAACTTGACGAACGCGAACATGCCGGCGAGCGCGATGCCGATCGCCAGCAGCGTGGTGGCGACCGGGCGCTGGATGAACGGGCGCGAGAGGTTCAAGACGCCTCCTGGCGGGCGGCCTCAAGCACGGCCGCCGCGCTCGACGCACGATGCAGGCGGGGAGCGTAGTCGACGCGCATCATGCTTCAGTTCCCGCATCGGCGGCAGGGGGCGGCGTTTCGTTACCGCCGCCGAATCGCGCACGTGCACGGCGCGCCAGCGAATCGAAGCCGAGATAGATCACCGGTGTCGTGAACAGCGTCAGCAACTGGCTCACGATCAGGCCGCCCGCAATCGCGATGCCGAGCGGATGGCGCAGTTCGGACCCGGCGCCGGTGCCGAGCATCAGCGGCAACGCGCCCAGCAGGGCTGCCATTGTCGTCATCAGGATCGGCCGGAAGCGCAGCAGACACGCCTGGTAGATTGCTTCGCGCGGCGGTTTGCCCTGTTCGCGTTCGGCTTCGAGCGCGAAGTCGATCATCATGATCGCGTTCTTCTTCACGATACCGATCAGCAGCACGATCCCGATGATGCCGATGATGTCGAGGTCATGCCCCGAGACGAGCAGCGCAAGCAGCGCGCCGACACCCGCCGACGGCAGCGTGGACAGGATGGTAATCGGATGAATAAAGCTTTCGTACAGCACGCCGAGCACGATATACATCGTGACGATCGCCGCGAGGATCAGGAACAGTTCGTTCGACAGCGAAGCCTGGAACGCGAGCGCGGCACCCTGGAAGCGCGTCTGGAACGAGGCGGGCAGGCCGACCTCTTTCTCCGCCTGCTGGATCGCCTTCACCGCCGCGCCGAGCGATGCACCCGGTGCGAGATTGAACGACACCGTAGTAGCGGGGAACTGGCTCAGGTGCGTGACGAGCAGCGGCGACGGCCGTTCATGGAAACTCGCAATCGATGCGAGCGGCACCTGGCCACCGGTCGACGTGGACGAGGGCAGGTAGATCGCGTTCAACGACTCGGTGTAGTGCTGGATGCTTGGCTGCGCTTCGAGGATCACGCGGTACTGGTTCGACTGCGTGAAAATCGTCGAGATGATGCGCTGGCCGAATGCGTCGTAGAGCGCGTTATCGACGGTGGCGGGTGTGATGCCGTAGCGCGACGCAGTGGCGCGGTCGATCTCGATGTAGACCGACTGGCCGCTGCTTTGCAGGTCGGTGGCGACGTCGGCGAGTTCGGGCGCTTGCTGCAGACGGTCTACGAGCTTCGGCACCCAGGTCGAGAACTCTTCGATATTCGGTGACGTCAGGATGAACTGATACTGCGTCGGGCTGACCGTCGAGTCGATCGTCAGATCCTGCACCGGTTGCATGTACAACGTAGCACCGGGGATGTGCGCGACTTCGTGCTGCAGATGGCGGATCACGTCGCTGGCGGTGTTGCTGCGGTCATCGCGCGGCTTCAGGTTGATCAGCATCCGGCCGCTGTTCAGCGTGATGTTGCTGCCGTCCACACCGATGAACGACGTGAGGCTGTCGACATCCGGATTCTTCAGGATCGCGGCGGCGAGTTCCTGCTGGCGCTCGGCCATCGATGCATACGACACCGACTGCGGCGCCTGCGTGATCGCCTGGATTACGCCGGTGTCCTGCACCGGAAAGAAGCCCTTCGGAATGAAGATGTACAGCAACGCGGTGAACACCAGCGTGAGCAGCGCAACGACCAGCGTAGAGCGCTGCCGGTCGAGCACCCACGTGAGTGCGACGGCGTAGCGGCCGATCACGTAGTCGATGAACGCGTGCGCCTTGGCTTCGAAGCGATGGCTTTCTTTCGGCGGCGTGTGGCGTAGTAGCTTTGCGCACATCATCGGCACGAGCGTCAAAGACACGACGGCCGAAATCACGATCGTTACCGCAAGCGTGATCGCGAACTCATGAAACAACCGGCCGACCACGTCGCCCATGAACAGCAGCGGAATCAGCACGGCGATCAGCGACACCGTCAACGAAATGATCGTGAAGCCGATCTGCTTCGAACCCTTCAGTGCCGCTTCGAGCGGCGCCTCGCCTTCCTCGACGTAGCGCGCGATGTTCTCGATCATCACGATCGCGTCGTCGACGACGAAGCCAGTGGCGATCGTCAGCGCCATCAGTGAGAGGTTGTCGAGCGAGAGTCCGCACAGGTACATCACGGCGAGCGTGCCGATCAGCGACAGCGGCACCGACAGACTCGGGATGATCGTCGCGTAGACATTCGCGAGGAACAGGTACATCACCAGCACGACCAGCACGACCGAGGTCAGCAGTTCGAACTGCACGTCGCGTACCGACGCGCGGATCGTCGTGGTGCGGTCGGTGACGATGCGCACGTTGAGCGCCGCGGGCAGCGACTCCTGCAGTTGCGGCAACAGCGCCTTGATGCTGTCGACCACCTGAATCACGTTCGCGCCCGGTTGACGCTGCACGTTCAGGATGATCGCCGGTGTGTTGTCGACCCACGCGCCGAGCTTGGTGTTCTCCGCACCGGCGACGATCGTCGCGACGTCGGTCAGCATCACCGCGCGGCCGTTCTTGTAGGCGATGACGGCAGACTTGTACGCGTCGGCGTCGGTCAACTGATCGTTTGCGTTGATCGTGTAGGCGCGCGTCGGGCCGTCGAAATTACCCTTCGGCGTGTTGACGTTGAGGTTCGAGATTGTCGTGCGCAGATCGTCGAGATTCAGGCCATACGCGGCAAGTGCGCGCGGGTTCGCCTGAATCCGCACGGCGGGCCGTTGCCCGCCCGACAGACTGACGAGCCCGACGCCCGCGACCTGCGAAATCTTCTGCGCGAGCCGTGTGTCGGCGAGATCCTGCACCTGCGTGAGCGGCATCGTCTGCGAGGTGATCGCGAGCGTGATGATCGGCGCGTCGGCCGGATTGACCTTCGCGTAGATCGGCGGCGCGGGCAGATCGGACGGCAGCAGGTTGCCGGCCGCGTTGATCGCGGCCTGCACTTCCTGCTCGGCGATATCGAGCGGCAGATCGAGACTGAACTGCAACGTGATGATCGACGAACCCGCCGAGCTTTGCGACGACATCTGGTTCAGCGACGGCATCTGCCCGAACTGCCGTTCGAGCGGCGCAGTCACCGACGATGTCATGACGTCCGGGCTCGCGCCCGGATAGAAGGTCTGTACCTGGATGGTCGGATAGTCGACCTCGGGCAGCGCCGACAGCGGCAGAAAGCGCAGTGCGACGAGCCCCACCAGCATGATTGCCGCCATCAGCAGCGCGGTGCCGACGGGGCGCAGGATAAAGGCGCGGGAGGGATTCATGCGGGATTGGCCGTGCCTTTTATTCGGAGTCTTGTGCTGGATGTCTGCGGTGGCGACGCGCGCCGGATGCCGCCGCTGCACCGGAGGCCCAGCCATGTGCGCCATGTGCACCCGATGCTCCCGATGCACCGCGTGGCCGGTCTGCGGGAATCGTGATCTTCGCGCCTTCTTTCAGGCGATCCGAACCGTCGATCACCACACGCTCGCCGGGCTGCAGGCCGGACTGGATGCTGGTGCGTTCGCCGTCGACGGGACCGACCTTGACCTGACGCACGGTCACCGTGTTGTCCGGTTTCACGACGTAGACGAACTGGCCCATCGAACCATTCAGCACCGCCGACGTCGGCACGATCGTCGCATTGCGGATCACATCGACGAGCAGCCGCGTGTTGACGAACTGATTCGGGAACAGCGTGTTGTGATCGTTGGCGAAGCTCGCGCGCAGCTTCAGCGTGCCGGTCGTGGTGTCGATCTGGTTGTCGATGGTTTCGAGGTAGCCGCCTTCCAGCGACGTCGTGTTGCTGCGGTCATAGGCGGTCACCGACATCTTCGTGCCGGCCGCCAGTTGTTTCATGATCGCGGGCAGGTTGTCTTCCGAGGTCGTGAAGATCACGCTGATCGGCTGCAACTGCGTGATCACGACGATGCCGTTGGTGTCGCCTGGCGTCACGTAGTTGCCCGGATCGACCTGGCGCAAACCGACGCGGCCCGACACGGGCGCAGTGATGCGCGCATAGATCAGGTCGAGCTTGTAGGTATCGATATTGGCCTGGTCGGATTTGACCGTGCCTTCGTACTGCTTGACGAGCGAAGCCTGGGTATCGACCTGCTGGCTCGCGATCGAATCCTGCGCGAGCAGCGTCTGATAGCGCTTCAGATCGAGACGGGCGGTAGCGAGCAGCGCCTGATCGCGGGCGAGCGTGCCCTGGGCGTTGTCGAGCGAAATCTGATACGGCCGCGGATCGATCTGCGCGAGCAGATCGTCCTTCTTCACCATCTGACCTTCCTTGAACGCGACGGTCTGCAGCGTGCCGGACAACTGCGTGCGAACGGTAACGTTCGCGAGCGGCGTAACCGTGCCGAGCGCGGTCAGCACGACCGGCATCTCGCCTTGCGTCGTGGTTGCGACGTGCACCGGCTGCGGCATCGCACCGCCTGGACCGGCACCCGCACCGCGCCCGCCGTGACGTCCACCACCGCCTGCCTCGGTCGGTGCGCCCGCACCGGACGGTCCACCCCACGGATGCCAGCGGAACAGCACAAGAGCCGCGACTGCCAGCACGACAACGATCAACCCGATGTTCCGGGCACGATGCGATTTGCCGATGGCGGGCGTACCCGATGCGCCGTGTGCCGGACGGACCGGGTCGGGCTGGCGCGGTTTGTCTTCTGGATGCTGTTGTTGTTCGTCCATCGGTTCTCGTTGACTGATGTGGAATGGTGCGGGATGCGATGTGTCGGCGGAACGTGTCGCGGCGGGCAGGTTGGGCGCGACGGTCGGTGCCGCGGGCCAGTTTTAGCGCGATGCTACGCGAGACGCACGAAAAAAGGTAAGCCCGGCGATATCAGGATGTAAGCGGACCGGAATGCAGCCTTTCGTAGCTCGCGATGCCGGAAGCGGCCACCGGCTTCGCCCATGCAGCGGCGACTGCGCGGGCGCCCGCGCGCACGCAAAACCATGATGCTACGTCGGGCCCTTTGCTCCAGTCCAGCCGGGTATTTTTCGGTTGATTACGCGCAGTAAGGGTACTCGCGCGGATGTCGGTGCTTTCGTACGGCTAGTCGTCGAGCCGCTGACCCGGCGAGCCGCCGATCTCCTGCACGATCCTGGCAATACAGGCGAGCAGCGCGGGCGCGGCCCGCGAAATCAGCCAGTCGCGTGGACACTGGTGCGCCGAGCCGCCGCAATTGACGGCGTACCGTTCACCGGACGGTCCGATAAAGCCCGCGGCGATCGCGTTGAGCCCGTCGTACCACTCGCCGGTCGCAATCGCGAAGCCCTGCGTCGCGGTTTCCTGCAGCGCGCTTTCCAGGCGGTTGCTCAGATAGCCCCAGTCGTCGCCGGAGGCGGCCTGCAAACCGGTCAGCAATTTTTCCCGTTCGACGTCGTTCAATGCGGCGAGATAGGCGCGTCCGACCGCGGTGCGGCACAAGTCCATCCGCGAACCGATTTCGAGCCGCGAGACGAGTACCGCCGACCTCGGCCGGATCGCATCGATCACGACCATATCGAGCCGGTCGCGCACCGCGAGATGCACCGACAGCGAGGTACGTTCGGCGAGTTCGATCAGGAAGGGCCGCGAGCGCGCGCGGATGTCGAAATTGCGCAGGAAGCCGTTACTCAGTTCAAGTACCGACGATGTGAGCACGAAGCGTTCGCTGTCGGGCAGGCGGAACAGGAAGCCCGCACTGACAAGCGTGGCGGTGATGCGGGAGACGGTTGGCTTCGGAATGCCGGTCTGCTCGGTGAGCTCGCGGTTGCTGAGGGGTGCATCGGCGGCAGCAATACGCCGTAATACAGTCAGGCCGCGTGCGAGCGCCGTAACCTCGTCGCCGGAACCGTCTTTGTCTTTGACGGGGTCGGCGCGGCGGGAGGGCGTCGGAAGCTGGTTCATGTCGTTTTATGGAACTTTATTTCAGTTTAGCCACTCTGGACGCATCTGCCGTTCTACCGGACAGACGCGGGCGATCCCCTTGTGTCGGCGGTTCGAGGCCTTTTTTTATGACGAATTATTGTATAGGGCTTTAAAAGAAGTACCTGGCGAACCACATCAGATTTTTCTTGACTTAGTCAGCATAACCATAAAAAATGGAACCCTATTTCGAAAGCGGCCTTTGTATGCCGTGTCTCTTAGCTGGACTTGAAGCCATTATGCGGTTTCCCGGCCAGCCCAATACTTCTGGCAGTATCCCCGGCCAGCGGTTCCAGCGCTTTCGGATCCCCTCTCTCAGGTTCTAGCACGGCCCTCGGAATGGCTAGAACTTTTCAAGGCGTCACGGTCACGTGGCGCCTTTTTTTTGGCTGCGATTTTTACCGACGAAAAGCATGCATTTTGCATGCCTGTCTCAGCGGGTCGCCAGCGCGACTGTGCCAATGCCGAGCACGGTCATCGCCAGCGAGGCGCAGACGTGAATCGCGATTTCGCCCGCCGCCCAGCCGAGCCGCCCTTCCTGCAGGCGCTGGACCACTTCGGCGGAGAAGGTCGAGAAGGTGGACAGGCCGCCCATTAACCCCGTGATGATAAAGAGCCGCCATTCGGGCGCGACGCCGGGGTTGCGAGCGAAGTACGCGACGGCGACGCCGATCACGTAGCCGGCGATCACATTGGACGCGAGGGTGCCGAGCGGCAGGGCGGGGAATACTGCGTTCAGACGGATACCGAGGAGCCAGCGCAGCAGCGAACCGGCAGCACCGCCGATGCCGACGGCGAGAATGGACAGATACATGAGCAGGAGAAGGGCCTGGAAGCCGAAAAGTCGACAGGCCGGACTGCAAACGACATGATGCCGCGTCCGCAGTGATCCGGGCTAGGCAGGCATCATCAGCCACGAGGGCGGTTAACGGAGAATGCCATCTCCGGCGGGGAAGTCTATCACTGGCGGGGATTTGCCGGTATATGCGGACCGCGGGGCGCCCCTCGATACAAAAATATGCAGCACGCACGAGCTGCGCGCCGGACGGTGGGCAGGTGCGTTGCGCGGCTTTGTCATCCGGCGAAAACGTCGACATAATGTGCCGTCCCGCGTGCGCCGCACGCCGGGACCCACGACTTTCCTCGCGCGCATGAGACTGACGACCAAAGGGCTGTTGCTGATCGCGATTCCTGCTGTGTTCGAACTGGCGTTGCTGTCCGGGCTCGTGAAGGCGCAGGCCGACGCCGAAGAGGCCGAACGCTGGGCGACGCACAGTCAGGAAGTGCTGCGCCAGACCACGTCGATTCTGGAGCCGGTGCTACTCGAGTCGCTGCGGCTGCGCGGCGCGGTGATCGGCGGCGACGCGAATATCTCGACGCCGATCGTGCTGTGGATGGACATCGATCGCCGGATCGACCAGCTCGTCGAACTCGTTGCCGACAATCCGACCCAGGTCGAGCGCGCGGGGCAGATTCGCCAGGCGGTGCAGGCGTATCGCCAGTGGTCCGACCGCGTGCAGGATCTGATGCAGTCGGGGCGTCGCCAGGATGTACTCGAGCGTTTCCGCGAGCAGGCCACCACCGATGTGCTCGACCGCTTTCGCGGCCAGGTCTCGGCGTTCCAGGGCGAGGAACGCCGGCTCGACTCGCTGCGCGCGTCGGCTGCCGAAGAAGCCCATGCGCAGCAGCAGACGTTGATCGTCACCGCCGTCATCGGTTCGATCCTGTTCGTCGCGCTGGCTATCTGGCTCTTCACGCGCGGCGTCAGCGGCCGGCTTGTTTTGCTGTCCGCGAACGCGGGGCGGCTCGCCGGCAGCGAACCGCTGGCGCCGGCCGCGCCTGGCAGCGACGAAATCGCTAACCTCGATCTGACCTTGCACGACACGAGCCGGCGTCTGCTCGAAGCAGAACGCCTGCAGGCGCGTTTCCAGTCCGACCTCGCGCGCCGTGCCGACGAACTCGCGCGCATCAATGAAACGCTGCGTCAGCAGACGCAGGAAAACGAGATGTTTATCTACAGCGTGTCGCACGATCTGCGTGCGCCGCTCGTTAATCTGCAGGGTTTTTCGAAAGAGCTGATTCACGCGTGCGAGGATTTGCGTACTGCGATCCGCCAGTCGTCGCTGGTTTCCGCGGACCGTCAGCGCATCGAACGGCTGATCGAAGACGATATCGGCGAAGCACTGCATTATCTGCAGACTGCGGTGCTGCGCGCCTCGCACATCATCGATGCGTTGCTGCGCCTGTCGCGCGTCGGCCGGGTCGAGTACCGGCAGCAACAGGTATACCTCGGCGATCTCGTACAGCGTGTGGTCGATGCAATGCAGGTGTCGATCAGGGCGCGGCGCGCGAATGTCGTCGTGCATGATTTGCCGCCTGTGTGGGGCGACCCGACCGCGCTCGAGCAGGTGTTCGCGAATCTGATCGGCAACGCGATCAACTATCTCGACCCGTCGCGCGAAGGTCTCGTTGAGATCGGCACGACGCCGGCACCGCCGGGTGTGCACTCGTTGCGCATCTTCTACGTGAGGGACAACGGGCTGGGTATCCCGGAGGTCGCGCTGCCGCGGCTCTTCAACGCGTTCCAGCGGTTGCATGTGAATGTCGCGACAGGCGAGGGCATCGGCCTCGCGCTGGTGCGCCGCGTAGTCGAGCGGCACGGCGGCCGGGTGTGGGCGGAATCGTCGGAAGGGGCCGGTACGACGTTTTATCTGTCGTTGCCGGAAGCGGCCGGCAGGCTTGCGCGCGAAACGGCCGCGCTGTCCTACGCCGAGGAGCAGGAATTGCGGTTCAGCACCCGCTGAACCGCGGTGGCGCCTCGCTGCCTCAAAGCTCGATGCGCGTACCCAACAGCACGAGGAACTGCCGCAGCCATTCCGGATGCGCAGGCCACGCGGGTGCGGTGACGAAGTTCGCGTCGGTGATCGCTGCATCGACGGGGATATCGGCGTAGTCGCCGCCCGCGAGCTTCACCTCCGGCGCACACGCCGGGTACGCGGAAATGCGGCGACCGCGAATTACATCGGCGGCGGCCAGCAACTGTGCCGCATGACAGACCGCCGCGATCGGTTTTTTCGCTTCGGCAAACTGCCGCACGATATCGAGCACTTTCTGATTTAGCCGCAGATATTCCGGCGCGCGGCCGCCGGCAATCGCGAGTGCGTCGTACTGCGTCGGGTCGACGTCGTCGAACGTTGCGTTGAGCGTGAATTGATGTCCGGGCTTTTCCGTGTAGGTCTGATCGCCCTCGAAGTCGTGGATAGCCGTCTTGATGCGCTCGCCGGCATGTTTGCCGGGACAGACTGCGTCGACGATGTGGCCCACTGCCTGTAGTGCCTGGAACGGCACCATCGTTTCGTAATCCTCGGCGAAATCGCCGGTCAGGAACAGAATCTTCTTCGCTGCCATCGCATGCCTCCGGTTGAAGAGGAAATTCGTCGAACCTTGAGGCAGTCTACTCCTGCGAGTTTGACAGTACGGCGACGGTGGGCCGCATGACCGTGTGTGGCTTTTACCCGCATTTGCAGGTCGTGCTTGGCCGCCCCGGACGGCCCCGGTTGCTCCGAATCGGGGCCCCCGAACGCGCGGGCGTATGATGGCTGCGTTTCCGTGTCTAAAGCCGCTCGCAGCGGCTCCTTCTCGCAATGATCCAGAATGCCCGTCGTTCCCTGTTCCGTTGTACTGCTGCCGCTGCTGTCTTGCTCACGACGCTGACCGCGTGCGAAAAAAACGATGCGTCCGCTCAGGCCAAACTGAATGACGTCGCACAACAGGCCGGACAGAAACTCGATCAGGCAGCGAGCTATGTCGGTCAGCAGGTCGATACTGCACGTGCCAGTGCGCAGCAAAGCCTCGACGCCGCATCGAAGCCGTCGATCACCTTCGATTCGTCCATACTCGCGTCCGGCGCGCAGGCCAACTTGCAGAGCGCGGCGAGTATGGCTCAGGGCGCGCTCGGTCGAGCGGCGGGTTTGACCGGCGCGGGCCTCCAAACGGCGGGGCGCAGGTTGCAGGAATGGTCGAGCCAGTCAGCGGCTTCTTCGACGTCGGCAAGCGATGCCAGCGATGCGCAGAAGCAGATGGACAAGTAGTCCTTCGCTGCGCGTTTTTGACAGAGCACATAAATGTACTTATGATGGTTACACATTGTCGTCGGGCTGGTTCGCCGTGAATACGAGTAGCCGGTTTGCTTTTGCAGTTCACATACTGGCGCTGCTGTCGTTGCAGGATGACGTACCGCTGTCGTCGGAGATGATTGCGGGAAGCGTCAATACGAATGCGGCGCTGATCCGCCGTCTGTTGACGATGCTTGCAGACGCGGGGCTCACCACGTCGCAGCTCGGAGCGGGCGGCGGGGCGCTGCTGGCGCGCGCGCCCGAAGACATTTCGCTGCTCGAGATCTATCGCGCTGTCGACGACGCACAGCTGTTCGCGTTGCATCGCGAAGCGCCGAATCCGGACTGCATGGTCGGGCGTCACATTCAGAGCGTGCTGACGGGCATCATTGATGACGCGCAGCAGGCGATGGAAATGGCGCTTGCGGCACGTACACTTGCGGACGCGACGGCCGACCTGGTTCGGGCGGAACGCTCGCGCGAGCGCAGGCGGCGAGCCGATCGATGATGCAGCGAAAGCTGCGCACGAGGTCTGACAGTAAAGAAGGACAACGGGGTGAAGCCCCGCTTTTTTTCGTTTCATATGTAATCGATGTAGTTACACATAACCGGCTTTGAAGGAGTATCGACGATGAGTAAAGCCCTGAAAATTGCGCTGTTCGGCGCCACGGGCATGATCGGTTCGCGGATCGCGCTTGAAGCGGCGCGACGTGGTCATACGGTTACGGCGCTGGCGCGCAATCCGGAGCGCGTGCCGAACGGTGTGGCGAACCTGCATGCGGCAAAGGCGGATGTGCTCGACGCCGCGAGCGTGACGGCGGCAGCGCGCGGTCAGGATGTCGTGGCAAGCGCCTATTCGCCGCCGCACGGCGATGCGGCGACGCTGGTCGTGGCGACGCGCGCGCTGATCGAAGGCGTGCGTGCGGCGGGTGTCAAGCGCCTGGTGGCGGTGGGCGGCGCGGGGTCGCTCGAAGTGGCGCCGGGCAAGCAACTTGTCGATAGCGACGGCTTTCCGGAGGTGTACAAGGCGGTGGCGCTTGCGCATCGCGATGCGCTCGGTGTCTATCGCGGCGCGACCGATCTCGACTGGACGTTCTTTTCGCCGGCCGCGGTGATTGCTCCGGGCGAGCGTACTGGTACGTATCGCACGGGGGCGGGGACGCTGATCGTCGATGCGAACGGTGACAGCAAAATTTCCGCGGAAGACTATGCGGCTGCGTTTGTCGATGAACTGGAGCAGGGGCGGTTTATTCGTCAGATTGCTACGGTGGCTTATTAAGTTTTTGCGCGTTGGCTGGACTACTGTGAACGTCGATGGCGGCCATGCGGGCGCCATCGAACAATTGAACGTTCACATCATCGTGAACATAGGGCTGGTCGATACTGCTGATCCCGCTGGTAGACTTGCACCGCGCGACCCTATTCCGTTCTCGTTCCCTTTGCTTTATGCCGAGGGGTTCCCAGGTTTTCACGCGAGATTGCCGACATGCAGCCGAGCCTGACCGCCATACTGCCCTGCAATGATCTTGATCGCACCGAGGCGTTTTTCGCGCGGCTAGGGTTCAGGCGCGAGAAGGGCAGTTCCGACGACTACCGCATGCTCGTCGACGGCTTCGGTGGGCAAATCCATCTTAATCCGGCTGTCGAAGGGTGGCTGGTGCCGGGACGCAATCCGTTCGGGCTCTACCTCTACCGCGAAGATGTCGACGAGCTCGCCGCTGTGTTTCGTGACGAAATCCTCGGAGACGGCGATCCGCGCGACGAGCCTTGGGGCATGTACGAGTTCGCCTTGAGCGCACCTGACGACGTGTTGGTTAGAGTCGGATGGCCGACGCGCCTTCGCTAGTCGAAGCGCCGGTTCAGGCCGTTATGAATTGCGGCACGGCAGTTGTTGGCGTCGCATGTGAATCGTCGACCCGCACGATGTCATTCACATGTGTAGCGACCTGGGCGCCCGCTACGCCATAGAGATGCAGCGAAACGGCCGTACTTCCGGCAGCCGTGCCGCGAACTGCAAGATTGCCGAGCCTGTGAATGCCGCTGTGGCCTGCACGGGTGAACGAAACGGCGCCGCGTCTGCGCAACTGCGTACGCGCTTCGACTGCGCGCTGCGCGTCGACATCCCATCTATAGACGCTCTCGGTCAGCTCACCTTCGACGACCGCATATCCACACCACGTATGATGCGCGTGCACCGGGCTCGCCTGATCCGGCTGCCAGACGAGCGCGGCGATCGCATAACGGCCGAGCGGATCGGCGGCGAGCAGATGACGGCGGTATCCATTGGGGCTGCCTTCGCGTTGTGCCGGCGACAGCAGTGTCGGGCTCGCGGCGGCCTCGGCAAGTGCCGCGCGCATGCGGGTCGCGAAGGTTGCGCAGCGTGCTGGATCGCTGGGGCTGGTACACACGGCTAACGCCGAATCGAGCGCACGGGCGAGGCGGGCGATGGCCGGAGCCACGATAGATGGCGGGCAGGTAGTGTGATTCATCAAAACTTCCGCGATATATTTGATCAGTTGTTGGACACTGCTATTTATACCGACTTGTACGGAGAAAGAGGTTCCTTATAATTCCTCTAAAAACGGGATAAGTAGAATAATTTTCTATACTGGTGCACTCATGGGAATGGATATCATCGACCGCAAGCTGCTGGAACTGCTGCAGGAAGATGCGACGATGCCGGTCGCGGAACTCGCGCAACGCGTGAACCTGTCGCAGACGCCATGCTGGAAACGGGTGCAGCGTCTGAAGGAGATGGGCGTGATTCGCGCGCAGGTCGCGTTATGCGATCCGCGTAAGCTCGGAGTGGGGACGACGGTGTTCGTCGCGGTGCGGACGAACCAGCACACGGAGGAATGGGCGCGGACGTTCACGCAGGCCGTGCAGGATATTCCGGAGGTGGTGGAGGTGTACCGGATGAGCGGCGAGACCGATTACCTGCTGCGCGTCGTGGTGTCGGATATCGACGACTACGATCGGGTTTATAAGCTGCTGATTCGTGCGGTGCCGCTTTATGACGTGAGTTCTAGTTTTGCTATGGAGCAGATCAAGTATTCGACGGCGTTGCCGGTGAGGTTTTCTGTGTAGTGCATATGTGGCGTGAGACGACTGACTAGCTGCGTTTGCAATGTGCCCTCAGCGCTAGGCGCTAGATGTTTGGTCACGAAACCATTCGGCTAGCTCCGAGGGAAAGGTTTCCCGAACGGCCGGAGCGAGGCGCGCGTATGCCTGCGGCTTTTTTAGCCATGAGACCAGTTCCAGATCGTCCCCCGGGCGGGCGGCGTTCGAAACCGCGTGGCACCGAAAGTAGTTGAGCGTTACGGTCGTGTCGGCAAGACGCTGCAGATGCTCGCCCAATCTCTGCTCGATACGAACTACCAGGCCAGTTTCCTCTTGTATCTCGCGCACAAGCGCTTGTTCTAGAGCCTCGCCTTCTTCGACTCGGCCGCCGGGCAGCACCCAAAGCCCGCCGAGTCCCGCGGGGTGATAACGATCTACTTTCTTGCCAACCAGGATGTGATCGCCGTGGGTGATCAAACCCAGGACGACATTCACGTATTTCATGCTACTTCCGCTAAAGATGATCGATTCTGGACCTTAAGGCCGCTCGATCCAGAGACTTGTTTAGGGACCCGCTTGGACTAGCAGGCCATCGATAATGCCGTTATCTGCGAGATGAATACGCCAGATAGCAGATCCAGAAGCATGTGCAACCTGATAGATGTCCCAACCTTGGCTGCCGACACCCAAAAACCGGACATTTTCAATAGGACCCCAGCGCTTCATTTCTTCGGTCATGTTGGGTAGTTGCTCGCGGGCGGCGTCCTGTAAGCCAGGAGACATTTCGGAATACCTCGGATGTCCCGACTGCAGGCTCTCGATGTTCCGGCGCAACGCAGCTTCGCTCCCCGGAGTGGCAATCTGACTCTTGACCTTTGTAGCGAGAGTTGCCTCGATTCTCTCCCCCTCGACAGTAGGGATACGTGGCAGTGTCTGTTCGTGACCGTCCTGGTGAACTGTAGTGACAGTAACGTGTCCGTGATCGTCAACCACAAACCTCTGGGTTACTTTGACGGTCTTTGCAAAAAACTCCGTATCACTCATCGGAAATTTTTCAATCCATCCTTGCCCTGTACGTTGCGTCGCCAAGTGGTCGCCTTCACGTCGAACTTTCATCACAGACGTATCGCTGGCTTTGTACGTGCCGACATATCGGTCCAGAATTTCAAGGGCTACCGGCACTTGAGTATATTCAGTCGGAGCATCGTTCATGATAGGTGGACTCACTTGTGCGGCCAGCGTAGCCAGCGCGATTGACATACATCCGAGAAGTACTGCAACCAGCAATTTCCGTTTGCCGGGTTTCCGCAACATCAGTTTTAGACGTCGCTCCAAAAAAGATCTGGATTCGGACATGCCGGCTACCGATCCGATATATCTCGATTGCCTTTCTCCCACCGCGATCAGCGTTTCGCCATAAACAGCGACCTTGTGTCCGGCCTTCAGAACTCTCGCGTCGCAGTCGACCTCAATGGCACACCGGAGTCGTCGCAATTGCCACCAGAGTGGGAGGTTCCACGGCATAAGCGCGATGAGACAGAGTGCGATCGTAAGGAGCATCGGGTCGTGGGCGTCTATGTGCGACGTTTCGTGCGCGATGACGGCAGCCTGTTGCTCTGGGGGTGAATCGAGCAACCAGACCGGGAGAACAATCCGCGGACGGAGAAGACCGACAACCGCGGGGCCGACGTCGGTGGATAGATACACCGAAACGTCGCAGACAGATGCTGCAGTCCATTGCCGTTTGCGCCACTGCAAATGCGATGCGGTAATCAGCAGAACCAGAATCATCAACGTCGACGCGGCGTACCACGCGTCTTTCGCATGGAGTTGAACGTGCTGGAACGTGGATGAACCACCATCGTGATTCTCAATCCAGACTGCGGGGGATAGATGCGTGGATGTGATCTCATGCAGGGCGATCACATTCTGAGGTAGCGACGGCTTTAGCTCTGCTGGAATTTCGATTGAAACTGACGTCATAGCCGCTGGAATTACCAGCGACGTGACGATCGCGAGAAGCCAGAGCCATCTGCTGGACAATCGCCGTTGTCGTGCAGAGTGTTCGGCAATAAGCGCGGCCGCAGATATAACCGCCGATACCGACACCACATAAATCATCCACGTCAGCATCGGGATTACTCCTCGTCGGGTCTCTCTTTCAGTAGCTCACGCATACGACGAATTTCTTTGGGCGTGAGATTTTTGTCGGCCACCAGTTGCGCAAATAGCAGCTCAGTCGATCCTGCGAATAGCTTGCTAGTGAGGTGTCGCAAAGCACTTTTTCGTGCCGCTTGCTGCTGAACGGCGGCTGTATAGCGATGCCCACGGCCTTCTTCTACGTGAGTTACATAACCCTTGCTTTCCAACGTACGAAGGATCGTCAGAACCGTGGTGTAGGCGAGGTCATCGGCAAGTCCATCACGAACCTCATTCACGACTGAGGGGCCACGTTCCCACAGTATCTGCATGACGTCGGCTTCCCGGTCAGTCAGCGAGATGTCCAAAATACCTCCTACTAAAGATGTAGTAGATCGTAGGATTGAAGTGATGTGCTGTCAACTAATTTTATAGTTGATGCGGGCGCCGAAGCTTCGCTACAGAAGTTGAGTTGAGGTTCCCGAACGGTGTGAGACGTCGTCTAGCAGATCGGTCACGGTTGCTAACAGGGGTGACTATTAAAGCGAAACACGACAAATCAGCCAAAAAAACTACAATTTCCCGCACCGCTTCTCTATACGATAGACCTCCCTCCATTCCGCTTTCCCGATCATCGATGTCCATGCACTTGTCCTCCGTCCCTGATCGTTTTCAACCGCACGATGCCTGGGTAACTCCATCTGCACGCCGACAGACGATCCGTGCATTCATCGACGGATACTGCGCCGCGCACGACCAGAGCGCGGCAGTCGTTTCAGCTTTCACATACGGCTATGCGGTCCGCTTCCAACCTGGGATGGGACGCGAGTTCGAGCATTTCGTGATCGAAACGCCAGCGTCGCAGCCGGACGAGACTTTTCCCATAGGTGCATGGATCACGCGTTTCGGTCAGGCTGGCTTGCCGCCAGAGTTGCACGGGCATATGCAGCCGCTCATCGACGAGCATCTAATGCTCGCGGACATCGGCACGCTACCCCATGAGGCCGCTTTGATCGACTCCACCTGGCTACGCAGCGAGGACGAGATCGCAGCATTCAACGCCAGCGGCCGGTTTCCAGGTTTTGCGCCAAATCCGCGTGCATTTCTATTCTCGGTGAAGATCGACGGAGATTTCGCGGCGGCCGCCCGCTACGGCGTCACAACTGACGGCGACATTGTGATCGACCGCGTCGCAACCGCTGAGGCGTATCGTCGGCGCGGTCTTGCTTCGCAGCTTCTCTCGGCCATCGCCGCCCACGCACGTCGAGCCAACGCGCGAAACGCCTTGTTGATTTCGAGCCATGCAGGGGAGCCGCTGTACCGGCGCGCGGGTTTCGCGAATCTCGCGCCGGTTGCAGTCGCCAAGATCGTGTAGCACACCGCCGATTGACGAGCCGTCTGACTACTTCTCATGCATGTGCTTCAACCGGACGAAATGCACACCATCGTACGCATTCGTGAGCGCCCGTCCATCGCTCTTTCTGATCTTGAGAAAGAACAGGGTAGGCGACACGTTCGGGTCGCCACCGCATTCCTGCGTGTGATTTTCCCGCACACGGACGAGGAAATACGATCGCTCATCGGATGTTTCAAATTCCAGGCAATCGATCTTGTCCGTGGTTAGCTGGTACTTGCTTGTGAGCATTTCGGCCCTGTCCGCGGCGCGATCGTCGTCAGGAATAGACAGAGGCTTCGCACTGGCGTGCGTGCAAACGGAGAGTGCAATAACAGTGAGTGCATGACGAATCATGATGTTCCCGTGCTGCCGTACTGGTCGAATGTGTGTGCGCGAACGACCGATTGATCGGCTTTAGCCTGACCACCTGTTTCGCGTCTGTAGTGTATCCGTGATTACTTCTTCAACCTGGCTTCTCTGGGTAGTTAGCGCCGCATAAGCAACTGCGATCGCTGCCGCCAGTCTCGCGTTGTTAAGACCAAGCTGAACACTGCCAGTCCCACTGCTTCCCCCGGTCAACGCATCGACACGAGAAATCAGAAACGGTGTCACTGCCTTACCCGCGATACCTTCTGCATCCGCTTCAGCCAAAGCCTGCTCGATCGCGAGATCGACGACCTCGCGGGGCAACGCAAATGGTTCGGGAATCGGATTGGCAACTACAAGCCCGCTATTCAAACCCAGTTCCCAGTTCGATTTCATAACCCGCGCGATCTGCTGAGGATCGTCAAGGCGTACGTCGACGCCAAACCCGCTGTCGCGGCTAAAGTACCCGGGAAGGTTGGCAGTGCGATAGCCGATCACCGGTACGCCGTGCGTTTCCAGGTACTCCAGTGTCAACCGGATATCGAGAATCGATTTGATCCCAGCGCACACCAGTGCCACCGGTGTACGTGCAAGTTCCTGCAGATCGGCGGAGATATCGAAGCTCTCCTGCGCACCGCGATGCACACCGCCAAGCCCACCTGCCGAGACCACGCGAATTCCCGCGAGGTCGGCCATGATCATCGTCGCCGAGAGCGTCGTAGCGCCGCTGCCACCGGATGCCACGAGTATCCCGATGTCGCGTCGGCTAACCTTCGCCACCTCGTGACCGACCCGGCTAAGGCTTGCAATCTCATCACTCGTCAGACCGATCTTGATGCGGCCACTCAGAATCGCGCAGGTAGCGGGTAGTGCGCCGTGCGCGCGTACTTCGGCTTCGAGCCTGAGCGCAGTCTCGGCGTTCTTTGGCCACGGGGAGCCATGCGCGATGATCGACGATTCCAGGGCTACAACTGGCTTGCCGGCATTCAGCGCTGCCGCAACCTCGGGGTGGATCTCCAATAGTTCGCTCAATGACATGATTCCCTTTCCCTCAAGACCGCCAGCAGCAACGCGTACTGCAGAAGTCACGCGGTGCTCTATACCGCGTTCGACGACACCCGCCCACGCGCTTTCGCCAACGTAAGCGCGGTATCTTCGATCATATCCTCCTGACCACCCACCATGCCGCGGCGTCCGAGTTCAACAAGGATGTCGCGAGCCGGAACCCCGTACCTCTTCTCCGCGCGCTTCGCAAACAGAAGGAAGGAACCGTAAACGCCCGCATAGCCGAGCGTCAGTGCATCACGATCGATGCGAATCGGAAAATCCATGATCGGCACGACAAGATCTTCGGCGACGTCCTGTATCTTCCAGACGTCGACACCTGTCTCGATGCCCATGCGCTCGCACACCGCTACGAGGACTTCCATCGGTGTGTTGCCAGCACCGGCGCCGAGTCCCGCGGCGGCGGCATCGATGCGAGTCGCACCCACTTCGATAGCAGCGATGGAGTTGGCTACACCCATCGCGAGGTTGTGATGCCCGTGAAAACCGATTTCGGTTTCCGGCTTCAGTGCCGCACGCACGGCAGCAAGGCGACTCCGAACGTCGTCAGGCAGCATATAGCCTGCCGAGTCCGTTACGTACACGCAGTTTGCGCCATAGCTTTCCATCAGCGTCGCCTGGTTTGCAAGACCTTCTGGCGAATTCATATGCGCCATCATCAGAAAGCCCACGACGTCGATGTCGAGCTTGCGCGCAAGCTCGATGTGCTGCTCCGACACATCGGCCTCGGTGCAATGCGTTGCGACGCGGATCGTTTTCACACCGAGTTCATGCGCGATCCTCAGATGATCGACCGTGCCGATTCCCGGGATCAACAGCGCGGAAATGCGCGCCTGCTTCATGAGCGGCACGACTGCGCAGAGGTATTCCTCGTCGCTGTGCGCGGGGAACCCATAGTTCACCGAGCTTCCGCCCAGGCCGTCACCGTGGGTTACTTCGATCAGCGGAACCCCCGCATTGTCGAGACCTTGAGCGATCGCCTTCATCTGCTCGAGTGTCATCTGATGCCGCTTCGGATGCATACCGTCGCGCAATGTCATGTCATGCACGACGATCTTCCTGCCCTGGACGTTCATACGCGATTTCCTCAGTGGATGACGGGTTCGAGCTTGAGCGAGCCGCTCAGGATCTCTTCGGCGAACATCTCGGCGGTGCGCGCTGCGGCGGCCGTCATGATGTCCAGATTGCCGGCGTATTTCGGCAGATAGTCGCCGAGTCCTTCGACCTCGAGGTAGATCGAGACGCGCTCGCCGTCGAATACCGGACCATTGACTAGCCGGTAACCGGGAACATACTTGCGCACCTGTTCGATCATTTCGCGCACGGACTTCTCGATCGCGATGACATCGGGCGTTCCCTCCACGATGCAATGCACGGTGTCGCGCATGATGAGCGGCGGGTCTGCAGGGTTGATGACGATGATGGCCTTGCCCTGCGCTGCACCGCCCACCTTTGCGACAGCGCCTGCTGTCGTACGCGTGAACTCGTCGATATTCCTGCGTGTACCTGGCCCGGCCGAACGGCTCGATACCGTGGCGACGATTTCGGCGTACCGGACCGGCTGAACGCGCGAGACCGCGTGCACCATCGGTATTGTCGCCTGGCCGCCGCACGTCACCATGTTGACGTTCATCTCGCCGGAGCCCACATGCTGCGTCAGATTCACCGACGGTACGCAGTAAGGCCCGATAGCCGCGGGCGTCAGGTCGATCATCATGACGCCGAGTGCATTCAGTTTGCGCGAATTCTCTGCGTGCACATAGGCACTCGTCGCATCGAAGGCGATCTGGATGCCGTCGGCTTTCACATGCGGCAGCAGGCCGTCTACGCCCTTGGCGGTGGTCTTCAGGCCGAGGGCCTGTGCTTTCTTGAGCCCGTCCGATTCGGGGTCGATGCCGACCATCCACACCGGCTCCAGCACCTCGCTGCGTTGCAGCTTTGCCAGCAGATCGGTGCCGATGTTGCCGGGGCCGATCAATGCACATTTCACTTTGTTCGTTGACATGCCGACTCCTGAGATCAGACAAACCGGACCGAGCAACTGCCGATGCCGTCGATGGAAACCTTGAGGCTGTCACCGGCTGCGACAGGTACCATCGCAGCCAGCGAGCCCGACAGCACCACGTCGCCGGCCTTTAGCGGCTCGTTTAGCTGGCCAAGCGTGTTGGCGAGCCATGCCACCGCTTCAAGCGGATTTCCAAGCGCGGCGGCGCCGGTACCCGTCGTCACCACCGTGCCGTTCTTCTCGAGCGTCATTGCGCAACCGACGAGATCGACCTTGCGTGGATCGACCATGTGCTCACCAAGCACGAACACACCGCAAGACGCGTTGTCAGCCACCGTGTCTTCGATGTGAATCATCCAGTCCTTGATGCGCGAATCGACGATCTCGAAGCAGGCCATCACGCCTGCGGTCGCGGCGAGGACATCGGCGGCGCTCACGCCTGGGCCTTGCAGGTCGTGCCGGAGCACAAAGGCGATCTCCCCCTCGGCCTTCGGCTGGATCAACGAGGCGGCCGGGATCGCTTCGCCTTCGCGGTACAGCATCGCGTCGCTAAGCATGCCGAAATCGGGCTGATACACGCCGAGCATGTCCATCACAACCTGCGACGTGACGCCGATCTTTTTGCCTATCATGCGTTCGCCGGCTTCGATGCGTCGGGCGTTGACGCGCTGCTGGATGCGGTAGGCGTCGTCGACCGTCAAGTCGGCGTGGCGGCTCGTGAGCGGTTCGAGTGCGCGGCATTCTTTCGCGGCGACATAGAGCTCGTCGCCGAGCGCGTTGATCAACGTGTCGTTCATGATTTCAGATTGTCGAGCGCGTTCGATTCAGTGGAATGGCGAGCCGCGAACAGATCGCCATCGAGCGGGTAAAAATCGGACCACTCGAGCAACTGCTGGCTCGTCGTACCCACGCCACCGCAGGCGATCACCACGATGCGCTGCGCGTGCGGGAAATACTGGGGGATTCGCGAGAGCGCCGCCACCGATGCGCCGCATGCCGGTTCGGTCAAAACACGGTGCTCCTCGAGCAGCATCACACTGCCTTGAATCGCTTCGGCATCCGTCACGAGGCAGTTGCGGATCGGATGTTCTTTCGCAAGCGTCACGACGCGCTCGGCTACCTTGCTGGCGCCAAGCGACGTGGCCACGGAGTTGATCCCGGAGATCGTTACCGGCATGCCTGCTTTGAGCGCCTGGTTGTAGGAATCCGCACCTTCGGTCTCGACCGTAAGCACCGGCGTGTCGCTCCAGCCCACTCGTCGTAATCCTTCGATAACACCGGCGAGCAATCCACCGCCGCCAACCGAGCAAACGATCAGATCAGGGCGTTCGGTTTGCCGCGCGATTTCCTCGATCATCGTCGCGTGTCCCGCCCATAGCAGTGGGTCATCGAACGCATGGAGCCAGGCATCGTTGTCGGTCAGAATCGAGCGGGCGTACTCGTTGGATTCGATGAACGCGGCGCCGTGCACGACGACTTCGGCTTCTTCTGCGCGGATGAGCGACTTTGCGCGCTCGGAGGTTGTTTGCGGTACGACAACGGTCACCGGAACGCCAAGCTCGCGGCCCGCATACGCCACCGCATAACCGGCGTTGCCACCGGACGCGGTGACAAAACGCCGGGCACCGTTGCGCCTGTGTTCCTCGCACGCAAAGCCGACGCCGCGTAGCTTGAAGGAACCGCTTGGTTGCAGCGATTCGAGTTTGAGAAGAATGTCTCTACCGGTCTTGAGCGAGAGCGCGCGCGACTCGATCAGCGGTGTTTCGATATGCAGTGTCATTAGGTTCGACCACCATTAACCAAGCTGGATCACAGCGGACACTTCAACCGGGCAACGGAACGGCAGGCTCGATACGCCTACAGCGGCACGGCTGTGCCGGCCCTTGTCACCGAGAACTTCAACGAGAACGTCGGAGGTGCCGTTGATCACTTCCGGGTGCGCCGTAAATTCGGTTGCTGCATGCACGTAACCCGTCACGGAGCAAACGCGAATCACGCTAACGTTGTCGTTCAACTGCGACCGCAATTGCGACAGAAGCGCAATTCCGGCGAGTCGTGCAGCTTCCTTTGCCTGCTCGATACTGACTTCCGTACCCACCTGGCCGACCGCGAACGGTACGCCATCCTTGAATGCGACTTGCCCTGAAATGTGCAGGAAGCCCGCTGCCAGAACGGTAGGCACGTAGTTAGCGATGGCCGCTTTCGGCGGCGGCAGTTCGATGCCCAGTTCCGCGAGGCGACGGTCGAGTTCAATGCGATTCATAGATGCTCCTTGATGGCGAAACAGGTGGCGACGCGTTCGGCGAACGGCCCCAGTGGGTCGCTTAGGGTGACGATCATGGAAAGGCGATGACCTTTCCCCATGCCTCGAAGTTAAAGGACATGTGCCCGTTCCACTTGTAAAAAATTGAGTGGGTTGCGGCGCGTGAATCGGCTTGGCAGTGGGCGAGGGGATAGGGCTGCGCGACGAACGTGCTGCATTGAGACAGCTTCGTGCAGCTAGAGGGAATTAATCGGGCGGATAAGGCGACGCTGGCGATGCTTCAACGCACGCGTGTGCGGTAACCTGAAACATCAATACTTCGATGGCGACACACCGAACGCTTGCCGGAAGGCTCGATTGAAATGGCTCTGGTCGTAAAACCCCACCTCCTGAGCCACTTGCGTCAAACACGCGTCGGGGTGACTCAGCAAGGCACACGCGCGTTCCAGCCGCAGACGAACGAGCCATGCGTGCGGTGTCATACCGACGGTCTGCTTGAAGAGCTTGAGGAAATGGAAACGCTCGAGGGCGCAAAGAGCAGCAAGCTCTTCCAGCGTGATCTTCTCCGCCAGATGGACATCGCAATAGTCCCTGACGCGCTGCCACTGCACCGATGTGAGTGTGCCCTTGATGAAATGCGGCTTGACCATACGCGTTTGAGAAAACAGGCGGTCAAGCAACATCAGCCATTCGGATTGCACTTCCATGGGCTCGGCCTCCTGGGCCGCCCGTAGCGCATCGTGCAACCGGGACAGATGGCCGGCAAGCCGGGCGTCCTGAAGCACGGTTCCGCCGAGCGCGGGAAAGCGATCTTGCCCGGTGATTTCCTCGGTGATTCCGCTTAGCAGTTGAGGGGAGACACGAAACGTTTTGAGCGTGTAGGACTCGTCCCCGGCGCTGTTGCCATCGTGCACCTCGCCCGGTGGCATCAACTGGATGGTGCCCGGCGTCAGCAGCAGGGTTTCGCCATGGAATCCCTGGCGCTGCACACCCTCGGTTACCAGCGCGACGTGATAGTCGAGATGGTAATGGCGCTCGAAGCGAAAATCGGAAAACCGCGCCTCGCTAAGCACGAGACCCGGGATCTCGTTGCTGCGCTTGTATTCGACGCGATCCTTCATCGGGGCCTCCAGCAGGGCGTTTCCTTCGACATCGGGGCAGACCTTTGTGCTCCGGCAACGATCAGGAAGGTGACGTTTATTATAGACAACCCGCCGTGGCCCATCGGTCGACGTATGGCTTCATCGCTATCCGCGGGTATCGACGACGATCTTGGCGTTTGCGCCCGATTCGACGCGTTCGTGGGCCTTGGCAACGTCTATTAACGGAAAGACCTCGACCTGCGGATGCTGGAGCGCGCCTCGCTTGAGCAGTGGTGTCAGCGCGTCGATAGCGGCGTGCCTGACCGGAACCGGCAGGTTGTAGACGATAAAGAAGCGCAGATTCGCGAAGCCGACGATCATCGGTCGGAACGGAACGTCGATCGATGCAGCCCCCGAGCCGTAGATAATCACCTCGCCGCCGAATTTCAGCAGCTTGCCGTATTGAGCGGCATTCGCCGCTGCGTCGACTTCGATGATGATGTCTACGCCTTGTCCGGCCGTGATTTCGCGTACCGAGGCAACCACGTCCTGCTCGTTGCGATTGATGACCCACTCGGCGCCTAGCCGGGAAGCGAGCGCGCATTTCTCCTTGCTGCCGGCCACGCCGATTACACGGGCGCCCGAAAGTGCAGCAAGCTGCGTCGCGTAGCCGCCGACCGCGCCTGTGGCGCCGTAGACGAGAACCGTCTTGCCGAGCAAGCCTGCGCAAACGTGCACGGCGTACCAGGCCGTCAACAACGGAATGCCAAGCGATGCACCGGTTTCCGTCGAGACACCGTCGGGCAGTGGGGCAACCTGACTCTCGGGCAGGGCGATCAGCTCGGCGGCTGTACCGAATGGTCGCTGCCACTGGCCGTTGATCGTCCAGACCCGCTGCCCGATCAACTGTTTCGATACGCCTTCTCCAACGGCTTCGATGACGCCCGCACCATCGCTGTGGGGAATGACGCGCGGAAACTCCATCGCAGGGCTGGTAACGCCCGAGCGCGACTTGACGTCTGACGGATTTACGCCGGAATGGGCGATGCGCACCAGGACCTCGCCCGGTTGCGCGACTGGATCGGCCTGGTCGCCAACGACGAGAACGTCGCGGGCCGGACCTTTCGAGGTGTAATAGGCGGCCTTCATATGCATCAATCTCCGGGCTGATCTGGTGATGAGTTACTTGCGTGGCGACGCGTCCCGAACGAGCTTCGGAACGTGACATTGCCGATAGCCTGAACCATCGCACGCCCAGGCGCTTGTAAAAAAGTGATCATTTGAGCGAGTCGCCGGCAAGACGCGCGTAAAGACAAAAATTCCCAGGCACTCCCCGAACCATCCGATACGAACGAAGCAACCCCTCATACTGGAAACCACTTCTTTCCAGAACCCGGACAGAGCGCACATTGGTATCAAGCGCCGTCGCCTGAACGCGAACCAACCCCAACCCGGCAAACGACCATTCCGTCACGGTCGCGCACATCGCGCTCGCAAGCCCTTTACCCCAATGCGACGGCGCGAGGTCGTAAGCGATTTCCGCCACGCGGTTGACCTCTGAAATAGAGTGAAAACCTATCGTGCCGATCAGGCGGTTGTCGGTATCATCGACGATCGCGAGCCGCCTGATCGAGGTCGCGACGGTCGACTCGATACCGTCGAACATCGGCGCCAGGTCATGCTCGCCAGACAGGTTCCAGCTGGTGTGTTGAATCACTTCCGGGATGCGTAGATAGGCATACCACGCGGCTTGATCGCCGCGTTCAAGCTGTCTTAGCGAAACTCCGGGATAGCGGGATTCGGGTAGTGTCTGAACTCTCATATATTCACAATAGATCTACGCGATGCGTCGATCATAGCGCGGAGTGCCGCCATGCAGTCTCTGTCCCCAGCCGAAGACTATTTGCTGGATTTTCACCAGCGTTTTACAGGCGCAACTAGCGCCGCATTCGGGCATCTTCCTGCGCATTTGAAGCCCACTCAATACCCGTCTTCGTATCACGTACTCGCTTCGCTGGTGGACGATTCGAACGCCGCGCGCGTTGTCGTCGACCTGGGCTGTGGAGACGGTTATCTGCTTAGGTTGCTGGCGGATCGCGGTCTAAATGCGCCGCGCTTGATCGGCGTCGACATGAGCCAGCACGAACTCGACGCTGCACGCAAACGTCTTCCAGACAGCGTGTCGCTGCTGCGAGAGCGCGCGCAATCGCTATCGATAGAAACGGGCACGGTCGATATCGTGCTTTCGCATATGGCGGTCATGCTGATGGGAGAAGCCGATCGGGTCGTGGCCGAAATCCGCCGGATTTTGCGTCCTGGTGGCGTGTTCGCCGCGATCGTGGGACGTGAGTTTTTGCTTGGGGAAGCGAACGATGCGTTGAGAGAGGTATTCAGACCGATCGCGCGCAATAGTCTTGCGCCTTTAGCGTTCGGAGATCGCCGCACCCGCGACGAAGCGGGCTGGCGAGAGTTGCTCGGTTCTACCTTCAACGCATTGGCGTTCGAAGATGTGGATGTTCCGTGGCAACCTACACCGGATGCGCTCTGGCATTCGCTGCTGGAAACGTACGATATCGACCGGCTGTCCGACGGAGCACGCCGCGAATTGCAGAGAAATTTACTTTCGGCATTTCACCGCCTGACGCAGGCGGATGGCACCATCGACACAGGATTCGGCTTGCGCCTGATACATGCGTATGTGCTATGAGACCGTATGAATGCCGACATGCATCGCGAACGCATGCGATGCATCGTCAACAGTTCAAAAGCGGGGTCTTACAAACGGACGCACATCCTGTTCCTCCAGAACGTCTGTCTGGTCAGCGCTTACCTGCAGTTCACCGGTGTGCTCGGCGATCGCACGGAGCACAGCAGGCTGCACTCCGGGGCTGAGGTTTTGCCGTGCGGCCGCGCTCAGTTGGGCTTCCAGACGCACAATGGCGCTCGATCGTACCTCGTTGTCGTTGATTCGCCACGCGAGAGAATTGTGAAACTCATTCAGGGCGTGTGGCGCGAGTCCCAGCAGTTTGCCGATCTCTGTCAAATCGCTCAGCAATTCGGCCGTGTCGGTTTCGTCTGCTGGCCCCATGTCTTGAATGTATTCCAGAACATCTCGTTCGAGAGGAAAGGATTGCGCGGGTCCGCGCGCGCCACCTGCGGACACAACAGGCGCGGCGTTTTCGGTTACTGGACGGTGGCCGGGGCTTGCGGATTGACCCTGCTGTTGCACGTGTTGCACGGATGAAGCGCCTGCGGCAACCGCACCGGAAGCGGAAAGGTTTGATACGTCGCGACCATCCGTGTCGGGTTGTGGAGGCATATTGCGCGGCGTCGGTTCCCCGGCCTGCTGTAGCGTTGCGAATGCTTCCAGTTGGTTGTCTACCAGTTGCAGCGCTTCTTCATGTTTCGATTTTACCGCCTGCACCTGCGCCTCGTTTTCTGCTTCTTGATCTAGCAACGTATTCAGATGTGCCTGCGCTCTGGCGAGTCTGCTCTGCGCCGTCAAAACCGATCCGGTATGAGCGGGCATCAGCCGTCCATTTTGCTGCGCGAGATCATACGCATTTTTTGAAAGCGTCGACGCAGCATGCAGGGTATCCACGTTTGCCTTTGCAAGCCTTATCAAAGAGCGTCGCAAGGGTTGCTGCGTTGGCGCGGAAGCTTCTTCTTCCATTTTCTTGAGAAACGCTGGCTTCGGCGGCAACGGAGGGGGTTCTGCCGCCGGGGATCGGGGTCGAACCTCTGTGCCGGCACTTTCGGAAACCTGTGAAGGAGAAGGGCTGCGGAAGTCCGGGGAGTCGTGAGAGGCGCGGGATATGCTCGGCATGGTGTTGTCGATTGGGTAACGGGTTGCTGGTCTTCACGACCGGGCGAAGCAATGCGTTCTGATGGTCGGCACACCACGCTGTTTGCCCAGGGTGAGCGTTTCGATCGCCGCACCTCGGTGGAAGCGGGGAGCGGTTCCCCGAGTGAAGACGCACTGGCGACAAGGAGTTGATATGCCATGCATGGTCCGCTTTATGCGGCCCGGCGTGCCGCCGCACGCGAAATGCGGTCCGCTTAGGCGAAGTTCTTCGGTAAAACACCGATAGCCTGGACCGGTGCCCGTCGCGACGCGAATTGGCCGACACGGCGAATCGCGCGATCAACGACGCGAGCGCACGAGGTGCAGATGCGCGTCCAGATCAACGCCGTTAAGCCTTCAGGCATGCCGATTCAAAGAGGCTTTCCCGGCAGCCCGCATTTCAGCCAGCAACGCATCTCCCGACCACGAAGGCCGCACATCGGCTCGCTCGGCTTCGTGCACGAGTTCGCATAGCCGTTCATTCACCGGCGCCGTTCGTCCAAGGCGTTGGGCAAGACGCCCAACCTCGCCATTGATCCAGTCGACTTCCGTCATACGTCCCGCGGCCAGATCGTCCGACATCGATGATCGCGCAACGGGATCGATGGTCAGCATCGCGCGCCCGAGCTGCTTGAAGAGCGCATCGGGCACGCCGAGAACCCGCGGTATCCAGGCCGCAGGAACCGCAGTCAGTTGCGCTGGCTGTATATCGGCGCGCTTCAAAAGCGCGAGCGCTTCTTTCTGCGCCATGCCGAGGCAAAGCCGATACGCACGTAGCGAGAGCTCTTCCTGCAAAGGCCGGTTCGCCAGCGCGTTGATGGCATTGTTGAGGTTGAGCAATAACTTTGCCCACAGCACCGGCACCATATCGGCGTGCTGGATCAGCGGTAAATCCGCTTTCCTGAACTCATCGACGAAGGACTGCATCGCCGGCGATTGCCTGATCTCCAGCTCGCCCGATGAACCCTGGTGATACGCACCAGGGCCGGGCTCGATGACATTGAATGGCACCATTCCTTCGAGTACGGTGTTGCGCGGCAACGCGGCGCGCAGCACATCGGCGTTACCCACACCGTTCTGGAAGCTGACGACGACTGTGTCAGGCCGCAGCACGTTAGCGAGTTCTGCCGCGACGGTTGGTGTCGCGGCAGACTTGACGGTCACGAGGACGAGACCCGCTGAGGCCACTGTCGAAGCCTCCGTCGATACATCGATCCGTTCCGGCGCCACGTGCCAGCGCCGCTCGTCGTAGTGCGACAGCGCGATACCGCGACTGCGCAACTGTTCGCCCACGCGCGCACGCCCAACGAAGCTGACATCGCTTCCTCCGGCCAGAAGCCGTCCGCCGATGTAGCAGCCGATGGAGCCCGCACCGTAGATACAGATCTTTGTCATACCGTTTCTCAAGTGACCTGCGCGTCAGCGCATCGGCGCCGACGCACACCGCTAATCCGCGTAACCAGGATTGCGCCGATCGAGTCGACGCAGCAGCCCCGGCCACACGAGCCGCCCAGGGCTCGTCCCCTTGGTCACCTGCGCGATCTGCTGCTTGATACCCTCGAGAATCGGCGTCGCGATAGGGTTCAGCTTGCCGCCACCGGCTTGAGCACGCACCTGAATCATGCAGGCCGCTTCGAAGAAATACATCGCGACGAAAGCGTCCGCCGGTGTAGCGCCAACGGTGAGCAAACCATGATTGCGCAGCATCAGATTGGTGTTGCTTCCGAGGTCGTGAACGAGACGCGGCTTCTCGGCTTCATTGAGCGCGATGCCCTCGTAGTCGTGATAGCCGAGCGACGCGAGCACGCCCAGCGACTGCTGCGAAAGAGGCAACAGGCCGCCTTCCTGCGCCGACACAGCGACGCCGTTGATCGAGTGGGTATGCATCACACAAAGCGCGTCTTCGCGCGCCGCATGCACCGCGCTATGAATCGTGAAGCCGGCCGGATTGATGTCGTACGGCGACTCGGACACCTTGCGACCATCGAGGTCGATCTTGATCAACGACGACGCGGTGATCTCGTCGAACATCATGCCGTAGGGGTTGATCAGAAAGTGATGCTCCGGGCCGGGCACGCGCGCCGAGATATGGGTGAACACCAGGTCGTCCCAGCCAAACAGCGCAGTCAGGCGGTACGTCGCGGCGAGATTGACCCGTGTCTCCCATTCGGCGGGCGATACGTCGTTTTTCAGGCTTGCATGAGATGAGGTCACGGCACCACTCCTTATTCGATGATTCAGGCAACCAGATACACGGGGACGATGCCCTGCGATCGCCAGCAACGCGCGTCGTCAGGGTCACGCCCGCATGATGTCCCGAAACCGGCCTTGAATCTGTCGGATAGGCGACAGGTCGACGCTATCCTGCCGGACAGCGCCGATGCCTGCCTGAAGAGGGCGATTTGCCCCGCGCCGTCAGCTTCCCGGGCTATACGCGTCGAGCAGCTTCAACGTCACGCCGTTGGTCCAGCCGAAGCCATCCTGCAACGGATACTCGCCGCCACCTCCACCCCCGGTGCCTGCACCTTCCACCACATACTTCTCGACGAGTTTTTGCTGCGAGGCATACAGGCCCTGCACGTCGGTGAGAAAGCGTGTGCCGATCTGCGTAGCGAGTGCGGTATTCCCATAGCTCGTCAGACCGGTCAGCGCGATCCAGTGCAGCGGTGCCCAGCCGTTCGGCGCGTCCCATTGCTGGGTCGTGTTATAGATCGACGTCGCGAGGCCGCCCGGCTGCAGCAGCACGGACTGCACGACCTGCGCGGTCTGCTGCGCACGCTGCGGCCACGCTGCTCCTGCGAACAGCGGATACAGCATTGCCGGTGTCTGGTTGTCGCGCGATTTCGCGAGCTGCCAGTCGTAGTCGCTGTAATAGCCCTTGGCGTTCCACAAGTAGAGGTTGATCGCATCGGCGCGACGGATGGCGTTGCCGGTAAATTCGATCACGCAGAGAAAATCGTGCGTGATGCTACAGCCGTGCGCGATTGTCGTTTCGAGGTGGTACATCAGGCTGTTCAGATCGACCGGCACGATCGAGGTGGTTCGTACGGTAGCGAGCGTCGCGTTGTCGCCGAACCAGCGTGAGCTGAAATCCCAGCCGCTTTCCGCGGTGGCGCGCAGATCGCGGTACACGTCGGACGGTGCGCGTCCGAGTGTCTGCTGAGCCTGTTGTGCGGTCTGCACGTCTTCCAGATACGATTCGTCGCGCGGGGTATCGAGCGCGTCCCAGTAGCGGTTCAGCGGGGCGCGGTTCGGCATCACGACGACATTGCCCGACGCGTTGCCCGGGCTCGTCGTGCTGGCCCCTTGCATCCAGTATGCGTATTCCTTGCGCAATTCCGGCAAATACTTCTGATAGACGCTATTGCCTTCCTTCTGGGCGGCAAGTTCGACCATGAACGAAAAGAACGGCGGTTGCGAACGGCTCAGGTAGTAAGTGCGGTTGCCGTTCGGAATGTGGCCGTACGTATCGATCATGTACGCGAAGTTGTCGAGCATGTCGTCGACCAGATCTTCATTGCCAGACTCCTGAAGCCCGAGCATCGTGAAATAGGTGTCCCAGTAGTAGCCTTCGCGAAAACGTCCGCCGGGCACGACATACGGCTTCGGCATCGGGATCAGCGAGCTGTAATCCGGTGCGCTCGTCGTCGTGCGTGTAAGTGCGGGCCACAGCCAGTCGATATGCTCGCGCAGTGTCTGGTTGGGCGGTGGCGTGACGCTCTGATCCGGCGGCGGCGTGAAGTACTGGTTGACGAATGCCAGCAGCGAAAAACCCGGTTTGTTCTTCGCTGCTTCGTACGCGGCCACGATGGCAGTGGGTGTCGCGTTCGGCGTCGCATCGACGAAGGTCTTCTGGTCCGGGAAGATCTGCGCGGTCTGCACGGCGACGAACAGATCGCCGTACAACTGATCGGGCGGTGCGGGCAATGCGCCGCCGACTTGCGTGTCGGCGGCACACACACCCGCGAAGCCCGCGCACCACGCAAGCGCCGCGAAAGTGACCGTGCGCCGTAACGCCGACAGATGAAATGCGGTGCGCATAGTGTCGGGCAAACCGGGCTCAGCATCGCTTCGAATAGCAACAGGATGTTGGATATGCGACGGGACTCTCATGTCTTCTCCATGAGCCGGTCGAACCGGCGAGATGTTGAGCTTCCCCCCGTCTTTCAGCTCCAAGGGGCGAGGGCCATGCTGCCATATTTCTTCGATTTCTGTGTGGCGAGCGTCGCTTTATGTGCTATGCATGGACGCGTTTTGTCATGCATCACATTGTGATGTGTTGTCGATTTGTTGTCGCGCGATCTAGATGGTTGTTTCCGCAACAACCGGGGCACTCCTGCGACGTGGTGGCGCACCCCTGCGCACTGCAAGGCGGCCGCAAGGCAGGCGGGCGTAGAATGCCGGCTCTGTCATGACCAATCCGCGAACCGAGCTGTCTTATGAACGAACCGCGCAAGCCCAACCCGACTTTCCGTATCGCAATCTTTATCGTGGTCGTGGTGCTGCTGGTGCTCGCCACGCTGCTCTACAACGCGATCACTGAGAAGCGCGAGTACGAACGCGACAATCCCGAACCCGCGGCGGCGAGCGCACCGGCTAATACGACAGCCGCTTCGGCAGCGGCCGCCTCGCAGTAAGCGAAGGGCGGGCTCGAACGCCGCCCGTCTGCCACGCAGCCTAGGCGTCCGGCAACCGGATCAGGCTCGCGTCTTTACGGATCTGAAACGACGCCGCGATCATCTGCTTGCATTGATGCGCGAGCAGTTTCAGTTCATGGACCGCATCTGCCGGACGATCCGGCGATTTCTCCGCATCGATCACCATCGCGTCGAGGTCGCGCGCCATTAGCTTCGCGGCGTCGCTCTGATCGGCGGGAGCAGCAGTGCCTGCTTCGGCGGCGCTCAGGTTGTCGCGCACGAGCGTCAGTGCGCGTTGCAGCGGTTGCTGTGAGACGCTGTCCTGCTGTTGCTGGGTCGAGGCGCGCAACAACGGAGCTGCCGCGGTGATCTGCGACGCGAGTACGTGACTGCGCACCAGCAGGTCGTTCAGCTCCGGTACGAACTTCTGCGCGGCCTTCGGTTCGAGCATCATGCGCTGGAACGCCTGGCCGAGATTGGCAAACGTCACGTGCATGTTCTTGCGGGCAAGGCGATAGCGATAGTCGCGATCGAGTGCGCTGGCTGCGGCGGCCGCGGCCGGTGTAGTCGGTGTCGCTGCGCGCGCGGCGGGTGCGATGGCGGGTGTGATTACGGCGTCGCTCGCTGTATCGGTAGCAGCGGCGGCAGAGGCACCGGCCGCTGCATCCGCTGTCGCAGCCGCGACCTCAGCATCGGCCATGGCCGCAGCCGGCGCACGCGCACCAGCCTCGGTGACGGTGGCGGCAGGGACCGTTGTTGCCGCCGCAGGCTTGCCGCTCCACCACCAGCTCGCTTCCAGATACTGCCGCGTCGCCGCGATCATGTCGTTGACGAGCTTGCCCATCAGTCGGTATTCCCAGTACGGGAACAGATGGCTCGCGGCGATCGCGAGCGCGCAGCCGATCACCGTATCGATCGCGCGTTCGCCGATCAGGCGCATGCTGCCCGGCGCGAGCAGATGGAACAGCAGCAGCACATACGACGACGTGAACACGACGCTCGCCGTGTAGTTGAACAGCAGCAGGCTGTAGCTCATCACCATCGATGCGAACATCACGATCAGCAGCAGATGCGGTTCCTTGACGAACATCATTAGCGCGATGCTGGCCGCGCAGCCGATCAGCGTACCGATGATCCGCTGGCTATTGCGCTGTCGCGTCAGCGAGTAGCCGGGCTTCAGGATGATGACAGTCGTCATCACGATCCAGTACGCGTTGGTGAGCGGCAGCAACCGGCCCAGCCAGAACCCGACCGCCACCGCGATGGTCACGCGCAGCGCGTGACGAAAGCTCGGCGACGCCATGGTCAGGTTCGTGAAGATCTGCCGGAACGGCACGCGCCGGCTCGACACGAAGCGCGACAGCGCCTGGTCGATGCGCAGTTCGGTTTCGGTCGTCGCGCCCTCGTTGGAGACGCTCTTGCGCATCCGGTCGATCAACCGTGTCGCGCTCCATACGCGCCGGAACGTCGACGATACCGCCTGGTATGCCTCGGGGTTCTTCGCTGGCACGTCGTGCTTGCGCATCAGCTCGATTTCGAACTCGATGGCGCGCAGCTCGGCCTTCACATTGATGCGGTTGCGCGGCGGCTGGTTCTGCAGCACGGCGAGACCGATGTCCTCGAGATCGGCGGCCGCTTTGCGGATCAGGTCGCGATAGAACACCATCAGGTCCGAGCCGCCAAACGTATTGCGCACAAGCGGGTAGTCGGTATGCGCGCCGACGAACAGTTCGTGCAGGTCGACGGTATTGATGAAGAGATTGAAGAGCATCGCGCGGCGCGGCCCGAGCTGACCGCTCTTCAGCTTCGGCAGGCCACGCAGCACGATGTCGCGCGCCGCGTCCTGGCGCTCCACCGCCGCGATCTGCTTGGTGACGAGGTTGCGATAGCACTCGTCGAGATCGTTGTCGAGATCGTAGAAATCCGCACGGGCGAGCAGGTAGTCCGCACACGCGAACACGCTCTCGGCGAGCGCCTGCTGTTCGATGCGGCGCGCCTGCCAGCTCGTCACGAGCGTCGACCAGTAGGTGTACCAGAGGCCGCCCACCAGAATCCACGCCGCGTTGACGAGTGCCTGCATCGGCGTGAAGCTTTCCTCGAGCGTCATCACCATCATGAACAGTGTGGCGAAGCTGATCTGCGGCCAGCGGTTGCCGTACACGACGATCAGCGACAGCACGAACGTCAGCGGCACGACGGTGCACCACAGCGCAACCACGTTGACCGTGGCGAGGCCGGTGGCGAGCGCGGAGAGAAAACCGATCACGCTGCACGCAAGCATCTCGTTGTGCTTGTACTTGAGCGGGCCGGGCATGTCGACCACACAGGCGCCGAGTGCGCCGGTCGCGATCGTGAAGCCGAGGTCGCGATTGTGGAAGACGATCAGGCAGAGCACGGCTGGCAACGAAATGCCCACCGCGATGCGCAAGCCACCGTAGAAGTACTGGCTGTAAAGAAACTTCTTGATTTCAATCGAATAGCGCATCGACTGCCGTGTCTCGTGCGGGGAAGAATCGTGCGTAAATGAAAGGCGCTGGCGCATGCAGCGCAGAACCCAAACGCCGTCGAGTCTAACTGATTTTGCAGGCTGTCTGACCGCGTTCGCGTGCAGCGGTTCTGCGGCACCGGTGCCTTTGCTATGCTGTCGCTTCAGGACCGTTGCGGCTCGATCATCCGCGCCGCGCGATCCCTTTCCACAGGCTCCATGCTCCAGATCTTCTATTCGAACCGGTACGAGACACTCGTAGCCGCCTTGCTCGCCGATATGGCGGAGACCGACGCCGCGTCCGACCCGTGGACGCCGCGGCCCGTCATCGTGCCGAGCGCCGCGGTGCGGCGTCGGCTCGAACTCGACATCGCGGCGCAGCGCGGCGTGTGTGCGAACGTCGACTTCCGCTATCTGGCGCAATGGTTGTGGGCGCAGATCGACGGTGTGATCCCGGTGCCGCCGCATTCGCCGTTCGCGCCGGATCGGCTCGTCTGGCGCTGCTACCGGCAACTCGGGCGGACCGCCGAAGCGCCGTCCCATGCCCCATGGAACGCCTCGCCTCGACTGCGCGCCTATCTGGAAGCCGCCGACCCGTCGATGCGCTACGAACTCTCGCAACGCGTCGCGACGGTGCTCGATCACTATCTGACCTACCGTCCGGAATGGCTGCTGCAATGGCAGAAGGGCGGTTCGATCTTTGCGGGCCCGGAGGCGGGCGAGACCGGTCCGCGTCTGATCGGTGCGAGTGCCGCCGCCCGCGAGGACGAGCGCTGGCAGGCCGCGCTGTGGCGCGCGCTGCTTGCCGAAGTCGCCGACGAAATGGCAGACGGGCAAAAGCGCGAACCCGGTGGCCGCAAACATGCTGGCCGCTCGCCGACCGCGGCGACGCCGCCCGCTTACCGTTTTCTCGATGAGGTCGGCACGCTCGATCTCGATGCGATTTCACGCGCGGGCTGGCCCGCCGCCGTCCATGTGTTCGCGTTGCCCACCATGCCGCCGTTGCATATCGAACTGCTGCGCGCATTATCGCGCTGGGTCGATGTGCGGCTGTACGCGCTGAATCCGTGCCGCGAATTCTGGTTCGATATCGTCAGCGAACGGCGTGTCGAAGCGCTCGATGCCGCTGGGCAACTCGACTATCAGGAGGTCGGGCATCCGCTGCTCGCGGAGTGGGGGCGGCAGACCCAGGCGCAGTTGCACATGCTGCACGAGCTGACCGAGAGCGCCGCATCGAGCGAAGCGTCACTGTATGTCGGCAACCCGGCATCGACCTGGCTCGCGACCGTGCAGAACGCGATTCTTGAGCTGGAGCCGGAGTCCGGCTACTCAGCCGCGCCGGAAGCGCATGGCATCGAAGTGCATGTCTGCCATAGCCTGTCGCGCCAGCTCGAAGTGCTGCACGACCGGCTGCTCGGCTGGTTCGACGAATTCGACGATCTGCAGCCGTCCGATGTGCTGGTCGCTTGCGCCGATCTGGCCACGGCCGGCCCGCTGATCGATGCAGTGTTCGGCACGGCGCCGGCAGGCAGTCATGAATCGTCGCTGCGGCGCATTCCGTATCGCATCACCGGTTTGCCGCCGACCCAGGCCAACCCGGTCGCGCGCGTGCTGCTCGACTGGCTGGCGCTGCCCGAGCGCAATGTGGGGGCGCCCGAACTGATTGAATGGTTGCGCGTGGATGCGGTGGCGGCGCGCTACGGCATCGATGCGGCTGCGCTCGAAACGGCCCAGGAATGGCTGGCGGCGGCAGGCGCGCGGCGCGGCCTCGCACCGGTTGAACCTACGGAGCCGGTCAATGCCGCGATACCGGTAGCGCGTCATACATTCGCGGACGCATTGACCCGCCTGTTTCTCGGCTACGCAATGCCGGACCACGGCGAACCCGTCGATGCATGGTTGCCCGTCGAAGGTGCGGGCGGTCCCGATGCGGAACTGCTCGGCCGGCTGGCGCGCTTCGTCGATCATCTCGACAGCTTCGCGCGCCGTTGCGCCACCGAGCAGACCCCAGCCGAATGGACGCAACTGCTGCTCGACACGCTCGCGCAATGCTTCGACACCGGCGTCGCGTTTGCGGACGCGCTCGCCGACGTACGCGGCGCCATCGATGCGATGGGCGATGCGATGCAGAGCGGCGCGCTCGATGTGTCGCTGCCGGCGTCGGTGGTGCGCACGGCGCTTGCCGCCGCACTCGATGATCCCGCGCGCGGCGGCGTGCCGTGGGGCAGCGTGACGTTCTCGTCGCTGACGAGTCTGCGCGGGCTACCGTACCGGATCGTGTGCCTGCTCGGCATGGACGACGGCGTGCTGCCGAGCCTCGCACGCGCGGACGAATTCGATCTGATGGCGGCGTTCGGCAAACCCGGCGACCGGCAGCGCCGCGACGACGAGCGCAATCTGTTCCTCGATCTGCTGCTGGCCGCGCGCGATCGTCTGCTGATCGCGTACACCGGCCGCAGCATCCGCGATAACGCGCCGCTGCCGCCGGCCGCGCTTGTCGATGAGCTGCTCGATCATCTTGCGCGCGTATCGGCGGGAGAGAATGCGCTACCGGCGCAACTCGACGCGGCACGCCGAACGTTTATCGTCGAGCATCCGCTGCAACCGTTCGCCGCCGATTACTTCGCGGCCCACGACGGGGATACGCCGCTCTTCACCTACGACCCCGAGCGCGCGGAACTGGCCGCGCTGCTGAGCGGTCCACCGCGCGCAGCAAACCAGCCGTTCTTCTCGGCACCGCTGCCCGCCGAACCCGCGGACCCGGTCCCGTTCGATACGTTCCAGCGCTTCTGGCGTCATCCCGCGCGCGCGTTGCTGCGCGACCGGCTTGGCATCGTGCTGACGGATACGCAGGGCGAACTGCTCGACATCGAACCATTCGAACTCGACTACGCAGGCCGCGATGCGCTCGCTGAAAGGTTGTTGCCGGCGCTGCTCGATGCCGGAACCGGCGACGCCGCGCTCGGACGCATCCGGCGCATTGCGCAGGCGAGCCCCGAACTACCGGGTGGTGCGACTGGCGAGGTCTGGCAGGCGCGCGAACTGGGCGCACTGCGTCAGCTCGCCGACAACGTCAGGCATGCCGTAGCGGAGGGCGTCGAGCGACTACAGTTTGCCCTCGATCTCGCGCCGCGCTGGCCCGACACCGCGGGCATCGAACTGTTCGGCCCCTACGACGACGAACTGCGTCAGACCGCCGAAGCACCGTTGCAATTGCATGGCACGCTGAACCTGGTCACCGAAACCGGCCAGGTGATGTTCCGCTACGCAAAGCCGACTGCACGCGACTACCTGTCGGCCTGGCTCGCGCATCTCGTCTATTGCGCGGCGCGACCCGATGGTCCGCGCCGCACGGTCTGGCACGGCAGCGGCGACACCTTCGAATTCGCCCCGGTCGCCGCGCCGCTCGAACTGCTGGCGCCGCTCGCCGCGCTGTTCCGCGCGGGACGGTCGCTGCCGCTGCGCTTCTTTCCGAAGAGCGCGTGGGCCAAGGTCAACGAGAGCGACTCCGCGGCGCAGAACGCGTGGATCAGCGATCGCGTGCGCGGCGAGTCGGACGATCCGGCGCTGCGCATCGCGTGGCGTGGCACGCCGCTGTCGCTCGACGAGCCGTTCGGTACGCTCGCGACGCTCGTGTTTGCACCGCTGCGCGAGCATCTGCGGAGCCGGTCATGAGCGGCGCGATGTGGGCACAGGAACTCGATGTCTTCGGTTGTGCGCTCGATGGCGTGAACCAGATCGAGGCATCGGCGGGAACGGGCAAGACGTGGAATATCTGCGCCCTGTACGTGCGGTTGTTGCTCGAGAAGAACCTCAACGCCGACCAGATTCTCGTCGTCACGTTCACGAAAGCGGCCACCGCCGAGTTGCACGAGCGCATCCGCGGGCGTCTCGCCGAACTGCACCGGGCGCTCGAAACCGGTGACGACGGTGGCGATCCGTTCATCGCCGGGTTGTTCGATACGACGCTTGCGGCCGATGGCGGTATCGATCGTGTTGTGGCAACCGGTATTGTCCGGCGCGCGTTGCGCACGTTCGATCAGGCAGCGATTCATACGATCCACGCGTTCTGTCAGCGCGCGCTGCAGGAGGCGCCGTTCGCGGCGGCAATGCCATTCGCGTTCGAGATGGAAGCCGACGATGCCGCGCTGCGCTTCGAACTCGCCGCCGATTTCTGGCGCGAGCAGGTGGAACCCGTTGCCGCCGATCATCCTGCGTTTGCAGCATGGCTCGTTGGTAAACGGGCAGGGCCTGCATCGTTCGACGAACAGCTTGCGCGGCGTCTAAAGAAGCCGCTGGCGCAGTTGCGCTGGGGCGACCTGCGCGCGCAAGGCGAGCTTGGCGGCGACGGCACTGCGCATATCGCTCTGATCGACCCGCAAGTCCGTTTTGCTGCCGCACACGAAATGTGGACCGCTGAACGCGATGCGATCGTCGCGCTGCTTGCGCAAACGCAGGACCGGCTCAAACAGACGTCGCACAAACCGGATGCAATCGACGCAGCCGTCGCCGCGTGGACCGATTACTTCGCGCAAGACGACCATCACGCGCCACCACCGAGCGCGGCGTTGAAACTGACAGCCTCGGCGCTGAAAAAAGCGACGAAGGTCAAGTTCGAGCCGCCCGAACACGCCTTCTTCACGCTCGCCGACGATCTCGCAGCCGCCGTCGTCGCGGCCGAGATCGCCCAGCGCGCGCGCTGGCTAGACCTCGTGCAGACATGGCTCGAGTTCGCGCCAGCCGAACTCGCCGCGCGCAAACGCACGCGCCGCGTCGTCTCGTTCGACGACCTGCTGTCCAATCTATATCGCGCGCTGGCGGCGCATCCGTGGCTCGCCGATGCGTTGCGCGTGCGCTATCCGGCCGCGCTGATCGACGAGTTCCAGGACACCGACCCGTTGCAGTTCGCGATCTTCAACCGGATCTTTGCGCCGGCCGGTCCGTTGTTTCTCGTCGGCGATCCGAAGCAGGCGATCTACAGTTTTCGGGCGGCTGACCTGCATACGTATCTGGCCGCGCGCGCCGAAGCGTCCGCGTGCTACACGCTGGCGGTCAACCAGCGCTCGACGGCGCCGATCGTCGAAGCGTGCAATCGCATCTTCGCTGCAAACCCGCAGGCGTTCGTGCTCGACGGGCTGACGTATCAGCCGGTGCGGGCGGGCGAGCGGCAACGCAAGCCGTTCGTCGACGGAGACACGCAAGCCGCTCACGGCGAGGCGGACGAAAGCACTGATGAAAGCCCGGATTTTCGCATCTGGACCCTGCCGCAAGGCGACGCTGCGCTAACGAAGCGCGAGGCGCAGCGCGCCGCGAGCGAAGCATGCGCCGCGGAGATCGTGCGGTTGTTGCGCGGTGCTCGCGAACATACGGTGACGATCGGCGACGAGCCGCTCGCGCCGGGCAATATCGCGGTGCTCGTGCAGACGCATCGGCAGGGCAGTCAGATCAAGCGGGTGCTCGCAGCTTGGGGTGTCGGCAGTGTGGAGCTTGCTCAGGCCTCGGTGTTCGCGACGCTCGACGCGGAGCAGATCGAACGTGTGCTCGCCGCCGTCGACACACCCGGCGATCTGCGTCGTCTGCGCGCCGCGCTCGCCACCGACTGGCTCGGCCTCGACGCAGCCGCGCTCTGGCAACTGGAGCAGGTGGCCGATGCACCGTCGTTGTCCGGCAACACCCAGGAGCACGCCGCCGATGCGATGGGCTGGGTCGAACGGTTTTCACGCTATCGCACGTTGTGGCATGAGCGCGGTTTCGCCGTGATGTGGCGCACGTTGATGCGCGAACTCGGTATTGCGCAGCGTCTGGTCGCGGGGTCCGACGGCGAACGGCGTCTCACCGATGTGAATCATCTCGCCGAACTCGTGCAGGCGCGTGCCGCGTCGCAGCCCGGTATTGCGCCGACCTTGCGTTGGCTCGGCGCGCAACGCGAGCAAGGCGGCGGCGAAGAAGCGCAGTTGCGTCTCGAATCGGACCGCAATCTCGTGCAGATCGTTACCGTGCATAAATCGAAGGGACTCGAATACGCGGTGGTGTTCTGTCCGTTCCTGAACGATGGCGCCTTGCGCGATCCGCCGTCGTCGGGTTTGCCCGATGCGCGCGAGTATCACGACGAGGACGGCGCAGCGGTACTGCATTACGGCTGCGACGACGAAGAAGCGGAGCGGGCCGCGCGCTATGCCGTGCGCGAACAGGCAGCGGAGCGTGCGCGTCTCGTGTACGTCGCACTGACGCGTGCGGTGTATCGATGCTATCTGGTCGCGGGCACCTATGTGTCGTCGCGTTCGACGAAAGAGTCGCGCCGCAGCGTGTTGAACTGGCTTGTCGCGGGGGCCGGCCATGCGTTCGACGACTGGCTCGCCGCGCCGCTCGAGGAAGCCGATCTGATGGCGCGCTGGCAGGCACTCGCGGGCGGACCGATTGCGCTCACCGCACTGCCACTCGGGCAGCGGCGCGTGCCGCTCGAGAGCCGGCAGGACGATGGCCGGCGTATGCAGGCGCGCACCAGTCGGCGTGTGCTGCGCGACGCGTGGCGTCTCGCGAGTTTCAGCGCGCTGGTCGTAGCCGGCGCGCGGGCGGACGAAGCCTTCACACCGGCCGGCGATGCGCGGCCCGACCACGACGAGATTGCCGATCTGGTGGCGCAGCCCGCGTGGCCGGCGGCACTCCTGTCGCCGGCCGCCGCACCGCTCGCCGCCGACGATATCCTCGCGTTTCCGCGCGGCGCGGCGGCCGGCGAGTGTTTGCACCGGATGTTCGAACTGGCCGACTTCAGCGATCGCAGCAGGTGGCCGGAGGCGATCGTGCGCGCGTTGCGCGAACGCCCGGCGCCGGCCGCACCCGATCTCGCGAAGCGTCTGCCGTCGATGATGCTGCGGCTGCTGGACGATGTCGTTGCGACCGAGCTCGTGCCGGGCATGACGCTCGCAAAGTTGAACCCGGCGCGACGCATGAACGAACTCGAGTTTCTGTTTCCAGCCAGCTCGCTCGATTTTTCGGCGCTGCGCAATCTGCTGACAACGCACGGCTATCCCGACGTCGCACTGGAACCCGGAGCACTACGCGGTTTCGTGAAAGGCTTCATCGACATGATCGTCGAACATGACGGAAAGTTCTGGATCGTCGACTGGAAATCGAATCATCTCGGCGATACGCCCGCCGACTACGCCGCCGTGCCGCTCGAGGCCGCGATGGCGGGCCATGCGTATCACCTGCAGGCGCTGCTCTATACGGTGGCGCTGCATCGCTATCTGAAGGCGCGGTTGCGCGACTATGCGTATGACGAACATATCGGTGGCTATCTGTATCTGTTCGTGCGCGGCGTGCGGCCTGGATGGCGCGACAGCAGTGGGCCAACCGGTGTCCACGCACGGCAACCGGACGAACGCCTCGTGATGGCGCTCGATGCGTTGATGGACGGGAGAGCGGCATGAGCGCGAGCGATACTTCGTTCCCCATGGCCGACTTCACGCTGCCCACACCCGTCGACTTCAGCACGGCGCTGGCCGACGGTTTCGCGCGACGGATTGCGACGCTGACGCGCCGCCTCGGCGCGACGCCAGCAAGCGTGCGCTGGGCTGCGCGCGCCGCGTTTGCCGCGAGTCGCGCGACGGCCGAAGGTCATGTCTGCGTGCCGCTGTCGACGCTCGCCCATCGTTATGCCGCGCCGCTCGATCTGATTCATGCGGCGCTGTTCGATAGCGGTGTGGTCAGCGATGGGTCGCAGGACGCGTCGGCGTTGCGGCCGCTTGTCGTCGATGCGGAGGGGCGGCTGTATCTCGCGCGGTATTACGACTACGAGCGCAGTCTTGCCCGTTTGCTGGTCGCGCATGCGCGAGCGGCGCGCAGCGCTGGGATTGCCGGTATCGATCCCGCGCTTCCGAACGCATCGCCCGACGCGCACGCATTGCATGCGCGCTTGTCGCGCTACTTCGGGCCGTCGGTTGAAGAGGGCGTCGACTGGCAGCGTGTTGCGGTGGCGACGGCGCTGTCGAGCGGGCTTACGATCGTCAGCGGCGGGCCGGGTACCGGCAAGACGACGACGGTCGTGGGTGTGCTCGCGTGTCTGCTCGATATGCATGCGGATCTGCGCATCGCGCTCGCGGCACCGACGGGGAAGGCCGCGCAGCGCATGCAGGAAGCGCTGCTGGCACGCGCAGGCAGCTTGCCGCCCGAACTGGCCGCACGCTTGCCGCAGACTTCGTACACGCTGCACCGTCTGCTCGGCGCGGGGCCGGGTGGACGCTTTCGGCATCATCGGGACAACCCGTTGCCGTACGACGTGGTGGTGGTCGACGAAGCATCGATGATCGACGTTGCGATGGCGGCGCATCTGCTCGATGCGATCGCACCGCACACGCGGCTCGTGATGCTCGGCGACAAGGACCAGCTTGCCGCGGTCGAGGCCGGTGCGGTGTTCGCCGAACTGAGTGCGCGACCGAGTTTCAGCGCGCTTGGGCTCGATGCGATCGCGGCGGCACTCGCCATCGATGTGGCGACGCTGACGGCCGCACTGCCGCGCGCCGACGATCGGTATCAGACAGAGGCTTCCAGCGAAGATGGCTGGGATGCGCTGCCACTGCCGGATGCCGATATACCGATGTGGCTCGGTGACGAAGCGGCGCCATGGTGGCCGACAGAGCACGAAGATTTCGATGCGGTGTCTCATCTGTCCGACGATCCTGCCTTTGCCACAAGCGGTAGCGAGAGCCCGCATCCTCGGGAACCCGTCGATGCAGCACACGACCCGCTCGCCGATTGCGTCGTATGGCTCGAGCGCAACTATCGCTTTGGGCTGGAGTCGGCGATCGGGCGGTTATCGCTGGCGATCCGCCGCGGCGCGACCCAGGCGGCATTCGATGTCCTGACCACGGACACATCGCCACAGTCAGACCGTGCCGCGGTACTTCACGAGGACGCGGAGCCGGGCCTGAGCGAACGCACCGTCACGCGGCTCGCAACAGGTTTCGCGCCGTATTCGGCGGCACTGCGCAACGCGCTTGCCGAAGCGACCCCCGACCCGCTGCCGCTCTTCGACGCGCTAAACCGCTTTCGCATTCTGTGTGCGACGCGCAGCGGTCCGCGCGGCGTCGAACAGTTGAACGCGGCGATGGCAGCCCAGGTGCGCCGTTCGGCGCATGTGCCGCTCGCCGTCGGCGCGAAATGGTTCGCTGGCCGGCCGGTGATGGTCGCGCGTAACGACTACGCGCTGGGTCTGTTCAACGGCGATATCGGTGTGACCTTGCCGGGGCCGGGCGGCACATTGCGTGTGTATTTCCGTTCCGGCGACGGCAGCGTGCGAGCGGTTTCGCCGGCCGCGTTGCCGCCGCACGATACGGCCTTCGCGCTGACCGTGCACAAGTCGCAGGGCTCCGAGTTCGAACACGCGGTGCTGGTGCTGCCGTCGGCGTTCAGCAGGGTGTTGTCGCGTGAGCTGGTCTACACGGCGATCACGCGGGCGCGCGAACGCGTCGAGGTGATCGGTTCGCGTGCGGTGCTGGCGCAGGCTATTGCGACGCCGACCCGGCGCGATTCGGGGTTGGCTGCGCGCATTGCCGCTACCGTCGATGAAGCCGGTTCGGCGCAAACGAACCCGTAACCATGACGTTCCGCGCCGGACGCAACCGGTGCGCAGACACGGCAATAATGCCGTCGTACACTTGCGTCTCGCCGTTTATCATCGCGCCATGACTTCCCGCTATCCGATCCCGCCAAACGAAATCGAACTGACCGCCGTGCGTGCACAAGGCGCGGGCGGGCAAAACGTCAACAAGGTATCGAGCGCGATTCATCTGCGCTTCGATGTGCGCGCGTCGTCGTTGCCCGACGTGCTGAAGATGCGCCTGCTCGCGTTGTCCGATCACCGGCTCACACGCGATGGCGTGGTCGTTATCAAGGCGCAGGAGCATCGCACGCAGGAGATGAATCGCGCGGCCGCGCTGGCGCGTCTCGATCAACTGATCGAAAGCGTAAGTGTGACGCGTAAAGGGCGCATCGCAACCCGTCCGACGCGCGCGTCGAATCTGCGGCGGCTCGACACGAAGACGAAGCGCGGCGAGGTGAAGGCGGGGCGCTCGCGGATTGACGACTGAGGCGTTTTGCTGGACCAGGTTTTGTTCTGCGCGAAGCACCGGCCGACAACGGTGCAGCGTCAGAGCACCGAAGTACCGACGAGCGCGGTCGCCGGCGTGAAGTCGACGCAGAATACGTTGAGCTCGCCGTCCCGTTCGACCGCGACCGCCGCGGTGTAGCAATCCTGGCCGTCGGTCAGCGAGCGATGCGGGCCCATCATTGCGACACGTCCCGGTGCGGCCAGCGCGTGCTTGAAATAGGTACGCCGCGACCAGTTGCTGTATGTATCGGGAAATAGTGGGGCGAGGCGCGCCGGGGGTTGTGCGGCGTCGTGCGGGGTGATCGACGGCAGCATCTGGTGGCCGAGCGCATTCGTCACGAACACACGGCGAGCTTCCGGGAAAGTGAAGACTTTTTGCGCGGCCATCGCGAGATCGCCGCTTGCCGCGTACATCCCGGCACCGGCCAGCACCGTTTCCGCGAGCCCCTCGAAGCTCACGCGCTGATGGCGCGCATGCGTGTGCTCGTATTCGGAGAACTTGCTCCACATCGATTCGATTAGCCCAGGCGCCTGCGCACTCGCCGCGCGTACCGAGGCCTCCGGCTGGCCGAGCCAGAAGCCCTGCACGAAATCGACGTCGGCCTGCATGAGGATCATCAGTTCTTCATCGGTCTCGACGCCTTCGGCGAGCACCATCGTCCCCAGTTGATGAAGCATCGAGATCAGATGGCTGATCATCGAGTTGTCGCCGTCGCGTTTGCCCGCGCGTGCGATCAGCGAGCGGTCGAGCTTGACGATGTCGGGACGAAAGCGCCAGACGCGATCGAAGTTCGAGAAGCCGGTGCCGAAGTCGTCGATGGCGATCAGGAAGTCGCGCGGTTCCTCTGCGGCCAGCATGCTGGCGACTGCGGCTTCGTCATCGGCAGGTTGTTCGAGCACTTCGATGACGATGCGTTCCTGCGGCAGTCCGAAATGCGCAGACAGTTCGTCGATGAAGACGCGCTGCGGCCAACTGGTTTCGAACACCTGCGGCCGCGTGTTGAGAAAGAGCCACGCATTGTCGATGCCCTGCTCGACGAAATTCGCCACATGCATGCAGCGCGCCAGACGATCGAGCTTGCGCGCATCGTCCGGCGAGCGGGTCGCGGCGAACAGCGCTTCGGGTGAGACCGGTGTGCCGTGGTGGTCGTGCGCGCGCAGCAGCGCCTCATAGCCGACGATGCGCCGGTGCGTGACGGACAACACCGGCTGAAACACGCTTTGCAGCGCGACGGCGCACCATGTGGCGCCCCAGCCGGCGTCGCTGCGCACCAGGTGGGGCAGCAGGTCGGGAAGCGTGCGGTCGTCGGCGGTTGGCATGGCAACGGAACTCACAGGCCGCGGACCACGGACACACGCGGTCGATACCCGCGGAAGCACCGCTGAACCAGGGCGGTTGCCGGAGCAGGAGGCCCGAAGGCGAGGGAAATATTGCCAACCAAGCTGAGACTCCGGCAGGTGGGTCGTAAATTAGTCTAGCAGTTCGTATGCTGCGTGAATGTACGGGTAATCACAGACGTGGCTGATTGTCAGGTACGGCGATCGGGGCGTGTGCGCGTGCGAGCGTGTCTGTGCAGCGAGCGGTATTCTGCTGCTTTTCATCGAGGAGGAACACATGTCGGAAATTGCAGTGGTGGCGATCTCTATCGCGAAACCTGGCGACGAAGAGAAACTGCGCGAAGCGGTGGAAGGGATCGTCGAACCGACGCGCAACGAGCGCGGCGCGCTTCAGTACGATCTGCATCGCGATGTGAAGGAGCCGCGCCGGTTCGTTTTCTTCGAACGATGGGAAAGCGAAGAGGCGCTCGCCGCGCACGCGAAGTCGGCGCATATCGCGGCCTACAAGCAGGCATCCGCCGACTGGATCGAGCACGCGGAGATTCGCGTGCTGACGAAGATCAAATAGGCTGACGCCGTCGCATTCGCGCGCCGGTAGTCAACGAATCAGGACGCGCTCGCGGACACCGGCGCCACACGCAAGAGTCAGTGCGTCGCCTGTGGGACATCGAGAATCAGGATGATGGTCCAGTCCGCGTCGCCGTCGTGATGGTATTGCCGCTCGGCAACGATAAACGGCTGCTGCTTGCCGTCCGGGCCGAGGAACAATACGTCGCCTTCCATCGGCAGGCATTCCACCGGCGGCAGCGCGAGGAACGCTTCCTGGCCGCCACGCGGCATGAGTTTTTCGATTTTCCGCGATGCGGCTTCGGTCCATTCGATGTCCAGCTGGATGTTGCTCATTCTGTCCTCCGCACCTGGGTGCGCACGGGTTGGGGTGGATGGGTGCGCGACTTTAGCATACCGGCGCGACGCGTCCCGCCAGAAATCCCGGCAAGAAAAAAGCCGAAACCAGCGTGACCGGTTTCGGCTTTTTTCGCGCTGGCGGCGCGATCCGAAGATGCGCGCTACACGAATCGATTACTGGCTTGCGGCATCGGCCGGCGCAGCTTTCTCTTTCATGGCCTTCTTGTGATGGTGCGTCATCGGCTTATGATGCTTTTCCTTTTCCATCGACATACCTTCCATCGATTGCTGCTGATGCGCCTGCAAGTCTTGCGCACGTTGCTCGACGTCGGCAGCCTTGGCCGGATCGGTGCTCACCGTGACGCCTTCACTGTCCGTCTGCGCATATGCAGCGCCCGACATCGCAGCAAGGGAGACCAGGATAGCCAGGGACACTTTCTTCATCGTTACCTCCGCAGGAGTGGTTAATGGACCCAAGGATGCCTGTCCAACCGGAAAGACACGTCATTCTAGCCAGCAAAATCCGCTCCAACAGACGATTCGTAACAGAATTCACAGACCGTTACATCTAGTTACATTCATCTTGCGCCTGTAACGACCGGCGATACCGGGTACCGGAGCCGCCGAATGATGCAAAATGAATTGCTGGTCGGTACAAAATGTATCGCAGGACTAAGCAAATTAACACCATCTCAAAACCAACCGATTTCGCGATAGACATGAAACTGTGCAATCCCGATCAGTTCATGCAGCGCGATCTCCGCGTTCACCAGATTGTCGTAGCGTGGCAGCACGCCGAGGTTCGCGTGACGGGCGTTCGATATCGCGGGCTGCGGTGTCAGGCCGAAGCGTCGAAAGTCGAGCAGGGCGCGTGGCATCTGGTAGGCGGACGTGACGAGGATCAGCGCGCTGTAATCCGCGCGTTTCACAATGTCCGTGACGAAGCGCGCGTTCTCATAGGTCGTGCGGCTGCGGTTTTCGAGCACGATGTCGGCGCGCGGTACCTGATCGCGCAGCAGCCACGGCAGGTACGTGTCGGCTTCCGATGCCGTGTGCCGTTGCGGATTGCCGCCGCTGACGATCACTGTGCAGCGGCGCGTCGCGACCTGTTTGCACTGTCGGTAGAGCGCGGCGCTCGTTACGATGCGCAGAAACGCATCGTGCTTCGGCACCAGCGTGCCCTGGTTATCGTATTCGGTGCCGCTGCCGAGCATGATGATCGCCGTATCTGGCGAGAAATTTGCAGAGGCGGCAGAGGGAATATCGGCTTGTGCCCAGGCGAGCAACGGGGCGGTCAACCAGCCTGCGGCGAGCAGCCAGAACAGCAAGATTCCCGCCACGGCGAGCATGATCCGCTGTCGTCGCCTTAGCACGATTGCAGCAAAAAAAAGCGCCAATAAAGTGAATAGAATCAATTTAAATGGGGTAACGTATGGTTTTCAGGGCAAATCCACGCTCTTGCCATCGCACCGGAACGGTTGCATCGTCGGCACGTGGAGAGGACGCTAACATGTCGTTCATACGGGGATCCTGAAGAGTCGGCAGCACCTGGCGCGAGACGGCGCCGTCGAACGTCGCAAGACGACTGTTCGCAATGGCTCCGCGCTGGCGCCTTAACGGCGGCGCGTTGCGGTATCGCGCAAAACTGAGTCATGGCTGCACTTTAAGAAAGAAGTGAGATGACCACGCATTCCAACGAAACGGTACTTGAAGCGTTGCGTCGGGCGCAATACCGTCAGGTCCCGTGGGCCAGACGTCCCGGCGTTTTCGAATATCTGCGTTCGCTCGGCCTGATGGAAACGGTCCGGCAGCGTACGGTGGCGCCAGCCCCCGGTTTTCATGCGCCGGTCGACATAGCCGTGCTGACCGAGCGAGGGCGGGCCGAGTTCGCACGGCTCGCACGCGACGAGCGATCCATGACCTGGGACACCCTGCGCATGAACGACTACGTCGTTGCGAGCGAAGTACGTGCCGCCGATCTGGAAGCGCGCCTCTAGGGCCAGCCAAAAAAAAGCCCGTATCGCGAAGATACGGGCTTACCGGATTACTACTGCCACGCTGTGCTTATGGCGTTAATGAGACTGACGTGCGCGCAGGTGGTTCCCGGCTTTGCTCCAGTAATCTCTCGTCCCTACTGCCGCGGCAGCGTATTGTTGCGCACATTACGCGCAGGCGGATCTGGCCGCGTGTGAGCGTTGCTCGCGATATCGCCGCGCAGATCCCCGCGCGGTACCGGCGGTGTAAATCCCTTCTGCTGCTGTCCGCCTGACCGTTGAGCGGCCAGCGCGCGTCCGTCCTTTGCGCCCCAGCCCGAAGGGCGTTCCTGTGCTGCGGCGATGGCGACAATGGATGAAACCACAATGCCGCACAGAAGCAGGGACATTGGTTTCATATCGGCTCCCGTCAAGCCAGACGACCTGGGTGTATTGACATACGTCTACGGTATGCCCGGGAGCGAAAGCGCGGTGTAAATAATAGTAAAAGGATGTTTCGTCAGCGGCTGAAGAAGCGTCCGCGTGTGGATCGCGGTCGCGCCGACGGAAACACATCGCGTACCAGTGCGATGAATGACGGACGTGTGGCCGTCTGCAGAATATCGCGTAACACAACGCGCGATGTGGCTGCTACGTGGTCAACCCGGGCCAACGCAGCGCAGATACGCATCGGGCGCCCGAAGGCGCCCGATAGCGGAGCAATCTGCGTCAGGCCATCTTGACCGGCGCGCGCCAGGATTCCGGATTGGTCCAGAATGCACCGCGCAGGCGATCGCGGCTCGGCGGTGCCGGCGGCTTCGCTGCCGTGGCGCCGATGCGCCCACGCAGCGAAACTTCGCGGCCGCTCGTGCCGAGTCGTTTGACTATTTCGGTGAGCGTGCCGTCGGCCTGCCACTCGTCGAAGCGGCGACGGCAAGTCGGCGGCGACGGGTAGCGACCGGGAAGCTTGGACCAGCCTTCACCCGTCGACAGCACCCACAGCACCGCGTTGACTACCGCCCGAGCTTCCACGCGAGGACGTCCGCGCCGTTCGCTCCGTGCGGGTTCCGCACAGAACAGCGCTTCGACCAGCGCCCACTCGTTGTCTCGTAAATCGTCGAACAGCATCATGTTTCACCTCAGCGAAGCTAACTCCGGTGCGCTGCCCCGCGCCGCGCACTCTTGATGCACCCGTCAAACGAGTGCCAGGCGGGGTCGGGCTTGCCACGGCGGTTGGTATGCAATCGAACCGAAGATGGTGCCGACCCTGTGGCACACCTCAATGCAGGAAGTGTGCCACTCTGCTGCCAACCCCCTCAAAGCCCTCTAGCGTCAGGCCAGCGCAGGCGCTAGCCAGGGGCGTATAAGAATCCAAAAAACCCATCCCGCAAATCAGGACAATCACCAATCTTGTGCAATCAGTCCCGCCTGGCGTGCGTTTGCGCCTTATTGCCGCACCTATGAGGCCATGCTGAAATCAATACTGTGTCGCGAAAGAAACAATACAATGTGCATCAAATGACTAGATTGATGAGAGCGCTAAATGAATGTGACGCTGCGCCAGTTGCGTGTGTTTATCGAAGTGTCGCGGCTACAGAGCTTCAGCCGTGCCGGTGACGAAATCGGTTTGACGCAGTCGGCGGTGAGTCGCTGCGTGCGCGAGCTGGAGACGGAAATCGGCCTGAAGCTGATCGACCGGACGACCCGTGAGGTCCAGCTGACGGACGTCGGCGCGAATCTCGTCGCGAGTGTGTCGCGCCTTTTGACCGACCTCGACGACACGTTGCGCGAGATTCGCGAGATCGGCGAGCAGCGTCGCGGGCGGGTGGTCGTGGCGGCGAGCCCGACGATCGCCTGCCGTCTTATGCCGCAGATCGTGGCCGGTTGCGGCCAGCAGTTTCCGTTCATCACGCTGGGCCTGCGCGACGACGTGCAGAGCGACGTGATTCGCAAGGTGAAATCCGGCGAGGTCGATTTCGGCGTGGTGATCGGCCCGTTCACGACCGACGACCTGCTGAGCGAGCCGCTGATGACCGACTCCTTTTGCGTTGTCTGCCGCGCGGATCACCGGCTTGCGGCACAACCGCAGGTGGCGTGGACGGATCTGGAAGGAGAGCGGCTCGTGATGCTGGATTACGCGTCCGGCAGCCGGCCGATCATCGATGCTGCGATGGACGAGCATGGCGTAAGCGCGACCGTCGTCCAGGAGCTAGGCCATTCGGCGACGGTATTCGGGCTGGTCGAAGCGGGTGTGGGAATCAGCGTGCTGCCGTGGCTCGCGCTGCCGCTGCCTGCGGAGGTATCGCTGGTCGCCCGCCCGCTCGTGCCGCGCGCCGAGCGTACCGTCGAGCTGGTGCGGCGGCGCGACCGGTCGCTGTCGCCGGCGGCCGAGGCGGTGTGGGGGCTGATCCGCCAGTCGCCCGCGCGCGCCGAGGACCTGCGCTGAGCGGGCGCGCTGTACCCGTCGATGCACAGCCGCGAGCGTTCTCGTAGCAACGCATGCCACGTTAAACTCGGACATGCGCATTTCCCCCACGACACCGGATGTATCGATGAGCGAATCAGACCTGCCGCAGCCCCTTTTATCGAATGCACGTGACGCCGTGCGCGCGTTGCGCCCCTCCCAGATTCGCGAAGTCGCGAACGCCGGTTTCGGTATCGCCGACGTGCTGCCGTTCTGGTTCGGCGAGTCGGACCGGGTGACGCCGCAATTCATCCGCGATGCCGCCAGCAATGCGCTCGCCACGGGCGCGACGTTCTACACGCATAACCTCGGCATCGCGCCGCTGCGCGAGGCGCTCGCCGGATACGTGAGCTCGCTGCACGGCCCGACCACGGTCGACAACATCGCGGTGACGAGCGCCGGCGTCAACGCGCTGATGCTGGCCGCACAGCTCGTGGTCGGCGCGGGAGACCGGGTCGTCGCGGTGACGCCGCTGTGGCCGAATCTTGTGGAAATTCCGAAGATCCTCGGTGCCCACGTCGAGACTGTGGCGCTCGGTTATGGTGCGCAGGGCTGGACACTCGATCTCGACCGGCTGCTGGCGGCGCTAACGCCCCAGACGAAGCTCCTGATGCTGAATTCCCCGAACAACCCGACCGGCTGGGTGATGAGTCGCGACCAGCAACGCACGGTTCTCGAGCATTGCCGGCGGCACGGCATCTGGATCGTCGCCGACGAGGTCTACGAGCGGCTCTATTACGCCGATCCGGCGGCGCGCACTGCGCCGTCTTTCCTCGATCTCGCGGCGCGCGACGAACGCGTGATCTGTGTCAACTCGTTCTCGAAGGCCTGGCTGATGACCGGCTGGCGACTCGGCTGGATCGTCGCGCCTGCCGCATTGATGGACGATCTGGCGAAGCTCGTCGAGTACAACACGTCGTGCGCGCCGGCGTTCGTGCAGCAAGCGGGTATCGCCGCCGTGCAGCAGGGCGAGGGCTTCGCGCAGGAACTGGCCGGCGAACTGCGCGGTGCGCGCGATCATCTGGTGCAGGCGCTCGGTGCGCTGCCGGGCGTCGACGTGAAGGCGCCGCCGGGGGCGATGTACGTGTTCTTTTCGCTGCCTGGCGCGGCGCGCAGTCTTGAGCTGTGCAAGGCGCTGGTGCGTGAAGTCGGCCTCGGTCTCGCACCGGGTAGTGCGTTCGGTCCGGAGGGCGAGGGCTTTGTTCGCTGGTGCTACGCATGCGATCCGCATCGGCTGGACGCCGGCGTCGAGCGGCTGCAGCGCTTTCTGAGCCAGCACGGCGGGTAGGCGGACAGCGCCTCTGGCCCGGTGCGCGTGCCTTCGGCGCAGCTGTATGGCTGCTGCCGGGGCACTGCCGGGCCGTCGCGAAGCCATGTGTGGGTTTCTCCCCCGGGCTGTCGTCGCGGGCGTGCGCTGGGTTTTCGTCGGGTTTTCGTCTTTACGCACTGTCTGTTTTTGCGTAAGATGGCGCTCAGTCACGCGATTCCCTCCCGGGACATCGCTGCTCCGTCCGGCTGGGTCTGGCTCGGGTCTGTTTGGATGACCTGATTCGCCGCCCCCCGGTGCGTGCTCCCATCAATATGACCGATCAGAATCGGGCGAGCGCGTCTTCAGTTCCATATCGTCTGTTTCGTCTGGTTGATCCGGTTCTTTGAGCCTAACCATAAGGTCTGATCTGGCTGCATGAATACCCAAGAGGCGAAGATCGTCCTCGAGACTGCCTTGATCTGTGCGCAGGAGCCGCTGAAGCTCGCCGACTTGCGCAAGCTCTTTGCTGACGGCGTGTCGGCAGATACGGTTCGAACGTTGCTCGAAGACCTGAAACAGGAGTGGTCGGGGCGCGGTGTTGAACTGGTGGGCCTTGCGTCCGGCTGGCGTTTCCAGAGCAAGCCGGCAATGCGTTCGTATCTGGATCGTCTGCATCCCGAGAAGCCGCCGAAATATTCGCGCGCGGTGCTCGAGACGCTGGCGATCGTCGCTTACCGGCAACCGGTGACACGCGGAGATATCGAAGAAATTCGCGGTGTGACGGTGAATACGCAGGTCGTCAAGCAACTCGAGGATCGCGGCTGGATCGAGGTGATCGGTCATCGCGATGTGCCGGGACGCCCGGCGCTGTATGCGACCACGCGGCAATTTCTCGACGACCTCGGTCTGAAGGCGCTCGACGAATTACCGCCGCTGGACGATCCGTCGGCGCAATTGAATATCGACTTGCTGGCCCAGCATTCAATCGAATTTGCCGACGGCGAAGTTCCGGCGACAGCCGGTTCCGCGGGCGAAGCCGAAGTGGCTGTGGCAACGGGGCTTGAAGAGGCCGGCGAGCATGCACCGCTCGACGCTGCCGATATCAGCGTCGAGACGCCGCCCAATGCTGAAGCTGCTGAAGCCGCACTCGAGCACGAGCCTGCCGCTGCGGCGCACGACGCAAACATTGAATCGCTGGCCGAACCGCAGGGCGACGCATCGACGTCTGCAAGCGAGTCCGAACCGGCATCCGCACATCCGGTCGATACCGGCGCTGCCGCAGCGGAAACCGCCGGCACCGCAAGCGACAGTAGCAACACCAGCGAGGCAGAAGCCGATCCGGCTCCGCCCGCAACCGGCTCGACCGCGCTTTCCGAAGCGGAGCACGCGGACCAGGCGGACACGAGCGATGTGGCGCATGACGATCCTGAGGATCGCCGGGCTGCCGCTCACGACGACGGCGTATTGACCGACGACGAGGCTGCCTCGCGCAGCGCCTGACGTAACCGAACTTTTTTGCCGCGCCCGCAATGGGCGCGCGACCTGACACTCGAGGTTGTTTTGACACGTACCCACGATACCGACTCGTCCGAAGCAGAGCACGCTGTGCCTTCCGCGCGCCCCGACGAAACGCAACCGCAGCAGACTGCTGCTGCCGGAAACGAGCCCACGGCGCAGACCCCGGACGCAGACGGTGAAGACCGTCCGCGCCGCGGTCTGCGTCGCGGGCCGCGCAGCCTGATCGCGCGGCGCCGCGCCGGCGCGAAAGCGAAGAATGCCGATGGCGCGCAGACGGTACAGCCGGCGCCCGTCGTGACGGAAGCGCCGCCGGACGGCGTCGTCGTCGCGCAGGTGCGCATGCCGCGCAAGGACCCGGGTGCAAAAGGCCCACGTCGCAATAGCGCCGGCAATGCGAATGCCAATGGCGGCGGCAAGCGTGGTGAGCCGCGCGGCGACGCGCCGCGTGAAGGCGGCGCGCGGCAGAATCGCCGCGGCGACGCAGCAACGGCAGCGGCAGCGCCCACAGCAGCCGACGCCACGCCTGACGACCTGTTCTCCTACGTAACTTCGCCGGCGTTCGATGCCGATAACAGCACGACTGGCGGCGTACGCGCGCCGATGCTGCGGCGCGGCCGCGAGCAGGCTCCCAAGCGCGTGCTGTCGCCGGACGACGACGCACCGAAACTGCACAAGGTGCTCGCGGAAGCGGGCATGGGTTCGCGCCGCGAGATGGAAGAACTGATCGTCGCTGGCCGTGTGTCGGTCAACGGCGAGCCGGCGCATATCGGCCAGCGGATCATGCCGACCGACCAGGTTCGCATCAACGGCAAGCCGGTCAAGCGCAAGCTGCAGAACAAGCCGCCGCGCGTGCTGCTGTACCACAAGCCGACCGGCGAAATCGTCAGCCATGCCGATCCGGAAGGTCGTCCGTCGGTGTTCGACAAATTGCCGCCGATGAAAACCGCCAAGTGGCTCGCGGTCGGCCGGCTCGATTTCAATACCGAAGGTCTGCTGATGCTGACCACCTCGGGCGATCTCGCGAACCGCTTCATGCACCCGCGCTACAGCGTCGAGCGTGAATACGCGGTACGGGTGGTCGGTGAGCTGGCTGAAGGTTCGCGGCAAAAACTGCTGCACGGCGTCGAACTCGACGACGGTCCGGCGAATTTCCTGCGCATCCGCGACGGCGGCGGCGAAGGCACCAACCACTGGTATCACGTCGCGCTGGCCGAAGGCCGCAATCGCGAAGTGCGCCGGATGTTCGAAGCGGTCGGCCTGATGGTGAGCCGCCTGATCCGTACGCGGCATGGCCCGATCCAGTTGCCGCGCGGTCTTAAGCGCGGCCGCTGGGAAGAGCTCGAAGACAACCAGGTGCGCAGCCTGCTGGCATCGGTGGGTCTCAAGGCGCCGGCCGAAGAGAAGGGTGGTCGCAACGCGGCGCCTGAGCGCCGTCAACCCGATCCGATGCAGACGTCGATGGGCTTCATTCACCGCGAGCCGGTGCTGATGTCGCACGGTCGCTTCGATCAGCAGACGCCGCGCGGCGGACGTCCTCAAGGGCGCCGTGGCGCCGCCACCGGTGGTTTCGGTGCGGCCGGCGGGGGTGCGGGTTCTGGCCTCGGCGGTGGGTTTGGCGGCAACCGGGGCGGCAGCCGCGGCAATGCGGCGGGTAACGGGATGAGCGGTGGGATGGGCGGCGGTGGCGGTAATCCGGGTAACCGCGGCGCCCGTGGTGACGTCGACGGCAATCGTGCGCCGACTGGCAACGGTAACCGGGCAGGTGCCCGCACCGGTGGTAATCCGGCTGGCCCCCGTCCGCAGGGCGCTAATCGCGGCGGCCCTGGCGGCGGTCGTGCTGGCGGTGGCAACCCGAATGCGGGCGGCAATCACGGCGGTCCGCGCGGTACACCGCGTAACCGCACCCGCGGCCGCTAGACGCCGCCGGGGCTGCGATTTTTTCCGGCAGTCGATTTGACGGGTTTAGCCGGGTTTTCGTCCCGGCCCGGCAGCCGGGAACCCCAGGCGGTAGTCTCGCCAGCGACTTGCGCAGCGCCAGCAGGCGCGCCCCGTAACGAGGGGCGGCGATCTTCGCACAGACCGGGTGCAAGTCACGCGGCAGCGCGCAAGATTCCCCTGAAATCGAGCGGTGACGGGCGTCGGAAGGCGTCCCGCAGATTGCGTTCGGGCATGGAAAAGGCTACAATCGCAAAGTCGCTGGGCGTGCGGCTTTTCATGTGCGGCTCAGATGCGACCACCGGCAACAAGATTTTGGGCGTTCAGCCCATTTTTTTTTGGCGCCGCAGTTCAGTGTGGTTCGGCATCTCGGGTAGCACCACGTGCGCCGGCTTGGCGCGCAGCCCGCGAGGTGTGAGGTGGTCGCAGGGTCGCAGAGGCTTACCGCGCGAACATCTTAGAGGGCATTGTGCAACTGACGGAACTGATAGAAACCACGGTCTCGGGTCTCGGCTACGAGCTCGTCGATATCGAGCGCACCGGGCGCGGCATGTTGGCCATTTTCATCGACCAACCCGCCGGCATCGCGATTGAAGATTGCGAAAAGGTCACGCGTCAGCTCCAGCACGTTTTGACGGTCGAAAACATCGATTACGAGCGGCTCGAAGTATCGTCGCCGGGTCTCGACCGCCCGCTGAAAAAACTGGCGGATTTCGAGCGCTTCGCAGGCAGCGAAGCGGTGATCACATTGAAAAAGCCATTGGACGGACGGAAAACGTACCGGGGCATCGTGCATGCGCCCGAAGGCGAAACGATCGGTCTGGAATTTGAAGGGAAGGAAGGCGCCGCGATGCTCGATTTCACGCTCGCGGATATCGATAAGGCACGCCTCATCCCCAAAGTTGACTTTAGGAGCCGCAAACAATGAGTCGCGAAGTGTTGATGCTGGTGGATGCGCTGGCACGCGAGAAGAACGTCGACAAGGACGTCGTATTTGCCGCACTCGAGGCAGCCCTCGCTTCGGCCTCCAAGAAACTCTTCGAGGAAGACGCAGATATCCGCGTCCACATCGACCGTGAAAGCGGCGAGCACGAAACCTATCGCCGCTGGCGTGTGGTGCCGGACGAAGCGGGGCTGCAGGAGCCGGATCAGGAAATCCTGCAGTTCGAAGCGATCGAGCAGAAGCCCGATGCACAGATCGACGACTACATCGAAGAACCGGTACCGTCCATCGAATTCGGCCGTATCGGCGCGCAGGCCGCCAAGCAGGTGATCCTGCAGAAGGTGCGCGACGCGGAGCGCGAGCAGATCCTCAACGATTTCCTCGAGCGCGGCGAAAACATCATGACCGGTACGGTCAAGCGTCTCGACAAGGGCAACTTCATCGTCGAATCGGGCCGTGTCGAAGCGCTGCTGCGCCGCGACCAGCTGATTCCGAAGGAAAACCTGCGCGTCGGCGACCGTGTGCGTGCGTACATCGGCAAGGTCGATCGCACCGCGCGCGGCCCGCAAATCGAGCTGTCGCGTACCGCGCCCGAATTCCTGATGAAGCTGTTCGAAATGGAAGTGCCGGAAATCGAGCAGGGCCTGCTGGAAATCAAGGCCGCTGCACGCGATCCTGGCGTGCGGGCAAAGATCGGTGTGGTCGCCTACGACAAGCGGATCGACCCGATCGGTACCTGCGTCGGTATTCGTGGTTCGCGGGTACAGGCTGTGCGCAATGAGCTCGGTGGCGAAAACGTCGACATCGTGCTATGGTCGGAAGATCCCGCCCAGTTCGTGATCGGCGCGCTCGCGCCGGCAGCTGTCCAGTCGATTGTCGTCGATGAAGAGAAGCATTCGATGGACGTCGTCGTCGACGAAACCGAACTGGCGGTCGCAATCGGCCGTAGCGGCCAGAACGTGCGTCTTGCCAGCGAGCTTACCGGCTGGCAGATCAACATCATGACGCCGGACGAATCTGCGCAAAAGCAGAATCAGGAGCGTGGTCTTCTGCGCGACCTGTTCATGGCGCGTCTCGATGTCGACGAAGAAGTCGCCGACATCCTGATCGACGAGGGCTTCACGAGCCTCGAAGAGATCGCTTATGTGCCGCTCAACGAAATGCTCGAGATCGAGGCCTTCGACGAAGACACCGTGCACGAGCTGCGTAACCGCTCGCGTGACGCGTTGCTGACGTTGGCGATTGCGAATGAAGAAAAGGTCGAGAATGTCGCGCTCGACTTGAAGAGCCTTGACGGTATGGATGCCGACCTGCTCGCGAAGCTGGCCGAACATCAGATCCAGACGCGCGACGAGCTGGCAGAACTGGCTGTAGACGAGTTGGTCGAGATGACCAGCATCGAAGAGGAAGCCGCAAAGGCACTGATCATGAAAGCACGTGAACACTGGTTCCAGTGAGAAATGACCATGGCCCACTAAATTGAACGCGGTCGCGAGGCCGCACAAACCGATGCTAACCGCAAGGAATCGGTCCTTGCACTAAGAGGAATGAATGGCGAGTAACAACGTAGCCCAATTTGCCGCGGAACTGAAAATGCCTGCCGGCGTGCTGCTCGAGCAGCTGCAGGCGGCGGGCGTCACAAAAGCGAACGAAGACGACACCTTGTCCGAGACGGACAAGGCGCGTCTGCTCGACCACTTGCGTAAGTCTCACGGCTCGACTGATGCAGACAAGCGCAAGATCACGCTGACGAAACGGCATACGTCGGAGATCAAGCAGTCCGATTCGACGGGTAAGGCTCGCACCATTCAGGTCGAAGTGCGCAAGAAGCGCACCTTCGTCCGCCGCGATGAAGCGGCCGAGCAAGGAGCGGATGCATCGGTTCAGGTGGCTGAAGCCGACGAGGCAGAACTGCAACGCCGCGAGGAAGAAGCGCGTCACGAAGCCGAGCTGCTCGAAAAGCAGGCGCTGGAGCTGAAGGAGCGCCAGGAACGCCTCGAGCGCGAAGAAGCCGAGCGTCGTGCCCGCGAAGAAGCGGCAGAAGCCGAACGTCGCCGTGCCGAAGAAGAAGCGGCCAAGAAGCGTTCGGCTGCCGATACCGCCGCTGCGCACGAAGTCGCGGCGCAGGCCGTCGTGGCCGAAACGCGCGAAGCTGAGCCTGCTGAGCAGGAAGACGAACAACGCGCCGCCGCTGAGCGTGCCGCACAACGCGAAGCCGCGAAGAAGGCGGAAGACGCCGCACGCGAAGCATCGGAAAAGACCCGCGCCGAGCAGCAGGAAGTGTCGCGTCGCCGTGCCGCTGCAGAAGCCGAAGCACGTGCGATTCGCGAAATGATGAGCACACCGCGCAAGGTGCCGGTGAAGGCGCCGGAACCGGTCGCCGCGAAGCCGGTCGAGCCGCCGAAGGCTGCGGAAGCCAAGGGCACGCTGCACAAGCCGGCGCGTCCGCCGGGCGAGGACAAGCCGCGTCCGGTTGCGAAGAAAACGACTACGACGACCACGACGACGGCTGCACCGTCCACGACCGCTGGCGACAAGAAGAAGCCGGGCGGCAAGGGCGGCTGGCAGGACGACGCAGCGAAGCGCCGCGGCATCAAGACGCGCGGCGATACGAGCGGCGGCGTCGATCGCGGCTGGCGCGGCGGCCCGAAGGGGCGCGGCAAGCATCAGGACGCGAACACGACGTTCCAGGCGCCGGTCGAACCGATCGTCCGCGAAGTGCACGTGCCGGAAACCATTACGGTGGCCGATCTCGCGCACAAGATGGCCGTCAAGGCTTCGGAAGTCATCAAGGTGATGATGAAGCTCGGCCAGATGGTGACGATCAACCAGATGCTGGACCAGGAAACGGCGATGATCATCGTCGAGGAACTGGGTCACCACGCGGTTGCCGCGAAGCTGGACGATCCGGAAGCGATGCTGGTCGAAGGTGAAACCACCGACGCCGAACTGCTGCCGCGTCCGCCGGTCGTGACCGTGATGGGCCACGTCGACCACGGCAAGACCTCGCTGCTCGACTACATCCGTCGTGCCAAGGTGGCCGCGGGCGAAGCGGGCGGGATTACGCAGCACATCGGCGCCTATCACGTCGAAACGCCGCGCGGTGTCATTACGTTCCTCGATACGCCGGGCCACGAAGCGTTCACGGCCATGCGTGCCCGCGGTGCGAAAGCAACCGACATCGTGATTCTGGTGGTCGCCGCCGACGACGGCGTGATGCCGCAAACCAAGGAAGCGATTGCCCACGCGAAGGCTGGCGGCGTACCGCTCGTCGTCGCGATCAACAAGATCGACAAGCCGGATGCCAATACGGATCGCGTGAAGCAGGAACTCGTCGCGGAAGGCGTCGTGCCGGAAGAATACGGTGGCGAATCGCCGTTCGTGCCGGTGTCGGCGAAAACCGGCGCGGGCATCGACGATCTGCTCGAACAGGTCCTGTTGCAGGCCGAAGTGCTGGAACTGAAGGCACCGATCGATGCGCCGGCCAAGGGTCTCGTCATCGAAGCGAAGCTCGACAAGGGTAAGGGTCCGGTGGCTACGATCCTCGTCCAGTCGGGTACGCTGAACCGCGGCGACGTGGTGCTGGCAGGTAGCGCTTACGGTCGCGTGCGAGCCATGCTCGACGAAACCGGCAAGCCGACCAAGTCGGCGGGTCCGTCCATCCCTGTTGAAATTCAGGGTCTGTCGGAAGTGCCGCAGGCGGGCGAAGAAGTCATCGTCATGCCGGACGACCGCAAGGCACGTGAAGTCGCACTGTTCCGTCAAGGCAAGTTCCGCGACGTCAAGCTGGCGAAGCAGCAGGCCGCGAAGCTCGAGAACATGCTGGAGCAGATGAGCGAAGGCGAAGTGCAATACCTGCCGCTTATCGTCAAGGCCGACGTGCAGGGTTCGCAGGAAGCGCTCGTGCAATCGCTGCAAAAACTGTCTACCGACGAAGTGCGCGTACAGATCGTGCACGGCGCGGTGGGCGGCATCAGCGAAAACGACGTCAACCTCGCAACCGCTTCGAAGGCCGTCATCATCGGCTTCAACACCCGCGCGGATGCGCAGGCGCGCAAGCTGGCCGAAGCGAACGGTATCGATATCCGCTACTACAACATCATCTATGACGCTGTGGATGAAGTGAAGGCGGCGATGTCGGGCATGCTCTCGCCGGAGAAGCGCGAAGTCGTCACCGGGATGGTCGAAGTGCGTCAGGTCTTCAAGGTACCGAAGATCGGCGCAGTGGCCGGCTGTATGGTCACGGACGGTTTCGTCAAGCGCACGTCGTCGGTACGCGTGCTGCGCGACAACGTCGTGATCCACACCGGCGAGCTCGATTCGCTGAAGCGCTTCAAGGACGACGTGAAGGAAGTGCGTCAGGGCTTCGAGTGCGGGATGTCGATCAAGAACTTCAACGACATCCAGGAAGGCGACCAGTTCGAAGTCTTCGAGGTCACGGAAGTCGCGCGTACGCTGTAACGACTGCGCAAGACACACCGGGCGGAGCGGGCGCTTGCCCGGCTCCGCCCGTTTTGTTTTTGTGCCTACGGATTCACCATGCCAAAAAAACGTTCTTCTCCCAATCGCAATGTGCAGATCGCGGATCAGATCCAGCGCGATCTGTCCGAACTGATGCGCGAGGTCAAAGACCCGCGTATCGGCCTTGTCACGATCCAGAGCGTCGAGCTGACGCCGGACTACGCGCACGCGAAGATCTTCTTCACGACGCTGACGGGCGACCCGCAGCAGACGCTGGAAGCGCTCAATCACGCTGCGGGCCATCTGCATAACCAGTTGTTCAAGCGCCTGCACATTCACACCGTGCCGACGCTGCATTTCCACTACGACAAGACGGTCGAGCAGGCGGTGGAGATGTCGCGCCTGATCGACCAGGCGAATGCTGACCGCGCGAAAGACGATTGAGCGGACTGTTTCCCCTGAACTTCTGAACGACGGCCGCCCGGCGGCCGGATCTGGCTTCTCAAGATGAATGGACCTGAACGTGCTGGACGTGGACCTGAGCGTCCTCGCGTGCCGCGGCGTGTGCTCGACGGCGTGCTGCTGCTCGACAAGCCGCTCGGACTGTCGAGCAACGACGCGCTGATTCGCGCAAAGCGCCTCTATCTGGCGAAGAAGGCCGGTCACACCGGCACCCTCGACCCGCTCGCCTCGGGCCTGCTGCCGCTCTGCTTCGGCGAGGCCACGAAATTCTCCCAGGATCTGCTCGAAGCCGACAAGACCTATGAGGCGACGATGCGGCTCGGCATCCGCACGACCACGGGCGACGCGGAAGGCGAAACGCTGGAGACGCGCGACGTTGCGTGCGACGAACCGGCGGTACTCAAAGCACTGGCAGGTTTTCGCGGCGATATCGTGCAGGTGCCACCGATGTATTCAGCGCTCAAGCGCGACGGCAAGCCGTTGTACGAATACGCGCGGGCGGGGCAGGTGGTTGAGCGCGAAGCGCGGCCGGTCACGATCCATGTGCTGGAATTGCTCGCGTGTGCGTTGCCCGACGTGACGTTTCGCGTGACCTGCAGCAAGGGGACCTACGTTCGCACGCTCGCCGAAGACATCGGCGAGGCGCTCGGCTGCGGCGCACATCTGGTTGCGTTGCGGCGTACGGCGGTCGGCGCGCTGACGCTCGAACATGCGGTGACGCTCGACGCGTTGTCCGATGCCGACGCAAGCGCACGCGATGCGTGGCTGCAACCGGTCGATGCATTGCTGTCGACGTTTCCCGCCGTTTACCTCGATGAAGAATCCGCGCGGCGCTTTTTGCATGGCCAGCGCTTGCGTCTGAGCGAGTTACCGCAGGCCAGTAACACTGCTGTGGCGTCGTCGGAGTCTGCGTTGAATCTTCCTCCCGACCTTCCACGTGTGCGCGTCTACACAGATGGCAAGCGACTACTCGGCGTCGCGAAGATGATCGATGGCGTGCTGGCGCCGGACCGGCTGGTCGTCACGGCGAGCTAAGGCGACGGCGTGCTGCAGTTGATCGCGGCGCGTCGATGATCTCGAAAGCGTCCCGAATCGCCACCTTGTGCAAGGTATCCAGCACACCGCCGAGCCACGCGCTCAATCCACGCCCCCACCAAGCGCCTTGTACAGGTTCATCTGATTGTTGAGCCGGTTCAACTGATTCAGCGCGAGCGTGCTTTGCGCGTCGCGCAAACGCTGCTGCTGGTCGAGCCACGGCTGCACACCGGTCGCACCCGCCTTGAAGCGCGAACGCGCCAGCGTTTCCGCCCGCTGCGCCTGTGCGAGCGACAGCGTTCGCTGTTCCGCCTCCTGATCGAGCTGCACACGCTTCGATAACGCATTCTCCACTTCGCTCAACGCGCCATAGAGCTTCTGACGGAAGTTGACGACCGCTTCCTCGTACTGTGTTTTCGACACCTTGATCTGCAACTGCATCGTGTTCCACTGGATGAACGGCAGCGTGAGGCCGAGGCCGAGTGTGGCGACCGGATTCTGCAGCACGCGCTCGAGGCTTGCACTCGACGTGCCGAGCGAGCCGGTCAGCGAGAACGTCGGATAGAAACTGGTCCGTGTGATCTCGACATTCGCGAGCGACTCGCGCAGCCGGAACTCGCTGGCACGCAGGTCCGGCCGACGACCGAGCACGTCGGCGGGCAGGCCGGCCTGTACACCAGGTAGCGGCTGGTCGGGCAGCGTGTTCGGTTCTGCGGCGACGCTCTGCGGCGGGCGGTCAAAGAGGATGGCGAGCGCATTGCGGCTCTCGGTGCGCTGCTGGATCAATTGAGTTTGCGCGGCGCGCTGTGCCGACAGATTCTGTTCTGCCTGCGCGACGTCGAGCCCCGACACCGCACCCGCGGCGTAGCGCGACCGGACGAGCGCGAGCGTCTGCTCTGCATACGCGATGTTGGCATCGCCGAGCGCGATCTGCTGGTTCAGATAACCGGTCTGCCAGTAGAGCGACGCCGTCGTGCCGATCAGCGTCAACCGGACCGCTTCACGATCGGCAACGGTTGCTTCCACCTCCCAGCGCGCGACACTGCGTTGCGCCGCGAGCTTGCCCCATAGATCGAGCTCGTAACTGAGCGAGCCGGTCAGGTTGCTCGCCCGGTTTTCCTGATGAGTATCGAGCGTGCGCGAGACGTTACCGTTCGCGCCGAGCGTGACGTTGGGCGTGAGATTCGTATCGCTCAGTCCGGCCTGAAGCTGTGCGCGATACACGCGAATTGCCGCCGCGGCGAGATCGTTGTTGGTCTTCAGCGCATCCTCGATCAACCCGTCGAGTACGGGGTCGCCGAAGCTGTGCCACCAGAGCGCAGGCGCCGGTGCAGCCGCGGAGGAAACGGGCGAGTTCCAGTGCGCGGGCATGTCGACAGGCGGCAGCGCCTCGCCACGCGTATTCGCGCAACCGGATAGCACGGCCACCGCGCAGGCGAGCGCGAGGGCGGTGCGCTGAAAATGGATTGTCGGGATCGTCATGCGAAACCCCTCAATCGCGCGCAAGCGCATCGATCGGATCGAGGCGCGACGCGTTGCGCGCCGGCATGAAGCCGAACACGATGCCGATAAGCGTCGAGCACAGGAAGGCGGAGACGATCGACGTGGCGGAGAACACCATTTTCCATTGACTGACAAAGAGAGAGAACAGGAAGCTCATACCGAACGACAGTACGATGCCGATTGCGCCGCCCATCAGACAGACCAGCACGGCTTCGACGAGGAACTGCTGCATGATGTCGGTCTGGCGCGCGCCCACAGCCATGCGGATGCCGATCTCGCGCGTGCGCTCGGTGACCGACACCAGCATGATGTTCATCACGCCGATCCCACCCACCACGAGCGAGATCACCGCGATCAGCGACAGCAGCAGCGTGAGCGACTGGCCGGTTTTCGCGACCGTCTTCACGACGCTGTCCATGTTGTAGGTGAAAAAATCCTGGCGGCCGTGGCGTTGTTTCAGCAGTTTCGTGAGGCTTTGTTCTGCCGCATTGCTCGGCTGGCCGTCGCGCACCCGCACGGTGATGCTGTCGAGATACTGCTGGCCGAACAGCCGTCCGCTCGCGGTGGTGTAGGGCACCCAGACGTTGAGGCTCTTCACGTCGCCGAACGCGCTCTTTTTTTCTGCGGCGATGCCGATCACGACACACGGCAGGTTGTCGATCAGGATCACTTCGCCGAGCGGGCTCGGGTTCTTGCCGAACAGCTTGCGCCGCGTGTTCTGATCGATCACGGCCACCTGAGCCTGACGGCGTACCTCGTCGGGCCCGAAGCCGATGCCTTGCGCCATCTTCATGCCGCGCACCTGGAAGAAGCTCGCACCGACACCGCTGATCAGCGCATTGACGTCGACGTTCCGGTGGCGCAGCAGCAGGCTGCGCGAGGTCTCGGGCGTCGCGCTGTCGATGTAATGCTGTTCGCCGAGCGCGGCGACGTCGGCGGGCACGAGCGTCTGGATCGAGCTTGCGTTGGTATCGCCCCAGTCTTTGCCCGGATAGATGTTGATCGTGTTGGTGCCGATGGCGCCGATCTCGTCGAGCATGTAGCGCTTCGCCCCTTCGCCGATCGCGACGATCGACACCACCGACGTGATACCGATGATGATGCCGAGCATCGTCAGCAGCGTGCGTAACCGGTGCGAGACCAGCGCGATCCACGCCATCTTGAACGCCTCGGTGAAGCGACCAAAGCCTGCGGATAGCCGGCGCGCGTGGCGCGCTGCGGTGCCCGTTCCGGCTTCGTCCGGTCCATCGTTCTCCACGGCGCGCACGTTGCGGCGATCGCGAACGATTTCGCCGTCGCTGATCTCGATGATGCGCCGCGCGTGCGCAGCCACGCTTTCGTCGTGCGTGACGATGATGATGGTATGACCGAGCGCGTTCAGTTCGCGCAGGATGCGGATCACGTCCTGACCGCTCTTCGTATCAAGCGCGCCTGTCGGTTCGTCGGCGAGGATCACTTCGCCGCCGTTCGTCAACGCACGGGCGATACTCACGCGTTGCTGCTGGCCGCCCGATAACTGGCTCGGCCGATGTTCGGCGCGCTCGGCAAGCCCGAGACGCGCGAGCAGGTGCGCCGCTCGTTCGCGCCGCTCGGCATGCGTGCTGCCGGCGTAGACGGCGGGCATTTCGACATTGCCCGCGGCGGTGAGGTGCGGCAGCAGGTGGTAGCGCTGGAAGATGAAACCGAAGTGCTCGCGACGCAACTGCGCGAGTTCGTCACCGGTCAACTCGCCGGTTTCGCGTCCGCCGACCCGATAGCTGCCTTCGCTCGGATGATCGAGGCAGCCGAGGATGTTCATCAGCGTCGACTTTCCCGAGCCCGATGCACCGATGATCGCAACGATCTCACCCGCCTCGATGGAGAGGTTGACGTCCTTCAGCACCACGACGTCCTTGTCGCCCGCGGGGAACCGACGCGTGACGTTGGTCAGTTGCAGCAACGGTTGCGGCATCGTCAGTTCACCACGTCGGATGCCGTGGCTCCGGCCCCGGCCATATCGGAGCCTTCACCGATGATCACACGCTCGCCTTCCTTGAGGCCCGACAGCACTTCCACGTTGACGTTGTTGTTGATGCCGGTGCGTACCTTGCGGGTGTCGACCCGGTTGTCGCGGTCGAGGACCCGCACCGGGTAGGTGCCGTCCTTGTTCTTGTCGCCGAGTGCCGCAACCGGGATGTTGAGCGCACTGGATGCGGTGCCGAGCAGCACATTGACCTGCGCCGTCATCGAGATGCGCAGCAGGTGGCCAGGATTGGGCACTTCGAACAGCGCGTTGTAGAACACCGCCGCGTTCGGTTTCGACGAGCCGCCGCCCATGCCGCCCAGACCGCTTTGCGAGTCGGCGAAGTTTTGTGGTGCAGGCTCGACCGCGCGCAGCTTGCCGTAATAGCGCTTGTCAGCCTCGCCGAGGATGGTGAAGTACGCGGTCTGGCCAGGATGGATGCGGATCACGTCCGCTTCCGATACCTGTGCCTTTACCGTCATCGTGTCGAGGTCGGCGAGCTTGAGGATCACGGGCGCCTGTTGTTGCGCGATCACGGTCTGGCCTTCCTGCGTCACGATCGCGACCACTTCGCCGTCCATCGGCGCGACGATCCGCGTATAGCCGAGGTTCGCCTGAGCGGTCTCGATCTGGATGCGCGCGGCGCGGATCTGCGCATCGAACGACGCGATGCTTGCACGCTGAACGCCGAGATTGGCCTGCGCGGTTTCGTAGTCCTGCCGCGAGGTGGAGTCGTCGGGCAGCATCTGCTGCTGGCGCTTGAACGCGAGTTCCGCCTGGACCAGCTGGGCCGCCGCCGAGCGTTTCTGCGCGACCAGATTCTGTTCATTCGCCTCGGCCTGACGCAGTGCGTTCTCGGAGATGACGGGGTCGATCTCCGCGAGCCACTGGTTCTTCGTCACCTTGTCGCCGAGCTTGACCTTGAGCGACTTCAACTGCCCCGACACCTGCGCACCGACGTCCACCTGCCTGAACGCCTGCAACGTGCCGGTGGCGAGCACGGCATTCTCCAGATTCGTGCGGCCGACCTTTGCGGTCAGGTATTGCGGACCCTTGTCCCCGGCGAAGAAATGCAGGCAAAGCCCGGCAAGCAGGATCAGCGCGGCAATACCGGCCACGGCGCCGATCCAGCGGCGTTGGTTCTTTTTCATGGGAGAGCGGGTGGCAGGTCGTAAGGTAATTGCAAACGGCCTATTGGAATACGAACTGACCCGGCAGTTCAACGGGACATACAAAACTCATCAATTCTTAGACACTTCTTCACAACTTGACCGATGTCGGGCGTGAGTTCGACGGCCACTCGCAACAACAGATCAAGAAATGAAAACGACCGCTGCAGGAGCGAGCGGCCGATTGATTGACTGGTCTTGCGTTTCAGCTACGCATCAATGCGCCGCCGATGCGGCCGCCCCGGCATCACCGCCGCCCGAGCGATCAGGTCGCGTGATCCAGATCAATCCGACCAGCGCGACGAAAATGCCGGCCGAAATATAGAAGATATCGTTCACGCCGAGCTGCGCAGCCTGTTGCGTCACCATCGAATTGAACAGCCCATGCGCCTGTTGCTGGCTCAAGCCCGCGTTTTGCATCTGCTGCATCGATTGGGCGAAGACCGGGTTGTACCGGGACGCCTGTTCGGTCAGTTGCGCGTGATGCAGGACGGTGCGGTGATCCCATGCAGTCTGGAAGATCGACGTACCGATACCGCCGCACATGATCCGCACGAAGTTCGATAGCCCCGATGCCGCCGGAATCCGGTTGCCGGGCAGCCCGGACAACGTGATCGACACGAGCGGAATGAAGAAGCCGGCCATGCCGATGCCCTGGATCAACGTAGGCAGCAACAGCGAAAACTCGTCGACGCCGGTCGTATAGCGCGAGCGCATCCAGAAGATCAGCGCGAAGATCAGGAACGACGCCGTGGCGATATAGCGCGGATCGGTGCGCGGCAGGATCTTGCCGGTGAGCGGCGAGAGTATGACCGCGAAGATACCGACGGGCGCCATCACGAGGCCGGCATCGGTGGCGGTGTAGCCGATATCGGTTTGCAGCCATAGCGGCAGCAGCACGAGATTGCCGAAGTACAGCCCGTAGCCGATCGACAGTGCGACCGTACCACCCGTGAAATTACGCAGCTTGAACAGCGACAGGTCGACGACCGGATGTTCCGCGGTCAGCTCCCAGACGATGAAGAACGCGAGCGCGATCACGGCTGTGAGCGCGAGCACGACGACGGTCGTCGACGAGAACCAGTCGAGGTCCTTGCCTTTGTCGAGCATGACCTGCAACGAGCCGACCCAGATGATCAGCAGCGAGAGACCGACACCGTCGATCGGCGCCTTCTTCACGACCGAGTCGCGGTTACGGAAGATCATCCACGTCGCGAGCGCGGCGACTGCGCCGACCGGGATGTTCACGTAGAAGATCCACGGCCACGAGATGTTGTCCGAGATCCAGCCGCCCAGAATCGGCCCTGCGACCGGCGCGATCAGCGTGGTCATCGCCCACATCGAGAGCGCCATCGGCGCCTTGGCGCGCGGATAACTTGCGAGCAACAGCGTTTGCGACAGCGGGATCATCGGGCCGGCTACCGCGCCTTGCAGCACGCGCGACGCGAGCAGAAAGGGCAGGGTGGGCGCGAGGCCGCACATCCACGACGAGATCACGAACAGCACGATCGACGCCATGAAGAGACGCACCTGGCCGATGCGATCGGTGAGCCAGCCAGTGAGCGGCACCGAGATCGCGTTGGCTACCGCGAACGAGGTGATCACCCACGTGCCCTGGTCCGACGACACACCGAGGTCACCGGAGATAGACGGGATCGATACGTTCGCGATCGACGTATCGAGCACGTTCATGAAAACGGCAAGCGACACCGCGATGGTGCCGATCACCAGTTGCGCACCCTCTAGCGGCGGATGAGGGACTTGCGCCTGAGCTTGAGCCATTCGAAAAACCTTGCGTTGATGCGCCGCTTACATCGGCTTGGCAGTGGTTTTTGGTGTCGTGCCGGCGCTCTGGCCTGCATTGGCTGCGATGATGCGGGCGATTTCGGCATCGGCCTGGTCGCCGTACTTCGCGAACACGTCGGTCTGATAGACCGTGTTCTTCGCGTTGCTGAGTTCGCTGCCCGAGTCGTCCTTGATGTCCACGTCGACCTGCATCGACAGGCCGATACGCAGCGGATGTTTCTCGAGTTGCTGCGGATCGATCTCGACACGCACCGGCAGACGCTGCACGACCTTGATCCAGTTACCCGTCGCGTTCTGCGCGGGCAGCAGCGAGAACGCCGAACCCGTACCCGCCGAGAAGCCGACCACCTTGCCTTGATACTTGACCGACGAACCGTACACGTCCGCCGTCAGTTCGACCGGCTGGCCGATACGGATGTGTCGCAGCTGCACTTCCTTGAAGTTCGCGTCGACCCACACGGAGTTCAGCGGCACGACTGCCATCAGCGGGTTGCCCGGCGACACGCGCTGGCCGACCTGCACCGAGCGCTTCGCCACATAACCGTCGACCGGCGCGGGCAGCGTATTGCGCGCGTTCGCGAGGTACGCGTCGCGCACCTTGGCGGCGGCGGCCAGCACGTTCGGGTGATCGGTGACTGTTGTGTTCGCAGTGAGCGCGCGGTTCGATGCGAGCTGTTGCTGTGCGGCGTCGAGTGCAGCCTGCGCGCTCTTCACCGAGTCGCGTGCGTGCGAGATTTCTTCCTGCGATACCGCGCCGGTCTGTGCGACCGTCATGCGCCGGCGCAGATCGTCCTGGGCACGCGACAGATCGGACTGGCGGACCGCGACCTGGGCTTCGTACTGGCTGTCGTCGGCGAACAGGCCGCGCACCTGGCGCACCGTCTGCGCAAGCTGCGCTTCGGCTTGTTCCAGCGCGACGCGTGCATCGGCCGGGTCGAGCACGACGATCGGATCGCCGGCCTTCACAGTCTGCGTGTCGTCGGCGTTCACCGCGATGACGGTGCCCGTCACCTGCGGCGTGATCTGTACGACGTTGCCGTTTACGTAGGCGTCGTCCGTGCCTTCATGGAAGCGCGCGACGAGGAAGTAATACAGGCCGTACGCAATCGCGGCGATCAGGATCACGATGACAAGCAACGTCATCATCCGCTTGCGTTTGCCGTTGTTGTTCGCCGCTTGTGTGCTGGCGGCGGGTTGCTGAGGGGTGCTCATGGATGGGCTCCGGGTTCTCTCAATCTTTGTCGTTCAAGCGTATGAATCAGTTCGCTGCCTGGGTGGCCGTTGTAGCGGCGGGCGTGGCCGTGACCGGCTTTGCGTCCGTCGGTACGACGAGGCCCGTCTGCGTGGCATCGAAGCCGCCGCCCAGCGCCTCTATCAATCCGATCTGCTGGTCGCGACGGCGCATCTTCAGGTTCGTCACTGTCTGTTCGGCGGCGAGGCGGCTCTGGTCGGCGGTCAGTACCTGCAACTGCGGCGATAACCCGGCCTTGTAGCGGATCACGGCCAGCTGGTAAGCCTTGGTCGAGGCATCGAGCGCACGTTGAGCGTCGCCCGACTGGTTGTCGATCGAGCGGATCGTCGATACCTGCGTCGCCACGCCGGACAGCGCGTTGATCAGTGTCTGGTTGTAGTTGGCGACGTCGAGGTCGAAGTCGGCATAGCGGCCCTTCAACTGCGAGCGCAATGCGCCGCCGTCGAAGATCGGCAGATGGATGGCGGGTCCAATCTGCGTCTGCCGGCTGGACGAAGTCAGAAAACGGCCCCAGCCCAATGCGTCGAAGCCGATGCTGGCCGACAGATTGACGTCCGGGAAGAACTCCGCTTTCGCTTCCTTCACATCGTGCATCGCGGCTTCGACCTGCCAGCGTGCCGCCACGATGTCGGGTCGGCGCGACACGAGGTCGGCGGGCAGGTTATCGGGCAGGGCGACGATGTTGCCCGTTGTCAGCACCGGCTCGGCGATCTGCAGACCGCGGTCAGGGCCCTTGCCGAGCAGCGCGCCCAGCTGGTAGCGGGTGGTGGTGATCTGGCCGTCGAGGTCGGTCAGGTTGGCTTGGGTTGTCGCGATGTTGCCGTTTGCGGTCTGCCGCTCGACGTTCGTGTCGAGACCGGCGCCGACGCGGTCATTCGTGATCCGGCCGATGTCCTGGCGATTGGCGATTTCGCGCTTCGCGATGTCACGCAGTGCGTACAGCTGCGCGAGCTGGTTATAGGTGCGCGCCACGGACGCAGCGAGCGTCACGCGGGCCTGCTGCATGTCGGCTTCGGCGGCTTTTTCCTGCGAGACCGCCTGACCGAGTCGCTGACGGTTCTTGCCCCACAGGTCCAGATCCCACGAGGCGCTCGCGAGCACGTTGTTTTCGCTATACCAGGTGCCACCGAACGGCGGCGGGTAGATCCCGTTGCCCGAGAACAGCTCGCGGTTCCAGGAATAGCTGCCGTTGACGGACGGCAGCAGCGAGGCGCGCGAGCTCTCGATGTACGACGAGGCCTTGGCGATACGTGCCTGCGCCTGGGCGATCGACGGGCTGCCGTCGAGCGCTTCGGCGATCAGCTTGGGCAGTTGCGGGTCGCCGAACTGGTTGGCCCAGTCGAGCGACGGCCACTGGCCGCCGTTGCCCGGCAGGCTCTGCGCCGACTCGTACTGCGTGGGCGACGAGATCTGCCGGTCGCTCTTGATGCCGAAGTAGTTCGCGCACCCCGTAAGGGCGAGCGCCGCGGCCGCTGCCACCGCGGTGGCAGCCGCGCCGCGCCGCGACAGCACTGGCGCGGACAGGGAAAGGGATTTCATCGCTCGACTCTTTGCGTGTGAATGGAATTGAATGATGGACACTGCAACTATATTTCTTATGCCTTGCTTTCGAAACTGGTCGTCGTATCGCGCGTCAGGCTGGTTTGATCGCCGCTATTGAGCAGTACCCGGCGCAGCATGCTCTTGAGAAAACCGACTTCTTCCGGCGTAAAACCGCCCAGCAGATGATCCAGCACACCCTGAAACATGGCGGGCATGCGCACGGCAATGTCCTGGCCCTCTTGCGTCAGGGCGAGCCGCACGACGCGGCGGTCTTCCGAACTGCGCACCCGCGTAAGCAGGCCGCGCTTCTCCAGCCGGTCGATCAGGCGGGTCACGGCGCTCGCGTCGATGCCGTATTCGCGTGCCAGTTCGGCTGCCACCACGCATTTGCCGCTGGCCACCATGAACAGGATGCTGCCCTGCTGACTGGTGATGCCGAGCTCCGCCATCGTGCGTTGCGTGACGAGGTTCGCCATCGTCGACCTGACCCGGGTGATCAGGTAGCCGACGCTTTCATTGAGCTGGTATTCACTGATTTCCGGCGGTAACGGAGAGGACGGAGGCGCCATATACTCGTGCGAATGCAATGGTTGACTAAGCAGGATTATAGGACCTGGTTAGTTGACACGGCAAGCGTTATCACAGCTTAGGCAAGGAATCTCGCCTGCTCAAGGCGAACTGCAGGCTGGCGGGTGCGAAAAGCCGGGGAAACGCGCTAGCAGACTGCCGCTGGAATCCGATACCAGGGGAAAGCCGGAATCCTTCATCCGCGCGTGCTATAATTTTGGGTTCCCAAAAGTGCGCTTTGGGCTTGTTGGCCTGTTTGATCCGCTTGATCCACGAAAGTGATCACGAAAAAGCGGAATCCCGGGCGAAAAGCAGTAGTAGAGCAGAGGGCGCACTCTTAACGTTTCCAGGTTCCCATGACCCGCGCCCTTCGCAACATCGCCATCATCGCTCACGTCGACCACGGTAAGACTACCCTCGTCGACCAGCTGCTCCGCCAGTCCGGCACTTTCCGCGAGAACCAGCATATCGCTGAGCGCGTGATGGACTCGAACGACATCGAAAAAGAGCGCGGCATCACCATCCTCGCCAAGAACTGCGCCGTCGAATACGAAGGCACGCACATCAACATCGTCGACACCCCGGGCCACGCCGACTTCGGCGGCGAAGTGGAACGCGTGCTGTCGATGGTCGATTCGGTGCTGCTGCTGGTCGATGCGGTTGAAGGCCCGATGCCGCAAACCCGCTTCGTCACGAAGAAGGCGCTGGCGCTCGGCCTGAAGCCGATCGTCGTCGTGAACAAGATCGATCGTCCGGGTGCGCGGATCGACTGGGTGATCAACCAGACCTTCGACCTGTTCGACAAGCTCGGCGCCAGCGAAGAGCAGCTCGACTTCCCGATCGTCTACGCATCGGGCCTGAACGGCTATGCCGGTCTCGATCCAAGCGTGCGCGAAGGCACCCTGCGCCCGTTGTTCGAGGCGATCCTCGAGCACGTGCCAGTGCGTCCGGCCGACCCCGAAGGTCCGCTGCAACTGCAGATCACCTCGCTCGACTACTCGACGTACGTCGGCCGTATCGGCGTGGGCCGTATCACGCGTGGCCGCGTCAAGCCGGGCCAGCAAGTGGCGCTGCGCTTCGGTCCGGAAGGCGAAATCCTGAATCGCAAGATCAACCAGGTGCTGTCGTTCGAAGGTCTCGAGCGCGTGCAGGTGGAGCAGGCTGAAGCCGGCGACATCGTGCTGATCAACGGTATCGAGGAAATCGGCATTGGTGCCACGATCTGCGCGCCTGAGGCGCCCGAAGCGCTGCCGATGATCACCGTCGACGAACCCACACTGACGATGAACTTCCTCGTCAATTCCTCGCCGCTCGCCGGCAAGGAAGGCAAGTTCGTGACGAGCCGCCAGATCCGCGATCGTCTGATGAAAGAGCTGAATCACAACGTCGCACTGCGCGTGAAAGACACCGGCGACGAAACTGTGTTCGAAGTATCGGGTCGTGGCGAACTGCATCTGACCATCCTGATCGAGAACATGCGTCGCGAAGGCTACGAAATGGCCGTGTCGCGTCCGCGCGTCGTGCTGCACGAAGTGGACGGCGTGAAGCAGGAGCCGTACGAAATGCTGACGGTCGACCTCGAAGATTCGCACCAGGGCGGTGTGATGGAAGAACTGGGCCGCCGTAAGGGCGAAATGCTCGACATGGCGTCGGACGGCCGTGGCCGTACGCGTCTCGAGTACCGCATTCCGGCACGCGGGCTGATCGGCTTCCAGGGCGAATTCATGACGCTCACGCGCGGTACGGGCCTGATGAGCCACGTGTTCGACGAGTACGCGCCGGTTCGCGACGGCTCGCTGGGCGAACGCCGCAACGGTGTGCTGATCTCGCAGGACGACGGCGCCGCGGTTGCTTACGCGCTGTGGAAGCTGCAGGATCGCGGCCGCATGTTCGTGAAGCCGGGCGATGCGCTGTACGAAGGGATGATCATCGGCATTCACAGCCGCGACAACGACCTCGTCGTGAACCCGATCAAGGGCAAGCAGCTCACCAACGTGCGCGCCTCGGGTACCGATGAAGCCGTGCGCCTCGTGCCGCAGATCCAGATGTCGCTCGAATACGCGGTCGAATTCATCGACGACGACGAACTGGTCGAAGTCACGCCGCAATCGATCCGTCTGCGCAAGCGTCACCTGAAGGAACACGAGCGTCGCCGTGCGAGCCGCGAAACGGCTGTCGACTAAGACGCCGTCCGCTGTTCGGTCGATGCGCAGGAAAGCCGCCTTCGGGCGGCTTTTTTGTTGCCTGCGAAGACACCCGTAGAGTGCCCGTGAAGCGCGTGCAGACCCGCGCCGCGAGCGCCGCTCGCAGCCGCTCCGCCACCCGCAAACCCCCGCCCGGAGGGGCTTTCCGGCGGGGCATCTCGCTATCAGCACTATTCGTTCTGTGATATGCTCCGCGGATGCCAGTTTTAGGTCCTTCCAAGCAAGACTTGATTCGCGCAATCCGCTAAACGGTCAGGCCGTGTCGCGGAAGGTTCAGTAACCCGCTATTTCTCGAGAAACTCGAAGAAAGGTGAGCGTAAAAATGATGAAGCAATTCCAGCTGAACTCTTATTTGTTCGGCGGCAATGCTCCGTACGTTGAAGAACTGTACGAAGCGTATCTCGACAATCCGGCGTCAGTGCCCGAGAACTGGCGCGATTATTTCGACGCGTTGCAGAACGTCCCTGCATCGGATGGCAGCAGTGCCAACGACGTGGCTCATGGCCCGATCGTCGAATCGTTTGCCCAGCGCGCGAAGGCTAATGCCTTCCTGCCACGCGCCGCAGCCGGCGGCGAGGATCTCACCACCGCGCGCAAGCAGGTGTATGTGCAGTCCCTCATCGGCGCCTATCGCTTCCTCGGCTCGCAATGGGCCAATCTCGACCCGCTGAAGCGCCGCGAACGTCCGAATATCCCCGAGCTCGAGCCTGCGTTCTACGACTTCACCGAAGCCGATATGGACCAGACGTTCAACACGACGAACCTGTATTTCGGTTTCGAACAGGCGTCGCTGCGGGATATCGTCAAGGCGTTGCGCGACACGTACTGCGGCACGATCGGTGCCGAGTACATGTATCTGAGCGATCCGGAACAGAAGCGTTGGTGGAAGGAAAAGCTCGAGTCGATCCGTTCGACGCCGAACTTCTCCCCGGAAAAGAAGAAGCACATCCTGAACCGTCTGACGGCGTCGGAAGGTCTCGAGCGCTTCCTGCACACCAAGTACGTCGGTCAGAAGCGCTTCTCGCTGGAAGGCGGCGAGAGCTTCATCGCCTCGATGGACGAGGTCGTGCGTCATTCGGGTAGCAAGGGCGTGCAGGAAATCGTCATCGGCATGGCTCACCGCGGTCGTCTGAACGTGCTCGTCAATACGCTCGGCAAGATGCCGGCCGATCTGTTTGCCGAATTCGAAGGCAAGCACGTCGACGACCTGCCGGCTGGCGACGTCAAGTATCACAAGGGCTTTTCGTCGGACATCGCGACCGAAGGCGGTCCGGTGCATCTGTCGCTTGCGTTCAATCCGTCGCACCTCGAAATCGTGAACCCGGTGGTCGAAGGGTCGGCGAAGGCACGGATGGATCGCCGCGGCGACGAAAACGGCCTGCAGGTGTTGCCGGTGCAGATTCACGGTGACGCGGCCTTCGCGGGCCAGGGCGTCGTGATGGAAACGCTGAACCTCGCGCAAACGCGCGGTTACGGCACGCACGGCACGCTGCACATCGTCATCAACAACCAGATCGGCTTTACCACGTCGGACCCGCGCGATGCGCGCTCCACGCTGTACTGCTCGGACGTCGTCAAGATGATCGAGGCACCGGTGCTGCACGTGAACGGCGACGATCCCGAAGCCGTCGTGCTCGCCACGCAGCTCGCCATCGACTACCGGATGCAGTTCCACAAGGATGTCGTGATCGACATCATCTGTTTCCGCAAGCTTGGCCACAACGAGCAGGACACGCCGGCCGTCACGCAGCCGCTGATGTACAAGACGATCGCGAAGCACCCGGGCACCCGTGCGCTGTACGCCGAAAAGCTCGTGCAGCAGGGCGTTATCACGGCTGCGGACGCCGACGAATTCGTCAAGGCGTACCGCCGTGCGATGGACGAAGGTCACCACACGGTCGACCCGGTTCTATCGAACTACAAGAGCAAGTACGCCGTCGACTGGGTGCCGTTCCTGAACCGCAAGTGGACCGATGCAGCCGACACGGCTGTGCCGCTCGCGGAACTGAAGCGCCTCGCCGAACGCATCACGACGATCCCCGAAAACTTCAAGGTGCACCCGCTCGTCGAGCGCGTGATCAACGATCGTCGCGCCATGGGCCGCGGCGAAGCGAAGCTCGACTGGGGTATGGGCGAGCATCTTGCGTTTGCCTCGCTGGTGGCATCCGGCTACGCGGTGCGACTGACCGGCCAGGACTCGGGCCGCGGCACGTTCACGCACCGTCACGCGGTGCTGCACGACCAGAACCGCGAACGCTGGAACGACGGCACCTACGTGCCGCTGCAGAACGTCGCCGAAGGTCAGGCGAAGTTCAACGTGATCGATTCAGTGCTGTCCGAAGAAGCGGTGCTCGGTTTCGAGTACGGCTATTCGACGGCTGAGCCGAATACGTTCGTCGCGTGGGAAGCGCAGTTCGGCGACTTCGTGAACGGCGCGCAGGTCGTGATCGACCAGTTCATCTCGTCGGGCGAAGTGAAGTGGGGCCGCGTGTCGGGTCTCACGATGCTGCTGCCGCACGGCTACGAAGGCCAGGGTCCGGAGCACTCATCGGCGCGTATCGAGCGCTTCCTGCAGCTGTGCGCAGATCACAACATGCAGGTCGTGCAACCGACCACGCCGGCGCAGATGTTCCACCTGCTGCGTCGCCAGATGATCCGCCTGTTCCGCAAGCCGCTCATCGTCTTCACGCCGAAGTCGCTGTTGCGTCACAAGGAAGCGGTCTCCGATCTGTCGGAACTGGCGAAGGGCTCGTTCCAGCCGGTGCTGAGCGAGACCGACGAAGCGATCGAAGCGAAGAAGGTGAAGCGCGTGCTGGTGTGCTCGGGCCGCGTGTATTTCGACCTCGTCGCGCATCGCCGCGAAGCGAAGGCAAACGACGTCGCGATCCTGCGTGTCGAGCAGCTGTATCCGTTCGCGCACAAGCAGTTCGAAGCCGAAATGAAGAAGTACGACAACGCGACCGAAGTGGTCTGGGTGCAGGACGAGCCGCAGAATCAAGGCCCGTGGTTCTACATCGAGCACCACCTGAAGGAAGGCATGAAGGACGGACAGAAGCTGGCCTACAGCGGACGTCCGGCTTCGGCCTCGCCGGCAGTCGGCTACTACGCGAAGCACTACGAGCAGCAGAAGGCGCTGGTCGAAGGCGCGTTCGGCCGTCTGAAGAGCGCGTCCATCGCTAAATAAACACGACAGGCGAAGCGGGAAAGCGCAGCGCGCTTTCCCGCGCCGCATCCGGCGCGCGCATCAGGTCCCCACGCGTTGCGCATTGAACGGATGACGGCCCGCTCACGGTTCGTTGTCACTAGATACGTATTCAGGAAAATCACATGGCTATTGTTGAAGTCAAAGTCCCCCAGCTGTCCGAGTCGGTTTCGGAAGCCACGATGCTGCAATGGAAGAAGAAGCCGGGCGAAGCGGTTGCCCAGGACGAAATTCTCATCGAACTCGAAACCGACAAGGTTGTGCTCGAAGTGCCGGCACCCGCTGCCGGTGTGCTCGCACAGATCGTCAAGCACGACGGCGACACGGTGCTCGCCGATGAAGTGATCGCGAAGATCGACACGGAAGGCAAGGCTGGCGCCGCCGCTGTCGAGGGCGAAGTGAAGCCCGCACCCGAAGCGACCCCGGCCGCCGCTCCGGCACCGGCCGCTGCTGCTGCAGCAGCGGGCTCCAGCACGGCAGCTTCGCCGGCGGCAGCGAAGATTCTCGCGGAAAAGAACCTGTCGGCTGGCGACGTAGCCGGCTCGGGCCGCGATGGCCGTATCACGAAGGGCGATGCGCTCGGCGCAGGTCAGACCACACTGGCTGCGAAGGCTCCGGCCGCTGCAGCCGCCCCTGCAGCGAAGGCCGCCAAGCCGTCGCTGCCGGACGTGAAGGCGCCGGGATCGGCCGATGCATGGCTCAACAACCGTCCGGAACAACGCGTGCCGATGTCGCGTCTGCGTGCGCGTATCGCCGAGCGTCTGCTCGAATCGCAACAGACCAACGCCATCCTCACCACGTTCAACGAAGTGAACATGGCACCGGTGATGGATCTGCGCAACAAGTACAAGGATCGCTTCGAGAAGGAGCACGGCGTGAAGCTCGGCTTCATGTCGTTCTTCGTCAAGGCCGCTGTGCACGCGCTGAAGAAATTCCCGCTCGTGAACGCGTCGATCGACGGTAACGACATCGTCTATCACGGCTACTTCGACATCGGTATCGCGGTCGGTTCGCCGCGTGGTCTCGTGGTGCCGATTCTGCGCAACGCAGATCAGATGAGCCTTGCCGACATCGAGAAGAAGATCGCCGAGTTCGGTCAGAAGGCGAAGGACGGCAAGCTATCCATCGAAGAAATGACGGGCGGTACGTTCTCGATCTCGAACGGCGGTGTGTTCGGCTCGATGCTGTCGACGCCGATCATCAACCCGCCGCAGTCGGCGATTCTCGGTGTGCACGCAACGAAGGAGCGCGCTGTCGTCGAGAACGGTCAGATCGTGATTCGCCCGATGAACTATCTGGCGATGTCCTACGACCACCGGATCATCGACGGCCGCGAAGCGGTGCTGTCGCTCGTCGCGATGAAGGACGCACTCGAAGATCCGGCGCGCCTGCTGCTCGATCTGTAAGCACACCAAGTCTCTCGCACTGGTTTGAACCGGAGCGACGCGCGCGATGCAGTACCGCTGCGCGCCGCTCCGTCATCAAAAGGATTGTCCATGTCCAAAGAATTTGACGTCGTTGTGATCGGCGCCGGTCCCGGCGGCTATATCGCGGCGATTCGCGCCGCGCAGCTCGGCAAGAGCGTCGCGTGTATCGAGAAGTGGAAGAACCCGGCCGGCACGCTGAAGCTTGGCGGTACGTGCCTGAATGTGGGCTGTATTCCGTCGAAGGCGTTGCTGGCTTCGTCGGAAGAGTTCGAGAACGCAGCGCATCATCTCGTTGATCACGGCATCAGCGTGTCCGACGTGAAGATCGACATCGCGAAGATGCAGACCCGCAAGGATGGCATCGTCGAGAAGATGACGAAGGGTATCGAGTTCCTGTTCCGCAAGAACAAGATCACGTGGCTGAAGGGCCACGGCAAGTTCACCGGCAAGACGGACGCTGGTGTGCAGATCGAAGTGAGCGGCGAAGGAGAAACCGAAGTCGTCACCGCGAAGAACGTGATCATCGCGACCGGCTCGAAGGCACGCCATCTGCCGACCGTTCCGGTCGACAACAAGATCGTCGCCGACAACGAAGGCGCGCTTGCCTTCGACACCGTGCCGAAGAAGCTCGCTGTGATCGGCGCCGGCGTGATCGGCCTCGAACTCGGTTCGGTGTGGCGCCGTCTCGGTGCCGAGGTGACGGTGCTCGAAGCGCTGCCCGAATTCCTCGGTGCTGCCGATCAGGCGCTCGCGAAAGAAGCCGCGAAGCAGTTCAAGAAGCAGGGCCTCGACATTCACGTGGGCGTGAAGGTCGGCGAAGTGAAGACGTCTGACAAGGGCGTATCGATCGCCTACACGGACAAGGACGGCAACGCGCAGACGCTCGACGCGGACCGCCTGATCGTGTCGATCGGCCGCGTGCCGAACACCGACAACCTCGGTCTCGAAGCGATCGGCCTGAAAGCCAACGAACGCGGCTTTATCGACGTCGACGATCACTGTGCGACGAGCGTGCCGAACGTGTACGCGATCGGCGACGTGGTGCGCGGCCCGATGCTCGCGCACAAGGCCGAAGACGAAGGCGTGCTGGTGGCCGAAATCATCGACGGACAGAAGCCGCATATCGACTACAACTGCATTCCGTGGGTGATCTACACCGAACCGGAAATCGCGTGGGTCGGCAAGACCGAGCAGCAGTTGAAGGCCGAAGGTCGCGAAGTGAAGACCGGCCAGTTCCCGTTCATGGCCAACGGCCGCGCGCTCGGCATCAACAAGGCGGACGGTTTCGTCAAGATGATCGCCGATGCGAAGACCGACGAGCTGCTCGGCGTGCACATCATCTCGGCCAATGCATCGGATCTGATCGCGGAAGCGGTGGTGGCGATGGAGTTCAAGGCGGCGTCGGAAGACATCGGCCGGATCTGCCATCCGCATCCGTCGCTGTCCGAAGTGATGCGCGAGGCCGCGCTCGCCGTCGACAAGCGTGCGCTGAACATGTAAGGCGCGTGGGCCGGACCGCTTCCTGTACGTTGAGCGATCCGGCCGACCCGGGTGCATCCATTGCACCTCGCATCACGACGCAGGCGGGCGGGTTCGATCCCTCCCGCCTTCTTTTTTCCGGCTGCGCGACGCACGATGAACGTCACCGAATACTACGAGAACGAACTGCAGACACGCGGCTATCAGTCGGACCCGGCGCAACGCGCGGCGGTCGACCGTCTGCAGCGGTGTTATGACGAGTGGCAGACGTATAAGGCGCGCCGCTCGAATGCGCTGCGCAAGCTGATCATTCATCCCGATCTGCCACGCGGCGTGTACCTGTGGGGCGGCGTTGGACGCGGCAAGAGCTTCCTGATGGACAGCTTCTTTACCGTTGTGCCGATCCAGCGCAAGACGCGTCTTCATTTCCACGAGTTCATGCGTGAAGTGCATCGCGAACTCGAAGAGCTGAAGGGCCAGGCCGATCCGCTCGACGAACTCGCGCGCCGTATCGCGAAGCGTTACCGGCTGATCTGCTTCGACGAATTCCACGTGTCCGACATCGCGGACGCGATGATCCTGTACCGGTTGCTCGATCGCCTGTTCAACAACGGCGTGCAGTTCGTGATGACCTCCAACTACGATCCGGACACGCTGTATCCGGATGGCCTGCATCGCGACCGCGTGCTCCCGGCTATCGAGCTGATCAAGGCGAAGCTCGACGTCCTCAATGTCGACGCGGGCGTCGACTACCGGCGCCGCACGCTGGCCCAGGTCGAGGTTTATCTGACGCCGCTCGGCGCAGCCTCCGACAAGGCGTTGCGCGACGCATTCGCGCGTCTCGCAGCGGTGCCGGACGAAAGCCCGCTGCTGCATATCGAAAAACGCGAACTGAAAGCACTGCGGCGCGCGGACGGCGTCGTCTGGTTCGATTTCGCCACGCTGTGCGGCGGTCCGCGTTCGCAGAACGACTACCTCGAACTGGCGAGCCGCTTCCACGCGGTGATCCTGTCCGGCGTGCCGCAGATGACGCCGCGCATGCAGTCGGAAGCGCGCCGCTTCACGTGGCTCATCGACGTGTTCTACGACCACAAGATCAAGCTGTTGATGTCGGCGGCGGTGCCGCCCGAGCAGCTCTACGTGGAAGGCCCGATGGCCAACGAGTTCAGCCGGACCGTTTCGCGGATCGTCGAAATGCAGTCGAAGGAATATCTCGACGCGCCGCGGCGTCTGGTCGATACGTCGCTGACCTAGGCGTACCGGACCGACGCACAGACGCAACGTCGCACGTCGCCCGCGTGCGGGCGTCCACGGGGCAAGGGCGCGCAGCCCATTTTCGAGATTCAGACTGGTCTTATATTCGGCGGTCGCACGCGTCGATATCTTCCTTGTCATGGTTCCGACAAAGGAGAGACGCATGAGCCCATACCGTGACATGACCGACGAGGAATGGCAGCGCGTGGCGCCGCTGATTCCCGAACTGCGGCCGCGCAGCGAACTGCGGGGCCGTCCGCTTACCGATACGCGCAATGTGCTGAATGGCGTGCTATGGGTAATGTGCAGCTCAGCCAGGTGGTCCGCAATGCCGCGGCGGTATCCGCCTTATCAGACGTGTCACCGGCGCTTCAAGGCGTGGCATCGAACGGGGGCATTGCAGCAGGTGCTCGAGTTGTTGTTTGGCGCCGCCGGCAATGGGCTGCTCGGTACGCTCGAGGCCCGCATGCGTCAGCGCGGTGCCAGCAACGTCGCAACGCCGCACAATGCCGATGCGGACGACACCGAAGCGGTTGAACTGCAAAATGGGCCACATGTAGCACCTGTGCCCACTTTCCCGACTATTCTTTTTCCGTCAGTTTGATAGCCCGACCCGCGATCAAATCCGTGAGTACGCAACACAAAGCCGGCCGGCGATAGTAATCGTCGGCCGGCTTTTTTGCTCTGTCAGGTCAGCGCATTGCGGGCGCGAGGCGCCGCGCGCCCATCACTGCTGGCGATTCCACGTCTGCGAACGTCCGAGCAGCGAGATGCCGATATAGCCGCGCACGACCAGTTTCTGGCCGTTTTCTTCGAGATGCATCTTGCACTTGTAGATCTTGCCGTTCTCCGGATCGAGAATCTGGCCGTGATCCCAGCCGTCGCCGTCCTTCGTCATGCCGTTGATGATCGTCATGCCGAGGATCAACTGATCCTTGCGGGCGTCGGTACATTCGGTACAGCGGCGCGTGGGATCGTCGCTCGGGCCAAGCCCCTTGATGACCTTGCCGCTCAGCGTGCCGCTACCGTCGTCGGTGATCTGTACGAGTGCCTTAGCCTGGCCGGTGTTGTCGTCGATGGTCTGCCAGGTGCCGACCGGCGTAGTGCTTTGCGCCATGGCGGCTGCCGCGCCGAGGAGCAGGGCACCTGCCACGGCGGCATGCCGGGCAATCGTGCGGGCACGTTGGGTGAAATGCGTCATGTTGTCTTCCTCCTTGTAGAAAATCGTCGCGATCGTGGTCGCGCGGCGTCGTGTGAATGTCAGGCGACGCCCTGCCTCAAGCTGTCCGGGGAGCATACGTGAAACCGCGCCCGCAGTTTGATAGTGAATCCTCTAGTCAAACTGGGGGCGCGGTTTGCGGGACTGGGCGCTTACGAGGTCAATTCAGCTGGTAGGAGAACGTCGCATTGACGCGCGGGCTGCGCGACGAGCTTTCGACAGGTGCGTCCGCGATCGGCTTGGCCACCGAGAGATCGAGGCTGTAGTACTTCGTGTCGGTCACCCGGAAGCCGAGCGCCACCGATGACAACCGCGACGGCGACGGCGTGCCCGTATGCAGATAGATGCGCGCCATATCGAACGATACGTACGGCGTGAAGGTTTGCAGATAGGTGAACCCGACCGCAATCGGACGATTGACTTCGAATGCCGCACCCCAGCCCGAATCGCCCGATGCTTCGCCCGGTTCATAACCGAGCGCGAAACGCTGCGCGCCGAACGCGATCTGCTCGGAGGTCGGCAGCGAGTCCGGGCTGTACTGACCGATCGCCGAGAACGAGGTGCCGATCTTGAACGGCCATGTGTTGGTTTGTGAGAAGTTCGCGCCGGTGCGCGTGAAAGTCAGCGACACGGGGTTTGTGCCGGAGATGAGCGATGAATTGCGATCGAACGACTTTGACGCACCGAGCACATCGAAGGCTTTCGCGACATTGATGCTCGCCTTGCGCACCTGGGTGGGTTGAATGTCGGTGTAGTCCGCTTGCAACTGCAGCACGCGAACCTGCGAGCGCAGCCCGAAGCTCAACCCGTTGACCGTGCTGTAGTAGCTGTCCTGATCATGCGATGCATACGCGGTCACGGTGCCCAGCACGCTGCGCGTATTGCTCAGCAGCAACGGATACGCGAGCGACCCGGCCAGTTTTTCGTTGACCACCGTGCGCGTGATGGTATTGGGCAGACCAGGATTGTCGACCGGGTTGCCGCGGTAACGCGTTGCATCGATCTTGCCGATCAGACCATCGCTGCCGATCGGCACCGACGCGTGCGCAGCGAAATAGGTTTCGTTATCGCGCCCCGGCGGAAACAGCGCGGAAATGCTGAGCTGCTCGCCGAGCGAAGTCAGGCCGTTTTCGGTGGCTGTCAGCAGCCCCTGGAAGCCGGGGTGGTTGAAGTCGAGACCGGTGCTGACGTCGAACTTCTTGCGATCGACGGCGAGGTTCAGGGTCGCCGCGCCATCGGTATTGGTGGGCGGTTCCACGGTGGCCGCGACTTTCACGCCGGGTAGCAGACCGAAGATCTGCGTGTAACGCTGGAACGTGGAGAGCCGCAGCGGATGGTCCGCCTGGATGTGCGCCGCGATCGAGCGGATGCGTCCTTCGAGCGAACCCGGCTTACCGGTGATGTTCACATTGGCGACATAGCCTTCGACGATCGTCACGCGAACAACGTTGTTTTCGAAAGTCTGCGCAGGGACGAATGCAAACGACAGCGCGTAGCCGCGTTCCTGGTAGAGCTTCGTCACGCCGTTCGCGACTTCGATCAGCTCGCCGATCGTGATGGTCTTGCCGACGAGCGGCGTAAAGCGACTGGCGACATCGTCGAACGGAATCGATTTCACGCCCTCGACCTGGATTTTCGAAGGTGTGAGTTGACGTGCAAGCAGCTCCTGCAGCTGCGGTGCCTGCGGCTGCACCTGCACAGTGACGCTCGGCCCTTTTTGCGGCACATTGATCTGCGGCAAAGAGTCGAGCGGATTACCGCCTGCAGCTCGGCTTTGTGCCTGCGCGGCTCCTGCTGCTACCACTGCGAGTAGCAGTGACCATTTTTTATACCCGAGTTTCATCGGATTGCCCTCGTTGGCCGTTCTTGTGATGCGAGTATGCCGTCTAAGCGGCTGGATCGCGAACGTTTATCTATCTCTCAGTGTGTACTGCATGGCGAGGTTGTAGCGTTGCGCACTCCGATGAACCTGAAGCACGCGACCTCGCGGATTATTTGTGTTGCACGGCCTCCGGACTGCCAACTGCGTTTCCAACCGGGATGTTCCGCCGCTGATGTTACCCAGACACATGGGCGGCTGCCTAGTCGGGGATGCATGAGTCGCGGCGTTATCACCACAGTACGCGGCGGCCGCAACGACGCGAGCGTCGTGCGGGCCGCGTGAGAGATCAAGAGCCGTCGATCACGCAAGGTGCGCCTCGCTGTTTGTTGTGGTGCGATGGTTGAAGGTCTCCGCGCGCCGTCGCGCTATGCATCTTGAACTACGGTCTCGGCGCCGACCAGCCGGGGGTGACGCGCTGTCTCCCGGCTGTGTCGTGCGCTGTGTGCTGTGCTTGTTAAGCCGCGTTACTTCTTGCCGCCGCTAAGACCGCCGAGCAAGCCGCCAAGCAGAGACGTCACCGGCGCGAGCAGATTGTTCACGCCGCCACCGCCGCTGCTGCCGCTCGTCGCCGACAGCGCCGCGCCTGTCGATGCTGTAGTCGTGGCCGGTGCCGCTGCTGCAGCGGCCGGTGCTGCTACGCCGCCGAGCGCGCCTGTGACTGCCGTGAGCAGACCGGTCACGGGAGCCAACGGGCCGGTGCTGCCGCCCGTCGCACTCGACAACGCGCCGGTGACCGACGAGAGCAGGCCTGTGACCGGGGCGAGCGGACCACCCGAGCTGCCGGTCGTGCCGCCACCTGCTACGCCACCCAATGCGCCGGTTACGCTCGAGAGCAGACCGGTGACGGGCGCGAGCGGGCCGCTGCTGCCACCGGCTGCGCCGCTCAGCGTACCGGTGACTGCGGAGAGCAGGCCCGTGACCGGAGCGAGCGGACCGCCGCTGCTGCCGGCGCTACCGGTCAGACCACCGAGCAGACCCGTGATCGGCGAGAGGGGACCACCGCTGCTGCTGCCTGAGCCACCGGTCAAGCCGCCGAGCAGACCCGTGATCGGCGACAGCGGATTGCTGCCGGTGCCGGAGCCGCCGGTCAATCCACCAAGCAGACCCGTGATCGGCGAGAGGCCGCCACCGCTGCTGGAGCCGCCCGTCAAGCCACCGAGCAGACCTGTGATCGACGAGAGCGGGTTCGTACCCGTGCCGCCAACGAGAAGGCCACCTGCCGATGCGACGATCTTGCCGGTGTCGGTGACGACGTTGCCGAGGCCAGTCGTGACCGGATTGCCGCCTGCGCCAGCGAGCAGCTTGCCGGCCGTGCCGAGACCGTTGCCCACCGTACCGAGCAGGCCGTTGAGCGGTGCGCCGAGGCCCGTCACCGTGCCGACAGTCTGCGTAGTGGAAGCGACCATCGATGTGATCGGCGTGATCGCCGAGCTGACCGTTTGCGTGATCTGCTCTACAGGGCCGGTGGAGAGCACGTTGGTGAGCGTGCCGCCGCCATTCGTCACGGCGACACCGAGGGTGTTGACGAGGCTGCCAAGCGGCGTGGTGAGTGCGCTGAGCGGGGCGAGCGGGCCAGTGCCCAGACTCGACACGAGGGCGCCCGTGCTGCTGACTGCACCACCAAGATTACCGACCACACCGCCCAGGCTCGACACCGTCGTGCCGACAGCGTTGCCGCCGGTGCCGAGTTGTCCGAGACCTTGTGTGACGCCGTTGCCAAGCGTCGATACGGCTGCACCAACATTCTGAACGACACCGCCTAAAGCTTTCGTGGTTTGCGTGCTGACGATCGGCAGGTTTTGCGAAGCGATCACACTGCCGAGACCCGACACCGTCGAACCGACATCGCCGACAACACCGCCCGTCTTTGCGACGACAGTACCGATAGCATTTGCCTGTACTGCCGGTGAGCCGCCGGTGTTTCCAGTGCCTGTACCCGTGCCGGTTCCTGTACCTGTGCCGGTGCCCGTGCCCGAGCTGCCACCGATAGTCGTGCCGCCGCCGCTACCCGAGCCACTACCGTTGCTCGAACCCGAACCGCTGCCGGTCGTGTCGCCTGAACCGCCGGCTGTCGTGACGGTGCCGCTACCGGAAGCGCTGCCGCTGTCGCCGCCGGTACCCTGGCTGAGCGTTCCCGAGCCGCCGCATGCGCTGAGTGAAAGCATGGCTGCTACGGTGGCCGCGATGATTGTGATCCGTAACCCGCCATTGGTCGTTTGAATGTTCATGTTGCCCTCGCATTGCGTATGTAGTTGGGTGGTACCGCGGCTCTATCTCTGCAACAGCCGTGCCATTTCGCATGCGAATTGATGGGTCGTTTTTCTATGTAAGTCGTAGACGTAATTGCAGCGGGCGTTTGCGGGCAATCGATGGAGTGCCTGCTAAAGCAATTGAAATGTTAAATACTGTAAATACGAGGCGTGTGCGGAGCCGGCGTAACGTAACGGGCGATGGGTGGCGTTACGATGGGCTGCGTAACGAAGGTGACGTGAAGAGCGCGCGACGCTTGAAACAACAGGTTCAAACGCGTAATTAGTGGAGCGAATCTAACGTATGGTTAGTCCTATGTGCGTTCGCACATGAGCAAACGCTAATCTACTTATGCGGGATCGATCAACAACGGCGGGGCCTGGCGCGTCGGATAATTGCTTAAAAATGATTGATACGCTATAAAACCTGAGAGCGTTAAAGATTACGAGGGGGGTGCGATATCGAACAGACGGCCATATTTCTTTTGCATAACAGAAGCTGGCTGCAATAAACCTGGCGTGTTAGCCGAGGACTAGATCGGTGGCAGAGAGAACCACCGAACTATCGCTAGCGTCGGGAGCAGTCCGCAAACCACAACGAATAGATGAAGTTCCGAGGGCAAGAAAATGAAAAAGTTCACTAAGTTCCTGAGAGAAAACAAAGGGGTTACCGCGATCGAATACGGCTTGATTGCCGGGTTGATTGCTGTCGTCATCGTGGCGGCCACGGGTAGGGTTGGAGCCGCGCTCAACACGACCTTCGGTACTATCGCATCGGCGGTCGCCGGCGCTAGCGGCAGCTAACCGGGTGGACATGGCCCGGAGCGTGAGCCCAAGGGCTCGTGCTCCGGGAATACAGGCAATTTTTATCGGTTGATGTGTGAATCGCCTGCGCGATTCGCATGTCTTGTGCCGCCTGTCGAGTCCGGGATGAACGTGCCATTTAGCAGCCTTCTGTTCGTCGCGTGGACTGCGGCAATCGCGCTAAGCGACTGCCGCAGTCGACGTGTATCGAACGCGCTCGTCGGTGCCGGCCTGGTAGCCGCGTTTGCGAGCGCTTTCCTTCATCACAATCCATTTGGTATTACGCCCATGCAAGCCGCAATCGGCATGGCGATTGGTTTTGTCGCACTGCTGCCGTTCTATGCACTCGGGATGATGGGTGCAGCTGACGTTAAGGTATTTGCAGTGCTCGGCGCATGGTGCGGCATGCATGCGTTACTCGGCCTCTGGGTGGCGGCTAGCCTGATTGCAGGCGCGCATGCGGTCTGGTTGCTCATTGCAACACGTACGAGGCTTGCCTCGCTTGTGCGCAGCAAGGCGCTTACCTTTGAGCTCGTCGGCAAACGTTCTACGCCATTTGTTGCTTGCCTGGCTGTGCCGGCGATTGCCTGGCTTGGTCTGCAAGTGATCGCTGGAGGTGTGCGATGAGCTTGTCCGTGAAGCAATCGACAGTGCGTGATCTGTCACGGAGACACATCGTTTCGCGGCACGCACAGCGCGGAGCGACAGCTATCGAATTTGCATTGGTGTTCCCGCTGTTCTTCGCCATCTTTTACGCAATCGTCACGTTCAGCCTCATCTTTGTTGCTCAACAAAGCCTGACGCTTGCTAGCGAGGAGGGAGCGCGGGCGGCGCTGAATTATCAGGCGGCAAGTAGTTTGCCTTTGGCAGTCGCGGCTCGTGCGAGCAACGCGGCCTCCGTCGCAGCCAGTACGTTCCCCGCGATGATCAGCCGTGGCGCGAGCAGCGTTGCCGCGTCGGCGACTTGTGGCGCTTCGATGCAATGCATCACAGTGACGGTGACCTATAACTATGCGGCTTATCCACTCGTGCCGAAACTGCCGTTACTAGGTATGGTCGTGCCGAGTCAGCTATCCAGTAGCGCGACAGTACAACTCAACCCCGTGAGCATATTTTGATTGACGCGCTTGCATCTCAACCTTCGTCGTTACATCGTTCGCGTCGGCTGACTCGCCGGCCCGGCCCGACCATTTCATCGTGCGGACCATCATGCCGAAAATAACCCGGATCGTTGCAGGCGCATTGATCGTACTGGCACTGCTGCTCGGGGTGTTTGCCTGGATGCTGTCGCGTCGGCCGCCGCCCGCTCCGCCTGCCTCTATCGCGCAGACCAGTTTTCCGGTCGTCGTCGCTACGCATCTGCTGGCTGCCGGCAAGCCGATCACTGCAGATGCGCTGCGTATCCAGTCGCTGCCCATTAATCCCACCGGTGCGTTCTCCGATCCGTCATTGCTCGCGGGACGTATCCCGGCGTCCGACATTGGCCCGGATTCACCCGTGCTCGAATCGCAACTCTCGTCGGGCATGGCCGAACAGATCACGCCTGGCGAGCGTGCGCTCGCGGTGCGCGTCGACGAAGGCAATGCGGTGGGCAACCGCCTGCGTCCTGGGAATCTCGTCGACGTGTTCTTCACGCTCAGACGCGACGGTGCGAGCGGTGGCGCTGAAGTCGACACAACCCAGGCGCGCCTGCTGCTTTCGAAGGTGCGTGTGCTTGCGTTCGGCAACGCGACGGCGGGCAACGACAACGGCAGCGATCCAAACGGTATGGTGCGCACGGCCGTGCTTGCGATCCCGGTCTCCGAGGTCGACCGGGTGACGCTTGCTGAAACATCGGGCCGCCTGATCTTTGCGCTGCGTAATCCACGCGATGACGAGACCGTCGATCCGTCGGCGTTCCCGCCGCTACCGGAGGTAATCAAGACCGCGGCGCTTGCCAAGGGTGCATCCGCCAGCGATTCCACACGCGCGGCGGCCGGTATCGCACTCGATGCGTTGTCAGGTGTCGGCGGCGGTCGCGCGATCGCACCGGTGCGTGTGAGCGGTCCGGTCGCCAGGGTTCAACACAGCGGTGGCGGCATCGAGGTGATACGGGGTGGACGCACCGAGACGGTTGCCCAATAGCAGCTTCAGGGAGTGGCGTTCAAACGCCATCATAAAAATATGAAGAAACAGATTTCGGCCTGCCTTGCGACGTTGGTGCTCTGGAGTACTTCGCTCATCGTGTCTGCGACGAGCGAAGCCGCTGGCGTGCCGCAGACGCTTGACGTTACGGTGGGTTCGCAGCAGGTCGTCGCGGGCGGGCATACGTTGCGCCGCATTGCGATCGGCGATCCGACGGTCGCTGACGTGCTGATCGTAAAAGGTGACAAGACAGGTGGCGTGCTGTTGATCGGCAAGTCACCGGGTTCGACCAACCTGATGCTGTGGGAGCGCGGCACCGATGTGCCGCTTGCCTATACAGTCAACGTGACTGCGCCTGCGTCACGGACCTTGATCGGCCCGGATACACCGAACGTGAAAGTTCTGGGCGACACGGCGCTGATTTCCGGTTCGGCTACGTCGATGGAAGCGCACCATCGCGCTGTTGCCGCCGCAGAGATAGAAGCGGGCCAGCGCGCCTCGAAAGGCGGTGCTGGCGGAGGCGGTAAAGGTGGAGATGGCGCAGACGCCAGCGGGATTTACGATACATCCACGATAGGGACGCGCTCAGTCGTGCAGGTCGATGTACGCGTGGTCGAATTCAGCCGGTCGGTGCTAAAAGAGGTGGGGCTGAATATCCTGAAGCAGAACAACGGCTTTACGTTTGGTTCGTTTGCGCCGTCGTCGCTTACGTCGGCTACGTTGGGTCAGGCACCGCAGTTCACTTCCACCATGCCTATCTCGTCGGCCTTCAACCTGGTGTTCAACTCGGCGACGCGAGGTATTCAAGCCGATCTGAGCTTGATGGAAGCAAACAATCTGGCCCGCATCCTCGCGGAGCCCACGCTCGTGGCGTTGTCGGGACAAAGCGCAAGCTTCCTCGCGGGCGGCGAAATTCCCGTGCCCTCGCCGCAGGGTCTCGGTACGACGTCGATCGAATACAAACCTTATGGCGTTGGCCTGACGCTTACGCCTACCGTGCTCAGTCCGGATCGTATTGCGTTAAAGATTGCGCCGGAAGCCAGCGAACTTGATTTCACGAACGCTGTGACGATCAGCGGCGTATCGGTGCCGGCGCTCACGACGCGCCGCGCCGATACCACTGTCGAACTCGGCGATGGTGAGAGCTTCATGATCGGCGGCCTGATCGATCGCGAGACCGCGTCGAACGTCAACAAGGTGCCGGTGCTCGGTGACCTGCCGATCATCGGTGCGTTTTTCAAGCAGCTGACTTACCAACAGACGGACAAGGAACTCGTAATCATCGTGACGCCGCACCTGGTGTCGCCGATCGCGAAGGGCGCCGCGTTGCCGTCAACTCCAGGTGAACAGAGCGAGCAGCGTGATGCACCCGTGTGGCGGTCGTTTGTGGGCGGCGTGTTGTCTCCCGATGCCGCACCGGGATTTTCGAAATGAGGGTGAGTGCGATGGGGTACTTGACGATATGCAGGGCCGTGCCGGTTGTCGGCGCGGAAGCCGATGTGGTGGCGCCTTTCTTGTTCCAGTCAGCGCCGCCGGAGGATGTCCATCATGAACGCGAGAACGCATTCGTTGACTGAGCGAGCGATCACCGATTACTTCGTGTTTGCTTCGCTAGCGGACGAACACGTGCGCTGGCTCGCGGGTACGCTCGTCGCAGCGGGGGCCGTCGAGGCCGCAACGCTCGACCCTGCGCAACTCACGCAGCGGATTGCTACGCTGAACCCGTCGCTGGTTTTCATCGATTTTTCGGGCGGTCGCGCCGCGGCGGCCAGTGTGGCCGCGAGCGCCGTCCGCACGGCGCACCCCGGACTGCAGATTGTTGCGGTTGGTTCGCTGGCGGAACCCGAAAGCGCGCTGGCCGCATTGCGGGCCGGCGTGCGCGATTTCGTCGATCTATCCGCGCCCGCAGAGGACGCACTACGCATCACGCGCCAGGCGATCGACAATCTCGTCGAACCGGTCAGCCGTCACGGCCGCATCACGGTGTTGCTCGGCGCGCGTGTCGGCATGGGCGTAAGCACACTGGCTGCGAATCTTGCCGTGCTCGTGCAGCGGCGCGACGTGCCGCAGGGTAGACAGGCCGCACTTCTCGATCTCGGCTTGCCGCAAGGCGACGGCACGCTGCTGCTCAATACACGCAGTGAATTCAATTTCGTCGAGGCCGTACGCAATCTGCGCCGCTTCGATCAGACCTTCGTGCACACTGCGCTGTCGCGACACGCGAGCGGCCTTGCATTGACGACGCTGCCACCGAATCTCGCGGACATGCGTGAGGTGTCTTATTCCGCATCGGTTGGTTTGTTGAACCGTCTGCGCGCATTCTTCGATCAGCAGATCGTCGATCTCGGCGGTTTCACCAACAGCGAGTTCATCGCGAACGTCGTACGGGCAGCGGACGAAACCTGGCTCGTCTGCGATCAGGGTGTGGCATCGATCGTATCGGCAGCCTCGGTGCTCGACGGGCTGCGCGAGGAGTCCGTCGAGATGGATAACGTCCGCTTGATCGTCAACAAGTACGAGCCGAAGCTGAGCCTGACGGTCGAACAGATCGTACAGCGTCTCGATGTGCCGCTGCTTGCAACGTTGCCCGAGCGGCGCGTCGCACTCGGCCAGGCGGCGAACCAGGGGCAGTTGCTGGCCGATGCGGTGGCGCGTGATCCATATGTGCGTGCGCTCGATCCGCTCGTTGAACGGCTGGGCGGTGCGGCGCCGACTGCAGCGTCCTCGCGGGGCCGATCCGCGCTTGGCGCGCTCAGGCATTTAATTCCAACCTCACAGAAGCGGTCATAGACGATGGCAAAAGATATCGAATTTGCCGACGACGCACCTGCGTTCGCGCATAGCCAGCAGTTCCAGGACATCAAGAACGCTGCGCACGAGCATCTGCTTACGCGGATCGAAGAGCTCGGCGCAGAGTTCGGCCGCTGGTCGCGCAATGCAATCAACCAGTTCGTCGACCTGGAAATGGACAGCTTCGTACGGATGCGCCGCATCCCGATCAACGAGAGCGAAGTCAGGTTGATCGCCGAGGCGTTGACGAAGGAGCTTGCCGGTTTCGGCCCGATCGAAGATCTGCTGAGCGATCCGGCGGTCGAGGACATACTCATCAACGGCTATAACGACGTGTACGTGTCGCGCCACGGCATCCTGACGAAAGTCCAGGTGCGTTTCGCAGACAACGCGCACCTGCTGCGTATCGTGCGGCGCATTCTTGCGCCGATAGGGCGTCGGCTCGATGAGTCAAATCCGATGGTCGATGCGCGCCTGCCGGACGGGGGGCGTGTCAACGTCGTGATCGAACCGCTGTCGATCGACGGGCCGATCGTATCGATCCGCAAGTTCCGCAAGGACCCGTTGCGCCCCGACGATCTGCTCGGCAACGGCACTTACAACCCCGAGATTGGTGCACTGCTCGAGGCGGCCGTGCAGGCGCGCTGCAACGTGCTGGTGTCGGGTGGCACGAGTTCGGGTAAGACATCGCTGCTCAATGCGCTGGCGTTCCACATCCCTGAGATCGAGCGCGTGGTGACGATCGAGGATACAGCCGAGCTGTCACTGAACCATCCACACGTGGTGCGCCTCGAAAGCCGCCCGGGCGGTTTCGACGGCTCGGGTCTCGTGACGATTCGCGACCTGTTGCGCAACACGCTGCGGATGCGCCCGGACCGGATCATCGTCGGCGAAGTGCGCGGCGGCGAAGTGCTCGAAATGTTGCAGGCGATGAACACTGGCCATGACGGTTCGATGGGTACGGTGCACGCCAGTTCGCCGCGTGAATGCCTGTACCGGCTTGAAATGCTGGCCGGCTTCGCGGGCTTTCAGGGTACCGAATCAAGCTTGCGCCGGCAGATCGCGAATGCGATCGATTTCATCGTGCAGATCGGACGGCTGTCGAATGGCCGTCGGCGCATCCTGTCGATTACCGAAGTGACGGGCCTTTCCGACAACATCATCGCAACGCAGGAGTTGTACCACTACGAGCCTGTGACGACGGCAGAGGGCGAAGAGATAGACCAGTGGGTATCGCTAGGCATTCATCCGCACTCACCGAAGCTTGCTCGGTTCAGACAGGTGCTTGCGGGCACGCCAGCGGCTTCGGGTGGATTCGGCGGTGGTTTTGGCGGTAACAATGCGGGCGGATTCGGCGGGGGCTTCAATGTCTAGCGTTGCCGCACTTGTCTTCGCCGCGCTCGCGCTGCTGTGCGTGGCGGGGGCGTTGCTTGTGCTGCATCGCGGCGCGCAACACAAAGGACAGGTGAGCACTGAGCGTTTCATCGACAGCCGCCTGGCGGCGACCCAGACCGGTGGTCCCGGTCTCGTACGCGGTGCAACGGTCGTGTCGGCCGCATCAGGATCAACTCGCATCGCGAGCGTACATGGTCCGGTAGAGCCACAGCCGCCGGCCTCCGGTTCGTCGTGGCAGGTAAAGTGGCAATACTTAGGGGCTCGAGTCTCGTTCGTCTTCGCGACGACAATGAGCCGTGCGGGCATTTCGGACGCGCGTATTCCGGCGCTGATCGCCGTTGCGATCAGCGTCTCGCTGTGTCTGTGGGCTGCGCATGAGGGCGGGGCGCTCGCCGCCGTCGCGATGCTGACCAGCTGCGTCTTCGTGCTTTACTTCCTGATTTCCTGGCGTTCGCACAAACGCAGGCAACTGATCGTGCGGCAATTGCCGTCTTTTCTCGACGGCATCGTGCGGCTGATCGTGCTTGGTAATAGTGTGCCGGCCGCATTCCAGGCCTCGTTGCAGACAACCGATGCACCGCTGCGCGAATGTCTCGACCATGTATCGCGAATGCTGCGTACCGGCGTCGAGATTGACCGGGCGCTGTATCACGTGTCCAGGATCTATCGCGCGAGCGAACTCGAGCTGGTCGGTGCGGTGCTCCGTCTGTCGGTCAAATACGGTGGCCGTGCGGATGTGATGCTTGACCGCATGGCGTCGTTCATGCGCGATCTCGAACAGGCCGAGCGCGAGCTGACCGCGATGACTGCAGAAACGAAACTCTCGTCGTTCGTGCTGGCGCTACTGCCGGTTGGCATCGGCAGCTTCCTAATCCTGAACAATCCCGCCTACTTCGGTGCGATGTGGTACGACCCGACGGGCCGCAATCTCGTCTATCTCGCGTTCGGCCTGCAATTGCTGGGCGCGTGGCTGCTATACCGGCTCGCCCGATTGAGAAAATGACCATGGACCCGCTTCGTCTCGCTGCCCTCGCGCTTGCGCTCCTGTCTGCTGCCCTGTTGATCGTGGCGGGCATCGTAATCGTGCGCATTGCTGCGGAGCGGCGCAGTGCGCGCACGCTCGCGCAGGCGTTCGACCGGCGCGCCGCCCAGGCGGCGGCGAATGGCGGCACGGCCGTATCCGGTGGGCAGAAGACTGCCAGAGCGACGGGCTTCCGGGGGACGCTAGAGCATCTCGCGAATGCGGGCATTCGCTGGCTCGACACACCGTTCGGACGGCAGATCGTCGCCGAGGAAGACCGGCGCCTGCTCGAGCAATGCGGCTTCGTCGACACGCGTACGCGCGGGCTGTTCCTGATGTCGCGCATTGCCGGAGCGATTGCGTTGCCCACGCTGGTAGGGTTGCTCGCGGGAGCGTACGTCGAAGGGCCGCGTTACATGATTTATCTGGCCGTTGCGCTGGCTGTCGGGTTCATGCTGCCGAAGTTGTTGCTGCGGCGGCGTGCAGCAGCGCGGCGTCGCACGGTCGTTGAAGAGCTGCCGATGCTCGTCGATTTGCTGCGCCTGCTACAGGGTGTCGGGTTGTCTCTCGATCAGAGTCTGCAGGTGATGGTCAACGATTTCCGCGGTGTATTGCCGGTGCTCTCCAGTGAACTCGAAATCGCGCAGCGGCAGTTCTCAACGGGCCGCACACGCGAACAGTCGTTCAGCCGGCTTGCATCGAGTTACGGCAATGAGGATTTGCGTGCCATCGTACGTTTGCTGATTCAGGTGGACCGGCACGGCGGCGCAGTGCAGGAACCGCTCAAGCAGTTTGGCGACCGGTTGCGCGAATCGCGTCGCGCGATGCTGCGCGAGCAGGTCGGTCGCCTCACGGTGAAAATGACGGGCGTGATGATCCTCACGCTGTTGCCTGCCCTGCTGATCGTGACAGCGGGTCCGGGTGTGCTGGCGGTCACGCATTCGTTGGCGTCGACAAGTCGGTGAGGAGGGGAGACATGGCTTTCGATTTCACGGCGGGTCGCGTTGTGTGGCTGGCAAGCCGTTCGGGTATAGCGGTTGCGTTCGCGCTGCTGGGCGCGTGCGGGTCGCAGTTGTCGGGCTATGGTGTCGGTCCACAGGCTGAGCGCCAGGCAATGATGCAGCAGGCCAACAAGCCGGCGGCGCCGGACACGCCCGGCATGTACCTTGGCCTGATCGACCGGATGCAGCAGCAGGGTCTGTACTTTGCGTCACTTGCGCATATCGATGCGTACGAGAAGCAGTATGGCGTTTCGCCCGACACGATCGCGCTGCGCGCAGATGCGTTACGTATGACCGATCAGCCGGTTGCGGGCGCGGCCGCATATACGCAGTTGCTGCAGACGCCGCTGGCGGCACGCGGTCACCGTGGTTTGGGATTGATTGCCGGGTCATCCGGCGATTTTCCGCAAGCTGTGCAGCAGTTGCAGCAGGCCGCGCAACTCGTGCCGACCGATGCGGCGACGCTGTCCGATCTCGGGTATGCGCAGTTGCGCGCAGGCGACGTGAATGGCGCCCGCGTGCCGTTGATGAAGGCCGTGCAGCTCGATCAGGACAATCACCGGATCATGAGCAATGTCGTGCTGTATCTGCTTGCCGATGGGCAGGCAACACAGGCACAGGCACTGATGAACCAGCAGAAGATGGCGCCGGATGTACGCGCGGCGATTCGTGCCGATGCGACGAAAGTGGTTGCTGCAAAGCGGGTGAAAGAGCTCGACGTGCCGCTGCCGCAAGGCGTACGCACGACTGGGCCGGTTGCGAGCGTGCCGTCGCATGGCGCCGAGACAGCACCGAGATTGCTGCAATGGTTCACGCAGTGATGGACAGAGGGAACAGGGGGTGACATGAAAAATAGCAACATGACTCGATACGCGCGTGTGTTTGCGTTAAGTGTGCTGACTGCGGTATCCGTGGGCACGACAATGCAGACGACGTACGCACAGGATGTCCCTGCGGCGCCTGCGCCTGTAGTACGGAACAGCGAGGTCGGACACGCGGCCAAGGCGTGGATCGAACTACAAAGTAGCAATGCGGCAGCTGCTCCTGCCCGGCCGATGCTCGGCGAGGAAGCGGGACTGGCCTACCGACGGTACATGGAATCATTCAAGTCGAAGATTCCCGACTTGTACGGGTCGGCGCTCAATCAGGGTGGTGGAGGCGGTGGCGGTAGCGGCTCTGGCAGTCAGCAACCGTCGAATTGACATGGCTACCTGCAAGCAACCACAACGCACACGCAACGCGATGCTGAATCGGCAACGGGGCGCCGTGGCCGTTGTGGCAGCGATCTGGGTTGGCGTCGCGATCGCAGCGCTCGGAGCCATCGACGTCGGTAACACTTTTTACGCGCGCCGGGCTTTGCAGCGCACGGCCGATCTTGCGGCTACCGCTGCGGCAGAGACGATCGGCAGTTCGGGTGGCTGTGCGGCGGCGGGGGCGTCGGCACTGGCGAACGCGCAGGCCAACGGCTTCACCGTGGATGGACCCGCTAATCCGACTAAAACACTTACGACCAACTGCGGGCGCTGGGATAGCACTGCAACGCCTTACTTCGGGACTACCGGCAATCCGCTCAACGCGGCACAAGTTCTGGTGACGCAGCAGGTACCTTATTTCTTTCTCGGACCTAAACGAACGATAAGCGCCACGGCAACGGCGCGAGCGACCAATATCGATGCGTTTTCGCTCGGCACCGGCATTGCCACGATCAACACGCAGCAATCGGCGTTGCTGAACGCAATCCTTGGCGGTTTGTTGGGTACGAAGGTCTCGCTCAGCGTGGGCGACACGCAAAGTCTCGCGGCCGCGCAAATCTCACTCCAGAACCTGATGGTGGCGCTGAACGCCTCGACAATGCAGGGGCTGCTCGCCACGACGGTCACTTATCAGGACTTCGTGGCGGCGATGGTCAAGGCTTTGACGGTGGGCGGCGATACGATCGACGCAACGCTTCTTGGCGCGCTTGGGGTTGCCATCCCCGGCGGACAGAACATTGCCATCGGTGATGGCGGCACATCGGCGCCTGGTCTACTCGCACTCGGGCTCGCCAATGCGAGTTCCGCCGCGACTGCAACCGTCAATGTGCTCGACGCCTTGATGGTCGCCGCGCAAATTGCGCAGACTGGCCCGAATGGCACACCGGGCCCCGTGATCAACGTGTCGGCAGGTCTTGCTGGTGTGGCAGGCGTTTCTCTGCAGGTCATCCATCCGCCAGTGCTGGCGGTGGGCGAGGGCGGCACTTACAAACTCAACGGTGTCGCCACGCCACGTACGCAGGCCCGAACCGCCGTGGTCAACGCCAACGTGACCTTGTTGCCGGTGTTATTTTCCAAGACGCCATTGACGTTGGGGCTAGGGTCGTTGCTATCTGTGTCGATCTCCGCCCTCAGTACACCGCTCGTACTGTCGTTGACTGCCGCGCAGGGGACGGCGACCTTGATGTCGGTCGATTGCGAAAACACCAAGGCGAAGACCAATGCCGTGATCAATGTTACGCCTAGCATTGCGACCGTCTGCCTGAGCGGGAATTCGACTTGTACCGGGCAGATCAACGTGGCGTCCATTTCAACGGTGATACTGGGCATCAGCACAGTCATTGCCAGCGTTGCGCTAAACCCTATTAATCTGACTATCGGACCCGGCACGACGCCGCTAACCTTCACCGGTGCGTCCGGCAGCTTCGACTCGATTCAGAGCGCCAATTCCAACGCGGTGGGCACCGATGGCTCGGTGCTCACTACGCAACTGCTCGCGCAGTTGCCTAACGCATTGCAGGTTGTTCTGCTCGGATCTACCGATCTGTCGTCGCTTCTGTCGGCGATTCTTTCTGGCGTCGCAGGTCTTTTGGGACCTGTGCTCCAACCGGTTTTCGGTTTGCTCGACACCGTCCTCGTCCCGACGTTGTCGTTACTCGGTATTCAGATCGGCACCGCCACGGTTCACAATATGTCGCTGATGTGCGGCGTCCCGCAGCTGGTCAACTAGCAACCATTTCGATGAGAACCTCCACCAAACTCGAAGAACTCGACCTCTACGTCTGGGAAGGCAAGGCCGACATCGTCGACCGGGTCGCGCGCTGCATGGCGAGTTTCGACGTCGAGGTGATCCGCGCCGACGACATAGCGATCTCGCCTGAAAGAACCGCGGTACGTCCGTCGCTAGCGATCATCAGCGTCTCTGTGATCGACAGCGGTGCGTTGATCCTGCGCGACTGGCAAGCAGCCCACGGCATGCCGGTCGTGTGGGTCGGCGCCGCACCACGCGATCACGATCCGTCGATGTACCCCTCGGAGTACTCGCACGTACTACCACTAGATTTCACCTGCGCCGAACTGCGCGGCATGATCTCGAAGCTCGTCCTGCAGTTGCGCGCACACAGCGCGCAGACGCTGGAGTCGAGCGCGCTAGTGGCGAACTCGGAATGCATGCAGGCGCTACTGCACGAAGTCGACACCTTCGCCGACTGCGATACGAGCGTGCTGGTCCACGGCGAAACCGGCGTAGGCAAGGAACGCATCGCACAGTTACTGCACGAAAAGCATTCACGCTACGGGCTAGGCCCATTCGTCGCGGTGAACTGCGGCGCAATCCCCGACGGCCTCTTCGAATCGCTATTCTTCGGCCACTCGAAGGGTTCGTTCACAGGCGCGGTCGTCGCCCACAAAGGTTATTTCGAACAGGCAGACGGCGGCACGCTGTTCCTCGACGAAATCGGCGATCTCCCTCTCTATCAGCAGGTAAAACTGCTGCGCGTACTCGAAGACAGCGCGGTAACGCGTATCGGCTCGGCCGCACCTGTAAAGCTCGATTTCCGGCTCGTAGCAGCAACCAATCGACATCTCCCGCAACTCGTCAAGGACGGCACCTTCCGCGCCGACCTGTACTACCGGCTCGCAGTGATCGAGCTGAAAATTCCCTCGCTGGAAGAGCGGGGCGCCGTCGACAAGATCGCGATCTTCAAGGCCTTCATCGCATCGGTGGTCGGTGTCGAGCGGCTTGCTGAACTGCCCGACATTCCGTACTGGCTCGCCGACGCAGTCGCCGATACCTACTTCCCCGGCAATGTGCGCGAATTGCGCAATCTCGCCGAGCGTATCGGCGTCACGGTCCGGCAGATCGGTGCATGGGATGCGGCACGGCTGCAACGGCTACTCGCGCTCGCGCGCAGCACGCAACCGGTGCCCGCCGAAATCGCCGCGGAAGTACTCGTCGATCGCAGTAAATGGGACATGGCGGAGCGCAACCGCGTGATCGCCGCGCTCGATGCGAACGGCTGGCGCCGGCAGGATACAGCGCAGCATCTCGGTATCAGCCGCAAGGTGCTCTGGGAGAAAATGCGTAAGTACCAAATTTTTGACGAAGAGCCCGAAACTCGCGAAAGTGAGTAATAATGCGTCGGCTGTAATAAAACAAAGACTGTTTTCAGCAGGAATCACATGGACCATAAGTCGACACTTCGACACCTCGCGTTGGCCGCGTTCGTGGCGCTGGCCGGCGTGCAAAGCATAGGGGCCCAGACCCTTCCCGACGGCGCATCCAACGCCGCCGCGGTCGTTTCCCAGCCGTCCGTCAACACGGCGTTGCCGTCCACTGCGCCGCTGCAATCGGGCGCTACGGCAGCGCAAGCGTCGCCCGCGCTGACACCCGCCGAAGCGCAGGAATCCGCCGCCGGCAACGTCGCCGAGTTGCAGCAGATGATCCGCGGTTCGGATCTCAGCGAACTCCGCACGACCTACAACGGGACCTATGGGGCGAGCCTGCTGTTCTACGGCAAGGAAATGACGTATTACGTCGCGCTGTTCCAGCAGAAAAATTTCTGGCGCGTTATCAAGACCTCGGATGAGACCCGCGCCGAAATGATCTACAAGGACTTCGTCCGTCAAACCTTGCAATTGTCTGACGTCGAACTTCGCCGCACCCGGCTCGAAGCGCAGAAAGCGTTCACCGAGCGCATGATCGCGCTGTCGCAAGACCGCGCTAGCCGGCTGCAGTCGGATCTCAACGTGGCGCGTCAGCAGCAATCGATCGTTTCCGATCAGCAGCGTGCCAATCAGGCGCAGGCCGTCGCGCTGGCGCAGCAACGGGCGAGTGCGCAGGAGCAACTGCGGGCAGCCCAGCGTCAGGTGCGCGAGCTGCAGCGTCAACTGGAAAACGGCTTGCCGACGAACTGATCGCTTCGTCGGAACAGCGGACCTAACGCCGCTGACAGCACGGATCCAACCCGCATGAACCAGACCCCGCCCGGTGCGCCGCGCGGGGTTTTGTTTTTCAGGGGTTCTGCACGCGTCCGTGCAGAGACTGGCGACAAGCGGATAGAAAGCGGGATGGCCCGCTCAAGACGATTTGTGCGGCTTCGGATCCGGCCGCTGATCGGGCCGGTTCGTACGACGCGGTTCAGTCGGATCGACTGCGATCGGATCGCTGGCCGGGAAGGTTTCGTCAAGAGCCTCATCGAGTCGCTCATCTGCGCTTTCGGCAGGGCTGGGCGCATTGGGGCGGGAGGTCGCCATGGCGTGCTCCGTTTGAAAATGCCAGCGCTCAGGATAGCGCAGGTCAACCTGGCGCATACGGCTGCCCGCTAGCAAGGCAGCGTGCGGATCACGATTTCGCACGGTCGTATTGCATCGACGGCGGTAAGCGTTTTCTTAACGAATTCGCGTGCCACCACGCCGTGCCACAGGATGCCACGGATATCCTAAAAATCAATCCGCATAATTTCGTCTTTCGAGTGTCGCGGCGATGGCGGTATGGGCCGGCCATCGCGTCAGCACACAAACGGGACGGCACACTCATGGAGACGAAGAGGCCAGGGCAGGCGCGACGCGTGCATGCGTTGCACGTAGTGGAGGCGGAGCTGGAACATCTGGAGTGGGCCACGCGCCAACCGATGATCCGCGCGCTGAACGCCAGCTACTGGCGCCGGCGTCTACTTGCCGTGCAATGTGGTTTCGCGCTGACGCACCAGCAGGACTTGCGGATCGAGCGGATTTTGCAGCGGCTGGGTAGCGAGACGGCGGAATAGCGGCCGTCTCGCGTTACAGGCTATTCGGTGGCGCCGCCGTTGCCGCTGTTGCCATTACCGTTGCCGTTATTGCCGTCACCACCGCTCGTGCCGAACAGCCTGCGGCGCCGGGTGACGACAACTGGCGTGTCAGACGTGCTCCGTTCGGAGCGCTCGGCCGGCGAATGGGAGCCATACGATTCACGCGGTTCCCGATGTTCTCTCGGTTCGCCACGCGGTTCGCGGGGTTCGCGCGAGCCGTGTGGGCCCCGCGTGGTGTGCTCGCCGTGCGACGGGCGCGGGGTACGAGGGCCCGGCCGCGTGCCGGTATCGAGCTGGATCGTCGAGATGGCGCGCTTATAAATGCCTTGCAGCCCCACGGGCGTGCGCAGCATCACCAGATACTGATCGAACGACTCGATACACCCGGTCAGGCGAATGCCGTTGACGAGGTAAATCTCCACGCGCTTTCGTTCTTTGCGCGCTGCGTTCATAAAGTCGTTTTGCGGATGCGATTCTGCGGAAGGCATGGATAAGTCAGGTTGGAGAAACGGTTGTTCGCCGCGATTCTACCCCTTGTGGGCGTAGTGCGCGCCTGGCGGCAAACTTTCGACCACTATAACGGCTTGTCGGCGCGGAAGCATCTCCAAAATTCCTTATGTAACGTTGAGTTACCAATCTCATGATGGTCTGGCCGTTGCGCATGAATCGGGCGTGACAGCCGGGTGACCGGCGAATTTCCGGCGCGGCGCGTGCCGGATCGACGGAAAGCGCGCAAAGTGCGGAATAAAGTCGCGTCCGCGTCCGTTAAGTCCACAGGGTAGCGCAGGGCAACGTCGCGGCAGCGCCGCGCAGGGCGTTGCGCATACTGCCTGCGACCTGACCAGGAGGGTGCCGGACGATCCGCGTACGGCGCCGCTCCCTTAAATCCGGAGACGAACATGAAAACCCAGAGGATGTTGTCGGCTGTATTCGTAATCCTGGCGCTTGCGCTGGCGTCGCTGGCAACGAGTGGATGTAGCGATATGGGGTCGTCGGGCGGTAGCAGCTCGAGCAGCAGCGGTGGAACGGGCGGCTACTGAGCGCAACTGAAACCCGTGAGGCGGGCCCCTTGATGCGTGTGCTGCCACCCGGTGTGTCCGCCGCCACCTTCGACCGCGCGATCGCGCAATGGTCAACAGTGGTCGGCGCGGCGAACGTGGTGTCGGCGGCGGCGGGGCTCGTCGCGTATCTCGATCCGTTTGCGCCCGGCCAGGCTGCGTCGGGCGCGGCGTCGGCGGCGGTGCTGCCGGCTGGTGTCGACGAGATTCGCGCCATCCTGCGTATTGCCAGCGAATACCGCATTCCGCTATGGACCGTATCGACCGGTCGCAATCTCGCCTACGGCGGTGCGGCGCCGCGTCTCGCAGGATCGGTGGTACTCGATCTACAACGCATGAACCGCATCATCGAGGTCGACGACACGCTCGCGTATGCGCTCGTCGAACCGGGTGTCAGCTATTTCGATCTGCATACCTATTTGCGTGAACACGGTCACAAGCTCTGGGTCGATCCACCCGCGGCGGGCTGGGGCAGCGTGATCGGCAACACGCTCGAGCGTGGTTTCGGCTACACGTCGTATGGCGATCACGCGGCACAGCAGTGCGGCATGGAGATCGTGCTGGCCGACGGCACGGTGGTGCGCACCGGCATGGGCGCGCTCGGTATGGGCGAGGGGCCCGGCTCGGCGTGGCAGCTGTACAAGGCGGGCTACGGTCCGTCGTTCGATGCGATGTTTATGCAATCGAATTACGGCGTCGTCACGAAGATGGGTGTGTGGTTGATGCCGGCGCCGCCGGCGTGGCTGCTCGGCGAGATCCAGTTTCGTCGCGAAGAGGATCTCGAAGCGATCGTCGAGATTCTGCGGCCGCTGCGCCTCGACGAAACGATCCGCAACCAGGCGGTGATCGAAGGCGGTCTGCGTCGGGCCGCGGGTCTGTCGACACGCACGCAATGGTACGACGGCGACGGACCGATGCCCGAGCGCGCAATCGATGCGATGCTCGATGCGTTGCACGTCGGCCGCTGGAATCTGCATTACGCGATCTATGGCGAGCCTGAACTTATCGACGTACGGCACAGGCGCATTGAGCGCGCGTTTTCGCGCATACCGGGGGCGGTTTTTTCATCGGCGAAATATGCGGGCGATGCGCAGCCAGCGGGCGGCAGCGATCGCAATCTCTCCGGCATTCCTGCGATGAGCGCGTTCCGCATGCTCGACTGGCGCGGTGGCGCAGGCGCGCACGTCGACTTCTCGCCGCTGTGTCCGGCAACCGGCCGCGACGCGATGCGCCAGTACACGATGACGAAGGCACGTGCCGCCGAATACGGCTTCGACTACTACGGCGGCTTCACTGCGGGTGTGCGGCATCTGCATCATGTGTTCGCGGCGATCTTCAATCGCAACGATCAACGTCAAACCGAGAGCGCAGGTGATCTACTTCGCGCACTGATGAGCGACGCACATGCAGCCGGGTACGGCGAATATCGCGCGCATCTGGCGTACATGGACTATGCCGCCGCGCAATACAGCTTCAACGATGGCGCGCTGCTCAAGCTGTCGGAGACGATCAAGGACGCACTCGATCCGGCCGGCATCCTGTCGCCGGGCAAGCAGGGGATCTGGCCACGTGCGTGGCGGGACCGGCGCGGTTATACATAAGTAAGCGGATTTCACACGCAGAGGAGTGAGGCGTTGGATCGACGTACTTTTGTTGCTACCAGTGCGTGGCTTGCAGCCACTGCGGGTTACATGTGGCCTGCATCCGCGCGCGTTGCCGATACGCCTGGCACGCTGGCGGTGGTGGACCTGAACTTCGCACGTGGCCGCGCATTCGCCCAGCATGCAGCGCGTGTGAGCATGACAACGGTTGAGGTCGGCGACGACATCGGCGCGTTGTGGCACACCGTGCTGACTTCGCATCTTGCAGGCACAGGTGGCTCGCTTGTCGGTGTTGTACGTGCCTCCGACAGTTTCGTCCTCGCACAACTGGCGAGCCGTTCACACCGCGTCTCGCAGCAAACACTAAAACAAAACGGCGAGCACACTCAGCTCGCCGTTTTCACGATCGTGTCCGCAACGACCCGCGCATAACCCGCGTCGTTGCAAACCTCACACACTAAAACTTATACGCCGGATTCTTCGGATCGAACGTCGAGTCATCGAACGTCTTCGGCTCGATCGATTCGATGATGATCTTCTCGAAGATCTTGCCGTCGTTATCGTACGACTCGACGGTACGGAACCACGGGTGCCGCAAATCGAGCCCCAGTGTTTCCTTCTTCGCATAGAACGCGGGCCGGCCAGTCGGCGTATCCCACGTGAATGCGACCACGCGCACACCGTCGATCGTCTTCACCTCGGTCTGGTTCGGCTTGATGAGACCGGCTTCCGCGTATTTCTTGCCCTCGGTCAGGTACTGGTTGACGATGTATTCGGTGCCGAGATCGCGCACCGTGTGGTTCGATTGCGCGCGCGCGAGCGAGCCGGTGATCGACGTCCACAGCGGCATGACGTTCAGCAGGCCGCCAAGATGGCCATACATTTCGTCGGTGCGCTTCGACTCGTCATAAATGATTTCCTGGCCCGAGTGCGCGCCGTCGGGCAGCCACTTTGCGTAGACGCGCAACGGGTCGTGCGCGACCCGCACGAGCATATGGTCGGGTTTGTCGGGCCAGTTGCCGCGAATCCGCTCCGTGCGCGACATCGTGAACTCATACGACGGATAGCCGTTCGGGCCCGCGTGAATATAGGCCGGCACCGTAAGCGGATCGAGCGATTGGAACAGCGACACGAGTTGCGTGTCGTCGAGTTTTTCGAGCGTGCCACTTTGCGCTGCCCGTTGCAGCCATTGCACCTGCTGCTCGACCGGCAGCTTGCCGACCTGCGCGGCCGGCGTGCTGGGCGCGCTGACTGTCGTGTTTTCTGCGGGTGCAGGGGCACTCGTTTGCGCGCTCACGCCGCCGGCCGCACAGCCGATGGCGATACAGGCGAACAATTGCGTGAGGATACGGGTGCGGCGGGGTATCGAAAGCAAAGGGTGCGTCATTACGCGTTCTCCGGAATCGTAGAAAATCAGGCAGCGTTTTGTTTGGCAATTTCCTCGTCGCGCAGCGCGCGTCGCAGGATCTTGCCGACGTTGGTTTGCGGCAGCTCGTCGCGAAACTCGACCACTTTCGGCACCTTGTAGCCGGTCAGGTTTTTGCGGCAATGCTGGATGAGCTGTTCGGCAGTAAGCGACGGATTGCGCGAGACGACGAACACCTTGATGCGTTCGCCCTGCGCGACATCGGGGATGCCGATCGCGGCAACTTCGCGCACATCCGGATGCATCGCGATCACGTCTTCGATCTCGTTCGGATAGACGTTGAAACCCGACACCAGGATCATGTCCTTCTTGCGATCGATCAAACGGATAAAGCCGCGCGTGTCCATCACACCGATGTCGCCGGTCGCGAGCCAGCCTGCTTCGTCGAGCACCTTGTCGGTTTCGTCGGGGCGGTTCCAGTAGCCCTTCATCACCTGCGGCCCTAGCACGCACAGTTCACCCGGCTCGCCGATACCTGCCCAGCTGCCATCTTCCTTGCGAAAGCGCACCTGGGTAGACGGCGCGGGCAAACCGACCGAGCCTTCGAAATCACGCATGTTTTTCAGGTCGACGGGGTTCATCGAGACGATCGGCGAGCACTCGGTCAACCCGTACCCTTCGACGATCGGCTTGCCGGTCACGGCCTTAAAACGATCGGCGACGGCCTTCTGTGTGGCCATGCCACCTGCCATCGCGAGTTTAAGATCGGAGAAGTCGCGCTTGCGGAATTCCTCGTTGTCGAGAAACGCGTTGTACAACGTGTTGATCGCGGTGATGCCGGTGAATTTCTCGTGGCGGATGATCATCATCACGCGTTTCGTGTCGCGCGGATTGGCGATCAGGATGTTCCTGCCGCCGAGCCCGAGAAAGATCAGCGCGTTCACCGTCAATGAGTAGATGTGATACAGCGGCAGCGGTGTCAGGACCGTTTCGATCTCGCCACTCAGTTGGCCGGCGGACCACACCTTCGCTTGCAGCAGGTTCGCGATGATGTTCCGGTGCGTCAGCATGGCACCTTTCGCGACGCCGGTCGTGCCGCCGGTGTATTGCAGGAACGCGATGTCGGCGTGGGTCGGGCGCACTGCAACGAGCGGTCGTTTGTAGCCGATGGCAAGCGCGTCGAGCAGTCTGACTGCCTGCGGTATCCGGTACGCAGGCACCATCTTCTTGACGTGTTTCAGCACGAAATTCAGCGCACGTCCCTTGAGATTCAATCCATCCGAAAGCAGATCGCCGAGCGCCGTGACGATCACGTTCTGCACGCGTGTGCCCGCCAGTGAATCCTCGACGGTCTTCGCGAACGTCTCGAACACGATGATGGTCTGTGCGCCGCTGTCCTTCAACTGGTGCGAGAGTTCGCGTACCGTGTAGAGCGGGTTCACGTTGACGACAATTGCGCCTGCCTTCAGCGTGCCGAACAGCGCGACCGGGTACTGGAAGGTATTCGGCAGCATGATCGCGACGCGGTCGCCGGGCTTCACGCCGATGCTTTGCAGGTAGGCCGCGAACGCGTTCGCCTTGCGCCCCAGTTCGCCGTACGTCAGGCTCGCGCCGACGCTCACGAAAGCGACGCGCTCGCGGAACTGCTCGATGCATTCGTCGAAGAACTGCGGGATCGATTCGTACTGGTCGACGTCGATATCGCGCGGCACGTCGGCCGGGTACGACGCGTACCAGATGCCGTCGGTGTTCGGCGCGGGTTGAGGTGCGGATTGCGCGGCGCCTTCACCGGGCTGCGTGGCCGCGGGTGCGCCGGGTTGCAATTGCGTGGGCTGGTTCATCGGTTGTCTCCCTTATGTTCCTGCATGGCCTGACTAAGCAGCGCGGCCGTACTCTGCCGGTACGGATGGCCGCAGCTGCAAACACTAAACCTAACGTTCGAGAATCGCGACGACCCCCTGGCCTCCTGCTGCGCAGATCGAAATCAGACCGCGCGCAGTGCCGGCTGGCTTGTCGAGTTGCGACAGCATTTTCGCAAGGCCGCCGACGATCCGTCCGCCGGTTGCCGCAAACGGGTGACCGGTCGCAAGCGAACCGCCGTTCACATTCAGCTTCGTGCGGTCGATCGACCCGAGCGGGCCGGGCAGGCCGAGCGTAGTGCGACAGTATTCCTCGTCCTGCCACGCTTCGAGCGTGCACAGCACCTGCGCGGCAAATGCTTCGTGAATCTCGTATAGATCGAAGTCCTGCAGCGTGAGTCCGGCGCGCGCGAGCATGCGCGGTACCGCGTAGGCCGGCGCCATCAGCAGGCCTTCTTTCTTGTCGAAGAAGTCGACGGCTGCGGTCTCCGACCAGCTGAAATAGGCGAGCACCGGCAGGCCGTGCGCAGCTGCCCATTCTTCGCTGGCGAGCAACACCGCTGAAGCCCCATCGGTGAGCGGCGTCGAATTGCCGGCGGTCATCGTGCCCGCGTCGCGATCGAACGCCGGCTTGAGGCCAGCGAGTTTTTCGAGCGTGAGGTCGCTGCGCAGATTGTTGTCGCGCGCCAGACCACGGTACGGTGTCATCAGGTCGTTCAGGAAGCCGCGCGTGTACGCCTCAGTGAGCTTGCGATGACTGTCGTAGGCGAGCACGTCCTGAGCTTCGCGCGAGATGTTCCAGCGCTTGGCCATCAGTTCGCAATGCTCGCCCATCGACAGACCCGTGCGCGGCTCGCCATTGCGCGGCAGTTGCGGTTTGAACAGCATGCCGGGGCGCAGTTTCGACAGCGCACCGATGCGCTGGCCCGTGCTCTTGCCGCGATTCGCTTCGAGCAGGATCTTGCGCATCCGTTCGTTGACGCCGATCGGTGCATCGGAGGTCGTGTCCACGCCGCCTGCGATACCGACGTCGATCTGTCCGAGCGCGATCTTGTTGGCGACCAGGATCGCAGCTTCGAGCCCGGTGCCGCAAGCTTGCTGCACGTCGTAGGCGGGCGTTTCTTTCGCGAGCGTCGTGGACAGGACGGCTTCGCGCGTCAGGTTGAAGTCGCGCGAATGCTTGATCACGGCGCCGGCCGCGACTTCGCCGAGCCGTTCTCCGTGCAGGTTGTAGCGATCGATCAGACCTTGCAGCGTGAACGTCAACATGTCCTGATTCGATGCGGTTGCGTACGCGGTGTTCGAGCGCGCGAACGGAATCCGGTTGCCGCCGACGATAGCGACGCGCCGCACGGCGGGAAGCGGGTGGGACATGCTTGGGCTCCTTAAGGTGGTTCCCGGTTAGCGGATGACGATGCACGGATGAGCGGCGCACGATGCGCTACCCGTCATATGGCGTATTTCGACGGACATAGATTGCCTGCTACGAGCGGCGTTGTTCATTGCAGCACCCATTCAAAGCGTCCGCGCAGATGCGGTTTCTCGCCGGTCTTGTCGCGCGCTTCGAACTCGCGCTCGACGAGCGAAGGCGCTGCGCTCCAGAGTGTTGCCTCGCCGGGCAGCAGCATCGGCAGCTTGAATTCGGCGCTCAGCGACGCTTCAGCGAGCGGTTTGGCCGGTTGCAACGCGGCGGCGGCGCGCGCCAGTGACCACATGCCATGCGCGATTGCGCGCGGAAAACCGAACGCCTTCGCTGACAGGGCGCCGAGATGGATCGGGTTGTAGTCGCCCGAGGCGCGCGCATAGTCGCGGCCTAGTTGCGCGTGCAACTGCCAGCGCGCCTGGCGCGCCAATGCCTCGCGCTCGATCTCGAGCGGTGCGAGCGCTGCGCCACGTGCGGGAATGCCGCGTTTCAGGTACACGCTGTCGCCGTCCCACACGGCTTCGCCGCGCCGGTACAGCCTTGAATGCAGAACAAACGCTTGCCCCTTGTCGTGCTTCAGCAGCGCACCGTATTCGACTTCGACACGCAAGGTATCGCCGATGGCGAGCGGCCGGCGCAGACGCACGGTGTTCGCGAGATGCACGAGCCCGAGTGCGGGCCACGGGAAAGCGGGATCGGTCAGCATCTGCAGATGCAGCGGGAACGCGAGCAGATGTGGATAGGTGAGCGGCACACCGTGTTCCGGAATGAAGCCGCAGACGCGCGCATAACGATCGATATCGGCGGCATCGAGCGGGACAGCGGGGCGCACGAGGCGCTGCGGCGGCAGTTGCGTCGCGCGGCCGCGCTTGAAAATACCGGAGAGCGCACGCGCATAACGTTGTGCCGGCGCGGGCAGACGCTCGACGACGATCGTCTTCACGCGTGCCGGGTCGCCGGTCGGTTCGCTCATCGTCAGGCTCCGAGCAGGCTTTGCCCGCACACCCGGACGATCTGTCCGGTCACGCCCGCCGAAGCAGGTTGCGCAAGCCACGCGATGGTCTGCGCGACGTCGACCGGCAGACCGCCCTGGCTCATCGAGTTCATGCGCCGGCCGGCTTCGCGGATCGCGAGCGGAATCTTCGCGGTCATCTGCGTTTCGATGAAACCGGGTGCGACCGCGTTGATCGTGATGCGCCGGGCGCGCAGTTGCGGCGCCATGCTTTGCACGCGACCGATCACGCCGGCTTTCGACGCCGCATAGTTGGTCTGCCCGAGATTGCCGGCAATGCCGCTGATCGACGACACGCAGACGATACGCCCGCCGTCGCGCAGGGTACCTGCTGCCAGCAACGCATCGTCGATGCGTTCCTGCGCGCTCAGATTGATGTCGATCACGTTGTGCCAGCCGATCTCGCTCATCTTCGCAATGGTCTTGTCCTTCGTGATGCCGGCGTTGTGGACGAAGATGTCGACGCCTGTTTCGCCGAGTGCCGCGGCGATCTGCGCGGGCGCATCGGCGGCGGCGATATCGAACGAAAGCGCGGTGCCCGCAAGCGGTCGCATGGTGTCGACGAGCGCATCGTGTGCGGAAGGGATGTCGATGCCGACCACCTGCGCGCCTTGCGCGGCGAGCACACCGGCGATCGCCGCGCCGATGCCGCGTGCGGCACCGGTGACGACTGCGCGGCGTCCTGCCAGTGGCTGCGCCCAATCAATCGCATCGCCCACTGCGCCGACATCGCCACTACCTGCATCGATCCGCACCACCTGGCCCGACACATAAGCAGAACGCGCCGACAGAAAGAAACGCAACGTGCCTTCGAGTTGATGTTCGGCGTGCGGTGCCACATAGATCAGGTTCGACGTGATACCGCGCCGCGCTTCCTTGCCGAGCGAACGCACGAGTCCTTCCAGTGCACGCTGCGCGGTCCACTGGCGCGGCGTGTCGCAGGTTTCGGGCGTGCGTCCCAGCACGACGATCCGGCCGCATTTGCCGAGCGAGCGCAGTGTGTCGTGAAAGAACGCATACAGCGCATCGAGCCCGGTGCTGTCTTCGATGCCGCTTGCATCGAAGACGAGCGCCGCGACGCGTGCATGCGCGCCGGGTTCGGTCGGCTCGAAGCGGCCGGTCATCAGGCCGTGGCGGTTCGCGAGCGCGATCCACAGCCCCGCGCTCTCATGCGCGACGCTCGTCAGGCCGGTGCTCTTCACCACGTCGGCGAGCGCGTCGAGCAGTTGCGACGCGCGGCCCGCGCCGATCGCAATCAACCCGTCGAACTCTGGAGCGTCGGCGCGATAGCGTCGCAACACTTCGGGTTTCGGCAGCCCGAGCGAACGCGCGACGCGTCCGCCGAGCGGCGAGTTGACGAACTTCAGGTAAGAATCATTCATCGTCCGCGGCTCCGCTGGCGAGGCTCAATGACGTCAGTGTGCACGGTGCGTGAGTCAGGCGGCAAGTTGCATCGCCTTGTCGAGCGCTTCCTTGCGGCGTTGGAGATCGCCAAGCAGGCCGAAATCCTGATCGAAGTCGTCGACCTTCACGACTTCCGCGCCGTAGCGCGCATAGTCGTTGAGCACCTTGCGCTCGTCGGCATCGATCAGGCCACGCTGCAAGACGGTTTCGGTCCAGTCGCCGAGATCGGGGAGACTTTGCGGCATCGGTGGGATCAGGCCGCGTTTGACGGCATCGCGCAGCTTCTGGTCGATCTCCGTCACGCGCGGGTTCAACGCGAAGATCAATTCGCCGTAGCCGAGCGGATCGACGTCCACATGCGGCACGTAGGAGTCGGAGACAAGCCGCTCGCGTGCGGCGCTGGGCGTCTGCATCAATTCGGCGATCGCGGTGCCGAGACTATCGGACGGCGCGCGATGCCGCATGCCGAACGGGAACGCACAGATGCGCACGAAGGCCGCGGCCGCGCGATTCGGATAATTCGCGAGCACGCCGTCGAGTGCCTGCTGCGCCTGGTACAGCGAGTCTTCCACGCCCCAGCGCACGAGCGGCAGGTCCGCTTCCTGGCGACCTTCGTCTTCGAAACGCTTGAGCGTCGCGGAGATCAGATAGAGCTGCGACAGCACATCGCCGAGCCGTCCCGAGATCCGTTCGCGACGCTTCAGATCGCCGCCGAGTACGAACATCGACACATCAGCGAGCAACGCGAATGCCGTCGATATCCGGCTTGCCGCGCGATAGTAGTGGACGAGCGGCGCATAGGCCTGCTGCGGTTTCGCGATCAACGCACCGCCTGTCACACCGTCGACGAAACTGCGCACGACGTTCGACAGCGTGAAGTTCACATGGCCGAAAAACGCTTCGTCGAAATCGACGAGGGCTTTCGCGTGATCGGCCTCGCGCGTTGCGGTCATCTCTTTCAGCACGTACGGGTGGCAGCGAATCGCACCCTGACCGAAGATGATCAGACAGCGCGTCAGGATGTTCGCGCCTTCCACGGTGATCGCGATCGGCACCTGCTGGTAGGCACGCGCGAGAAAATTCGACGGGCCCATGCAGATGCCCTTGCCGGCGGCGACGTCCATGCCGTCGTTGATGACTTTGCGGGCGCGTTCGGTGATGTGGTACTTGGCGATGGCCGAGATGACAGACGGCTTTTCGCCGAGATCGACGGCGTGTGCGGAGAGGCGCCGCGCTGCATCCATCACATACAGGTTGCCGCCCATGCGGCCGAGCGCTTCCTGCACGCCTTCGAACTTGCCGACCGCGGTGCGGAACTGGCGCCGCACGGCTGCATACGCGCCGGTGCCGCGCACGGCGATCTTCGCCATGCCCACATTCGACGACGGCAGCGAAATCGCACGGCCCGCAGCGAGACATTCCATCAACATGCGCCAGCCGTTGCCGACTTGCTCACGTCCGCCGATCACCCAGTCGAGCGGAATGAACACGTCCTTGCCCGAGTTCGGGCCGTTCTGGAACACCGCGTTCAGCGGCCAGTGGCGTCGACCGATATTCACACCAGGGTGGCGCGTCGGAATCAGCGCACAGGTGATACCTGGTTCATCGACGGAACCGAGCAGATGATCGGGATCGTGCACGCGGAAGGCGAGACCCAGCACCGTTGCGATCGGACCGAGCGTGATGTAGCGCTTGTCCCACGTCACACGAAAACCGAGCGTTTCGCGGCCTTCGAATGTGCCTTTACACACGATGCCCAGATCGGGAATCGCAGCGGCGTCGGAGCCCGCATACGGATTGGTCAGCGCAAAGCAGGGGATCTCGTCGCCGCGCGCAAGACGCGGCAGGTAGTAGTTTTTCTGTTCGTCGGTGCCATAGTGCATCAGCAGTTCGGCCGGGCCGAGCGAGTTCGGCACCATCACCGAGACGGCGGCAGCCGAGCAGCGCGTCGCGAGTTTCATGATCACCTGCGAATGCGCGTAGGCGGAGAACTGCTTACCGCCGTACTGCTTCGGAATGATCATCCCGAGGAAGCCCTTGTCCTTGACGTACTGCCACGCCTGCGGCGACAGATCCTGCCAGACGGCTGTGGTTTCCCAGTCGTTCGCGAGATCGCACAGCTGCTGGCATTCGTTATCGAGGAACGACTGCTCTTCGGCGGACAGCTTGGCCGGGCCATGTGCGAGCAGCGAGTCCCAGTGCGGCCGGCCGGAGAAGAGGGCGGCGTCCCACCAGACCGTGCCGGCTTCGATCGCGTCGCGTTCGGTCGGCGACATCTCGGGAAGAATCTTGCGGAAGATATCGAGCACCCGCTTCGACAGCCACGCACGCCGCAACGGTTTGATCGCGAGGACGAGCGCAGGCAGGACGAAGACGATCGTGAGCAGCGTCGTGAGGAAGCCGCCGGCGGCACCGGTCAGATGCGCGGCTGCGACCCAGACGATCATGAACGTCAGCCACCACGACGCACGGGCCCGAAGATAGACGAGCGCCGCACCAGCGACGATGAGCGCAACGATAAACCACGACATGTCGACTCCTCCTTTTCATTTCTACGGGCGTGCGTATCCCGCACCACGCGATACAGCGGATAGCTCGCGTGTTGTTGTTCGTTGACGGGTGCACCGCACCCGTCGGGCATGTTGGACCGGACCGCCGGCACGCGGTCCGTGCGGCAGACGATCCCGTGGCCGGGCTTGCGCGCGTCAGTCAGGTGCCGGCGTCATCAAGGTGAAGGGACGCCAGCTCTAACTGCTGCTATTACATGCAGCCCGCGCTCAGGCAGCGCCGTGCGCGACCTGTTGCGTGGACAAACTCACCGCGGGCTCGCTGCTGCGTTCGACGACGGGCACCTGGTTTACGGCCGCTGGGGACGAGATCGGACACGCGACGCTTGCCGGGCCGTCCGGCACGCTGGTGTCGGATGCATCGCCAAGCACGGCTGCAAAGACCGCCAGTTGCGTCGAATCGGGCAGCGGTGCCTTCAGCGCCGCGACCATCAACGACGCCAGCCGCGCGATCAGTTGCAGGTCGTTCATGTCCTTACCCTGCGAGAACTCGGAGATCAGGCTGTCGGTGTCCGTGCCGGCCAGCACGCCCGATAGCGCACCGATGGCGAAATGCAGACGCCAGCCGAGTTCTTCGCGCGGCAGATGCGGCAGCGCGCGCTGGAACGCCTCGAAGAAGCGCTCCGCCACCGACGCGTAATGTGCTCCGAGAAAATCGCGGATGAACGATGACGGGTCGGTGTACGCACGGCCAAGCAACCGCAAGAACGCCTTGCCGCCTACGCGCGGTTCGCGTGACAGACGCAATGCCGGAATGAACATCGCGCCGAGCACGTGCTCGCAGGTGAGACGGGTGCCAAGCAGCGCATCGAAACGCTCGAGCAGCTTTAAACGCTCTTCGTTCAGACGATCGAGGCGCCGCGACAGCATCGCGTGTATCAGTGCTTCCTTGTTGCCGAAGTGATAGTTGACCGCTGCGAGATTGACCTCGGCACGCGAGGTGATCTGCCGCAACGACATTGCTTCGTAGCCGCACTCGACAAAGAGCGCTTCAGCAGCGTCGAGGATGCGTGACTTCGTATCGCCGGCGGGCCGGCTCAGTGTGCGAACTACCATGTTGCGTCTCCCAATGCCGGTCGCCCGGCCGCAAACGAGCGATTCAAATACGTATTTGAAACAGCTGTTTTTTTCAGGATAAGAAGGATAGGGTGAAGCGAGCAAGCATTGTGTGTGGATAGACCCCTCTAAAAATGCAATCGTTGCCGTGATGCGCCCATGCGGACGCAGACAAAAAAGGCCGTTCCGACAGGAATCGGAACGGCCTCGTACTGCAATACTGGTAGCCATCTCCGGCAGGTCATGCCTGCCGTCGTATTCGTGCCCGACACGCCGTTAGACGGTTTGCCGGGTCATAGCGTGGGTCGCGATCAACTGACGGCCGCGACCTGTTCCGCCGATTGTGTCATATCTATGCCGCGTCGTTCACGACTGAACAAAATCAGCACGGCGATCGCGACCGCCACGATACCGATCACGGTTGCCATGACTGTCGCGTAGTTGTTGCCGTGCGCTTCGGCGAACCCCGCCTGCAGCGGCCCGTTGACCGATGCGATCAGGTTGCCGAGCTGGTAGACGAGACCCGGGAACGTGGCGCGAATCTCGTCCGGCGAGATTTCGTTCAGGTGCACCGGAATCACACCCCATGCGCCTTGCACCGAGATCTGCATCAGGAACGCGCCGGCCGCGAGCAGGAACGGTGTGCTCGAAAATGCCCACAGCGGCAGCACCGGCAACGCGATCAATGCCGCGATGAAGATCGCGCGCTTGCGGCCGATCTTTTCCGACAGCGAACCGAAGAACAGCCCGCCTACCATCGCACCGATGTTCAGCGTGATCGTGATCCACGACACCGTGTGCGCATCGAATTGATGCTGGATGCGCAGGAAGGTCGGGTACAGATCCTGTGAGCCGTGCGAGAAGAAGTTGAACGCGGTCATCAGGACGATCGCATACAGCGACAGCGTCACGTTCTTTTTCAGCGTCGCGACGAGGCCCGGATGCTCTTTCTTCTCGAGCGTCTTGAACGCCGGCGATTCAGGAACGTGCGCCCGTACGTACAGCACGAGCAACGCAGGCAGCACGCCGACGAAGAACATGCCGCGCCAGCCGATGTATTGATAGAACACACCGAACACGACCGAGGCGAGCAGATAGCCGCTCGGATAACCGGCCTGCAGCAGACCCGAGACGAAGCCGCGCGCTTTGGTCGGCACGGTTTCCATCGTCAGTGCGCCACCGACACCCCATTCGCCGCCCATCGCGATACCGAACAGCGCGCGCAGGATGAGCAGGGTGGTCAGGTTCGGCGAAAAACCGGACAGCAGTTCAAGTAGCGAGAAACAGGCGATGTTGACCATCAAGGTCGGGCGGCGGCCATATTTGTCGGCGAGCCAGCCGAAGATCAAGGCGCCGACCGGACGCATCATCAGGGTCAGCATGATCCCGAAAGCGACGGACTTGATATCCGTGCCGAATTCCCCCGCGATGTCTTTCAGAACGAAAACCATCAGAAAGAAATCGAATGCGTCTAATGTCCAGCCCAGATAGGCGGCGATAGTGACGTTTCTCTGTTCCCGAGTCCAGCTCATTGGTTGTTCTCCTGTCTCCGATAGCCGTGCAATAAACGCCGGACCGCGCCGTGCGATACCGGTGTGACCCCGTGCTCTGCCGGTTTGAAGCGAGTGTACGCCGACCGTTAAGCGACTGCATGGATGAAAGCGGTTATCGGTGGTAATCCCTGGTTGAGACCTCTTTGATTCCGGTTTGAATGTTTGCTAAATGAAAGATTTGAATTATCCGTAATCGATTTTTGTATGATTTTTGTAATGTTTTTTTTGGCAATGACCAGGAGGTTCATCGCTTTAGAAAAACTTAACGATGACGCAGCGTTACGCCCCTGTTCGTCGTGTTTTTGAGTTCCTAAGCTGGGTCACGGTCGACCAACGGCCGCAGGTGAATCCCCCACGAACCGCTAGCCGCGCGCCCGGCTGCGCATCGACATTGGAGCACTCATGAAACGCGCGATTGCTGGTCTCGCCTTACTGTTGGCCGCATTCTGTGCCGACGCCAACGCGAACGATATGACGCGGCTCCGGTTCGGCGTCGATCCGACGTACGCGCCGTTCGAATCGAAAGCGCCTTCGGGCCAGCTGATCGGTTTCGAAATCGACCTCGGCAATGAGATCTGTCGACGTCTGAACGTCAAATGCGTCTGGGTCGAGACCGCGTTCGACGGCATTATTCCGGCGCTGCAGGGCCGGAAATTCGAGGCGATTCTGTCGGCGATGTCGGTTACGCCGCAGCGCGAAGCGCAGGTTGCGTTCACGACGCCGCTCTTCAACACACCGAGCCGGCTGATCGGTTTGCGCGGACGCGATATCAAACCGACAGTCGAATCATTGCGCGGCAAGCGCATCGGCGTGGCGCAGGGTTCCACGCAGGAGGCCTACGCGAAGGCGTATTGGGCACCGGCAGGTATCGAGATCGTGTCGTATGCCAATCAGGAACAGGTGTATGCGGACCTGCGTCCGGGCCGCATCGATGCGACGCTCACCGACATGATTGCGGGCAGCCAGGGTTTTCTAAAGACGCCTCAAGGTGCCGACTATGCGTTCCTCGGTGCGCCGGTCAACGATGAGAAAACACTCGGCAAGGGCGGTGCGATCGGTTTGCGTAAAGAGGATGTCGCGCTGCGCGAAAAGATCGACGGGGTCATCGAAGCGATGCGCAAGGACGGCACCTATCGCAAGATCGAGCAGCGCTATTTCGACTTCGACATTTCGGGGCAGTGAACGGATCCGCTATTGCAGCATCGCGTCGTTGATCTGCTGTTGTTCTCGCGCACGCGTCAGTAGCCAGCGATGAAAGCTGCAGCATTGAGGCTGATCGAAAGCGCTTTTCTTCCACGTGAGGAAGTAAGGCCACGGCAACGGAAGCCCGAGTTTGAACGGTACGACGAGGCGACCGGCGGCGACGTCGTCGCAGATCATCGAAGACTGCGCTAGCGCGAAACCATGACCGTCGATGGCCGCCTGGATCGCGACGCTCGACAGCGAGTAGACATGCCGCGGGTTATGCAGCGCGCCGCAGTCGACACCGTTGGCCTCGAACCAGTCGCGCCACGAAGGCGGAGAAGTGAATTTCGGCAACCAGTCCACGGCGATCAAGGGATGCGGCAAGAGGTCCGCGGGCGCGGTGAGCGGCGCCTTGTCGCTGAGCCATGCTGGACTGCACACCGGCACGACACTGTCGCGAAAGAGTTCGATGGCGTTTTCGGCTTCCGCGATTCGGTCGCCGTAGCTGACACGAAAATCGATCTCATAGCCCTCGGGTGAAGGCTCCGTATGCGTGCCGTCGAGATAGACGCTCAATTCCGGATGCTGCGTTTGCCACGCCATGACACGCGGCGCGAGCCACTTCGAGAGCAGCGAAGGCAATGCACTGACGCTCAGATTGCGGACGTTTTTCGCGCGCTCTATTTCCGCGTGAGCGACGCGCAGGCTCTCGAAGGCGGCCGCACAGCTCTCGTGGTAGCGACGTCCAATGGTGGTGAGTCGCAGGCGCTTGCCGTCCTTTTGCATCAGGCTCATGCCGAGTGTGTCTTCGAGCAGCTTGATCTGCTGGCTGACGGCGCCGGCCGAAATGCCGAGACGTTTCGCGGCTTCTGCAACGCCGCCGCAGCGGCCCACGGCCTCGAAAACCTGCAACGCGCGCAGAGGGGGCAGCGTGCTCATGGCGATTCCTTCTTTGAGGAAGAGGGGCATTGTGAATGCATTGTGAGTTTAGAAATTCTAAAAGAACCGCCAGCTCCACACATCTATTCTTTAATGTTTCGGCCTCTTATTCTTTAGACATGCTCGATCGCGGGACCGCCAGGGCGCAGAACGAGTGAACCCACCGGAGGCAGCGCAGATGTTCTTGAAGAATGCATGGTACGTAGCAGCACGCGACCAGGACGTGACGCACAGCCTGTTGCCGGTCACGATTCTCGATGAGCCGATCGTGCTTTACCGCAAGACGGACGGCACGCCGGTCGCACTCGAAAACGCGTGCCCTCATCGCATGCTGCCGCTATCGATGGGACGCCTGATCGGCGACGAACTCGAATGCGGCTATCACGGGCTCACGTTTGACTGCTCCGGCACCTGTGTGAAAGCACCTGGCGCACAACGCATTCCCCCGTCTGCGCAAGTGCGTAGTTATCCGCTTGCCGAACGCTACGGTCTGGTGTGGATCTGGATGGGCGATGTGCAGGCAGCCGACCCGGATGAGATCGTGCAGATCGACGAGTGGGACGATCCGGCGTGGGGCATCAACCATGGCGATGCGATGACGGTGGATTGCCATTACCTGTATGTCACCGACAATCTGCTCGACCCGTCGCATGTGGCGTGGGTGCATCGCTCGTCGTTCGGCAACGCTGCGTGCGAAGCGGAGCCGTTGAAGACTGTCGTCGCCGGTAACGGCGTAACGGTGTCGCGCTGGATGCGCGATGTGGAGGTCGCGCCGTTCTACGCAAAGTTCGTCAAGTTTGCGGGGCACTGCGATCGCAAGCAGCATTACGAAGTGCGCTTTCCGTCGCACGCGATCATCAAGGCGATTTTCACGCCTGCTGGAACGGGCGGAGACGATGCGCCGCCGCATCCGCAAGTGTTCCTGATGAATTCGTATAACTTCATGACGCCGGTGAACGAATCGCAGACCCGCTACTTCTGGTTCCAGACCCGCAACTTCGATCCACATGACGAGGACGTTTCCCGTCAGTTCGATGAAGACGTGCGTCATGCGTTCGAGGAGGATCGCGCGGTGCTGACGGCCGTGCATCAAGGTATGGCGCGGCGGCGCAAACCGAATATCGATCTCGCGATCGATTCCGGGCCACTGCGTTTCCGCCGTGCGCTCGGCCAGATGATCGAGCGCGAACAGGCCGCGGGACCGGCGGCTGTGCCGGTGTATGTCGTCGGCCGGCAGCAAGCGGGAGGTTGAGGTGGTGCTGCCGGATGTGAGCGCATCGACGAGCGCAGTTCGTGGCTTTGAACGTTTTCGCGTGATTCGGCGGATTCAGGAGAGCGAGTCCATCGTATCGTTCGAACTGGTTCCTCTCGATGCCGCGCGCTCACTCGCGTTTATCGCGGGCCAGTTTGTCGCGGTACGCCTGACGATGCCGAAGGGCGACACGCTGCTGCGTCACTACAGCTTGTCCGGCGACCCGGCCGACACCACGCACTGGCGCATCTCCGTCAAACTCGAAAGCACACCGCCGGGACGCGGATCGAGCTGGCTTCATCAAAACATCGACGTGGGCGACGAGCTTGAACTGGCTGGACCAGCCGGGTCTTTCGTCTGCGCTGAAGACAGCGAGCGACCGGTAATTCTGTTGAGCGGCGGCGTGGGCGTGACGCCTTTGATCAGCATGCTGCATCGTCTGGCGCGGGGTTCATCAAGGCGTGTGTATTTCGTGCACGCTTGCGAAAACAGCGTCGTGCATGCGTTTGCCGACGAGGTCGACGCACTGGCCGCCGCACGTCCAGGCATCGCTGTCCATGTCTGCTATCGCAATCCGCTTGGCGGCGACGAGGCATGGGGCGCATGCGACAGCAAGGGCCTGTTGACGAAGGCGACCTTGCAGGCGCTGCTGCCGCTCGACGACTATGACGTCTATCTATGCGGGCCGCCGGGCTTCATGCAGGCGAACTGGCGGCTGCTGCGCGAGCTGGGCATCGCGCGCGAACGTATTCACTACGAGTTCTTCGGACCTGCAACGGTACTGGAAGACGAGGCGAGCGACTCACACAGCGTGGCGGCAAAGGAACCAGTCGCCGCACCTGTACCGGCGGTCGCAGCGGCTGACACGGGCATGGTCACCGTACGATTCGAGCCGCACAGCGACCCGATCCCCTGGGACCCGTCGTTTCATTCGCTGCTGGAGATGGCCGAGCATGCGGGCTATGCGCCGGCCTTCAATTGTCGAGCGGGTCTTTGCAATGCCTGCACGACTCCACTAGTGTCGGGCCGCGTTCACTATGTCGAAGATCCGCTCGCACCACCACCCGACGACGAGGTGCTGCTGTGTTGCACGCGGCCTGTCACACCGGTCACGCTGGCGATGAAATCATCGCCAGCGTGACGCCTGAGACCCGTACTGCAGAGGCACTGCAACTATCATGACGAGGACGAAATGAAATACGGCTTTCCAGATCAACCCGGGTTCGATCGGCAACGCACACAGTTTCTGCACGCGGCGCAGGCGTCGGGCGCTACGGTGACGTCTTATCCTCATCCGCTGAAGGGCCCCGATGGCGAGCTGCTGGCGACAGATGTCGCGTGGCTTGGCGAGCCGGACGCACGACGTGTGCTGATGGCGATTTCCGGCACGCATGGCATCGAAGGTTATTACGGGTCGACCTGTCAGAGCGAATGGCTGGCCGGATTCGCCGCACGCGACCTTCCGGATGGCGTCGCGGTGATGATGGTGCATCTGATCAACCCGTGGGGCACCGCGTGGGCGCGCCGCGTCAATGAAGACAACGTCGATCTGAATCGCAACTACGTTGACTTCGAGGCGGCCTTGCCGCGCAATCCGCGCTACGAAACGATTCACTCTATCTATACGTGCCGCGACTTCGATGGCCCGCAACGCCGGCATGCGGACGGGCTTCTGGCGGCGCAGATCGAGTCGATCGGTTGGGGCGAATATCAGGCGATTGTCGGAGCCGGTCAGTATGCGCATGCCGACGGACTGTTTTATGGCGGAGCACAGGCCACATGGTCGAACCGGACGCTACGGAGCATTGTCGAGCGCTTCCTCCGGCCTGCGCAGGTCGCCATTGCATTCGATCTGCACACCGGCGCGGGTGCCTATGGTCATCCGATGTTGATGGCGATTGCGCAAACGCGTTATGCCGCGCTTGCCGACGCCGAAGCGCTTTATGGAGGGTGGCTTTACACACTGCTCACGGGCGCGGACGCCGCGGTTAGCGACACCGGAGTTGTGGCGCGCGCCACGGGTTACACGTCGCAGGCCCTTCTCGACGCGCTGCCGGGCACTCATCTGATGCAACTCGTGATCGAATGCGGCGCGTATCCTGAAGCACGAGTGCATACCGCGTTACGCGACGATCACTGGCTCCATCTCTACGGCGATCCTGGCGACGCGCTCGGCAAGCGGATCAGCCAGACCCTGTTCGAATCGTTCATGCCCACCGACGAGGACTGGCGCGAGATTGCGTGGCAACGTACCCGGCAGGCGTGGGAGCGTGCGCTAAAGGCGCTGCATAACTCGTTTTCTGAGAGCTGACTTATTTGCTGATTAAATCGTATGGAGACTCTGCGAGAGCGCCGACATTGATAAGCGTATGGACTATCGCGGGAGCAGGGGATCAGTCTTGAGGACCGCCGTCAGTCGCTTCAGTTTTTTCATCTGCAGACGGTTCGCCCCATCGGTGTCACCCATGATCAGAATTCGTCTGTGCGGCGTCGAAACGTCGACTTTCTGACTATCGCGGGGGTGATAAAAAGCATGGATTCCTGAGAGCGCTCACCACTTCGCACGAGGGCGCGTGTCCGCTCCTGATCCTCGCGCTTCGCTGCGCGCAGAACCTCGTCCTGTAAGGCGTCGTCAGTTCGTTTTTCCATGATGGGCAGATCCGGGCGGTCGCTGGAGCGACATGGCGCGATTATACCGCCCGGCTGCTCTTACGTCAGCGCCCGCCCGAGCCTTGCTACGCTCAAGGAGCTCCGTCATCGGTCAGTCATCGAAATCCTGCTTCTGCGCCGCATCCTGCAGACACGAAATAAATCGCGCAATAGCCGGCGTCGGCAGCAGATCGCGCCGTGAAACGATCCCGAGATCGTAGGCGGGCATCGCTTCCTCGATGTTTGCCACATGCACGCCGAGTGGCGCCACCATCGTCGCGAGTTCCTTCGTGAAGCACCCGATCATGTCCGTCTGCGACACAAGCCCAAGCGCCACCGCAAACGACGACGGTGCATGCAGCACCCGTTTGGGAACCGGCAAGCCGTGCGCGGTGAACATCGTAGTCAGGAGACTATGAGAGAAATGATCGTAGCCGCCTGGGGCGATCCACTCCGCGTCGAGCAGGTCCTGTAACCGTCGCGCGTTTTCGAGCGGATGGCCGGTACGCATCCCGATGACGAACTTCGTCGAATACAGCGGCATTTGAACCAGATCGCTTTCGAGTTCGGGAATGTGGCGAATCGCTGCGATATCGATTTTTCCGGTGCGTAGTTGCGCGATCGCATCGAGCACCGTGATCTCCTGGAAATGCAGCCTGACGAGCGGCATGGCGCGGCGAAACGCTGCCGCAGCCTTCGGTAAAACGGTGAGTGCAATAGACGGCATGGTCCCGACGCTGACCCTGCCGGCCAGATCGCCCTTCACCTGTTCCACCGCCTCCAGCGTGCGTTGCATGTCGTTCAGCAACTGCTCGGCACGCGGCAATAGCGTACGCCCGCATTCAGTCAGTTCGATCCCGCGTATGCCGCGCGTCATCAGCTCCGCATTCAGCACGCTTTCCAGTTCGTGGATCGTCCGTGTGATCGCCGGCTGGGTCAATCCGAGTTCGCGCGCGGCGCCGCGCAGGCTGCCATGGTGGGCCGCCGCGACGAATGCCTGTAGCTGTTGAGGTTTCATAGGGTTAACGAGGGCGATAAGAGGCTGTGATCGGGATAAACAAAAAAACATCTTATTTGAAAAAATCGGCGCCGATATATTGGCGCCAATCTTCACATCACCACTTCCGATGTCCTATTCAACGTTCGATCCGGGCATGCCGACCACAATGAAAAAAACAGTCATCGCAATCGTCGCGCTGGGATTGCCGCTCGCGTTCGCTATTTCCGCGTATGGACAAAGCAGTGTGACGTTGTCGGGTGTCATCGATGAAGGCTTCGACATCACGAACAACACCAATCCGCACGGCGATCCTTTGTATCAGTTTCAGAGCGGCTATCTGCAGAGCAACATCGTCACGCTAGGCGGAATCGAAGATCTCGGTGACGGGAAGAAAATCACGTTCGTGATCAAGACGACTTTCGATGTGAACAACGGTCGGTCCGCACCCGGTCGCTCGTTTATTGGCTTCTCGGACGACAAGCGCGGGACGGTGACGGTGGGGCGTCAGTACGACTCGATTATCGACTATCTCGCGCCTACGACCGCCAACGGAAACTGGGGCGGCTGGCTGCTTTCACATCCGATGGACAACGACAATACGGACGGCTCGTTTCTCGTCAACAACGCGATCAAATACGCGAGCCCTGAGTTTGCCGGCTTCAAGTTTGGCGGCATGTACGCGTTCAGCAACGACACGAAATTCGCGAATGACCGTTTGTACAGTCTGGGCGCGCAATACCTGAACGGTCCGCTTCTTGTCGCCGCCGCCTACCTGCAGACCAATAATCCGGGCGCCGAGAACACCGGCGCGACGCCGGCCGGAAACGCCAGCTTCACGGCAGCGCGCCTGCGTATCTTCGGCGCGGGCATCAACTATACGATTGGTTCCGCGACACTCGGTTTCGTGTATTCGAATACCGATGTCCGCGATCCGGTGAGTTCGAGCTACCTGAGCGATCCGTCGGGCAATCCGCTGCCGTTGGCGATCGCCGGCGTCGCGATGAACCGCCTGAAATTCCAGAATCTCGAGGTCAACGGGATGTATCAGGTGACGCCGTTTTTCTTCGTCGGTGCGCAATATGTCTACACCCTGGTTGAAGGCGATGCGTCCGGGGCAAGTGTGAAACCGCGCTATCACACCGTCGGTTTGATGGCCGATTACATGCTGTCGAAGCGCACCGACATCTATGTGCAGGGCGCATACGAAAAGGTGACCGGCGACAGGACCGGCAACGTACTCGATAACGCCGCTATTCCAGGGGCAGGCGGGATCTCGTCGACGGCGAGTCAGCTCGCGTTCCGCACGGGGATTCGCCACAAATTCTGAACCGCATGAAACAGCTGGCGTACGAGACCGATGCGCTTTCCAATAACCAGAATTTCAGAAGATCTCATGAATCGTACATTCGCCATTTCTCTGCTGTTTGCTTCCTCGGCCCTCGCCACCGGTTGTGCGCAGCCGCCCCGGCCCGATCCGATTGTGGCTCAACAGGTGCGTATCGATCGCGATGCCATGGGGGTGCCGCATGTCTTCGGCAAGACGTCGGCGGCAGTGATGTTCGGCGCGGGTTATGCCGAAGCACAGGACCGGCTCGCCGATATGGAAACGTTTCGCCGTCGCGCATTGGGACGTACGGCCGAGATACTCGGTGCATCGGCGGTTCAGTCGGACATTATTTCGCTCGACCGCAAACTCGACAGCGCCGAGTTGATGCGGATGTATCGCGCGATCCCGCCCGAGCACCAGCGCATGATGCAGGCCTATGTCGACGGTATTAACCGCGTAATCGACGAAATCGACCGCGACCCGGAGCACAAGACGCCTTATGAATTTACGCGCTGGGGTGTGAAGCCGGAGCATTGGACGCTGCTCGATTTTCTCTCGATGGCGGCAGGTTTCCCTCGCGATCGCGGCGGTTTCGAATTGCAGAATCTGGCTTTCTACAATGCCATGGTGACGCGTTATGGCGAAACCAAGGGACGCGAGATATTCGACGACGTGGTGCCCGTGAGCGATCCCGATTCGCCGACCGCGATCCCCGCAGGTGACGATCTCGCACCGGTACGCCCGTTGCCGAAGGCAACCTATCTGACGCTGGCTTCGACACAGGAGGGCATACCGCCCACGGCCGCACCCGCACCCAGCAACAACCACAGCCGATGCCTCGTGATTGGCCCGCAGCGTTCCGCGAGCGGCAAGGTGTTGATGCTGGAATCGACGGCGGACGGCCCGGAGATTCATCTTCATGGCGGTGGTTTCGACAGCGCGGGTTTCACCATGCCGTCGTGGGGCATTCCGATCATGGGACGCGGCCCGAATCACGGCTGGCTCGTCACCTCCGGCCAGGAAGATACGACGGATACCTTCGCCGAACGGCTCAATCCACTCGATCCTCACCAATACTGGTACCAGGGCAAGTGGCAGCAGATGGACGTGCACAACGAAACGATCGTGGTCAAAGGCGCTGCGCCTGTCGATCACGAAGTCGCGCGCACGATACACGGCACGGTCGTCAGCTGGGATAAAGCGCATGGCGTGGCGTATACGCAGCGTTTCGCGGAACGCGGCCACGAACTCGACAACTGGGTGGCAGTCGTCGAGATGCAGCGCGCACACACGCTCGCCGATTTCGAAAGCAAGGGAATCGCGCGACTCTCCACCGATTTCGGTGTGTGCTATGGCGACGATACCGGCCAGATCGGTTTCTGGGAGACGGGCCTGCAGCCGAAGCGCGCGCCCGGTGCCGATCCGCGCCTGCCGACGCCAGGCACCGGCGACTATGAATGGCAGGGTTTCCTGTCGCTCGCCGAGCGGCCGCATATGCTCAATCCGAAGCAGGGGTATATCCACAGCTGGAACAGCAAGGCGACGACGTGGTCGCGCGAGGGGGACGAAGGGCGATTCGGCGCAACCTTCCGCACGTGGTTGGGCAATCGTCTGGGCGCGTCGTCCTCGTCGACTACGTTGCTCGACATGGAAGACTACAACGGGCAAATCTGGAATGCGTTTGGTGCGCGCGACCGGACCCTGACGTCGCCTGATTTCTTTGCACCGTTCCTGAAGGCGGCGGCCGCCGAGGCGCATGACGCGCAGATCTCGCAGGCCGTGGACCTGATGGTTTCGTGGAACGGTCTCTACCAGGATCGCGACGGTGACGGTTACTACGACAACCCCGGTCTGACGCTGTTCCGGACATGGCTGGAGGTTGCGCCGAAAATGATCTTCGACCACGCGATCGGCAACACGTGGAAGACGATCGATGACGATCGCTATCTGAAGTATCAGACGAGCTTGTTGTATCGCACGTTGCAAGGTCCGCAAGCGGGGTTGCCGGTGAAGTTCGATTACTTCGACGGTCGTCCGCGCGACGCGGTGGTGGCCGACACGATCCGCCAGACCATCGAGTTGACGCGCAAGAAATTTCCAGGTCGCCCGATGGAGGCCTGGCGTATGCCCATCTACTGGAAATACTTTACCGACGCGGCCGACGACCCGGCGCGCCCTTCGCTTCCCGACGATGATGAGCGTAGCAGTACGACGTGGGCCGAACTCGGTCTCGGACCGAAGATGGTGCCGTTGAACGGAGGTGAGGAATGGACCGGACTCATGGAACTCGGTGGCGGTCACCCGGTGCTATATACCGTTACCGAGGCCGGCGGACAGAATCAGTTCATCGATCCGTCTGGACATGGCACGCCTCATCTCACGGACCAGGTGCAGATGCATGCACAGAACCATCTCAAACCTATCGACCTCGGGCCGGAAGATAGCCAGCGCAATATCCGTTCTTCGGTGACGCTCGAGTATGGTGGGGCAGGCTCGACGCTGCCCTGACATCGTAAGGCGAGGGCGACGCGCGCAATGGGTTATCTACACATTGCGCGCGTCGCGTTGCGTTACCTCGCCTCGCAGGATCAATTTCCGTTCATTACTTGAGCGGCGAGAAATCGGTTGGCCGCACGATGCGCGATTCCATCTTGAGGAAGATATCGAGCGCTTTCACCTTGCGACCGAACTCCTGCCAGCGGCTATCGGCCGCCATCCGGTCGCGCCGCTCGATGCGGTCGTCGAGACCCTGATAGCCCCAGATATGCACGACCTCGCTCAGATTGCCGATCTCGGTGGTGAAGAAGCCGATCAGCTCGCCGAGATATTCCTGCTGGATCGGCAAGCCCTCGCTTTTGTATAAGGCGATCCATTCGGCGGCGCGTTGCGGTTTGAACGTGTAGGTGCGGATTTCGTAAAGCATGGTTGTCTCCGTGACGCAGGGGTATGAACAGGGCAAGATTAGCGCGAATGCGTGCCGCTAAGTTACCGCCCGCATATCGTTGTGCCGATTTATTCGTGGCGCAATGCAAGGCAAGAGATGAGAATCGTTCGGTTCATCACCTTCCGGAGTGCCGCCTGTCATGAGCCGAGACCTTCTTTTACTGCTTGAACCGGGGTTTGTCGATCCGAAGTATCCGGGCGAACGCTTCATTTGCCCACACGGCGCACCGATCGAGGGACTGCTTGCGAGCGATCCCGCGAAGACCGCCAGCCTCGACATTCAGCGTTTGCCGTTTGCGCGTCCGCGCGAGGTGGTCGTCAAGGCGCTCGATGCGGACCATCAGGGACTGCCGGTGTTGATACTCGGCGACGAGGCACCCGTGCCCGCCGATGCACAGACGCTAGGCGACAAGCGTTTCGTCACGGACACCAACCGCATTCTTGCATTGCTCGCCGAGCGCCACGGGTTTCCGAAAATCCACTGACACGCCACGCATGACCACCATCCACAACGAAATCGACCTCGATGCCGATGGGCGTCACGTCGGTTATCTGCGTCTGCCGTATTCGGTTCATCGTTCCGCGTACGGATGGATTCCGATTCCGATCGCGTCGATCCGCAACGGCGACGGCCCCGTCGTGCTGCTCATGGGCGGCAATCATGGCGACGAGTACGAAGGGCAGGTGCTCGTTTCCAGCCTGATCCGCGAGATCGAGCCGCAATGGGTGCGCGGGCAACTCATCTTCCTGCCGATGGCGAATTTCCCTGCTGCAGCCGCGGGCCTGAGGACATCGCCGCTCGACGGCGGCAATCTGAACCGCAGTTTCCCCGGCGATTCGCACGGCTCGCCGACTGCGGCGATCGCCGACTATATCGAACATACGTTGCTCGCCCGCTCGCAGTATCTGATCGACATCCACTCGGGCGGCAGTTCGCTTCTCTACGATGGCGCCAATATGCTGGCTATCGCGCCACGCGATCCCGACGAAGAGAGCCGGCTTAAGGCGCTGCTCGCTGCATTTGGATTGCCGCGCGCGTTTCTGCATCCGCCGAATCCGGTTCATGCGGCAACCGCGGCACGTCGTCAAGGCGCGATCTCGATCCTGACAGAACTGGGTGGCGGCGGGACCGTGCAGGCACGTCTACTGCACGACGCGCGACGTGGCTTGTTGAATCTGCTCGGTTTCATCGGGCTTCTGAGCGGACCGCTCGTGCCCGATGGCCCGCCTGCGCAGACTCGCTTCTTCACGGTGTCCGGCTCGCGCCATTACGTCTACGCGTACGATCGCGGCGTGTACGAGCCGCTAGTCGAGCTGGGCGAGCAGGTCGTCGCGGGTCAGGCCGCTGCACGGATTCACTTCCCCGATACGCCGCTACGCGAACCGGTTATTACGTACTTCGCGGCCGCTGGCGAGGTTGTCTGCAAACGCGTGCCTGCCGCGGTTGAACGTGGCGACTGCCTGTTCCATCTTGCCGAACCTGTTTAGGCGCGATACGAAATAGGTCGACGGCCAATATCGCGGCGATTTCCATGTTTTATTCGCGGGTGAATGGCGCGATTAATAACGCGACTAATGACTTTGCAAAATCGTAAGCACGGCGTGAATTAAGTATGCGGAATTCACGTCATAACGATACGCAAATTGTTTGGTTCGATCCTCATTAGTCGCCTGCTATCTTGGATCTGGTTCGACAGAGCTTGAGGTCGGACGCAATAGCGACTCCACGATACGATCAACGGGAGCGGGCGCGCTCCCCATCCGCCATGACCTACGAAATCATTGATACCACTCTGCTGGATCCCGTTGCACGGCCTCTACTGGATGCGCTCGAAATCGAATACGCAACCCGTTATCGCGAGTTTCGTCCGGACAGTTCTGCTTCGGCGAGTGAAGAAATGGCGCGTTATCCCGCCGAGTTATTCGCACCGCCCGAAGGTGCTTTCATCGTCGTCGTACTCGATGGAGAGACGGTCGGTGGCGGCGCATTCAAGCGCTATGACGCGACGACTGCGGAGCTCAAGCGTATCTGGACCCATGCGAGTCAGCGCCGTCAGGGGCTCGCTCGTCGCGTCGTGCAGGAACTCGAGGCGCGTGCGTTGCGGCAGGGATATCGCCGCGTTTATCTGACCACGGGCTTCAAGCAGCCTGAAGCAACCGAACTCTATCTCAACGCGGGCTATGAGCCGCTGTTCGATCGTTCGATCGCCCCCGAGGTCCATTTCCGTCTGCCGTTCGGCAAGGATCTGCTGGAACCGGGGCGCACCGATTCATTGGAGGATCTGATTCAGCACGAACCGCTTGGCGTTCGCTAACCACGCATGCAACGCAGCGAATAAACGGTTTATTTCAACGGGGCACAACAAGACATGAAGCAAGGTCGGCATATTCTTTCGGCAGTAGCCGGAACGCTGTTCGCACTGGCGATCGGCGTAGCAGGCACAGTATGGGCAGCGAACACCACCACCTTCAATCTGAGCCCGGATCAGCACGACCGTGTGCGTACCACACCGGACGCGACAGCAATCAAGGGCGTACCTGCTGCATTTCCGTTCGCTGAAAAGGGCGAACTGGTTGTCGGTATGACACTGGGGGCACCTCCGCTCGGTACCTATGCGACCGATGCGAAGACGGCAGTGGGTTTCGATCCGGATCTCGCACAGTTGGTCGCCGACGGCCTGGGGCGCAAGCTGAAAATCGTCGCGCTCGCGTGGGCAGACTGGCCGCTCGCGCTGCAATCGGGCAAGGTCGATGCGGTGCTGTCGAACGTAACCGTGACCGAGGAACGTAAAGAGAAATTCGACTTCTCGACTTATCGGCGCGACGTGATCGGATTCTATGTAACCGATTCGAGCCCGATCAAGTCGATCCGCGAACCGAAGGACGTCGCCGGGCTGCGCGTCATTACAGACTCGGGCACGAACCAGGAAAAGATCCTGCTCGAATGGGACCGGCAGAATGTCGCGCATGGGCTGAAGCCGGTGCAGGTTCAGTACTACGACGACCTCGCCGTACGGAGTCTGGCGCTGAGCTCTGGCCGTGCCGACCTGATTCTGAGCGTCAACTCGTCACTCGCCTATGAGGCTGCGCAGAAAGGCCAGATACGCGCGGTCGGCGCGATCAGCGGGGGCTGGCCGATTCTCGCCGATGTCGCGATTACGACGCGCAAGGGCAGTGGGCTTGCCGCACCGCTCACGCTGCTGCTGAACAACCTCATCAGCAGCGGGAAATACACACAGGTACTCGATCGCTGGAGTCTGGGCAGCGAAGCGATCGATCAGGCGAGGACGAACCCGCCAGGGTTGCCAAAGAGTTAAGTCAGCCAGCTAAGCCAGCCGCGCGGACGTCAGTCCGCCGCATCTCGCAGTCAATACCGGGAAGGCACGATCCACACTGCTCCTGGTGAGCGGTGGGGGAAGTGCTGTGTTCGCCGACCATCAACGGGGCAGTCGATGCGCAGGAACAGCGGAAAGAATCAGATCGGTCACACCGACACAGGGGTTCGCAGGACGATGATATCGGTCGCCGCATTGGCGATCACATGCAACGGCACGGCGTGGGCACAGAGCGCGACTGCGACTGCGTTGGCGCCGGTGCAGGTGAGCGGTGCCACGGCCGCTGCAACGGCAGCGACAGGAACGCAGCCCGCGCAAACATCCGCCGCGCCGACCAGGCAGCCCGCACTGCAGCTTGCGTCGAGGCAGGCCGGTGCGACCAGTGTCGTACTGCAGGATGCCGTGGTCGTAACCGGCACGCGTACGAGCACGAAGGCGAGCCAGAGCCTCACACCGATCGATGTGATCAGCGCGGCGCAGTTGCAGGCCACCGGGCAGAGCAACCTGCGGGACGCGCTCGTCAAACTATCGTCATCGATCACGCGTGAGACCTATGCCGGCGATACGGCGCAACTGACCGACGCGCTGTCGCTACATGGCCTCACACCGGACCACGTGCTGGTATTGATCAACGGCAAGCGCCGTCATACCACGGCGAATATCGCGCTGGACGGCGGCCTGAACCAGGGGTCGACCGGCGTCGATATCGACATGATCCCGGTTGGCCTCATCGATCACATCGAAGTCCTGCGTGACGGTGCGTCGGCGCAGTACGGTTCGGATGCGATTGCCGGCGTGATCAACATCATCCTGAAGACTAAAACGCATGGCGGATCGCTGGAGACCACGAACGGCCAGACCTATGCGGGCGATGGCTTCAAGAACGGCGAGTCGGCCAGTCTCGGCCTGAATCTCGGCGATCAGGGCTACCTCGATCTCGCAGCGGAATACGACCGTCAGAATCACACGGTGCGCACCGGTCCCGACGATTACTTCGGAACCTTCGCGCCCGGGCACGGCTACTACAACCCGATCGAAGGTAATCCGGCCAGCACGCGCGAGTCGGTCGGTTTCAATGCTGGCTACCACCTGAACGACGACGTCGAACTGTATGGCTTTGGGACCTATGCGCATCGCGATGCACAGGCCTATCAGAACTACCGTCCACCTTCAGTGCTTCCACAGGTTTATCCAGGCGGCTTCGTCCCGACGGAGACAGTCAGCGAGAACGACTACTCGATTACTTCCGGTATCAAAGGCCAGCAGAACCTGTTTGGCTGGTCGTGGGATCTGAGCACGACCTATGGCGGCGACCATGAGCGCATCGGCATGGACAACTCGGCCAACACCGGGTTGTTCGCCGCGCAAGGCAATACGCCGACCAGCTTCCACCTCGCAACGGTCAGCAACACGCAACTGACGAACAACCTCGACTTCTCGCGTGCGTTCAATATTCCGCTGCTGCCGGCGCCGGTGAATGTGTCGGTTGGCGTCGAGCAACGACGCGAGACCTACAGCGTAGGCGCGGGTGACGAAGCGTCGTATCTGGACGGCGGTGCGCAGGCGCTGCCGGGTCTTGCACCCGTCAGCGCGAGCGACAACTCGCGCAACGTGCTCGGCACCTACATCGACCTGTCCACTCATCTCACACCGAAGTGGACCGTCGATCTGGCAGGTCGCTTCGAACACTACAGCGATGTCGGCGATACGACGAACGGCAAGGTCTCGACGCGCTACGACTTCACACCGCAGATCGCGGTGCGCGGCAGTGTGAGTAGCGGATTCCGTGCGCCGTCGCTCGCCGAGGAGTACTACAGCAACGTAAGCGAATCGCCGGCGTCGGTCTTCGGCCTGCTCGCGGCCAATTCGGCGGCGGCAAAGCTGATCGGCGCGCAGCCGCTGAAACCGGAGGAGTCGACCAACTACAACGTCGGCCTCGTACTGACGCCAACCAAAGACCTGCATCTGACGATCGATGCGTACCAGATCGACATCCGCAACCGGATTGTCGAAGGCGGCACCGCATCAGGCGCGTCCGCGATCGCAGCGATGGAGGCCGCGGGGTTGTCGGTGCCGGGCACGATCCCGGCTTCAGCGGTGTCGGCGAGCTACTTCACGAACGGTGCGAGCACGCGCACTCGTGGCATCGACCTGTCGGGCACCTGGCATACCAGTTTTGGCGTTTATGGCCAGGTGGACTGGGATCTTGGCGTGAACCTGAACACGACCTCGGTCACGCAGGTGGCCACCGGCGCGAACGGCCAGCCGGAACTCAATGCGCAGCAGATCGGCTGGCTGAGCACGTCGACGCCGAAGAACAAGATCATCGTCGGCGGCACGTGGCATCTCGACAAGTGGGGCGTGAGTCTGCACGAGACGCGCTTTGGTCCGACCTCGAGCGAGCAGACCTACATTGTCGGACCCAACGCATTTTCGACGACGCAGTTCATTCACTTCCAGAATGCGGCGAAGTACATCACCGACGTCGAGGTCCGTTACGACGTGACGAAGAAGTTCGAGATCGCCGTGGGCGCGAACAACCTCTTCAACGTGTATCCGAACAAGTTGCCGTATGAAGCGCAACTCGAAGGCGGGCATTACGACGCCTATGCCTCGACGATCGGCGAGGACGGTGGCTTCTATTACCTGCGGGCACGCTATGTTTTCTAGGCGTGTTCCAGGCATGTTCTAAGCGTTGCGTGGTTCCCGTCATATGCATAGCAATATTTGCTCGAACGATGCCGCGTTTCGCTAGCGATAATGGAACGAACGGGTGTCGCCCGACAAATTCCCCCAACTCTTTCCTACGTGCCTTCCGGTGCGGCGGCAGGTATCGATATGTCTTATTCCCTTTCGATTCTCGACAAAAGTCCGATTGCAGAAGGAACGAGTGCGCACGATGCATTGCGCTTCACGATCCGGCTCGCCCAGCGCGCAGAAGCCTTGGGTTATCAGCGTTACTGGATCGCCGAGCATCATGGCTCGTCGGCGCTGGCAAGCTCCGCGCCGGAGATCGTCGTATCGCATCTGCTTGCGCATACGTCGCGTATAAGAGTCGGCTCCGGTGGCGTGATGCTTCAGCATTACAGCCCGTTTAAGGTGGCCGAATCGTTCCGGGTGCTGGCGTCCCTCGCGCCGGGTCGCGTCGACCTTGGCATCGGCAAGGCGCCGGGCGGATTGCCGCCAACCACGCGTGCGCTGCAGTGGTTTCACGACAAGACAAAGAAGCCCGATTTCGCTCACCAGCTCGAAGAACTCGATGCGTTCCTGAAAGCAGGCGTGGCTGTCGATCATCCTCTGGCAGGCGCAGTTGCATTGCCTACGCCGCCTGAAGCACCGCAAGGCATCCTGCTCGGTGGTAGTCCCGAAAGCGCCGCGCTTGCCGCGAAACATGGCTGGCAGTTCTGTTATGCCGGTCACTTTAATGGCGATAGCGACAACATCGAACGTTCGATTGACGTGTATCGCAACGCGACGGGGCACACGCCGCTGCTCGCGCTCTTTGCGTTTGCCGCGCAATCGAAAGCTGAAGCGCAACGTCATGTCGGTCCACTGCGCATTTTCAAGTTGCGGCTTGCCACGGGGCAGAGCGTCAATCTGCCGAGTCCCGAAGCCGCAGCCGAGTTCGCGCGGCAAACCGGCGTGACCGACTACCGGCTCGACGAACTGCATCCGCACGTCATAACCGGTACACCGGATGAAGTGCATCAGGAACTCGACGCCTTGCACGAACGCTTCGGCATCGAGGAATTCGTCATCGACATTCCCGTAGCGGACTACGCGCTGCGCCTCGCTGCGGTTGAAGCGCTGGCTGTTGCACAACAGCCGGCGCGCGTCTGATCTTTCCGCTTCTTACTCTCTTTCGTTTACCGGACCCCATCATGACCCAGCGAAACCTCACTTTCGGCATCATGCTGCACGGCGCAGGCGGTCACATGAATTCCTGGAAGCATCCCGCCGGACCCGCCGATGCCAGCGTGAACCTCGATTTCGTCACCGGTATCGCGCAGAAGGCCGAGGCGAACGGTGTGGCGTTCGCGTTCGTGGCAGACGGCCTGTATATCAACGACAAGTCGATTCCGCACTTCCTGAACCGCTTCGAACCGATCTCGATCCTGTCGGCGCTGGCTGCCTCGACGTCGAAGATCGGTCTGGCAGGCACGCTGTCGACGTCGTACAGCCACCCGTTTACGGTGGCGCGACAGTTCGCGTCGCTCGACCTGATTAGCGGTGGACGGGCAGGGTGGAACGTCGTGACTTCGCCGCTGGAGGGTTCCGCGAAGAACTACGGCGGCGAGCATCCCGATCACGAACTGCGCTACGAAATCGCCGACGAATATCTGGAAGTCGTGCAGGGACTCTGGGACAGCTGGGACGACGGCGCATTCGTGCGCGATCGCGAAGGCGGACGTTTCTTCGATCGCGAGAAACTGCATACACTCGACCACAAGGGGCGGTTCTTCGAAGTGGCCGGGCCGATCAACATCCAGCGTTCGCCGCAGGGGCAGCCGGTGATCTTCCAGGCGGGGTCGTCGGATTCCGGAATCGCGCTCGCGGGTAAGTACGCCGATGCGGTGTTCACTCACTCGCCTTCGCTCGAAGAAACGCGCGCGTTCGCAGAGAGTGTGCGGCAGAGCGCGGTGGAACACGGGCGTCTCGCCACCGACGTAAAGATTTTCCCGGGCATCGGCCCGATTGTCGGTGCAACGATAGCCGAGGCTGAAGCGAAGTATCGGGTGATCCGCGATCTGCTTACCGTCGATGAAGCGCTCGCGTATCTGGGCCGCTTCTTCGAACATCACGACTTTACGCAATACCCGCTCGACGCACCGTTCCCGGATCTCGGCGATCTCGGCAAGAACAGTTTCCGTTCGACGACCGACCGTATCAAGGCCGAGGCGCAGAAGAAAGGCTCGACGTTGCGCGAAGTCGCACTGGAAGTGGCGACACCGAAGACGCAGTTCATCGGCACAGGCGAGCAGATTGCAGACGAGCTGATCCGCTGGTTCGATGCGGATGCGGCCGATGGTTTCATCCTCGGTTTTCCGGTGCAGGCCGAAGGTTTCGACGATTTCGTCCGCTACGTGATTCCGGCACTCGAGGCGCGCGGCCGTTATAGCCGCACGCTGGCCGGAACGACGCTGCGCGATCACCTCGGGCTGCCGCGACGCGTGAGCCGCTACGCAACTGCAGAAACGGCGTAACCGACAGTTCGCACAGCGGGAGACAGATCATGAGCGATACCACCCAGCAGTTTCCGGGCACGGTCCCCGTGGGCCGTCCTGGGCACCCCGGCCAGCTGGACGATGACACAGCAGGCGCGGAATACGCGCACTACCGGATCGTCCCGGCAAAACATCACGCACGCACGGCAGGAACGGTACTGGCGATCGCGCTGATCGGCATCGTACTGAACTCGGTACTTGGCAATCCTCGCTGGGGCTGGGGCGTTTTTGCGGAGTGGTTTTTTGCCGGACCCGTGCTCGAGGGACTCGTGCGCACGCTCGTGCTCACCGGGCTTGGCGCACTGTTCGGTTTCGCGCTCGCGGTCCCGCTCGCACTGGCGCGCGTGTCGCGCTCGCCGCTGCTGGCCGGCTGCGCGTGGGCGTTCATCTGGCTATTCCGCTCGATCCCGCCGATCGTGCTGCTGCTACTGCTGAACAACCTCGGCTACCTGTACGAGACGATCTGGATCGGCGTGCCGTTCACTCACATCGCGCTGCTGAATCAATCGACGACCGATCTGATCAGCCCGTTCTTCGCAGCGGCGCTCGGGCTCACGCTGAACCACGCGGCGTTTTCGGCCGAGGCGATTCGCGGCGGGATTCTGTCCGTCGATCACGGGCAGCGTGAAGCTGCTGCCGCACTCGGTTTGCCGGGGGCGCGCCAGGTGCGACGCATCGTGTTGCCGCAAGCAATGCGCGCGATCCTGCCCACCGCGTTCAACGACGTGATCGGTCTTGCGAAGGGTACGTCGGTGGTCTACATCCTCGCGATGCCGGATCTGTTCTACACGGTACAGATCATCTATCACCGCAATCTCGAGGTGATTCCGTTGCTGATGGTCGCAACGGTCTGGTATCTGATCATTCTCACGGTGTTGTCGGCGATCCAGGTTCACATCGAACGGTACTATGCGCGCGGCGCGACGCGCGAGCAGGTGGTGGCATCGCCGTTGGCTACGTTGTTCAAACACTGGCGTAACGTGCGTGCTGCGGCCCGACTGGCGGCGCACACTCGAACGACGTCCGATGCGGGCACGACAACCGGCTGGGCGCAGCGGCGCGTCGGCGGCAAGGTGGGTATTCACAATGTATCGAAGAGCTTCGGCGCGCTGAAGGTACTCGATAACATTTCGCTCGCGATTCCCTCGGGCAGTGTCACCGTGATTCTTGGGCAATCGGGCTCGGGCAAATCGACACTGCTGCGCTCGATCAATCACCTCGAACGCGTCGACGACGGCTTCATCGACATCGACGGCGATCTGATCGGCTATCGCCGCGACGGACGCACGCTCTACGAACTCAAGGAGAAAGACGTCCTGCAACGGCGCCGTGCCGATGTCGGCATGGTGTTCCAGAGCTTCAACCTGTTTCCGCACCTGAGCGTGCTCGACAACATCGTCGAGGCGCCGCTGGCATCGGGCGTGCCGCGCGGGCAGGTGGAAGCCGAAGCACGCGAACTGCTCGCGCGAGTGGGGCTTGCCGACAAGGCCGACGCGTGGCCGCGCCAATTGTCGGGCGGCCAGCAGCAGCGGGTGGCGATCGCGCGCGCACTGGCGCTCAAGCCGAAGGTGCTGCTGTTCGACGAACCGACATCGGCGCTCGACCCGGAGCTTGTCAACGAAGTGCTCGACGTGATCCGCCAGCTCGCACGGTCGGGCACGACGCTGATCATCGTCACACACGAAATCGGTTTTGCACGCGAGGTCGCGGACACGATCGTGTTCATGGACGGCGGACGTATCGTCGAAATGGGTTCGCCGGCGAGCGTGCTCGGCGATCCGGCGCAGGCACGCACCCGCGAATTTCTCTCGAAGGTGCTGTGATCATATGCGACGTGGACAACGCTACGACTCGAAACAGCTTGTGACTCAACGGCGCACGTTCCTGATCAACCTGAGCGCGCTGGCTGCAACGCCGCTTGCGTGGCCAGTTGGGTTCGCACACGCCGCAACGCAATCTTTCGATTTCAGCGCCGAACAGAAAGAGCGTGTCCGCGCGCCGAAAGATGCCACTGCCTCGAGCGGGCTCGCCGGCTATCGCTTCGTCACACCTGGCGTGTTGACGGTGGCGATTTCGCCATACGCCGCGCCTATTGCCACGTATGCAACCGACGCCCGCAGCGTCGTGGGCTCCGATCCCGATTACGCGCAACTGGTCGCCGATGCACTCGGTCTGCATTTGCAACTGGTCCCGGTTGCGTGGGCAGACTGGCCGCTCGGTCTCACATCGGGCAAGTTCGATGCCGTCATCTCCAACGTCGGCGTCACCGAGAAGCGCAAGCAGAAGTTCGACTTCACGACTTACCGGCTCGGGTTACACGGATTCTTTGTGCGGGCTGACAGCGCGATCAAGTCGATCCACGAACCGCAGGATATTGCCGGGCTGCGCATCATCACGGGTTCCGGGACGATCCAGGAGCGCATCCTGCTCGAATGGAACCGGCGCAACGCTGCACGTGGGCTGAAGGAAGCCACACCGCTGTACTTCGACGATGAAGCGTCGGCGCGCTTGGCGCTGCTGTCGAAACGAGCGGACGCGATCTTCAACCCGGATGCGCCGCTTGCCTATGAGGCCGCGACACAAGGGCAGATCCACCAGGTGGGTACCGTCAACGCGGGCTGGCCGTACAAGGCCGATGTCGCGATTGCGACGCGCAAGGGCAGCGGTCTCGCGCCGGCGCTGACGGTCGCGACGAACGGCTTGATTCGTGGTGGGCAATATCGCGCTGCGCTGGCGCGTTGGGGCTTGCAGGCGGAGGCTATCGATCGTTCGGAAACCAATCCCGCCGGATTTCCGGATGCGTGATTGAAGACGCTGCTGGCTAGCGCTGCGATGCCGGTTGTGGATGCATCGTCGGAACCACTACAGGGACGAAGTATGTGTGCCGTGCGTATCGATCATCTTGCTTTTCTGACGCCGGGAAATTACCCGGACGACGCGCCACGCGACGGCTTCGAACAAACACTTGAACTGTTCGGTGTGGGCGAGGCGCTGGGGTACGACAGCGCGTGGGTACGTCAGCGTCATCTCGAGCGTGCGGTGTCATCGTCGGCGACGCTGCTCGCTGCGGCGAGCCAGCGCACGACGCGCATCGGACTCGGCGCGGCGGTGATCCAGATGGGCTATGAGAATCCGTTTCGCCTCGCCGAAGATCTTGCAACCGTCGATGTGCTGTCTCGTGGGCGCCTCAATGTCGGACTGAGCGCGGGTACGCCGGCACACGGCATCCTGCTTGGCGACCGGCTGTTCGATGCGAATCCGGAACTGATCGATTTTTCGCACGCCCGCATCGAGCGACTGCGCCGCAATCTTGCGGGCGAATGGCTCGGGGACGAGGACGCGTTCATCGAATCGGCGGCAGGTCGTGTACGGCCGCGCGTGACGCCGTACGCGGCAGGTTTGACTGAGCGGCTCTGGTATGGCGGCGGTTCGCAGCGTTCGATTGAATGGGCCGGTCGCAACGGGTTCAATCTGCTGCTCGGCAATATCACGTCGGGCGAGGGGACCGACGATTACCGCGACGCGCAGCTACGACAGCTCGAGCTGTTTCGCTCGCAGTGGAGCGCAGCGCGCGCACCGCGTGTCGCGCTGGGCCGAGTGATCGTGCCGACCGATGGCGCCGATGCGCCGACGCGGCAGCGCTATCGCGAGTTTGCCGAGAAGCGCCATGCGCGTACGCTGGCTCCGCATGGTGAGCGGCGTACGTTGTTTGCGCCCGATCTGGTCGGTTCCGCCGATGAAATTATCAGTCGCCTGCTCGATGATCCGGTGGTGGGGCAGGTAAGCGAACTGCGGCTTGAGTTGCCATATGACCTGCCGTTTGAGAATTATCGGCAGATTCTTGAGGACTTCGTTGCGCGGATCGCGCCGGAGCTGGGCTGGCGGCCTGAGACTGCGCGCGAGTCCGTCGCGGTTGGGTAGCTTTGCGAAAATTTGACGTTGTATGGGGTCGTGGTGCCGCGGCAAAACTGGGCGCGTAAAGGGCGCGCGCCTTCTGGGCGGCCCAAAAACAAAACGCTCGCAAAGGCGAGCGTTTTTATAAGTCCTGCAACTGATCTGAATCTACTTCGCTGGTGCCAGGAGAGGACTCGAACCTCCACGGTGTTGCCACCGCTAGGACCTGAACCTAGTGCGTCTACCAATTCCGCCACCTGGGCATCCTTCAGGTCAAGCCGTAATTTTAGCGAGATGATGCATTGTGTCAATTGGAAGTTGAAAGCGTCCAATGCAACTCATCTGTCTGCCGCGCGAAGTAAAAAACAAACCGCAAAAAGAAAAGCCGCCCGAAGGCGGCTTTCCGATATTTGGTGCCCAAGAGAGGACTCGAACCTCCACAGTGTTGCCACCGCTAGGACCTGAACCTAGTGCGTCTACCAATTTCGCCACCTGGGCAGGTGTCTGTCTTTGCCGTGTTACTCGGTCAGTCGTGTTGCTTGTGACCAGCAGCAAAGAATGCAATTATAACCGTCGGGCGAAAGCTGTCAAGCGTTTCGAACGTACCCCAAGGTGCCGCCCGGTTCGTCCGGTTGCCGCGACGTCGAGCGCCGCGTGGCGTGGAATACGGGTGTTAGAATGCCTCGCAGAAGTCTTTGGGTCGGCGCGCGGGCGCCTTGGGCCCACCTCCGGGCGAGCCGGTTCGGTTGAGCGCTGTAACGAGCCGCGTCATCTCGCCACGACGTTCACGCAACGAGAACAAGATCATCGACAAGCCCTTGAGCAAATATCCGTACCCGATTCCGAGCCGCGAAGAAATCCTCGGCGTGCTGCGCACGAGCGAAACACCGCTTGCCGCGAACGACATCGCCGAAGCGCTGTCGATCAAACGCCAGGAGCGCGAAGGATTTTTCAAGCGCCTCGGCGCCATGGAGCGCGACGGCCAGATCCGGCTCGATCAGCGCGGTCATTACCAGCTAACCCATCCGTCCAACTTCGTCGCCGGCCGCGTGCAGGGGCATCGTGACGGTTACGGTTTCCTCGTGCGCGACGACGGCCAGGACGATCTGTTCCTGCCCACCGGCGAAATGCAGAAGGTCATGCACAACGATCGCGTGCTTGCGCGCATCGTCGGCTACGACCGGCGCGGGCGGCCTGAAGGCCACATCGTCGAGGTCACCGACCGTGCGAACCGTCGCGTGATCGGTCGTCTGCTGAGCGAGAACGGCGCCATGATCGTCGCGCCGGAAGACAAGCGCATCGGCCACGACATCCTCGTCACGCAGAACACGAAGAAGGCGAAGGTCGGTCAGGTGGTGGTGGTCGAGCTGACCGACTTCCCGAGCCGTCATTCGCAACCGCTCGGCCGTGTGGTCGAGGTGCTCGGCGATATCGACGACCCTGGCATGGAGATCGAGATCGCGGTGCGCAAGTATGGTGTGCCGCACGAATTCGATCGCGCCGCGCTCGACGAAGCCGCGAAACTCCCCGACGAAGTCCGTCCCTCCGATCTGCGCCATCGCGTCGATCTGCGCGATGTGCCGCTCGTCACGATCGATGGCGAAGACGCACGCGATTTTGACGATGCCGTGTACTGCGAGCCGGTTACGGTCGGTCGGGGCGACGGCTTCCGTCTGATCGTTGCGATCGCCGACGTGTCGCATTACGTGCTGCCGAAGGGCGGCCTCGATGCGGATGCGATCGAGCGCAGCACGTCGGTGTATTTCCCGCGCCGCGTGATTCCGATGCTGCCCGAGAAGCTGTCGAACGGCCTGTGCTCGCTGAACCCGCACGTCGATCGTTGTGTGCTGGTCTGCGACATGATCATCACCGAGCGTGGCGAGATCAAGGGTTACCAGTTCTATCCGGGCGTGATGCATTCGGCCGCGCGGCTTACCTATACCGAGGTGGCCGCCGTCCTGAAGAATACGAAAGGCCCCGAAGCGACAAAGCGCGCCGCGCTGATGCCGCAGCTGCAGAACCTGCATGGCGTCTACAAGTCGCTGTTCGCGGCGCGCCAGAAGCGCGGCGCCATCGACTTCGATACGACCGAGACTTACATCGTCTGCAATGCGCAGGGCAAGATCGAGCAGATCGTGCCGCGCACGCGCAATGACGCGCACAAGCTGATCGAAGAATGCATGCTGGCCGCGAACGTCTGCGCGGCCGACTTCATGAAGCGCAACAAGCACCCCGGTCTGTATCGCATACACGCGGGGCCGACGGCCGAGCGGCTCGAAAACCTGCGTACGTTCCTGCGCGGTATGGGGCTCACGCTCGGCGGCGGCGAGTCGCCGCATGCGAGCGATTACGCGGCGTTGATGGCGCATATCCGCGACCGCCCCGACGCGCAGATGCTGCAGACGATGCTGCTGCGTTCGATGCAGCAGGCCGTCTACAGTCCCGACAACATCGGCCACTTCGGGCTTGCTTACGAGGCGTACGCGCACTTCACGAGCCCGATTCGCCGCTACCCCGATCTGCTGACGCACCGCGCGATCTACGCGATCCTGCAGGGCAAGAAGTACAACCCGGAAGCACCGGAAGGCGTCGTGCTGAACACGGCGCTGTCGCCGCGTGCCCGCGCGATGCAGCAGGCCGACGACGAGAAGCGCGGCAACCGCCGTCGCGAGAACACGGCGATCTGGGAAGAGCTCGGTCTGCATTGTTCGGCGAACGAGCGCCGCGCCGACGAAGCCTCGCGCGACGTCGAAGCCTGGCTCAAGTGCTACTTCATGCGCGACAAGCTCGGCGAGGAATACGGCGGGATGGTGAGCGGCGTGACGTCGTTCGGCATCTTCGTGCAGCTCGATGCGCTCTTTATCGAAGGGCTCGTGCACGTCACCGAACTCGGCTCCGACTACTTCCAGTACGACGAGATCAAGAACGAACTGCGCGGCGAGCGCACGGGCATTCGCTACCGTTTGTCCGATCGCGTGCGCGTGCAGGTGAGCCGCGTCGATCTCGACGCACGCAAGATCGATTTCCGGCTCGTGCGCGATGCGCCGGTCAAGCCGCCGGCAAGTCGCGCGGGACATGCGGAGAAAGCGGTGCTCGAAACGGGTGGTGGGGCGCGCGTGCGTTCGTTGCCGCCGGCCGAAGGGGCGCGTCGCAAGAAGCCTGCGCCTGCGCAAACGGCTGAGGTGAAAGAAGCACGTGCTGCTCGCGGAGCGGCGAAGAAGCGTGGCGTCGCGCAGAAATCGGCACCGAAGTCGGCGCCGAAACCGCAGACGCGCAAGAAGCGCTGACGTTGTCTTCAGTTTCACCGCGCGCAGCCGGTATCCGTACCGCACTGCGCGCGTTGTGCATTTTTCAGCAGGTTTTTATCAGAACTAGAAGCGCATCGTCGATCGCTTAATCAAAGGTTGTTCAGTCATGTCACGTCTCAAGGTTCTATACGGTTTCCATGCAGTGACCGCGCGTCTGCGGCACGATGCGTCGACGGTCGAAGAGGTCTATTACGACGCGACGCGGCGCGATCGCCGCATGCAGGAGTTTCTGAATGTGGCGAAGGAGGCGGGCGTCCGTCTGATCGCCGCCGATGAAACGCGTCTGTGGGGGCTCTCGCATACCGAGCGCCATCAAGGCATCGTCGCGCGTGCCAGCGATCTGCCGCTCGCGCAGAATCTCGCGGAACTGCTCGACAGTATCAATGGGACGGCGTTGCTGCTGGTGCTCGACGGGGTGACCGATCCGCACAATCTCGGCGCGTGCCTGCGCGTCGCGGATGCCGCCGGTGCGCATGCGGTGATCGCGCCGCGCGACCGCGCAGTCGGACTCAATGCGACGGCCGCGAAAGTCGCGAGCGGCGCCGCGGACACGGTGCCCTACATCACGGTCACGAATCTCGCGCGTGCGTTGCGCGAACTGAAGGACGCCGGCGTGTGGGTGATCGGTACGGCTGGCGAGGCAACCAAGAGCCTCTACGAGACGAAACTCGATGGACCGGTCGCTCTCGTGGTCGGTGCCGAAGGCGAGGGGATGCGGCGTCTGACAGGTGAAACCTGCGACGAAGTCATGCAGATTCCGATGGCAGGCACTGTGGAGAGTCTGAATGTGTCGGTGGCGAGTGGGGTGTGTCTGTTCGAGGCGGTCAGGCAGCGGGCGGTCCTTAAGAAGTAAGGATCTGGCTGCGTTTTGACTGCTGATTTTCGCGCGGTCATTTGATAAATTAAAATTCTATAGTGAGGCGAAGTGGTTGTTTTCGCCCCACTATTTAATCTATTGACCTGTGATTAAAAAATTTACTGCTTTGTCAATTTCTGCACCAATCATTATAAGAGTTTTAGGGTTGTTGTCGGTCTTGCCAAAATAAAGAATCCCCGACGCTCGAAGCTCTGATAAATCGCATTGCGGCGTTTTCTTGTAGGAAAAATACATATCATAGGCGTTATCTTTTTTCCTTGGCGAAATTCGCCCTTCACCTGTGCATGTTCCCGGTCCTTCCAGTTCGGCATTTCCATTCTTGTCCATCATGAGGAATGCCGGTGCATTCACGCTGAGGTTCGCGGTGTCGGTAGATCCACTGTAAGACGTTCCACGGATATTGATGCCTATAGCGGCTGGTAGCTGATCAAGGCTCGCCGTCTCTTCGTTACTACTGCTGTAGTTTAGCGAGATTGGGATGCCGGCCCCTGGGGCTGGCTGATTGGCCCCCTCTGGTACATAGTTCAGATGTCCCGTGATGGCCTTCTTTGTCACGTAAGATCCGGACATCTCAGCAAGTCCCTGCTTATCACTATGATCTATCGTAAAATCGGAAACATCAAAAACGAAATTGGCGCTGTCCGCGTTTCTAAGCCCCCCAGTCAGAATATGGGTTGAATTATCTGTTTTATTTGTGGTGACCAGATGCATGGTGCCATTATCCAGGATAATTCCCGTGATAGTTTTTCCGTCGCCGGTCGTCCCAGTATAGATTCCCCTAACATCATTAATGGTCGAGGAAGATGGCGATTGGGTTGGCGGCGTAGATGAGGGCGTATTTGCTGGTGCACTGTCGCCGCCGCCTCCACCGCATCCGTAAAGAGCGAAGGTCGCGATTATCGCGGAAACGAATAAACATCTGTTTTGTTTTAAAAAATCCCGCTGAACCCGCAATTTCAAAATTGATCTCCCGTTGTAGTTGTCAGGTACGGCCCGACGACGACAGCGTAGAACGGTTTCAGAATAATTACAATAACCATACGGCATTATTAAAGCACATTAACAGGCCTGCCCGAAAAATCCAGGCAGGCCGTACTGCACTCTTATTGCCGCGTGTCCTACTTTTTAGTCACATCGAACAGATAACCGGTCTTGCGGTCGCTCGTGGTCAACATCCCCCTAAGCGATCGATCGGTGCTGTTGAAATACGCCATACCGCTCAACAACTGCCCGGCGAGTGCACAGTCAGTACCGGCAAACGTCGCCGTAACGTTGTACACGTTGCCACGTACCCGGGTCGCAACCGTGCCGGTAGACGAGCACAGTACACCGGAGAAATTCGCCGCGCCGCCTCCTGCCAGCGTCAAACTCACCGGCGCGAGACTGCCTCCTTGCCCGAAGCTCGACACAAAGAACCCCGAGTACGATCCAGCGATCGACGTCAGTGCCGGCGTCTTCTCATAGTCGGCATCGTAGTTCCCGGTGAAGGTCGCGCTTCCTGTGCCGTTCGTATACGCGATCGTCCCGTTCAGCGACTTCTTCTGCGTGTACGACGCGCTGACGTTACCGGACACGATGCCCAGCCCCTCGAGATTGAAGTCGCGCGCATTGTCCGACGAGAACGATCCGTTCTTCGACGTACCGCTGCCCACCACGACGCCGCCAGGCATCGCGCTGCTACCGGACACCGAGTACATGACGTAATACGTGCCGTCATCGAGCACGAACGCATCGATTTGCCGGTTGTTCGAGGTGGTCCCGTGGTACATCCCTTCGGCGCTGGTTGCAGGAGCGGGGCCGGTGTTATCTCCACCACCGCCGCCACCGCCGCATGCCGTCAGCGCAATGGCCATCCCCAGTGTGGTTACTGCAGTTTTCATGCTTCCCTCGTTATAAGAATGTAATTGCCGTGTAATGACGGCGGAAGCATGTTAGCCGTGGTGAGGGATTACAGTGAAGAGGGGCCGGTCTAATTTAGTTTTAAATTTCCGCGAGGTCGTTAAACGGCAAGCGGCGGCGACCTGAAATCCAGCGACGAGCCGCGACTCCGGTAAACTCGATGCTTTTCCGCCTCCCGCTCTCTCCATGACTCAAGACGAACTCAAGCAACTGGTCGGCCGCGCCGCCGCCGACTACGTCAACGCCAACGTGCCCGAGGGCGCCATCGTCGGCGTCGGTACCGGGTCGACCGCGAACTGCTTCATCGATGCGCTCGCCGCGAGCCGCCCGCGTTATCGCGGGGCGGTGTCCAGTTCGGTTGCAACGACGGCGCGTCTGCAGTCGCACGGTTTCAAGGTGTTCGATCTGAATGAGATCGATTCGCTGCCGGTTTACGTCGACGGTGCTGACGAAATCGACGCGAGCGGCGCGATGATCAAGGGCGGCGGCGGGGCGTTGACGCGCGAGAAAATCGTCGCATCGGTGGCGGATGTGTTCGTCTGCATCGCGGACGCCTCCAAGCGCGTGGCCGTGCTCGGCCAGTTTCCGCTGCCGGTCGAAGTCGTGCCGATGGCACGTACCGCCATCGGTCGACGCGTGACCGCGCTCGGTGGCGTGCCGGTGGTGCGCGTCAAGCAGGACGGTACGCCGTTCATTACCGACAACGGCAACGAGATCATCGACGTGAAGGGCCTGCAGATCCACGATCCGCGCGCACTCGAAGCGCAGATCAATGCGTGGCCGGGTGTGGTGACCGTGGGTCTGTTTGCGGCGCGCGGCGCCAACCTGTGTCTGATCGGTGCGGAGCACGGCGTCGAAACGATCGAATACGGGCAGCGTTAAGCGTATTCGTGCTCGCCTGCAACGGACACTAGTTGCAGGACGTCGCGCTGCCGACCGTCGTGCAGGTATGGGCTGACCAGTGGGTCTCCGTGGACAGTCCCAGCCGCGGACTCGACGCGAAACGCAGATCGATGCGTGTCGCCGGTTGTCCGGTCGGCGCGTGCGGCAGTGGCGCTGCCGCGGCGATCGCCTGCGCGGCCAGCGTGTCCCACGCGGCGTCGCCGGTGCTGTGCAGCAACTGCGCCGATGCGACGCTTCCATCAGGCGCAAAGCGTATCGATACGATCGACTCCGGATACCCGGCACGATCCCTCGATGCAATCCGCAGATTGGTGCTGATCAGACATCCGGTATAACGCGACCACTGTGGGCGCGTGAGTTGATCGAGCGAGTCGGGTGCCGGTTGGCCCGATTGACCCAACCGCTCACGGCATAGCCGCACGATAGTCGCGCTGTCGGGCACGCTCGGCCTATCGCTTGTGCAGGCTGTCAGCACCGCGAGCCCCAGCGCCAATATGACTCCCCCCAACACGCGCTGTTTCATTGTCGTTCTCATCGCCGGTTGATCGATGGGACGATTATAGGCGCTGCATTTACAGGTGTAGCGCTAGCCGAGGCACAGCCGGGTCGAGTCGTCAGCGCACCGTATCCGCGATCGCATCGGTCATTTTCCGCACATACATACCCAGCGAAAAATCGCGTTGCGCATCGGCTTGCGCCTTTTCGGCGAGACGTTGTGCAAGATGCGGCGACACGCGCAACGTTCGCATGGCTCCGGCGAGTGCCTCGACATTGCCGGGCTCGACGAGCCAGCCGTTGCGCAGGTGCCGCACGATCTCGGTGACTCCGCCGGCCGCGGTCGCAATGACTGGTCGCTCGGCCGCCATCCCTTCGACGATCACGCGACCAAACGGCTCCGCATCCGTCGACGTATGCAACACGACGTCCATCGCTTTCATCCATAGGGGCATGTCGTCGCGAAAGCCCATGAAGTGCACGCGCTCGCTCACACCGAACTGTGCCGCGAGTTCATGCAGATGCTGGACATAGTCATCCTCGCCGAACAGCGCGGCGCCGACCAGCACGAGATGTGCATCCGGCACACGGGCAAGCGCGGCAATCGCGATGTGCTGACCTTTCCACGGCGCGAGCCGGCTAAAGAGTCCCGCGAGCCACGCGTGTTCGGGTAGCCCGAGGCGCCCGCGCAACGCGATGAGATCGGCGGGGCTCAATTTGCCCGCTGCATTGAACGCGTCGGTGTCGATGCCGTTGTGCACGACCGGCGGCATATCGGCCATGCGTCCGGTGAGTTCAGCGAGCGATTGCGCGGACGCATGCGAATTCGCGACCACACGATCGACCGCGAGCCGCACGAGCCACTTCACCACGAGCCGCTGTGCGAATCCGAAATGCTCGGGCGACATGATGTCGTGCAGATGCCAGATCACGGGCCGCCGATGCAGCGGCTTGCCGAGCGCACCGATCACGAGCGCCTTCTGCGTATTCAGGAACAGCACATCGTAGCGTTTCGCCACGTCCGCGATTGCACGCACCTGACGCACGATACCGGGCAATGCGCGCAACCACCCGAGGCGCAACGACTGCCTGCCGATACCCGACACACGCGCATTGCCGATCACTTCGACCGGCACGCCAAGCGTTTCGAGCCGCGCGCGAAACGGTCCATCCGAGAGCAACACTACCTTGCCGCGCGAGGCGCACGCCTCAGCGAGCGGCAGCAGCGAAAACTCCGCACCACCGAGCTGACCGCTTTGATCGACGAACAGCACCGACGGTGCGTCTGCGTTGTCGTGAACAACAGTGTCGCTATCGGCGGCACGGGCGAGTGGGAACGGCGAAGCGATACGAGGACTGTTCATCGTCGGGCAAGCGTAGCAAGAGAGGTAACAGAGACGGGCGTAGCCGGCGGCTCGCCGGATCGGTGCATACACGCAACCGGCGAGTTTCCATTATTCGCGCGTTGTCTCACGCGCAGTGTGGCCGCGCGCACGCACGGCCGCAGACACGCCCCGTACACTCGGTTGCGTGGCGAGGGTTTGTCCGTGCGCCGTCCTACAGGTATCGAAATGATGAGAGTGGCGATCGTGCACGACTGGCTTGTAGCGCCCGGCGGAGCGGAGAAGGTGCTGGAGCAGATCATCCAGTGCTTTCCCGACGCCGACCTGTTCAGCCTGGTCGATTTTCTCGAGGACCGCACGCCGGTGCGCGGCAAACCGGTCACGACGTCGTTTATCCAGCGCCTGCCGTTTGCACGGCGCCGCTATCGCAGCTATTTACCGTTGATGCCGCTCGCCATCGAGCAGTTCGATCTGTCGGGCTACGACCTGATCATCACGAGTTCGTACGCGGTGGCCAAGGGCGTACTGGTCGGTCCCGACCAGACGCATGTGAGCTACGTGCACTCGCCGATGCGCTACGCGTGGGACCTGCAGCATCAGTACTTGCGCGAAGCGCGTTTGATGCGCGGACCGCGTTCGTGGGCCACACGTGCGTTGCTGCATTACCTGCGTGGCTGGGATGCGCGTTCGGCGAACGGCGTCGATTGTCTGATCGCGAATTCGCATTTCGTCGCGCGCCGGATGCTCAAGACCTACCGCCGCAACGCTGTTGTGATCGCGCCGCCGGTCGACGTGCACAACTTCGAACTACGCGAACAGAAAGACGATTTCTATCTGACCGCATCGCGGATGGTGCCGTACAAGCGCATGGATCTGATCGTCGAGGCGTTCACCGCGATGCCGCAGCGCAAGCTGATCGTGATCGGCGACGGCCCGCAGATGGCCGAGCTGCGCGCGAAGGCCGGCCCCAATGTACAGATACTCGGCTATCAGCCGTTTGCGGTGCTGAAAGACCATATGCAACGTGCCCAGGCATTCGTATTCGCCGCCGAAGAGGATTTCGGCATCGCGGTCGTTGAAGCGCAGGCGAGCGGCACGCCGGTCATCGCTTACGGCAAGGGTGGCGCGCTGGAAACTGTCGTGCCGCTCGGCGAAGCACAACCGACTGGCGTGCATTTTGCGCAGCAGAGCGTTTCCGCCGTACTCGATGCCGTCGATCGTTTCGAGCGCCATCGCGCGGCGATTTCGCCGGCTGCGTGCCGCGCGAATGCCGAGCGATTTGCTGCGGCGACGTTTCGGCGCGCGTTCATGGTCGAAGTGACGCGCACGATTGCGGCGGCTGGTGCGCGCGAGCGCAGCAGTGCGTCGCGGCCCGCGGACCTCGCGTGGCCACGCGATTCCGCACCGGGGAGCATGTGGGGCCGTTGAGCGCGGGCACCACAAGCAGTTTCATCAATCAAGACCAACAGACAGCCGTCATTCGTTCGTGGGGAGACTCAAGTGGACTGCAGACGGCGCGTGGACGAGGACGAATCGACGCATATGAATGCCGATCGCATTGCGGGACCGTTTTCCGCCATCATCGAAGCCTGGGCCGCATTGCAGGCCCAGGTGCCGTTAAAACCCGTGCGCAGCGAGACAGACTTCCAGAGGATGACGCGGCTCGCAAGCGAACTCACTGATCATCTGCAAGGTGACGCACAGCATCCGCTTGCGGATCTGCTCGGCATCGTTACCGATCTCGTAGGCGTGTGGGGCACACGGCATGTGGAAGTACTGCCGGAAGCCGCGCCGCGTGACGTGCTGCGTCATCTGCTCGAGACGCACAAGCTGCGGCAGAAGGATCTGTCCGACATTGCGTCGCCGACCGTGATCAGCGACATTCTTGCGGGCCGGCGAGCGATCAGCAAGAACGTCGCGAAAGCGCTGGCCGTGCGTTTTCATACGGACGTGGCGCGGTTTCTGTAACTGCGCTGGCTGCCGGACCCAACGACACCCAATCACACAAAATGAATTTTCCGGCAGCACACGTCTGAAAACGTGTGCTGCCGGCGTTCGCTCGTTGCGTGCCTGAACGGAGTACTAGCCAGGTGTATTCGTACCGAGCGGATCGCTTGCCGTGTACGTATAAGCGTACGCGTAGTCATAAGTGCCGTAGCGCCCACCGCTTTTCAGCGGCACAGCATTCATCACACCACCGATCAGGCGTGCCCGCGCGCGCCGCAACTTCTTCAGCGATTCGCCGATGTTGCGTTCGCTATGTGCGCCCGCGCGCATCACGAGCACGGTCGACCCGGCGATGTGCGCAATGATCGCCGCGTCGGCAACGGCGAGCAACGGCGGCGTATCGATCATCACGATGTCGAACTGCTGCTCGAGTCGTTGCAGGATTTCCCCGAAGCGCGCCGAAGTGAGAATCTCCGACGGGTTCGGCGGATAGGCGCCGGCCGCGATGAAGTGCAACCCTTCCACGCCGGTCGGGCGCGCAACGACGTCGAAGTCGGCCTGGCCGGTCAGCAGTTCGGTAAGACCACCATGCGGCGAGCGACCGAGATACTGAGCGAGCCGGCCGCGTCGCAGGTCGGCGTCGATCAGCAACACACGTTTGCCCGATTCCGCGAGCAGCACGGCGAGGTTCGCGCACAGAAAGCTCTTGCCGTCCGACGGCGCAGGGCTCGTGATCGCGACGATACGATTCGGTGCGTCGATCAGCCCGAACTGCAACGTCGCACGCAAACCGCGCAAACCTTCCACCGAAATATCGAACGGCCGGGTGGTCGCGAGCAAAGAACGGGTCGGCGGTTTCGCGCGCGGTACGACGGTCTGCGTGCCGGTTTTGACGCGCGTCGGCGCGTGCGGTGCGGCGGACGTAGCACGCGGGCGCACCAGCCGCGCGAAGCTGCCCGGTAACGCGGGCAGGCCGGCGCCGGTGCCGACGCGGCGGGCGGCCGCGCCCGGCAGGGCAGCACGCGCGCTTGCCGAGAGCCGGTCGCTGTGCGCCTGCTCGGCACTGAACGGAATCGAACCGAAGATCGGCATCTGGAAGCGCCGCTCGACGAATTCCGGATCGGTGACGCCGGTAAAGAACGTGCGTCGACAGAACGCGAACAGAATGCCCGCGATCACGCCGAGCACCGTCCCCGCCGAGATGATCAGCGCGGCTTTAGGACGTACCGGTGCCGCCGGCAACAACGCTTCGTCGATGATGTGCACGTTACCGATCGTGCCGGCACGCGAGATCGACAGTTCCTGGGTCTTGTTCAGCAGCGCGACGTAGATTTCTTCGGCGACTTTCGCGTTGCGCTGTAGCGCAACCGCATCGCGTTCGGAGTTCGGTAGCGTCTTGAAGTGATCCTCGAAGCGGTCCTTTTCGCCGGTCATCGCGGCGAGTTGCGCATCGACGGTTTTGACTTCGGGGCTTTCGGCTGTGAAGCGCTGTAGCAACTGCGCACGCGTAATGCGCAGCGCCGCAATCTGCTTCTCATAGTCGAGGCCACCCGACAGATACACGGAAGCTTCCTGAGTCGGCTGGAACGAGCCGACACGCGCCTGGTATTCGGACAGCGCAGTTTCGGCGTGATGCACTTCGTCGCGCAGGCGCGGCAGTTCGCTGTTGAGGAACGACAGCATGCGGCTCGCTTCTTCCTGTGCACGTTCGGTACGCTGCTGCAGATACGACGCGGTGATCGCATTCGCAATCGCGGTGATCGCGTGCGGATCGGTGCCCATGTACGACAGCTGTACGACACCGGTGTCGCGACCCTTCTCGGCAACCTGCAATCCGGACGACAGGCGCGCGACCGCATCGAGCGGGTTGTAGCGCGTGACGAAGAACTCGGTGCCGGCCCGCGCCGTCAGCGTGCTGACGCGCATCGCGATGCCGCTACCGTTAGCCGTGACGCCCGCAATACCGGTGACGAGCGGCTGGCCATACGGGTCGAGCAGCATGTAACGCCCATCGCCGAGCGCACGCAGTACAAGTTGCGCACCTTCGAGCGGTTTCGGCACGCTGATCGAATCGAGCGAGAGCTGTTCGCCGCCCCATGCGTAAGAGCGCATACCGAATAGCGCCGGCAGCGGGTGGCCCGGCCGCGCGAAGAGCGCAGTGAGCTTGCCGAGCAGCGGCATCGTATGCGGCCATGCCGTAATGTTCAGCTTGAACTGCTCGACGACCGGCTCGACCACCGCGCGACTCTTGATGATCTCGATCTCGGCATCGGTGTGCATCGCTCCCGCCGACGGCACGAGCGCAGCCAGCGCCTGGCTCGCCGAATTCGTGCTGGTGCCGGTTTGCGATTCGACCTGGATCAGTGCATCCGCGGAATAGATCGGCGTGGCGATCTTCGTGTAGATCACCGACGCGAAGATCACACAGGCCGCGATGCCGATCACCCAGCCGATCTGATCGAGGATCAGCCGCAGCAGATCGCGCGTCACAGCGTCTTCGTCGTTGCCCGAAGCAGGGGAATGCTCGAGCATGTCATAGGTACTCATTGCGTTACTCCGTCCGGTAGGGTGGCTCAGCGGCCCAGCTCTCTGGTGTAGAACAGCGTTTGCAGCGTCGGCGAGATCTGGTCGAGCGCGCGGTTAAAGCGCGCGGAACTCGCGACCTGCACGTACACGACATCCTTCGCCTGCAATTCGAATTTGGTCATCAACATCAGCGCGTCGACCTGGGTCATGTCGAGGCGGTAGACATCCGGAGTGAGCGTTTTGTCGGCACCGCGAATCACGTAGATGTAGCGCGGGTCGCCGGTCTTCGGATCGAGACTGCCCGCGCCGGTCATCGCGTCGGCGAGCGTCAGGCGGCCGCGATTCATTGGCAGCGAGGTCGGTTTCATCACTTCGCCGAGCACGAAGATGCGGCTGTTCGAGCGGTCCGGCACATCGATGATGTCGCCATCCTGCAGCAGCACGTTCTGCTGCGTGTCGCCGGTTTCGAGCAACGCGGCGACGTCCACCGTGTAGCGCCGGCCGTCGCGTGTAACGCCGACGTTCTGCAAGTCTGCATCCGGCAACGCACCGCCCGCGCGATTGATCGCATCGAGCACGGTGAGCGGCGAATCGGTGATCGATTCGAGCGTGGGGTTGCGCAGGTTGCCGGTGACCTGCACGGTCTGGCTGTTGTAGCCCGACACACGTACGTCGATCTGCGGCGCGCGGATCGTGCGGGCAAGCGAACGCGCCAGCATCTCCTGGACCTGTTGCGCGGTCCTGCCGGTCACGCGCAAACGTCCCACACGCGGGAAGAAAATGGTGCCGTTATTCGCGACGCGTACGGTCAATCCACCTTCTGCAGCGCCGTTTCCCGGTGCCGTCGTACCAGGGCCGGTCGTGCCGCCGGCACCCGCGCTGGCCGTGCCGTTGACGCCTGCGCTCTGGCCAACCGCCGGCAGCGGCGGCAGCGTGACCGCATTGGCGAAGCCGGTGCCGGTCAGCTCCGGATGGTCCCAGACGATGATCGACAGCTGGTCGCCGATACCGACGCGGTACTCGTACTGCCTGCGTGTCTGTTGCGTGAGACACGTGAGCAGACAGGTAGCCGGTTTGTACGCCGCGCGTTCCGCACGAAAATAACCGACGTCGATCGGCCGCACCACGAAGCGTTCCGCGCTGTGTTGCGGGATCTTCGTCTGGTCGAGCCGGTCGTTGTCGAGATACGGTCCTGGCGCCAGCGCGCACGCGCCGAGCGATACGCTCGCAAGCACGCCGGCAAGTATTTTGATGTTCATGTCGTAATCCCCCGCGTGAGCCTCCACGCTGTCTGTTTCTAGCGGATTGCCTCCTGCCAGGCTCCGCGCATTGCCTGCAAGCCGACCCACCATTTGCGCAGTGCGAGCCCCGGTCCGTCGCCGCGAATTGCCAGCGACAGGGCGCGCGCGAGTCCAGGATCGGCCCGGTTGCCGATCAATGCGGAGTACGCGACGAACACCCATCTGCCTGGCGGCGACAGGTGTTCGCACATGATGAGACGGAGGTTGAACGACGCGTTGTAGAACGCGGCGTCATTGAACGTGTAGCGCTGGTCTTCGTCGACGCGCGGCGCCGGGTAATGCTCGACGAGCAGTGTCGGGTCGTACACGAGGGTCCAGCCGCGCCGCAGGATGTCGAGACTAAAAGCCATTTCGCAGTGCACCTGCGCGCCGCTGCCGCGCAGGCGCGCATCGAAGCGCAATGTGCCGATCGCATCGCGACGAAACGCCATGTTGACGCCTTTCAGTACGTGTACCTCGCGCGGTGCGCCGTGGCCGATGTGATGGTTGCCGATCGCGCGTCCATACCAGCGCACGAGGCCGACCACGGGCTGCTGGCCTTGCAGGATGCTGTTGCGCTCATGCACGATGTCGCGACCGCCCAGACCGCCGAGCGCATGGTCCGCCTCGAAGGCGAGCGCGATGCGCTCGATCCAGTCGGCGTGCGGCGCGGCATCGTCGTCGGTGAAGCAGACGAGGTCGCCGGTCGCGGTATCGATGCCGCGGTTGTAGGCGGCGACGACACCTGGCTGCTGTACAAGCGCAACTGTAAGACGCGCATCGGGCCGCGCTGCGGTGCGTGCGCGCAGCCAGTCGATCGTCGCGCGATCTTCGTCGCGCGCGATCACGATCACCTCGTCCGCACGCCGGCGCTGCGCATCGAGTGCTTCGATGCAGCGCGCGAGGTCGGCGGTGCGCCGGTAGGTCGGCACGATCACGGACACTTTCACGATCGGATCCCCGAAATACTCGTGTGGTTCAGTAGGCGTTGCGGCTGACGAAACCCTTGAAGATCGTGATGAGCACGATCCGCATGTCGAAGCCGAACGACCAGTTGTGGATGTAGAACAGGTCGAACTTCACGCGCGTTTCCATCTTCTCGACTTTCGTCGTCGCGCCGCGATAGCCGTTCACCTGCGCCCAACCGGTAATGCCGGGTTTGATGCGATAGCGGTGCATGTAGCCGTACACCTGGTCCTTGTACAGATCGTCGTGTTCGAGCGCGTGCGGACGCGGACCGACCACCGACATCTGGCCGAGCAGCACGTTGACGAACTGCGGCAGCTCGTCGAGGCTCGTGCGGCGCAGGAACGCGCCGAGCTTCGTCACGCGCGCGTCGTGGCGCGAGGCCTGGGTGAGTTGCCCATGCGCTTCGCGATGCAGGGTCATCGAACGGAACTTGTAGATGCGAAACGGCCGCCCGTCGACGCCCTTGCGCACCTGCGTGAAAAACACCGGCCCGTGCGAGCTCGCCTTGATCGCGACCGCGAGTACCGCGAACAGCGGCGCGAGCAGCGTCAGCGCGACGAACGCGAACAGCCGGTCGAAGATCAGCTTGGGCCACATCTGCACCGGCGACACCGGCGGCGCCGTGAGATTGATGGTCGGCAGACCGAGCACGTCGACAAGCGAGTGATTGAACAACGACAGACTGCGCACATCAGGCATGAAGCGCAGATTCACGAAGTCATGGCGGAACGCGCGCGTGAAGCGATAGATCGTGTGCTCTTCGGAGAGCGGCAACGCGAGCCAGACTTCATGGATGCCGTCGCTGCGCACCTTGTCGACGAACGCATCGATATCGCTCAGCACCGCGAGGCTGCCCATGCGCACCGCCGGACCATGCGCAGCTTCTGCGCCGGTATCGAATACGCAGACCGGCTTGAAGCCCGCTTGCGGCGCGTGTTCAAGATGCCCGAGCAACGTGCGGGCGAAACCGGGTGCGCCGACGATCGCCACGGTCCGGTAGTTCATGCCGCGACGTCGCGCCACTCTCAACAGCAGATGGGCGATCAGCTTGGTCACGACAATCAGCGCGCCGGACATCAAGGTCGCGTAACCGAACCAGAGCCGCGACAGCGCGTCCATCCGATGCAGCGTGAACACCAGCACGAGTCCCGCTGCGACCACTACGAGCCACGCACTGGCGACGCGCGCGAGCATCGACGGTAGCGGTTTGCCGCGCCATGTGTCGTACACGCCGAAGCCGGGGAACAGCAACAGCGTGAACACGCAGTTGAAAGCGATCAGCAGCTTCTCCTCGTCGGAGAGCCCGATCGGCGCGGCGAAGCGCAGCCAGTGAGCGATCAGCGCGCCGGCGATGACGAACAGGGCGTCGAGGCAACGCGCAGTGTTGCGGAACATGATGGGTCTCTACGTTGGGTTACCGTGGCAGCGGTCGGGGCGACCGCGGAACGATCCGCGGTACAGCGCGGTTCAGTCCACCGCGGTTCAGTTCACCGTTTCCGACTGATGCAGACGCGGCAACAACCGGTCGAACTCGCGCTTCACGAGCCCATAACATTCGCACGCACGCGCTTCGAGGCCCTTGCGGTCGAGCACCTTGATGTGGCCGCGGCTGTGATGAATCAGGCCTTCGTCGTGGAGCTTGCCGGCCGCTTCGGTGATGCCTTCGCGGCGCACGCCGAGCATGTCGGCGATCAGTTGCTGCGTGACCGTCAATTCGTTCGACGCGACCCGGTCGATCTCGATCAGCAGCCAGCGGCACAACTGCTTGTTCAGCGAGTGATGTCGGTTGCATGCGGCGGTCTGTGCGACCTGGGTGAGCAGGGCATGCATGTAGAGCAGCATGAGGCGGCGCAGAAAGTCCGAGCTCGCGAACTGCTGCTTGAGCACCTGCGCGCTCATCCGGTAGGCGAAGCCCGAGCATTGCACCTGCACGCGGTTCGGCATGGTCTCGCCGCCGGTCAGCACCGGCACGCCCGTCATGCCTTCACGGCCGACCGCGGCGATCTCGACCGAGCCGCCGTCTTCCATCGTCGACAGCATCGAGATGATGGCGGTGGTGGGGAAATAGACGTGATGGATGCGTTGGCCCGAATCGCAGAGCAGCTGTTCGGTACGCAGATGAACCAGTTCCAGGTGGGGTGCCAGTGCCTGCCATTCATACGAAGGCAGTGCACCTAGCAAATGATTGCCGTGCAGGTCTGATTGAAGCATCAACATGATCGGTCCTCGCAAAGAGCCGCCTTTGAACGGCCCCGTTCCTAACCCCCGGGCGATTGCATCCTTTGAACGTGCCGCCTGGCAAGCGGCGATGGATGACAGTCCCGGCCTCGTATAGCTCTGTTTGTATGTCTGAGCGTTTGTGTCGCGGAAGTCAGTTAGCGAGGACTGTGCCAAATGCCCCGAAAGCCAGTACTGGTGCGGTGCAGCGAAAGATCCGATGTTTCGATAAGCGGCAAAACGTGCGTTTTTGTTTCAAATCTGTACAACAGGTCAGGATTGGCGCAACGGCCGGGAAGCGTTTTTTTCTTCGATGCAAGTCCTTGATCGGATTGGATAAGGAGCGTTTGACGCGATGCATTCCGGATGACCGTTGATGTTTGAAACACCTTCGCAGACTGGCCTGGCAATGCTGCGTCGATAACGCGGAAATGATTCAGATGTGTTCAACGGTCTGCGTGTGTTGTCGAACAGAAGGCATTTTGCGAAGCGCACGCGAACTGCTCGAAGCAGCATGACGGTATGTCCGCACACACGCGCAAGCCACGTGGCACGGGCCACTACGCGGATTGCGAAGAGCGGGGTAAGGGATGGAAATGCAGCGATGCGCGTCAGCGATAAAAAATAGTTGCGCGCGCATTGATCGCGCGCACTTCGCCTTCAGGTGCCGGAGTTGTATCGTTCGCGTTCAGCGGATCGCGCGCGACGAGGGGAATGGCGAGCGGACGATGAGGTGCAAGATGAAACCAGTCTCGCACCGCGCGATAGTTCTGATCGGCAATGTGCACAAAACGCGAGAATCGACGTGCTTCGACGATGAGTTGCCAGCCTGATGCCGTGCGTTCGGGACGCGCTGTCAGGCCCAGATCGTGGCGCTCGTGAACCTGCCGGTCGGGTAGATGAAACGCTTCGGACCAGATATCTCCAGTCTTCGCGTCGCGCAGCGTCACGATAGTGACATCGTGCGCTTGCGGGCCGAAGCGGTACGCATAAGTGAAGTCGAAGAACTGTCCGAGGCAGGTTGCCGCCTCGATGCGCTGCCGGCTGCGTGGCGCCAGTTGCACTGCGCAACTGCCCGATGCGACCTGTACCGCACCGTCGCGCAGGCAGACCAGATCCAGTTGTCCATGCAACGTTTTCGCGGTGTCGTTGATGACGTGCAGATCGAGACCGTTGAGGCCCTCGTCGGTGATCGTGACCTGGACCGGCTGCAGCACGGCGGCGAGCGCATGCCACGCGCTTTTGGGTCGCCCCAGCGCATCGACGAGGCCCCAGCCGGCGCCGGCGCGCAGATCCTGAAACTGCCAGACCAGTGCGCCGCCACACGTAGAGTACGCGCTGCGCCATTCCGCGAAGGTGTCGATCATCAGTTCGGCTACCACCGCGCGCGACAGGTCCAGATAGCGCGATGGATCGGCGTAACGCAACTGCGCCGGGTCGACACCGTAGAGCGTGCGTAAGTAGTGATCGCGGACGTCGTCGAAATCCCAGCCGGCGCCGGGGTCGCGCGGTACGGCGGCTTTCCAGCGCGGATCGTGAACATGTATCGTGCCGGTTGCATCGTGCAACGTCGCATCGTCGGGGACGTTGGCGAAGGCGAGGCACTCCGCCGCGAAGCGCACATTCGCGCGCCGTACGTCTTCGAGCGGGCGCTGATAGGCACCGACGCCGTAGTAGTGCGTGATGCCGGTGCGGGTCGAGAACGGCCAGACGCCACCGCCTGGAGAATGCGCGACGTAGGGCACATCGGGTCGCTGCGCGGCGACGATGGCGGGCAACTGTTCGGTGAACCACGGCTGGGCCCGCATCGCCGGCGGCAGACCGAACATCGCCGCCTGCTGATCGATCTCGCTGCCGCCGCAGAGCACGGCGAGCGAGGCGAATCGGCGCGTGCGGGCGAGGAACTGCGTGGCCTCGCGCGTGACCGAGGCGATGAAATCCGCATCGCTCGGGTAGTCGAAATTGGCGAACGCGAAGTCCTGCCAGACGAGGATGCCGTAGGCATCGGCGAGCGCGTAGAACGCGTCGGACTCGTAGACCATCGTGCCGCCGACGCGCAGCATGTTCATGCCCGCGTCGCGTGCCAATGCGAATGCGTGTGACAGTTGTGCGTCCGTGCCAGCCAGCGTCGCGAGATCGGCGCTCGTCCAGCACGCGCCGCGACAGAATATCGGTGTGCCGTTGATGCGCAGCGCGAAGCCTGCGTCGTCGTTGCCATGGTCGACTTCCAGCGTGCGAAAGCCTACGCGACCGAGTTCGCAGGCGCGCTCGCCGTCGAGTTCGAGCGTTACCGTGTGCAAGGTAGGTGTGCCGTGCGTATGCGGCCACCAGCGCGGCGCGTGCGGCACGCGCAGGGTGCCGGCGAGTGTCCGCGGGTCTTGCCATACGAGAGGTGTGCGCGCACCTCTGCAACTGAGCGACGCCTGGCTGCTGCTGTTTTGCGGTTGCACGAACGTCAACGTCAGATGCACGAGGCCGTCGTCGCCGTCGATCTCGGTACGCAGGTCGACCGTGTCGAATGAGCAGGGCGCACCGCCAAGCAGTTCGACTGGCCGCCACGGACCGACCGCCTGAAGCGGCGGGCACCACCCAGGCATGTGGCCCAGCAGGGTTGTGCGGACATTGCGCAACGTCGCGGGCGATGCCAGCCGCGGTCGCCAGCGTGCGCGCGTGCGGCGCGCCGCGAGCGCGGGTGCGAGCGAACGGAAACACAGCGCGAGCGTGACGGTTCCGTGCAGCTCGATATCGAGGTCGTGTGCGACGAACATCGAATCCGACTCGAGACGCTTTTCGCCGTCGAGCCACACTTCCGTGAGCGTGGCGAGGCCGTGCAGCCGCAGGCGTCGCGCTCCGTCGCCGGTGAGGGAGAGGCGATACCAGTGGTCGTCGAACGCGAACGGCGACAGGTGATCGGGATCGAGCCGGCCGGCCGCGCGCCATGCGGCTGCGACGGTACCGGGGACGATCGCAGCGAGCCAGCCGCTCTTCGGCCATTGTGTCGGCGAAGCACAGGCGCCAGCGGGCGTGCTCAGGCATTGCCAGCCTTCGTCGAGGCGCAGCGGCCAGAAGGGGTTCAACGCAGCGTCTGTATGCTCCGCACGCGCTGCGGTGGGTATCGCGTTGCCAGTCGCCTCGTCAACCCCAGGCACCAGTCCAGTCACAGCACCAGCGCGGCAAGCGGCGTGATCGTGTCGTCGTAGGCGGCTTCGAGCACGTCGAAGCAGTCGTCACACCGATCGTGCCGGCCGCGCGCAATGGCGCGCACGAGACGGAACTGCATCACCATCGCCTCGGAGGCGATCGTCTGCGCGGCCGCGGGAATCGCGGCGGGAATGTCGAAGCCCTGCGCATTGAGCCACAGCAGATACTTCGACAGAAACTCGAAGTTCGCACCGAGCTGTCGCATCAGATTGAACGAATACGGATGAAAGTACGCTTCGCCGCGCGCAAGCAGCCTGTCGAGATGCTCGGGAAACGCCGCGCGCCACTGCGTGAGCGGATTGCGCAGCGGCCGGCGTGCAAGATGCGCGCACAACAATTCCGCCGATGCATCGGCGAGCGCGGTGCCTTCCAGTGCCGGTCTTGCCTGTTTTGCGAACTCGACGTACGGGAACAGCAGATCCGGCTGATGCGCGAACTGCGGCAGCTTGCGAAACAGCCCGTCATAGTCCTCGCCGTCGAGGCGGTGATAACCGGTATTGTGGAAATAGCCGAGCCGGCGCGCGGCCGGATCGATGAAGTCGATACCGATCGTCGTCTTCGGATGTTCGCGCCGGTAGGAAGTCGCGCGCGTGTTCGGCAGGTAATAACCGTCGACTTCGGCGAGCACGGTGTGGCCGCGCTGTGTCTGCGCGAGTACGCGGTCTTCGAGCGAGTCGTAGATTGCGAGTTCCTGCACCTGGGTGCCGTACAGCCGGTCGAGATCTTCAAGCGGAAACTTGAAGAAGGTGAACTGGTCGCCTTCGAAATCCTGTGTCACGGTGAAACCGAACGCCGCGCGCGGGTCGAGCCCGAAGCCGTGCAACAGTTCGATCCACAGATCGACATAGCAGTTGGTCTCCTGCCAGACGCGATCGCCCTGGTGGAGCGAGTGCGAGGCATGCTGGCGCGGTTGGTTCTGCGTCCGCGCTTGTGTCGGCGCTTGTGGCGTCGACGGCATGACCAGCGGTATAACCGCTCCGGAGACAGCGGTGCCGGTTGCAGTGCCGTCGGGCTCCGCTGTCGGCGCCGACTGCGCCTCGCCGTTCCAGACCGTCGTAAGCGGCGGGGTCATCGTGCGGCTCCACGTGTCTGCTGCGCAAGTCCCTCGGCAACCCGTGCATGCGTATCGCCCCACAGCAGCGCACGCACATCGGCGGGCCATGCGTCGACGTCGAGCCCGTGATGCCGGAACAACGCGAGCGTGATGCGCTCCATGCCGAAGCCGACACAGCCCGTATGCGCCACCGATCCGTCCGCACATTCGATCTTCCAGATCGCGCCGAAGTGGTCCATGTGATAGTTGAACGACAGGCATGCGGTCTTGCTGTCGGCATTCGCAACGGGGATCAGCAGTTCGAACTTGAGCGCCTGGGCGCGCTGGCTGTCCGCGATGATCTTGCCGCCGCGGCCGAAGAACGGGTCGTTGGCCAGATCGACGTCGACCGGCAGGTCCAGCAGCGTGACGAGCAGCGAACCGCGCTCGATCCACATCTCACGGAACGCCATCACCTGGTCGGGCGTGCCGAGGCGCACGTATTCGCGCTGACGGAACATCTGCATGCGGGCCGGATCGAGCGACGGTTCGTGGCGAAAGCAGTACGACAGCACATCGATCGTGCGACCGTCGGCGGGCAGCGGTCCGCGCCGCGCCATCACCGGGTAGATCGGATAGCACGCGGCCGGCGTCAGCACGACACGCGTCGGCTTCTGTTGCGCCATCCATTCGTCGCTGCGATCGTCGTCGCGTTCCGCGATCGCATCGTCGAGGCAGCGCAGCAGCCGCTGATGCCCCATGTCGTTGCCGCAGAACGAGTGAATCGTCCCCGCGAGATTGGGAAAGCTCTTCAGGTACTCGCTGTCCTCGAAATCGGTGCGACGCATGGCCGGCGGAAAGCGCAGCACCTCAGGCGTCTGGTCGGCGCCGAGATGCGTAATCGCGACGTTCAGACGCTCGACGACATCTTCGAATACCTCGCTGCGTCCGTACAGGCCGTTCTCGCCGGTATCGATCAGCAGGCCCTGCGCGAGCAGCGCGTCGCGAAAGGTCGGGGTAGCGGTGTCCCCACCGGGGATGGCCGCGAGTGCGGCCATATCGGTCATCGTGTTCATGTCAGGCTCTCCCCGAAGCGGTCGGGCGCTGCGCCAGCAGCAGGCTCGCCGTGTTCTGTGCGATACGGTCGTTGTTGATCATCAGCGGCGCCGAGTACAGGTCGCGCAGGTGGCGCCCGACGCTGTACTCCGTACCGTTCTTGTAGCCCGCCATGCCGCAGATCATCAGTACTTCCTGCACGACTTGCAGCGCCGTCGCCGAGATGCTCGTTTTCAGCGTGTTCATGTCAGAGGCAAAGCCGAGCAGGGCCGATAGCGGCGCGTCGGCGCGGTTGCCGCCATGCCTCGCGTGATGCGCGGCGCGCGCGGCATCGAGAGACACCGACAGACGTGCCTGCATCATCTGCAGCAATCCGACTGCCTGCGCGAGACGTACGCCGGCGGGCGGCATCGAGCCAGGTTTACCGCGTGCCTGGGCGCGAAAGAATGCTTTCGCGCGATTCACCGCGTCGCCGGCGATGCCGGTCCACACAGCCGCCCACAGCGTGTGCGACACGGGCAACATGGTCTGGTCGGCGATGTCGGCGAACGGCACGGAGAGAATCTGTTCGACGGCACCGCTCGCGACGAGGCGAAAGCCTTCGCTACAGGTGCCGCGCATGCCCATCGAATCCCAGCCGCCGCGCCGCTCCAGTTGCGTGTCGTCGCGCAGCGCGACGATCAGCACCTGGTCCGCGGCGGGCGATTCGGCGGTGCGCCGTGCCGTGACGAGAATGCCGTCCGCGTGCGCGCCGTAGGAGATGGTCGGTGCGAGCTTCTCGATGCGAAAGCGGCCCGCGTCGATTTCCACCGCACACGCGCTGGTGCGCATATTGCCGCCGATGGTTTCCTCGGAGGTCGCCGACGCGAGCAGCCACTGGCGCTCGACCAGCTGGGCGAGCAGCGCGCGCTGCCACAACGAATCGCTGCCATGCGCTTCGATACACGCCACCTGGATCTGGTGCATCGCATACACCATGGCCGTCGATGCACAGGCCTGACCCAGCGTTTCGCAGATCACGGCGATATCGGCCAGCGATAGCCCGGCACCGCCTGCTTCAACCGGCACGAACGCGGACAACAAACGCTCGCGACGCAGCGCGTCGAATGCTTCGACGGGAAAGCGTGCCTCGCGGTCGACCGCATCGGCGTGTTGGGCGGCGATCGTGGCGACGCGTTGCGCAGCCGCGCGCCAGCCTGGTTCGGATTCAACGGCGGCGAGCGCGACGGGCGTTGCAGCTTGCAACGCCGTCTGGCCCGACGCCCCGGCTGAATCTGTGCCGTGCAGCAGTGGCGCATTCATGCTGCCGCCTTTGCCTGCTGCAATTCGCCGACCGCGGCCGCGAGCGAATCGATGCTCGAAAAGAGTCGCCGGGTCAGCATCCGGTCCGGAATCTCGATGCCGAACTCGTCTTCGATCGCGAGCATCAGATGCACCGTCGCCAGCGACGAGAGTCCCGCCGCGTAGAGATCGGCGTCGTCGGCCAGCGTGTCGGGCGGCACGTCGAGTCGTGCCGATTCGGAAAGAATGCGTCGCAATGCGTTTTTCATGAAATGTTGCCCCCTTTATTGGTGATGTCCTCGGAGTTGGCCCCGCCACCTCTGTTCACTAGTGCTGCCTCGTATCGGTTCTGTTCGCGCATTCTGCGGCGCGTCTTCCTGCAGCGCGCCTTGCTTGACCGTATTTAACGAATTGCCATGCGACAGCGTCAGTGCGATGCCGCACGGAAATACGCGGGTTGGCGACGTAACGTGTCGCCATGGGAACGGGTTATGCCCGTCGAATGAATCGCTGGGGGCGCTTGGGGAAAGTGGCAATGAACTGGAAAACGCTGGAGTTCGAAGCGCTCACCGCGCGGGAGATGTATCTGATCCTGCGAGCGCGTAGTGCGGTGTTCGTGGTCGAACAGTCGCATGTGTGCCTCGACGCGGATGGTCACGACGACACCGCGCTGCACGTCTTTGCCACTGAAGACATGTCGCGGCCGATGCCGGTGCTCGCCTATGCGCGCATCAAGCCAGGCGACGCCGAAGACCCCGAAGTGATCATCGACAAGGTGCTGACGAGCCCTGTGCGGCGCGGCGACGGCACAGCGGAAATCCTGATCGAGCGGACATTGCTGGCGATCGCCGAGCGTTGGCCCGGATGGGTCGTGCGCGTCTCCGCGCCGATTGGGCTGCGTGGTTTTTATGAGCAGTTCGGCTTTCGCAAGAGCGAAGGGCCGTTTCTCGAACACGGTGTGCCGTTTATCGGGCTCACGCGACCGGCGCGTGGCGTGCCGCCGCGCTTGCGTGGCCCACGCCGTGAGCGCGACGGTCTCGTGCTCGTGAATACGTTCGAACTGCTGTGACGGTGCGCACCGAGCGCGGGGAGGCGTGCCATGCGGGCGCGCCGCAGACGGAGTGCTGCCGACGATGAATACGCCTTCCACATGGCTGGACGCATCGGCTGCGCCGCGCGCGCCGCTTATGGCGCGTCCTGGTGTTAGCGGCTACGGCGAGCCCGTAACCGCAACCGCACCCACTGTCGCGCGGCGCGCTCCAGCAGGAGCAACCACGCCACGCGGCATGCGCTATCCGCTGCCGCTACCGCTCGCTTTCTTCGGTATCACGCTATTGCTGATCTTCGCGCATCAGGGCCGCGTGATCGAGCTGTTCTACCCGTGCGGCGCATTCCTGATCGCCGTGTATTTCTTTCGACGCTCGCCTGCGCATTACCTCGGCTTCGTCTGCTGGTTGTTCTTTCTCTCGCCGGAGGTACGGCGTCTCGCGGATTTCATGAACGGTTCGTTCAATCCGCAGAGCTTCGTGATGGTCGCACCGATGCTCGCAGTCGCGCTATGCGGTTTCACGCTGCTCAGACATGTGCATGTGCTGGGCCAGCGCCGTGCCGCACCGATCGTGCTGATCGTGCTCGCGCTGTTCTATGCGTACATCGTCGGCATGGTGCGGGCCGGTCCCGCTGCCGCGACGTTCACGCTCGTCAACTGGCTGCTGCCGGTGCTGATCGCGTTTCGTCTCGTCGTTACATGGCGCGACTATCCGCTCTATCGACGTGTGCTGGTCAGTACCTTCACGTACGGCGGTCTCGTGATGGGCATCTACGGCGTGCTCGAATACATCTCGCCGTTGCCGTGGGACGTGTTCTGGCTGATTGCGTCGCAGATGGAGTCGGAGGGGCATCCGGTGCCGTTCGGCATGCGTGTGAGCAGCACGATGAATTCGTCGGGCGTCTTTGCGATGACGATGATGTCCGTCTTGCTCATGCTGCTGGGCGCGCCCGGCAAGATGAAGATGGCGACCGGTCTCGCGGCGATTCCCGCGCTGTTGTTCACATCGGTGCGTGGCGCATGGGGCGGTTTCGTGATTGGCCTGATTTATCCACTCGCGATGCTCGACGGTCGCAGCCGTCTGCGGATGATCGGCGGGTTGCTCGGTTTCGCCTTGCTCTGCGCGCCGCTCGCGATGATCGGCGATGTGTCGGACAGCATCGTGCAGCGTTTCGATACGGTACAGAACCTCGGCCAGGACGACAGCTATCAGGCGCGCGCCGAGTTCTACCGTAACTTTCTCTCGGTGGCGCTGACCGATATCGCCGGTCAGGGGCTCGGCACGACTGGCCTCGGCACCAAGCTCGCCGACGATTCATCGCAACAGAACCTCGTATTCGATAGCGGCCTGATGGAAGTGCCGTTCGTGATGGGTTGGCCCGGGACGTTGTTGTACACGACTGGCATTGTCATGCTGATCTGGCGCGCGATCCGCGCAAGCCTGTCGCGCTCGCAAGACCGCTTTGCGATTGCCGGTGTCGGGCTCGCGCTAGCGATCTTCGCGATGATGATCTTCGTCAACACGCTGATTGCGCTACCGGGCATGTTCTTTTTTATCGGAGTCACGATGCCGGTGATCGGCCTGCGCCATGCGCGCGAAACACGCGCGGTTCCGCAACGGCCGATGCGCGCAGTCGGGGCAGTGCGATGAGCGGCCGGGCAATGCGCATCCTGATCGTCACGCACGTGGTGACAAACAACGACGGACAGGGTCGCGTCAACTACGAGATTGCGCGTGCGGCACTCGCGGCCGGGCACCATGTGACGCTGCTGGCTTCAAAGGCTGCCCCCGAACTGATCGCACATCCGCATGCGCGCTTCGTGTGCATCGAGGCGAGCCGGCTGCCGACGCGCCTGCTGCAGTATCAACTGTTTGCGTGGCGTTGCGGTGTGTGGATTCGTGCGCATCGCGAGGCGTTCGATGTCGTGCATGTGAACGGCTTTATCGCGTGGACACGCGCTGACGTCAATGCGGTGCACTTCGTACATGACGGCTGGTATCGCTGCGGTTTCTATCCGTTTCGCTTCCTGCGTGGTCCGTATGACGCGTACCAGGTTCTCTATACGCGGCTCAATGCCTGGTGCGAACGCTGGGCATTGAGGCGTGCGGACACCATTGTGCCGGTATCGGAGAAGGTCGCGCAGGAAGTGCGTGCGCTCGGTGTCGATCGCGCGAACCTGCGCGTCATCCACAACGGCGTCGACATCGACGAATTTGCACCGGGCCCATCGCAGCGGGCGCGTTTCGCGTTGCCGCAGACGCCGTTCATGCTGCTGTTCGCGGGCGATCTGCGCGTGTCGCGCAAGAATCTCGATACGGTGCTGCGTGCGTTGACGCAGACGCCGGCACATGTGCATCTCGTCGTCGCCGGCATTCTGCGCAACAGTCCTTATCCGGCGCTTGCCGCAACGCTCGGCGTCGCGCAGCGCGTGCATTTCACCGATCTCGTCAGGGACATGCCCGCGTTGATGCGTTCAGTCGATGCGTTCGTGTTTCCGTCGCGCTACGAGGCGATGAGCCTCGTGCTGCTCGAAGCGCTGGCCACTGCGCTGCCAGTCGTGACCGTGCGCACCGCGGGTGGCGCCGAGGTGATTGGCCCCGACTGCGGCATCGTGCTCGATCAACCCGACGACGACGTCGCACTGGCCGCGGCGATCCGCCAGCTCGCCGCGCATCCCGCCGATGCGCGCCGGATGGGCGATGCGGCGCGCGAACTGGCGCGCACATTGAGCTGGCAGACGATGGCGGACCGCTATCTCGCGTTGTATGGAGAGATTGCAGCGGCGCCTTCCGCAACCCAGACAACTGTCATGGCCCAATCGTGAGCGCAACGATCGATTCATTGCAGATCGGCATGCACTGGTTCGGCGAGCGCCCTGGCGGACTCGACCGGATGTTCATGGCGCTCGTCGATGCACTGCCCGCGCAAGGGGTGAACGTGCGCGGACTCGTGGCCGGAAGCCCAGCGGTGCTCGATGCGTCGGGTGGTCGCGTGCATCCGTTTGCAGCGACCCAGGACGGACTTGGCACGCGGTTGTGGCAGGTCCGCACGCGTTCGCGCGAGTTGAAGACGGCGCGCATGCCCGATGTCGTCGCGACGCACTTCGCGCTCTATGCAGCGCCGACTGTCGGCGTGTTCGGCAACGTGCCGCGGGTCGTGCATTTTCACGGACCGTGGGCCGAAGAGTCCGGCTCCGAAGGGCGCGGCAGCGTATCGCGTGTGCTGCGCCGGACGCTCGAGCGCTTCGTGTATCGCCGCGGCACGCGGCATATCGTGCTGTCGCATGCGTTCGCGCAGATTTTGCACATACAGTATGGCGTGCACGGGGACAGCATCCGTGTTGTGCCGGGCTGTGTCGATGTCAGCCGTTTCGATCGCGACATATCGAAGCGCAGTGCGCGCAAGCGGTTGGGTCTGCCGCACGACCGGCCGTTGCTGTTCTGCGTGCGGCGGCTCGTGTCGCGCATGGGTATCGAGGATCTGATCGATGCGCTGTTCGTGGTCAGACAGTCGGTGCCCGATGTGCTGCTGACGATCGCGGGCAAGGGGCCGCTCGAAGCGCAACTCCAGGCGCGCATCGTCGCGCGCGGACTCGAACGGCATGTGCAGCTTGCGGGCTTCGTTCCCGACGATGCATTGCCGCTGTGGTACAAGGCCGCCGATATCACCGTCGTGCCGACCGTCGCGCTGGAAGGCTTCGGGTTGACGACGATCGAATCGCTGGCGGCCGGGACGCCCGTGCTGGTTACGCCAGTGGGTGGCTTGCCCGAAGCGGTGGCACCGTTGTCGCCGGATCTCGTGTTGCCGTCGGGCGGCTTTCAGGCACTGGGCGGCGGTATCGCCGATGCGTTGCTCGGCCGTCGCGTGCTGCCTTCGGCCGCCGAATGCAGCGAATATGCACGCGCGCATTTCGACCATCCCGTCGTTGCCGCGCAGGTCGCGCAGGTCTATCGCGAAGCGATAGACGCGTCCTAGAGCCCGTGCGACGACCATGTCATTTCGCTCGCATGCGCGGCGCAGGTTCGAGCGGCTTGTCTTTGCGGCGGCGCTGTTGTTGCCGGTGCTGGGGTTGATTGTCGCGCTCGATCCAGGTGGGGCGACGATTCAGGGTGCTGCTTATGCCGAAGCGGGGCAAGCGACGAGTTCTCGCAATGCGGCGAGCGTTGCGAGTGTTGCGAGTGCATCGGCAGCAGCGCCCTCCGAATCCGCTATTCAACATCCCTCGTTGACCTATCGCACCTCATGGATCGGCAACACATGGGGCTACGCGAAGCAGCGCTGGATGCAGATCGACGTGCAGGCTCTCGCGGTCGCGCCGGATGGCGATATCTACACGAACGCGCTATGGGACGAAGGCGGCGGCGAGATCGGCCACTATCGCGACGGCCAGTTGCTCGGCTATGGCGGGCAATCGCATGGTTGGGGCATGCTCGGCGGCGACGCAATCGCGCTCAACGACCGCTATGTGTTCACCGCGCAGGTCGTCGAGAGTATCGGCAACGCACTCGCCGCGCAGAAGAACCTGCCGCCGCAAGGCACGCGATGGTATGGCGTGGCACGTCGCAGCCGCGCGGACTTCACGCAGGGCGTGCCGTTTGCCGGCCAGATGCAGTGGCCAGGTAGCACGCTCGCGTTTCGCCTGATCGCGCAATCGTCCGATCACGACGACGAGTCGATACGCGGGATCGCCGCAGACAACCGGACGCTCTTCGTATCGAACCCGAGCGAGAACCGCATCGAAGCCTTCGATGCAGCGTCGATGCAGCCGACGGGTCAGTTCCCAGTCCGCGAACCTGGCCGGCTCGCGATCGCACCCGATGGCTCGTTATGGATCATCGAGCGCAGCCGCACAGACGGCGCGCGACGCGTCGTCCACCATGCACGCAACGGGGCACGTCTTGGCACATTGACGCTGCCGCCGGGCAGCGTGCCGGTCGATCTGAGCTTCGATGCGAACGGGCGCCTGCTGGTGGCGGACAACGGGCCGCGTCAGCAGGTGCTGATTTTTAGCGCGTCGCGCGATGCAGACGCATCGGTAAGTGCAGCTCCGCTTACACAGCACGACAACAGGGAAGTTTCCATGCAACTGACCGCGACGCTAGGCGAAGCGGGCGGTCTCTACGCGGGCCGCCGCGGCGCGCCTGGGCCACTGCGCTTTAACGGACTCACCGGTGTCGGTGCGGATCGCGCGGGCAATGTGTATGTGGCGATGAACGGCATCGGGCCGCGTAGCAGTGGTGGTGACGGCAACGGTGGTCCGCAGAACGGTGATGGCGCGGTGCTCGAGAGTTATACGGCGGAGGGCGCGTTGCGCTTCAGTCTGCAAGGATTGTTGTTCGTCGACGGGGCGCAGTTCGTCGACGAGAAAGCACCATCGTTGCCATCGGTCTATAGCGGCAGCAAACGCTTCGCACTCGACCTGTCGCGTCCCGCCGGCCACGAATGGTCGTATGCCGGCTATACCGCCGACCGTTTCCGCTATCCCTACGATCCGTTCTTCCACCTGAAGCAGGGGCAGCGGGGCACGCCGATCGTGCGCGACATCGACGGGCGGCGCGTGCTGTACACGCTCGATATGGAGTCGTCGTATCTGCGCATCTATCGCTTCGAGAAGACGAGCGAAACAGCGATTCCGGCAGGATTTTTTGCGCCTGACCATATCGATGGCACGTGGCCGCCGGGGCAGCCGTCGCAGGGCGCATGGATCTGGCGCGACACAGCCGGCAAGGGCCGCTTTGCCGCCGCCGATTTCGATCGACCCGAGGTACGCGACACGTCCAGCGATGCGCCGCGTGTGACGACGTGGTGGGTCGATACGCGCGGCGACGTATGGCAAGGCACGCTATCGCAAGGCATTCGACGTTTTCCGCTGCAAGGGTTCGACAACATCGGCAACCCCGTGTACCGCTACGCGACGATGCAGCGCTTCACAGTACCTGCACCGCTCACGCGAATCACACGCGTCATCTACAACGCCGCCGACGACACGATGTTGCTCGCCGGATCGACCGCCGCGCGACCGTTCAACGAGCACAACTGGAACAGCGCGAGTTCGACACTTGCGCGTTACGACCACTGGCTCGCGGGCTCGCCCGTGCTGCGCTACACGATCGATCTGCCGGACAGCGGGCCACCGCATACAGAAGGGATCAACGGCATCGCGGAAGCGGGCGACTACCTGTTCGCCGCCGAGACGATGACCGGCATCGTGCGTGTCTACGACCGCGACACCGGCCGCGATGTCGGACGGCTCGCGCCGGGCCCGGAAGTGGGCGCGGCGAGCGGGATGATCGACGAGTCGATGCCGATGACCGCGCATCGGCTCGCGAGCGGCGAATACCTCGTGCTCGTCGAAGAAGACTGGCACGGCAAGGTGCTGATGTATCGCTTCACGCCGCCTGTGCGTGCGTTATCGACTGTGTCCGCTTCACTTTCCTCGCTACCCCATTCGTCACCTCATTGAGCTTGTCCAGAATCATGAAAATCGTTCACCTTGCGAATCACGCGCTGAACGCCGGCAACGGCATCGTCAACATGATGGTCGACCTGGCCTGCACGCAGGCACACGCGGGTCACGAGGTGACGGTGGCATCGGCGGGGGGCGAGTTCGAACCGCTGTTCGCGCAGCACGGCGTGCGTCATGTGCTGTTGCCGCAATCGCGCAGACTGTCACAGGTGCCGTCGATGATCGCCGGCTTTAACCGGTTGCTCGCGCAGTGCGATCCCGACGTCGTGCACGCCCACATGATGACCGGTGCGTTGATCGCACGGTTCGGCACGTTGCGGCGCCGCTATGCGTTGATCACGACAGTTCACAACGAATTCCAGAAGAGCGCGTCGCTGATGCGCTTCGGCGATCGCGTCGTGGCGGTTAGCGCGGCGGTGGCCGCATCGATGGCGCGACGCGGTGTGCCGCGCGAACGGCTCGTCGTGGTGCGCAACGGCACGATCGGCACGCCGCGTTTCGCGAACCTGCCTGCTGCGGTTTCCCCGCAACTCGCGCGGCCCGGCATCGTGACCGTGGCGGGCATGTACCGGCGCAAGGGGATTCAGGATCTCCTGCATGCGTTTGCGCGTCTAAGCGAACGTTTTCCGGCGGCGATGCTGTATCTGGTCGGCGACGGGCCCGATCGTCCGGAGATGGAAGCACTCGCGCAGGAACTCGGTGTCGCTAACCGTACTCGGTTTACTGGCTTTGTCGCAAATCCGCGTGCGTATCTGGCCGAGGCCGAGGTGTTCGTTCTGGCGTCGCATCGCGAGCCCGGCGGTCTTGTGCTGTGTGAAGCACGCGAGGCAGGCTGCGCGATCGTTGCGACACGCGTGGACGGCAACCCGGAGATGCTCGACGACGGCGCAGCCGGTTTACTGGTGCCGTCGGCAGACCCGGTAGCGCTAGCCGATGCAATCGAACTGCTGCTCACCGACCGCGCCGCGCGCGCTTCACTGGTGGCGGGCGCACGCCGCAACATCGGCACGTTCCATGTGCAGCATGTCTGCGATGCGTATCTGGCGGTCTATGAACAGGCGCTTGAAGCGGTGCGGTCGCGTCGTCGGCTTGTTGGGAGCGGGCAGGGTGTGGCCGCGGACGGAATCGTGCGCTAAAGAGGGGCGTCCGCGTTTACTACAACGACGGACGATAGCCTGTCCCGACGCTTCGTCACCCCATCCGCAATCCCAGACGTCCCCAGACCCGCCGCACCAGTTCGCGCAGCATCGCTGATTCATACAAGGACCACGCGAGATTCGCCGCGACCAGTACCCACGCCGCGACGACCATCGCGGGCAGCGTCGACAGTTCGCTTGCGAGAAACAGCGCCGCGCCGAGGAACGCGATATGCGCGGCCATGTTGCCCGCAATCGAGCGCAGATGCAGTTCGGCGAAATACAGAAACGCGGCGTAGTCGCACAGCGCCTTGATCACGACGACCACGGCCGCGCCCATCACGCCGAACCGATGAATGCCGAACCATAAGCCGGCCGCAAAGAACGGCAACTGCACCCAGCTTACGCGGGCCGCTTGCGCCGGATGCGATTGCGCCTGGATCAGGATGCCGAGAATGCTCGACTGCCCGGCGAGCCACACGCCGACGATCAACACACGGCCGAACGGTGCCGACATCGTCGCCATGTGCGCACCGAGCCACACATGCATGAACGGCTCGAGCGCGAACATCGCGACGATCACGCACGGTGTGAACACGCCGTTCAGCAACGCCAGCGCGCCGCGGGCAAGTTCGTCCGCGTCTTCGCGCGTCGATGCCGACAGGCGTGGAAACAGCGTGCGCAGCATCGCGCCGGGCAGGATGTTCAGGCGCGTCACGAGGTTCTGCGGCGTCGCGTAGTAAGCCACCGCGCGCGCACCGAGCAGCGTGCCGACGAGCATCCGGTCGAGCGTCTGCGCGATCATGCCGGCGCCGCTGAACAGCAGTTGCCAGCGCCCGTAGCGAAACAGCGAGACCACGGTTGGCCAGTCGGGTTTGCGGACACGCCGGATGTGCAATGCACGGAACGTCGCGACACCGAGCAGCACACCGGCGATCACCCGCGCGCATACCGCCGCTGGGATCACCACCGCAAGCGACGGTGAGAAACACCAGATCGCGCCAAGCGGCAGAAGTTGAAACAGCAACGTGCCGATCGTCTGACTGGTGTTGAAGCTCGTAAAACGCTCGACAGCGGTAATCGCGCCGGCAAAGACCCACGTAACGTTCGCAAGCGGCACGGCCGCCGCGATCCACGGCAGGCTCGCTATCACTTCGTGCTGAAACTGCGGGTCGACCTTTTCGCCGTGCGTGACGTACACATACGCCGCGAAATAGATGATCGCGCCGCCGATCACACCGCTCACGAAGTTCAGCGCACATGCGCTCCAGAAAATGCGCTCGACCGAACCGTCGTTGGCATCGCGCACGCGGGCGATCTGGTTTTCGGTGGCGATGCTGGTGCCGAGTTCGAGCACGCTGAAATAGCCGATCAGCGCCCACACGAGATTGAGCACGCCGTACCGTTCGACGCCCATCGAGTGCAGATACGCGGGCACGGTCGCAAGCGAAATGAAGACCGGCACGACCGAGCCGACGAAGTTGATGACGATGTTCTTGACGATCCTTTTTTCCATGGCGGGCTGCGCTGTCGACGGTGCCCCGATAGTGCCCCGGGACGGTTTTTGAATGTGTGCGGGCCCGTACAGATTCGCGTGACGGCCGTTGATTAAATGACCGTCACGATCAGGCGCGCTGCGCCCAAACCAACTATTCAACTATTCGACTATTGCGTGGGGGACCATCAATGAGACCAGTCGTCTTCGACGGCTGCTTCGGCTGGCTGCATCCGGCGGCCGGCGAGCAGGGTGTCGTCCTGTGCAATCCGTTCGGCTATGACGCGCTGTGCACGCATCGCGGCTGGCGCAAGCTCGCGGAACGGCTCGCAGCGGCCGGTATGCCGGTGCTGCGTTTCGATTACCCAGGTACGGGCGATTCCGCCGGTTTCGAGGACGATCCGCAGCGCGTTGCCGCGTGGCTCGACAGCATCGTGGCCGCCACGCGGCGCTTACGCGAGTGGACCGGTGTGACGCGCGTATCGCTGGTGGGCTTGCGCCTTGGCGCGACGCTCGCGGCACTGGCCGCGCAACAGGCCGGCGATATCGATGCGCTCGTGCTGCTCGCCCCTGCGATGCTCGGGCGCAACTATCTGCGCGAGCTGCGTGCGCACAGACAAAGCTGGTTGAGCACGCCCGCCGGCATGAACGCCGATCCGCTCGACGAACGCGACAGCTATGTCGAAGCGTTCGGCTTCGGTTTGCACGGCGACGACATTGCGCGGCTCAGCGAGATCGACTTGCAACGCGACACGCTCGCGCCTGCTGCGCGTGTGCTGCTGCTTGGATCGAACGATCGCAGCCGGACGGTGGCGCTGGCCGAGCACTATACGCAGCATGGCGTCGAGGTCGAACGGCAGGACTTCGACGAGTGCGACCGCTTCATGATCGAAGCGCTTTACAGCGAAGAACCCGTCGATGCGTTCGCGCGCGTGGCGACATGGCTCTCGCAGGGTGTGTCTAAACATGCGCCCAAGCATGCGACCCGCGATCGTGCGATTCACGCAGACATGCCAGACGAAGCGCTACTCCCGCTCCCCACCGAAGCCGCCACCGAACGCCCGATCGTCTTCGGTCCGTACTTCGGTATCTACTGCGAGCCCGCGGCGCCACGTGCCGACGCGCCCGCTGTGCTGTTCTTCAACACAGGCGCAAGCCATCACATCGGCGACGGCCGCATTTTCGTGCTGTTTGCGCGACAGCTCGCCGCGCTCGGCATTGCTTCGCTACGGATGGACCTGGGCGGCCTCGGCGACGCGCAACCCGCTGCCGACACGATCACGCTCGACTCGGTCTATTCGGAAGCCGCCTGTCGCGATGCAATGGCCGGCGCCGACTGGCTTGTCGCGCACGGTCACGCGAGCGTCGCGACGTTCGGTGTTTGCGGCGGCGCGTTTGTCGGATTACAGGTCTGTGCACGGCATCCAAAGGTGGTGGGCGCGTTTGGCGTCAACTTGCAGAAGTTCGTGTGGGACGGGGCTGCGCGCACGCCAGGCGTGCATCAGTTTGCTTCGTCGAGGGTGTACTGGCGCGCGGCACTGACGCCGGGAAAGTGGCTGCGTGCGTTGCGTCGGCAGAGTCATCCGTTGCGTGTTGCGGCGGTGCTCGGCAGGCGGATTGCGCGCCGCGGCTGGCTCGCGATGTCTGGCTGGATCGAAGATCGTACCGGCTGGCCGGTCGCGCTCAACGAAGCCAGAACGCTGCTGCGGACGATTCACACGAAAGGCGTGCAACTGCGGCTCGTGTATGGCGAATTCGATGTTGGGCTCGACGAGGCACTCGTGCAGTTCGGTCCGCGGCTGGGTGGGTTGCGCCGCTATCCGCACATCAGGGCGGTGACGTTACCGAAGCTCGATCACGCGCTGTTCACGCGGCCTGCTCGCGAAGCGGCGATGGCCGATGCGCAACGCTGGTTGTGCGCCGATGTGATCGGCCATACCGCGCCACACACGTTGCTCGCATCGCGGCCAGGCGCGCGGACTCTCCAGGAGGGGGCATCGACACCTGTGCCGTCCGCTGCCGCGCCGAACTGGTTCGACGGAGTCAGCCCATGAATCTCCGCACGCCTGTCCCTCGGTCGCATACCGGTTTCGCACCGCACGACGCGACCCACCCCCGTACCCAGACACGATGGAACCCACGATGAACCGGATCGCAGAACCCTGTACACCCGAACTCGACGACCCGACCGATGTTGCGCAGCTTGTCGTGCAGCCGGTCATTCTGGCGGGCGGCTCGGGCACGCGGCTATGGCCGCTGTCGCGCGAACGCAGCCCGAAGCAGCTGATCGACCTGCTCGACGACGAGTCGCTGCTGGAGGCAACCGTGCGCCGCGTTGCCGAGGCTATGGGCACCGCCCGCGCCGGCATGGCCGCGACCAAAGATCGATCCACGCAGCTACCGATGACGTTATGCGCGCCGCTCGTGGTCTGCAGCGAAGCGTTGCACCTGCTGACCGCCGAGCGGCTCGCGCGATGCGACGCCGGCGCGCGCATCGTGCTCGAGCCGGCTGCGCGCAACACCGCGCCTGCGCTGACGGTGGCAGCACTTACGGCGCTCGCCGCACAGGCGGAACGCGGTTTGAGCGACGACCCCGTTCTGGTCGTGACTCCCGCCGATCATCTGATCGCCGATCGCGCCGCGTTCGCCGCCGCACTGGCACAGGCAGTCGTACACGCGGCGCGCGGCGCGATCGTCACGCTCGGCGTGCCGCCGACACACGCCGAAACCGGCTACGGCTACATCCGCACCGGCAACGTACTCGACGCAAACGGAGCGCGCACGATCGGACGCTTCGTCGAGAAGCCCGACAGCGAACTCGCGGCGCGTTACGTCGCGTCGGGTGAGTACTGGTGGAACAGTGGCGTGTTCGTTGTGCGCGCATCGGTCTGGCTGGCTGCGATCGACACCTGCCGCCCGGCACTCGCAGCCGCATGCGTGGCGGCCTGTCGCAACGCTTCGACCGCTCGCGACGGCACGCTGCATCTCGATCGCGCGGCCTTCGCCGCATGCCCGTCGGACTCGATCGACTACGCGGTGATGGAGCGCATCGGTACCGACGCGCGGCTCGCGGGCATAGCTGGTGTGGTGGTGCCATTGGTTGCCGGCTGGTCCGACGTCGGTGCGTGGGACGCGGTATGGCAGGTATCGGAGAAGGACGCGGCCGGAAACGCCGCGCGCGGGCCGGTGCTGTTCGAAGGCACGACGGACAGCTTCGTGCATTCCGACGGACGCCTCGTAGCCTGCGTAGGTCTGACGAACGTCGTCGTGGTCGAGACCGCGGACGCGGTCCTCGTCGCGGCGAAGGACCGGGTGCAGGACGTGAAGGCGATCGTCGGCAGGTTGAAGGCCGAGCAGCGTAACGAAGCGCAGGATCATCGCAAGGTGCGGCGGCCCTGGGGCTACTACGATTCGCTCGAACACGGGAACCGCTTCCAGGTGAAGCGCATCGTGGTGAATCCAGGCGGCCGGCTGTCGCTGCAGATGCATCATCATCGCGCCGAGCATTGGGTCGTCGTGCGCGGCACCGCGCGCGTGACGCGTGGCACCGAGTCGTTCCTGCTGTCGGAGAACGAATCCACCTATATCCCGCTCGGCACCACGCACCGGCTCGAGAATCCGGGCAAGACGCCGCTCGAAATCATCGAGGTGCAATCGGGTTCGTATCTCGGCGAAGACGACATCGTGCGTTTCGACGATCAATACGGCCGCGTCGAACACGAACAGGAGACAGCCAATGAACGCCCGGCTGCTGCCCGCCCGTGATGCGTGCGTAGACGTCGAGCCCGGCGCCGACGACGGCACGGCAGGCTTCGACGAACGGCGCTTTCGCCATGCGCTGGGGCGCTTTGCGACCGGCGTCGTGGTGATTTCCGCGGGCAGCGGCGCAACGCTGCATGCGATGACCGCGAACGCGTTCATGTCGGGCTCGCTGAAGCCGCCGCTGGTCGTCGTGTCGGTCGGCACGCGGGCGCGTATGCACGAGCGGTTGATGCGTGCCACGAGCTTCGGTGTCAGCGTGCTGTCGAATGAGCAGGAACCGCATAGCCGGCACTTTGCCGGCGAGCTTCAGAGCTGTTTCGCGCCGCGCTTTGCGTCGGTAGAGGGGATGCCGGACGTTGCGCTGCTCGAGCATGCGCTTGCCCGGTTCGCCGCGCGCATTGTCGACCGGCATCCGTGTGGCGATCACACGTTGTTTGTCGGTGAGGTGCGGCTGTTTTCGCTCGGCGAGCAGGCGCCACTGGTTTTTTTCGCCGGACGTTACGGGTCGGTGGCGCATCCGGCGGGTTGAACGACGCGTGAGCCAGGGCAGCGGCGGCGTGTGGCGTGCGCGAGACAACTTTCCCCACTGCGGTGCGTTCGCTAGGCCAGTTTGTGCGTTTTGCAGGCAAGGACGTTACATAGACGAAACAATTCCTCAGAGGGATAACCCTGTCAGGACGTTTCCCAACTGGCGCAACGGTATTTGTGCAAGCAACGTATCGACAAGCCGCATAAGACATAACGAGGGCGCAGGGATTAGCAGGACTACACAGGCGACAGCGCCGTATCGGGGAGGGTGTCATGGAACACAGCAATAAAGACCGCTCGCTGGTCAGCAGGGTGATGGACGGACTGGTCACCGGCATTGTCGAGGAGAAGTACGGGGCCATACTGCCGCCCCAGGATGTGCTGTCGAAAGAGTTCGACGTGAGCCGGACCGTCATGCGCGAGGCACTGTCGATGCTGCTCGCACGCGACATGCTCGACGTGCGTCCGAAGGTAGGCACGCGCATCAAGCCGATGCACGACTGGCGGATGATCGACGAGGACGTCGTCAGCTGGCGCTTTCGCGCGAAGCCCGATCCGCTGTTTTTACGCGACGTGATCGAATTCCGCATCCTGATCGAGCCGCGCGCCGCGGCGCAGGCGGCCGCGCGTGGCAGCGCTGCCGAGATCGCGGCGATTCGCGATGCGTACGATGCATTTTGCGCAATTCGTCCGGGCGAGCCCGGGTATCAGTCTGCGGACGAGCTGCTGCACACACGTATCGTGATCGCGAGCGGCAACCAGTTCTTCGGGCAGATGGCGGCGATCGTGCGCGGCGCGTTGTCCGCGGTCGGTCAGACCATCTATCACAAGGATCGCGTGTGGGAGACCGCAGTGCGCACGCACGGTCGCGTCGTCGAGGCGATCGAGCGGCGCGATCCGAAAGAGGCGGAGACGGCCATGCGGGCGTTGATCGACTCTACGGTGGAGGACGTCGCGGGTGCCCTGGCGGCGGACCCGCCGCATCGTTGAACGCGGGGTTAGTTGCCGGTGGCGGGTAGAGGTCGTCGACGTAGCGATCGGTCAGGCGTGAACCCGTAGCGCAGGTGTCGCCGCCTGGATGCGCGACAATACGGGCCTGCCACTAATCGCACCAGGACCCGAACGATCGATGAATGACACTACCGTAATCCGCTGGGGGATTGTCGGCACCGGCCGCATCGCGCGCCGATTTGCCCAGAGCCTCGCCCATGTGCCAGGCGCGCAGCTCGCTGCCGTCTGGTCGCGCCGCCCCGAACCGGCGGTCGCGTTTGCGCAGGAGTTCGGCGGCGCGGCGTGTGCGAGCTTCGCGGCGCTGCTCGACAGCGGCATCGACGCCGTCTATATCGCAACGATGCAGGACAGCCACGCCGATTACGCGATCGCCGCGCTCGAAGCCGGCCGCCACGTGCTGTGCGAAAAACCGGCCACCGTCAACGCCGCGCAGCTCGAGCGCGTCGTCGAGACGGCGCGCCGCACACAACGGCTCTTCATGGAAGCGATGAAGCCGCCGTTCTATCCGCTTTACCGTCAGTTGCGCGCGCATCTTTCCGCCGATCCGATCGGCGTGCCCGGACTCGTGCGTGCCGGCTGCGCCGTGCCGGGCGTACCGGACGATCATCCGTCGCTGTCGTTTGAACAGGCGGGCGGCGCACTGCTCGATATCGGCATCTATGAAATGTTTCTCGCCGTCGACTGGCTCGGCGCGCCGCTCGACGTGCAGACGCTCGGCCGGGTTGGTACGACCGGCGTCGATCTGTTCGCGAGTCTCAACAGTCAGCACGAACGCGGTATTTCGCAGCTCTTTTGCGGGCTCGATCTGTATGGCAAGGGCGATGCGTTGATTGCCGCGCCGGGCGGTCACGTGACGATTCACGAGAACTGGTGGAACCCGACGCGCGCGACCGTTCGCTATGCGGATGGGCGCGTCGTCGAACTCGATGCGCCGTTCGAAGGCGGTGGCCTCAACTACGAAACCGCGCACTTCTGCGAACTGATACGTGCCGGAGAAACCGAGAGTCCGGTGATGACGCACGCGGTATCGCTGCAGATGATTGCGATGGCAGATGCTGCGCGCGCAGCGCTCGGTGTGCGGTTTGCCGCTGACTGAGTGGGTTGGCGCACCGCCGGCCTCGCGGCGCAACGTCACGAGCGATGATACGATTTGCACCGGCAGAAGCATGGGCCGCGCATTGACGCTATAGCGCGGCCAGCGATGCTTTCAATTGCCTTGTGCTGTTTATATTTTCGCAGGAGCTGTTCCCGATGCGCATGCTGGCCAGGTTGTGGCGCGAGTACCGGAGTCTCGTCGCTTTTCTCGTTCTGATGGTGCTGTTTCGAAGCGCGGTGGCCGACTGGAATGTCGTGCCGAGCGGCTCGATGCTACCGACCATTCGTCTAGGCGACCGCATCTTCGTCGACAAGATGGCCTACGATCTGCGCGTGCCGCTTACGCATATCGCGATTGCGCATCTGCACGATCCGCAGCGCGGCGATATCGTGACGATCGATTCTTCGGCGGCGCACGATCTGATCGTCAAGCGTCTGATCGGTTTGCCCGGCGACCGCATCGCGCTGCGCGACAACGTGCTGTACGTGAACGGCGTGCGCGCCGATTATCAACCGCTTGGTATCGGTCCGCTTGCCAATGATGCAGGTTCGCCAGGTGAGTATTACGTCGAGCGTTTCGACGGCGTCGCGCATGCGATGCGGCTGTCCGAAGATGCACCGAGCCCGCGCCGTTCGTTCGGTCCGCTGGTCGTGCCGGCCGGCGAATATCTGATGCTCGGCGACAATCGCGACGACAGCGCCGATTCGCGTTACTTCGGTTTTTTCCCGCGCAAGGAGTTGATGGGCCGCACGCGTCGGGTGGCGTTTTCGCTGGACCCCGATCATTTCTACAAGCCGCGTTTCGATCGTTTCGGAGTGGCGCTCGATGCGGTGGCGGCTAGCGCGCCATTAGCTGCGCGTTAAGCGGCGGCTTTTGCGCTATCAGGGCTTACTTACGGCACGGGTGTACCCGTGCCGTTTGCGTTTTTGCGGGCAGTGGTTACGTCCCCGCAGTGAGTGAGCCATGCACAAGATTTTCTATCGCCTTCTGATAAATATCGTCGTTTGTCGGTGTTCGTGAAGCAGAGGATATTTGCGTCTCGGTAACGCGCTCCAACCCTTCATCCAGAACCGGGACGACTCTTCATGATCCATTCAGCAAAGCGCCGTGCGCTGCTGCTCACCGCTGCCACACTTCCTCTGACATTCGCTGTCGGTGCCAGGGCAGCCGCATCGATGTCCGCAAGCTCGACTTCAACTTCTGCCGAAACGCTGCTGGCCGAACTCGAGCGAAGCTCGGGCGGTCGTCTCGGCGTGTCGGCATTGAATACCGCGAGCGGCGAGCGTATCGGCTATCGCGCGGAAGAGCGGTTTCCGTTCTGCAGTACCTTCAAGCTGATACTCAGTGCAGCGATCCTCGCGCGAAGCACGCAGGATAGCGGCCTGATGCAGCGGCGCATCCGGTATGCCGCAAGCGATCTGGTCAGTAGCTCGCCGCTGACGACAAAGCACCTCGCCGAAGGCATGACCGTCGGGGAGCTGTGCGCGGCGACCCTCCAGATCAGCGACAACACCGCGGCCAACCTGTTGATCAAGGTGCTCGGTGGGCCGGCCGAAGTGACAGCGTATGCGCGCTCGATCGGTAACGAGTCGTTTCATCTCGATCGCACGGAAACCACATTGAACACGGCGATACCGGGCGACACACGCGATACCGCAACGCCTGCATCGATGGCGCTGAGCGTGCAAGGGCTAGTGCTTGGGGAGAGCCTGCCGCAGGCGCAGCGCACACAACTCATCGCCTGGTTGCGTGCGAACCGGCTCGGCGATCAGCGTATTCGCGCCGGGGTGCCGGCGGACTGGCAGGTTGCCGACAAGACCGGCACCGGCGAGCATGGCACAGCGAACGACATCGGCGTGCTGTGGCGGCCGACGGGCGCGCCAATCGTGCTGGCGCTCTATTACACGCAGGGTAGTGAAGATGAGAAGGTGCACAGTGGTGTGCTTGCAGCGGCCGCGCGGATCGTGGCGAGCGCGTTTGGCTAAAGCGGCTCTTCATTGCGCGCGAGGTGCTGAATTCGCAGGTTCAACACGTTCGCGCGCGTTGCTCGCGCCGCATCTAGCTAGCGGGCAAGCCCAGGCATCGTCGCGACACGCGGACACCACCCGCCACTAGACACACGCCAACGCCTGCGCGCATTCAGCAACGAGCGATGGCCCACGATAGATGAACCCCGTATAGAGCTGCACCAGCGACGCACCCGCGGCCAGTTTCGCGCGCGCATCGTCGCCGGAAAAAATACCGCCGACACCGATGATCGGCACCGTTTCGCCGACCTCGCTGCGCAGCTTGCGGATGACTTCGTTCGATGCATCGAACACCGGCCGGCCGGAGAGGCCGCCGGCTTCGTCGGCGTGCGGCAGGCCGGCGACAGCATTGCGCGCAAGCGTCGTATTGGTCGCGATTACGCCTTCGATGCGATGTTGCAGCAGCGTGCCGGCAATCGATTTGATCTGCTCGTCGTCGAGATCGGGCGCGATCTTCAGCGCGAGCGGCACGAGCTTGCCATGCAGATCGGCGAGACGTTGCTGCTTGTCCTTCAGCGCGGCGAGCAGCGCATCGAGTTCGCCGGCGCCCTGCAACTGGCGCAGGTTCTTCGTGTTCGGCGACGAGATATTGATCGTCACGTAACTCGCGAACGGATACACGCGCTCAAGACAGTACAGATAGTCTTCGGCCGCGCGCTCGATCGGCGTGTCGGCGTTCTTGCCGATGTTCAGACCAAGCACCCCGCGATAGCGGGCCGCCTGCACGTTCCGCACGAACTGGTCGACCCCGGCGTTGTTGAAGCCCATCCGGTTGATCAGCGCGTTGGCCTGCGGTAGCCGGAACATGCGCGGCCGCGCGTTACCCGGTTGCGCGCGCGGCGTCACCGTACCCACTTCGATGAAACCGAAGCCGAGCGCGGCGAGCCCATCGACACACGCGCCGTCCTTGTCGAGCCCGGCCGCGAGGCCGACCGGATTGCGGAAGTTCAGGCCCATCACCGTGCGCGGCGCATCGGGCACGCGCGGCGCAAGCGTACGGGCGAGGCCGGTGCGACCGGCGGCGCCTAGCAGCTTGAGTGTCAGATGGTGAGCGTCTTCCGCGTCCATGCGAAAGAGTTGGGCGCGTACGAGCGGGTAGAGGGAACTGAACACGGGGCGGAGCCGGAGCGGCTGGAAAATGGGAACCCGCTATTTTACCGGCATTGGCGCACCGGCCGGCCGCGCGTGAAATTAGAAGCGCACCGGACCACGCCGGCCGTGCAACGCTGCATCGACGGGCGGTAGCTCGACGTGCGCGGTATCGAGCGGTTTCCACACACCGTCGAAGAGCCCTTCGAGCGGCCGGAAATTCGCCTTGTACGCCATTTTTGGGCTTTCGCGTATCCAGTAGCCGAGATACACATACGGCAGCTTCAGGCTGCGCGCCTGTTCGATCTGCCAGAGGATGTTGTAGGTGCCGAAACTCGTGTGCGGCGTGTCGGGCTCGAAAAACGTATACACCGACGACAGCCCATCACCGAGGATGTCGATCATGCTGATCATCCGCAGGATGCCGGGCGCCTGCGGGTGATCGGGGATCGGTTCGCGGAATTCGACGAGGCGCGAATTGATCCGGCTTTGCAGCAGAAACTGCTCGTACTGGTCGCGGCTGTCGCGATCCATGCCGCCGCCCGCGTGCCGCGCGGACTGGTAGCGCATGTACAGCGCATAGTGCTCTTCGTCGTAGTGCAGCGGTGCGACCGTGGCGACGAGTTCGCCATGCTTTTTCCATATGCGGCGCTGGGTGCGGTTTGGCTCGAACGCATCGACCGGCACGCGCACGGGTACGCATGCACGGCAGCCGTCACAGTAGGGGCGATAGGTGAACACACCGGAGCGCCGGAAACCGGCCTTGACGAGATCGGTGTAGACGTCGGAGTTGATCAGATGGCTGGGAGTGGCGACCTGCGAGCGGGCGATACGTCCTTCCAGATAACTGCAAGGGTAAGGCGCCGTTGCATAGAATTGCAGCGCGGAAAGCGGTGAAAGCGGCAGCTCATTGGGGTGAGTCACGTTGGCAGCTCTCGAAGCGTCTCAGTACGTAGCAAATCCGTCGCTGCAGGTGGTCCGGTCAGCACGCCGGCGCGGATTCGTCCATCACGCCGCGTGCGCGACGACGTCGGACAGTACGGTCTTGTCGAAACGCCAGGGAATCGGCGGTGCATCGACAGACGCGCGAACATGCGCGACGAACGCCTTGCGCGCTATCTCGCGGCCGCCCAGCGACGCCAGATGCGACGTGTTCTGCTGGCAGTCTATCATTTCTATATCGTGACGTCGCAAGTGCGCGACGAGCGCGGAGAGCGCGATTTTCGAGGCATCGGTGGCTTCGGCGAACATCGATTCGCCGAAGAACATGTGCCCGAACGACACCCCGTAGAGTCCGCCCACGCGCCGTCCGTCGTGCCAGGTTTCGATGCTGTGCGCGTCGCCCCGACGATGCAGCGATGCGTAGGCATCGACGACGTCGGCGGTGATCCAGGTGCCGCGCTGGTCGCGCCGCGGTGTCTGCGCGCAGGCGCGCATCACGGCGACGAAATCGTGGTCGACACGAATTTCCCAGGCATCGTCGTGTAGCACGCGGCGTAGTGTCTTTTTGAGCGACGGCGAAACCTTGAATTCCTGCGGACGCAGGACCATGCGTGGATCGGGGCTCCACCAGAGCACCGGCTGGCCGTCCGAATACCACGGGAAGATGCCGCGCCGGTAGGCGTCGATGAGCCGCGACGGCAATAGATCGGCGCTCGCCGCGAGCAGGCCCGGCGCACCGCTCGTCGCGCCGAGCGCGCGCTCGACGGAGGGGAACGGATCGTCGGGTCCGAGCCAGGGAACCATGCGCGCGCCGGTCAGCCTTCGCGCAGCGAACGGAAGATGTCGCCCGTATGCAGACCGTAGTTGCCGGTCGTGCGATCGGCGAAGAAAAAGCGCAGCGTCTGGCCGACAGTCGGAAACGCGATGTCGTTCCAGGGGATTTCGTGTTCTTCGAAGAGGCGTACTTCCAGACTTTCCTCGCCGGCTGCGATGTCGATATCGAGCAGCCGCGCGAGATAGAACAGATGCACCTGGTGAACGTGCGGCACGTTGAGCAGCGAGAACAGCGTCTGCACTTCGACGCGCGCGCCGGCTTCTTCGAGCGTTTCGCGCGCGGCCGCTTCGGAAGTCGTTTCGCCCATCTCCATGAAACCGGCGGGCAGCGTCCAGTAGCCGTAGCGCGGCTCGATCGCGCGGCGGCACAGCAGCACCTTGTCTTCCCATACGGGAACGGTGCCCACCACGTTGCGCGGGTTCTGATAGTGCACGGTGCCGCATTGCGGGCAGACGAAGCGTTCGCGGTTGTCACCGGGCGGAATGCTCAGACTGACCGCGTGACCGCAGACGGAACAGAATTTCATAGGGAGACGGCAGAGAAGGGTGACGCCGAGTTTATCATCCGGCGGCGTTCGCCGATAAGCGGCGCGCGGTGAGATCGCGCGGCGCAGGATCGATGCAGAAAATCCGGCGCACAAAACAAAAAAGGCCTGCCGGAGTGGCAAGCCTTTGCTGTGGTTTCGACCGGGTTTTCAACATCAATGCTGCTTGGTTGCGGGGGTAGGATTTGAACCTACGACCTTCGGGTTATGAGCCCGACGAGCTGCCAGACTGCTCCACCCCGCGTCCGTCGAAGAAAAGATTATAGGACAATTCGCATACCCGTGCAACACCTTTGACAGGAACATGTCATCGAGCATGCATGTTCTCGTGCCACGTGGCGCCAGAAACCATACAGGAGGCCGATCTGCGCAAGACACATCGAGTGGCTGCGCTAGAATCGCCGTTCCGTTCACGTGCGATTGACGGATCGATTTTCCGATCAGGCAAACGCCACGCATTCTTCTTCGAGTTCCCGGTGCCCATGGATATCGCTCACGATCTGCAGTCGATTGCCGCGCAGGAAAAAGCGCTTGTATTCCCCCATTTCGATACCGACCGCGCGTGGCAATTCGGCGTAGCGCTGCGCGATATGGCGACAACGCGCGGGCTCGCACTCGTCATCGATATCCGGACGTTCGGCCAGCAGCTGTTTTTCAGCGCGCTCGAAGGAACGACGCCCGACAATCTCGACTGGGCGCGCCGCAAAGGCAATGTCGTGGCGCAGTTCCGGCGCAGTTCGTACTCGGTCGGTTTGCGCATGCAGCAGGCGGGATCGACGCTTACCGAAAAGCATGGCCTGTCGTTTGCCGATTACGCGTCGCATGGCGGCGCATTTCCGTTGACGGTGAGTAGCGCCGGCGTGATCGGTTCGGTGACGGTGTCGGGTTTACCGCAGCGAAGCGACCACGAGCTGGTTGTCGAAGCGCTGTGCGCGCACCTCGGTCACGACTACGGCAAGCTCGCGCTTGCAAAGGTCTGAGCCAATGCGCGTGCCTCCCTATGCGTTGCTCGCGATCGCCATCGTGGCCGAAGTGATCGCGACTTCGGCGCTGCGTGCGTCGGAGGGATTCACGCGGCTCGTGCCGGCCGTGCTCGTCGTGATCGGCTACGGCATCTCGTTCTACTGTCTTTCACTGACGCTGCGCAGTGTGCCGGTCGGAATCGTGTACGCGATCTGGTCGGGTGTCGGCATCGTGCTGATCACACTGGTGGCGATGGTGATGTACCGGCAGGTGCCGGATCTGCCGGCCATCGCGGGGCTTGGTCTGATCGTCGCGGGCGTGGTCGTGTTGAACCTGTTCTCGAAGATGCAGGCTCATTGAAGATCACTGCTCATCACTGAGCGCTACGCTCATTTACAGCGGACGATCATCGAGCGGTTCTTGACGTTCGCCGACACCACGTTGGTCACACCGCCGCCCGCTGCACCACCCTGGTCGCCATCTTTCGACACGATGTCGTACCCACCCGCGCCGCACGCCGTGCCGGCCTGCACGTAGCAGGAGGCCCAGCTCGATCCGGAGTCCGCGCCGCTGCAGTTCACCGCGAAGCCGGTCGTGCCGTCCGGCAGGTTGATCAGCGACGTGGTATTCGACGATGCGCATGCCGCGAGACCGCAGGCGATGACGATCGCCACACCGAATGCGCTGTTGCGTACGTGTGCGGCTATATCAAGTCGGGTAGGCGAATGAAAGCGCTGCGTAAGGTGTTTCATATGGTGCGTCCTCCTGGTAGAGCGCTCAACGGCCGGCCATCACTTGACGCCAGATTCGATGTGGATGCCCGCACGCTCGACGATGTCGCGGCTTTTGGCGCCTTCGTCGGTTGCTGCGTCTTCCCAGATGTTGATCGCGCGCGAAATCTCGATGCCGTGATCGCCGGCGTAGGTAAACCACTGCGTTGCCGCTTGTGGTTCCGGTACGGCGTGGTTCTTCACGAAATAGGTTCCCATAACGCAATCTCCAGTTAGCCTCGCGGCCGTGGTGCAGCTGTTCATCCAGTTCGACTGTCGTTCTCACGACAAGTTGACTTTCACTTTCTCAACCGGACAATGCCCAACATGGGCACACCAGAACGAAAACGCCGTCAGAAACAGCCGCTGCGCGAACGTATCCTCGACGCAGCGCGACTCATCGTGACGCGCGACGGTTTCGCCGCGCTGTCGATGCGCAAGATCGCCGATGCAATCGGCTACGCCCCCGCGACGCTCTATCTGCACTTCGACAGCCGCGAGCAGATCGTTCGTGCGCTGTGCGCCGAAGGCTATGTGCAATTGCTGGAACGCTTCGCGCCGCTCGCGGCAATCGTCGATTCCACCGAACGCGTGAAGGCCCTGTGTCGCGCCTATGTCGCATTCGGCATCGAGCAACCGCAATCCTATCGGCTGATCTTCATGGAAGATCCGGCGCACACCGATGCTGCATTCGTCGATGCGACGCAGGATGCAGACCATTCCAGCGATACCGTGTCTGGCCTGCTCGCCGAATCCGTTGAGCAGATGAAGACAGCGGGGCGTCTGCCGGCATCGGCTGATTCTCAGAGCTGGGCCGACGCGCTATGGGCGACCTTGCACGGCATCGTGGCGTTGCATCTGACGTGTGCAGCGTTTCCGCGCACGCCGCCCGACAAGCTCGTGGATACCGCGCTCCGCGCATGGTTCGGATCTGCGCGCGAGCCGATCGCTGCGGCTGCATCTGCTGCAGGAGTAGCACTCGACGTGCCCGCTGCTCCGGCGGCGAAGCGCCGTGCCACGAAGCGTCCGGCGGCGAAACCGAAAGCTGCGCAGCCGTGATAACGTTCTGCTTCCGCCGTTCGCCGGTCACCCGATTTTTCCCTTCATGTCCTCCGCCGCCCCCGTTACTCCCAGCGACGAAATTTCCGCCTACGTTGCAAACCGCATCGGCTTCATCGAACTGGAGCGCCCGAAAGCGCTGAATGCGCTATCTACAGGGATGATTCGTGCGATCCGCGGCGCGCTCGAGCGCTGGCGCGACGACCGCGAGGTGCTTGCGGTGGTGGTGCGCAGTCAGCACGCGCGCGCGTTCTGTGCGGGCGGCGATATCCGCTTCCTGTACGACGCGGCCCAGCGCGGCGAGCGTGCGGCGCTCGATACGTTTTTCACCGAAGAGTACCAACTCAATCACGCCATCTTTTCCTATCCAAAGCCTTACATCGCGTTGATGAACGGCGTTGTGATGGGCGGCGGCATGGGCATTTCGCAAGGTGCGTATCGCACCGGCGGTCTGCGCGTCGTCACGAACTCGACAAAAATGGCGATGCCCGAAACGCGCATCGGGCTCTTTCCGGATGTCGGCGTGGGCTGGTTTCTCGCGCGCACGCCGGGCGCCCTCGGACGCTATCTCGCGGTAACGGGCGAAACGATCGGCCCCGCCGATGCGTTGTATGCGGGCCTCGCCGACGCCTATATCGACGATGCGGCATTGCCCGCACTTATCGATACGCTGAAGAGCGAGTCATTCGAACGCGGTGCCGATGTCACGGTATGCGTGATGCGCGAGACCGCGTCGCACAAGGTCGTTCCTGCTCCGGACACGTCGACGCTGGCGGACGCCCGTGCGTTGATCGACCGGCATTTTGCGAAGCCCGACGTCGCGGATATTCTCGCGTCGCTCGAAGCGGAACCCGAGTGCGAAGGGGCGGAGTGGGCCGAACAGACGGTAGGTGTGCTGCGCGAACGTTCGCCGCTGTCGGTGGCGGTATCGCTGGAGATGGTCGTGCGCTCGGAAGGCACGATGGCCGACTGCCTGCGCCGCGATCTGGATCTGACGCGCTCGACCTTCGAGCAAGGCGATGTGATGGAAGGCATCCGGGCACGGATCATCGATAAAGATAATCGTCCGCAGTGGCGTATCGCGCGCATCGAGGATGTTTCGGCAGTGGATGTCGAGCGGATGTTCGAAAGCCCGTGGTCGGCGGCGGACCATCCGCTGCGCGACCTGCAAGGTTAGACCAGCGTTCACGGCGCGCCGCGCAGGTTGCGCGGCGCGGGACCGACCTCAGTCGAGCCTCGCTCAGTCCTCGTCGTCGAACACCATGAACGCGCGCATGAACACGAGCGCGCCCCAGCCCCACATCGCGTTGGCCGCAAAACCGACCACAAGGCGCGGCAACATATTGCCGCTCGGCCAGATACCGCGCAGCGGATCGATCACGAAGACGCTGGCCGCAGTCAGCACGATCCCGCCGAACACGAACGCCTGAACCCAGGGCGCGGCACGTTCCGGCGAGACCCGCAGCAGCCACGCCATCAGCACAGCCAGCACGGCACTCCAGAGCGCGTTCACGATGAACTCGGGCATACCGAGCGGCAGGAACGGCGCGGTCGAGAAGCCGCTTGCATCGATTAACGCCGCGGCGTGCAGTAACGCGAGCGTCGATTCACGAAAAAACAGCGAAGCCAGAAAACCGGATACGAACGGCAGGATGATCTTTTGCATGCATTGCACCGCCAGAGGCACCGGCGGCGCAGCGTGCGCGGCCGGGGCGGATTATCGGAAAACGTGCGTCATTATATAGACCGGCCGCGCCCGCAGACGCGGCGCGCGGTTGCGCGGGCCGTATGCTAAAGCGTCGGGCTAATCACGAAAGTGGAAAACCTAAGCTTAAAAAAATCGTTCAAAAGCGAAAGCCCCGTCCATAGACTGTTTTCCCATGTAGACGGCATTGCCGTCGCCCCGTCACCGGGCGCGCACTGCGCGCATGTCTCGCCGAGGAAGCTGTCGCGATGTCCTGCCTGTTTTCGAGTGTCGTTCAGAGCGTGATTCCCCCTGCGATGCCGCATCCCATGTGCCCGGCCGTCTTGCTGACGCGCTGTCGGTCCTGAGCGCGCCGTCCCGATTCGTTGCCTGTCGTGTGGCCCGCTGCCCGTCACCGGCGCCGCGGGTCTTGCGCATGCTGAGCGTGCCGCAGCGCGATCGACGGGCGCACCCGTCCACCCGATCCATCCAGTCTCGAACAAGCAGGAGCAGCAAATGAATGTGTTCTGGTTCATCCCGACCCACGGTGACAGCCGCTATCTCGGCACATCGCAGGGCGCGCGTGCAGCCGACTACGACTACTTCCAGCAGATCGCCGTCGCTGCCGACACGCTCGGCTACGAGGGCGTGCTGCTGCCCACGGGCCGCTCGTGCGAAGACGCCTGGGTGGTCGCGTCGAGCCTGATCCCGGTCACGCGGCGTCTGAAGTTTCTCGTCGCGATCCGGCCGGGCATTGCATCGCCGGGATTGTCCGCGCGCATGGCCTCGACGTTCGATCGTCTCTCGGGCGGGCGCCTGCTGATCAACGTGGTGACGGGCGGCGACCAGGCCGAACTGGAAGGCGACGGACTATTCGCCGATCACGACACGCGCTACAAGATCACCGACGATTTCCTGCACATCTGGCGCAATCTGCTCGCCGCGTCGCACACCAACGAAGCGATCGACTACGACGGCGAAACGCTGCAGTCGAAGGGCGGCAAGGTGTTGTATCCGCCGGTCCAGCATCCGCATCCGCCGCTGTGGTTCGGTGGCTCGTCGCCGGCGGCGCACGAGATGGCAGGACAGCACATCGATACGTATCTGACGTGGGGCGAGCCGCCCGAAGCGGTGGCGAAGAAGATCGCCGACATTCGCGCACGCGCGGCGGCGCACGGTCGGCAGATCAAGTTCGGCATTCGCCTGCACGTCATCGTGCGCGACACCGAAGAGGAAGCATGGGCCGCCGCCGACAAGCTGATCAGCAAGCTCGACGATGAAACGATCACGCGCGCGCAGGCTTCGTTTGCGAAGATGGATTCGGAAGGGCAGCGCCGCATGGCTGCGCTGCACGGCGGCAAGCGCGGCGGTCGCGAACAGCTTGAGGTGTATCCGAACCTGTGGGCGGGCGTGGGGCTCGTGCGCGGTGGCGCGGGCACGGCGCTCGTCGGCAATCCGGAGCAGGTCGCTGCGCTCATGAAAGAGTACGCGGACCTCGGTATCGACACCTTCATCCTGTCCGGCTATCCGCATCTCGAAGAGTCGTACCGTTTCGCCGAACTCGTGTTTCCGCTGCTGCCGAACCGCAAGCGTGCAAGCGCGAGCGGTCCGCTGTCGGGGCCGTTTGGCGAGATCGTCGGCAACAACTATCTGCCGAAGACCAGCGCGAGCTGAGTCTTATATAGCGCTCACACGCTGACGAATCGAGGAGCAGCCAGTTATGGCCAAGTCCAACGTGAACCCAACGAAACGAGGCGTGCTGCGCCGACTGGCCGAGCATGCGGCGCCGTGGATCGCACCGCTTGCCATCCTGCTGGCATGGGAATTTGCCGCGCGCAGCGGCGTGCTGTCCACGCGCGTACTGCCGGAACCGATCGCGGTCGTGAAGGCCGCGTGGTCGCTGATCCAGTCGGGCGAAATGTGGGCCGACGTGAAGGTCAGTACCTGGCGCGCAGTGTCGGGTTTTGCGATCGGCGGCAGCATCGGTCTCGTGCTTGGGCTCGCGACCGGTCTGTTCAAACCCGCCGAGGTCGCGCTCGATTCGACCGTGCAGATGATCCGCAACATCCCCGCGCTCGCGATGATTCCGCTCGTGATCCTCTGGTTCGGTATCGAAGAACAGGCGAAGGTGTTTCTGGTCGCGCTCGGCGTGTTTTTCCCGATCTACGTGAATACGTTTCATGGCATCCGCTCGGTCGATACGAACCTGATCGAGATGGCGCGCAGCTATGGCGTGAAGGGACTCGCGCTGTATCGTCACGTGGTCTTGCCGGGCGCATTGCCGTCGATACTCGTCGGTGTGCGTTTCGCGTTCGGCCTGATGTGGGTCACGCTGATCGTGGCCGAAACGATCTCCGCGCAATCGGGCATCGGCTATATGACGATGAACGCACGCGAATTCCTGCAGACCGACGTCGTGGTGGTCGGCATCCTGCTGTATGCCGGGCTCGGCAAGCTCGCGGACATGCTTGCGAAGACGCTCGAGCGCGTCACGCTGCGCTGGCATCCCGCGTATCAACGAGGAGCGAAGACATGAGCGCGACTACATGGGCGTCGTCGTGGGGTGGGATTGCGGGTAGCGATCTCGAGGCCGAAGTGGCGCAGCCGCGCGCGCACGATAACGATGCGAGTGAGGCTTCTGCGCCACACGCGCATCGCTATGAGCCTGGCCCACATACGCCGCTCACTCGCGATGGTGCGCCGCCGGCCGATCACGCAGTCGAATTGCGCGGCGTCGGCAAGCGCTACGGCGAACGTACGGTGCTCGAGAACTTCGATCTGTCGATCGAGCGCGGCAGCTTCGTTGCGATTGTCGGGCGCAGCGGCTGCGGCAAGTCGACACTGCTGCGCCTGATTGCCGAACTCGAAGCGACCAGCGCGGGCGTGCTCGAGAAGCGCGCGGAAGACGGTGCACCGCTCGACACGCGGATCATGTTTCAGGACGCGCGGTTGCTGCCCTGGAAAACCGTTCTGCAGAACGTGATGCTTGGGCTCGGCAAGGGAGCCCGCGACGCGGCGCGCGCCGTGCTCGCGGAAGTTGGTCTCGAGGCGCGTGCGGACGACTGGCCGGCGCAACTCTCCGGTGGCCAGCGGCAACGCGTTGCGCTGGCGCGGGCACTTGTTCATCGGCCGCAACTGCTGTTGCTCGACGAACCGCTTGGTGCGCTCGATGCGCTGACGCGCATCGAAATGCATGCGCTGATCGAACGGCTGTGGCACGAACATCGTTTTACCGCGCTACTCGTCACGCACGACGTGCACGAAGCCGTGGCGCTCGGCGACCGGATTCTGCTGATCGAAGAAGGGCGCATCGCGCTCGATCAGCCGGTGCCACTCGAGCGTCCGCGGGCGCGGGCGTCTTCTGGTTTTGCGGCGCTTGAGGAGCATGTGCTGCAACGGGTACTGAAAACGACCGTGCATGACGACGCGCTGCCTTACCACGCATACGACGCACGCCGTACGGACCGCATCGCGCGCCCAACCGAGGTTCGTTGGGCCGTCTGATGCGCGGTCTTATGGCGTTGCTTGTGCGTTGTCACAAGATGGCAGGGGACGCCTCGTTCACCTGACCTTTTATCGATCCACTGGAGTCACACGCTATGAGCATTTCCGCAATCAACGTACGCAATCAGTTCAAGGGCAAGGTCAAGGAGATCATCCGCGGTCCGGTGGTGTCCGAGGTGGACGTCGATACGCCGTTTGGCGTCGTCACGTCGGTGATCACGACGCGCTCGGTCGACGAACTCGAACTCAAGGTCGGTGCGGAAGTGGTCGCGCTGGTCAAATCGACGGAGGTGTCGATCGCGCGGCTTTGATGTCGCTGTCGGGCGCCGTCTGGCGCTCGCCATGTACCACAAACGATAAAGCCCGGTGTTCGTCATGAACACCGGGCTTTATCGTTAATACCCTGTGGCTAACCAGTCACCGTCGACCGGTCATTTGCGTACTGCCTGTGCAAATTAATGGCCGAAGAACACTGCGCCCGGGCCGCTTTGCTTGACGTACGCGCCACGCGTACCGGCTTGCGACGACGTGTCGCTGACACCGCCGTACGAGCCCGCGACGCCGCTTTGCTGTTGTTCAGCAGCGACCGTTTGTGCGCTCTGGCCTTGTTGCGAAGCCGGTGCGCCAACTGCCGGGCGATAGAACGGTGCCGGGCCGTAGCCGCTGGCGAAAGCAGGAGCGGCGAATGCAGCGGAAGCGGCGATCAGTGCAGCAGCGATAAGTTTGGTCTTCATGATGTGACTCCAATCAGGTTTCGTTCGGGATGGCGCTGCGACTAAGTTTTGTTTCCGGTTGCAGCGTCGATGGGGCTAAGTGTATTCCCTTACTATCAAAAATCTATGCCGATTATCTGAAATTACTTTTCTCTAAAACGGAATAATGGTGGGGGGTCGGATCGGTGGGGCTTGGTGGTGTGGGTTGGTGGGGAAATCGGGGCCGGGGGCGGCTTGCGGTAAAATCGCGTTTTGACTCACCCCCCGCCCCGCCCGGCAGTCCCTATGTCTCCAGTTCTACCCGCCAGTCCTCGTCGCGTCTCGGTAGCCCCGATGATGGACTGGACCGACCGCCACTGCCGCTCGTTCCACCGCGCGCTGTCGCGCCATACGTGGCTTTACACGGAGATGGTGACGACCGGCGCGCTGATCCACGGCGATGTCGCGCGCCATCTCGCGTTTACCGCCGACGAGGCCCCCGTCGCACTCCAGCTCGGCGGCAGCGAACCGGACGACCTCGCGCGTTCAGCGAAGCTCGGCGAGCAGTGGGGTTACGACGAGATCAATCTGAACTGCGGCTGCCCGTCGGAGCGCGTGCAGCGCGGCGCGTTCGGCGCATGTCTGATGAATGAGCCGACGCTCGTTGCGGACTGCGTGAAGGCCATGCGCGATGTCGTGTCGGTACCGGTCACGGTCAAACATCGAATCGGCGTCGACGCCGTCGAAGACTACAGCTTCGTGCGCGACTTCGTCGGCACGATTGCGGAAGCCGGGTGCGATGTATTCATCGTCCACGCGCGCAACGCGATTCTCAAAGGATTGAGCCCGAAGGAGAATCGCGAGATTCCGCCGCTCAAATACGACTACGCGTATCAGTTGAAGCGCGATTTTCCGCATCTGGAGATCATTCTCAACGGTGGTGTGAAGACGCTCGACGAAGTGGACGCGCATTTGCAGCACGTCGACGGCGTGATGCTCGGACGCGAGGCGTATCACAACCCGTACGTGCTCGCGGATGTCGACGCGCGTTTTTACGGCGCATCGAGCGAGGTGCTGACGCGCGAGCAGGCCGAAGCAAAGCTGATCGAGTACTGCGCGAAAGAAGTGGCGCGCGGCACGCCTCTTGGTTCGATCACGCGCCATGCGCTCGGTCTTTATCGCGGCGTGGCCGGCGCACGCGGATGGCGAAGAGTGCTGTCCGACAACAAAAAGCTGGCCACCGGCGATCTCGCGATTTTCGACGAAGCGCGGCAGTATTTGCGCGAGTCCGCGGAAATGTGTGAATAAAGGGCTAGGCAAACGCGAATCATGTTTGTATAATCTCGCTTCTTGATCGGTGAGCCAGTTCTTGGCGAGCCAGACAGATGTTTCCAGTGGTGGCTGTAGCTCAGTTGGTAGAGTCCAGGATTGTGATTCCTGTCGTCGTGGGTTCGAGTCCCATCAGCCACCCCATCTAGCCTTTCCGAATCGATCCCCTTCAGCGTCCATTCGTTTCCGCATAGCGGCGCGGTGCTTCGTCTCGTTTGATGTTTTCCGCTTTCGTCAATCGTGGCGTTGTTGAGGCGCGTCCATCTTCATGCGAATCCCGCGTTGAATTGAAATGTCAGAACGAGCGTGATTCGCGTCGTGCCACGTGCGGATTGCGGCGATCCGTTACGCGCAAGAGCCCATGATAGGATCAAAAAAAACCGGTCGAGAGCGCGATGAACACGAACGAACGCCGAATTCCAAAAGAAACAAGCGTCCTGCAGAGGCGCGACGCGATGATCGCGTTGGCCGGCTTCGCGCTTGGGTTGGTCCTCGCGGCAGCACTGACACACATGCCCGGCGATTCCGCCGCATGGGCTGCCTGGATTCAGGCGTTTGGTTCGATCGCGGCGATCATCGGTTCTTTTGCGGTGGTCCGGTATCAGTTGAAGCAGGAGCGCGCACGCGCTCGCGAAGAGGCGGCGGATCGGGATCAACGCAAAAAGAACGGCATCCTTGAACTCTGCGATCTGGCACAGGAGCAGGCAGACGCGGCGGCCGCGGGTTTTCAGGGGCATGTCGTCGACGAACTGCTTTTGCTCGGTTCCTACAACGAACGCTTCTTCAACGAAACGTTGCACGCACTCAATTCCCTCAACCTGTATCAGTTCGGTTTTCCCGAAGCGGTTTCGGATCTGATTCGCTTGAAGCTGGCGTACGGTGCGATCGGGCGGGCGATCAGCGCGTCGCGTTTCGGTGACGGCAGCGAGCAGATGACCGACGAGGCCCTGTGCCTCGATATACAGGCGAGCCAGCGTCTGGTCGTCGAACACATCCAGGCTTTGCGTAAGATACTCGGTTAGGCGAGGCCACACAAAACTTCAACGCTTGCGCAACGGCTCCAGCAAGCTCTTCAATCCGTTGTGATCGATCTCATGCATCAGCGCGATCAGCCGCCCGATTTCCCCGGGCGGGAAGCCCTGGCTCGCGAACCAGTTGAGATAGTGTCCCGGCAGATCCGCGATGACGCGTCCCTTGTACTTGCCGTAGGGCATCACGCGCGTGACGAGCAGTTCGAGGTGTTCGGAATTCATCGTGCGTCCGGATGAAGATGGCGCGGTCGTGCGGTGTGTGTCATGCGCTGCGTCCACCGTGACCGCTCACATGCGCGCCGGCATTGCGATCGAGTGTGAACACATCGACGATCGCCACGATGCCGACCGCGGCGACTAGCAGGAACGCGATGCTGAAGTCTGCCGGCGTGACGGATTGTGTGCCGTGCCCATGCAGCCAGGCCGCGACGCGCAGCGCGATCGCGCCGAGCGCAACCCCCATGCCCATCGTCATCTGACTGAGTGTGCTCGATAACGTCGAGGCGTCGCTCATCTGCGGTTTCGGCACGTCGGCGAAGCTCAACGTGTTGATTGCGGTGAACTGCAGCGACCGCGCGAGCCCACTCACGAACAGCACGATCACGATCCAGACATACGGCGTAGTGGGCGTAAGCAGGCTCATCGCAGCAAGCGACAGCGCAGCGAACGCACCGTTCACGAGCAGCACCGACCGGAAGCCGAAGCGGCGCATCACCGGCGTGGTGACGACTTTCATCGCGAGATTGCCGGCGAAGACTGCGAGCGTCAGCAGCCCGGAGCGGAATGCGTCCATGCCGAAACCGACCTGGAACATCAGCGGCAACAGGAAGGGGACCGCGCTGATCGATATGCGAAACAGCAGGCCGCCGCTCATTGCTACCGCAAAAGTCTTCACGCGAAACGCGGTCAGATCTATAACCGGGTGCGCGGTACGTCGTAAATGAAACAGCGCGGCCGCACCGGTCAGCGCTCCAACAAGCAGGAAGGCGAACGTTTCGAGCCACCCCGCGTCTGTGCGCCCGGTCAATTCCATCGCGTACATCACGGCCGTGCCGGCGATACCGCACAACGCAAAACCAATACCATCGAAGGGACGTTTTTCCGGATCTCTCGCCGTATCGAGAAAGCGCCACGCGAGCACGATACCGATCAGTCCGAGCGGCAGATTCAGATAAAAGATCCAGCGCCACGACGCATGTGTCGTAATGAGCCCACCAAGCGGCGGCCCGATGACCGGTGCGACGAGGCCAGGCCACGTGATGATCGAGATCGCGCGCATCAGGTTGTCTTTAGAGGTCGCGCGCAATACCGCGAGCCGCCCAACGGGCACCATCATCGCGCCGCCGATCCCCTGGACGATCCGCGCCGCCGTGAACGGGACCAACCCATCGGTCATCCCGCAGACTACCGATGCCGCCGTGAACACCGCGATCGCGGTCGTGAACACGGCACGCACGCCGAACCGGTCCGCCACCCAGCCGCTGGCCGGAATGAAGACCGCGAGCGTCAGCAGGTACGAGGTGATGCCGATGCTCAGCTCGACCGGCTGCACGCCAAACGAGCGGGCCATCTGCGGCAGCGCCGTGGCGATGATCGTACCGTCGAGGTTCTCCATGAAGAACGCAGCGGCGACCAGCGTCACGATCAGCGAAGAACCGCTGGGGCGGGCTGCAACGGATGGCGAACCTGACATCGGGATGACACTCCGGAAACGGCATTGCATCGAAACGAAGGCACAGGCAAGGCAGCCGTGCCGAGCGACATTCTAGCGGCGCTGCACGTGTCGTGCTGCCATGTTAATTTCGACGTTTTCCGATTGACTCAATCAACAGGGACCGTTCGATGGAATACCGCAGACTTGGCAATACCGATGTACAGGTCAGTCTGATCGGCCTCGGCACGATGACGTGGGGCGAACAGAACACCGAACAGGACGCGCACGCGCAGATCGATTACGCGCTGGCCCAGGGCGTCACGCTGATCGACGCGGCCGAGATGTACCCGGTACCGCCGCGGCCGGAAACGCAGGGCTTGACCGAGCGCTTCATCGGCACATGGATCGCGCAGCACCGCAGCGCACGCGACAAGATCGTGCTCGCCACCAAGATCGCCGGGCCCGCGCGCCAGCCGCATAACCCGCGGCACATCCGTGGCGAAGGCAACCAGTTCGATCGCAAGAATCTGACCGAGGCGCTGAACGACAGTCTCAAGCGCCTGCAGACCGATTACGTCGACCTGTACCAGCTGCATTGGCCCGATCGCAGCACGATGACCTTCGGCCGCAGTGCATACCCGTGGATCGACGATGCCTACACAGTACCGATCGAGGAAACGCTGTCGGTGCTGGCCGAGTTCGTGAAGGCCGGCAAGGTGCGGCATATCGGTGTATCGAACGAAACGCCGTGGGGTGTCGCGCAGTTTCTGCGCGCTGCAGAGACGGCCGGTCTGCCGCGCATCGCTACGATCCAGAATCCCTATAGTCTGCTGAATCGCACGTTCGAAAGCGGTTTGTCGGAGTTCAGTCATCGCGAGCACGTCGGTTTGCTCGCGTATTCGCCGCTGGCGTTCGGCTGGCTGTCGGGCAAATACGAGGGCGGTGCGCGGCCGGCCGGTGCGCGCATCACGCTGTTCGAGCGCTTCCAGCGCTACAGCAAGCCGCACGCGGTGCAGGCCACCACGCGTTACGTTGAACTGGCGCGGCGTCATGGGCTGTCGCCGGCGCAGTTTGCGCTGGCGTTCATCAACAGCCGGCCGTTCGTGACGAGCAACCTGATCGGTGCCACCTCGCTCGAGCAGTTGAAGGAAAACATCGCGAGTATCGACGTGAAGCTCTCGCCCGAGATCCTCGCGGAAATCGACGCGTTGCACGAGTTGCAACCGAATCCGGCACCGTAGTCGCGCTTATACGGCATGGGGGCGGCGCGCGGGAACTCACGCCGCCTGCGGGATTTTCCGGTGCGCGTCACCAGCAAATCTCCATGGGCGATCGCTGATTCACGACCTAAACTGATGAAGGCGGTAGCGCACAGGCAGCCACGGCCTGGACACAACGCGGCTGCCTGCAGCGGCCATGGTCCGCACCGATGGTACGATTCACCCCGCGAAACGTATCACCGGGCCGTGCCTCGCGCCGGGCTGCGTTTCGCCGCTGCCAAATAGCCACAGGACTCAGGACATCGAATGGCCCAACAAAAAACGAATCCGAAACTCGAACAGGCGCTGACGCGCGGCGATCTTGCAATCCGCCAGGCGAACTCGGCGCGGGCCACCGCGCTACTACGCGCATTGGGCAAGATGATCGTCGAAGCATCGGCGACGATCGGCGTTGAAGCGTTCACGCTGATACAGGATGGCGATCGCATTTACGATCCGGCCGACGGCCTCTGGCCGCAGGCACTGCTGATTTCGCTCGACGGTCCGGTCGAAGAGAGCGACCCCGAGGAACTGCGCACGATCCGCCTGATCGCCGACGATCCGTCGACCGTGTTTCGCGTCGAGTGGCAACGGGCGGACGGGAAGCTTGGCCGCCAGGACGGCGGACCCTTCGCGACAGTCGCGTTCATTTCCGACGTCGACATTCCCTGGACCGACGACGAAGACTGACCTGCTGCACGCCGGTGCTGCGCGTGGCTAGCGGTTAGCGCATCATGCGCCGTTTGAACAGCATCGCCGAGATGCAGAACGGCACGACGACATAGCCGACCAGCACGGCAACGTGCAGCGCTGCGTGCCCGACCGGCCGGTCGAGCATCGCAGGCCGGATCAGTTCGACTGCATGCGAGAGCGGCAGCAACTGTGTGACCAGTCGCGCAGCAGCCGGCAATTGTTCGACCGGAAAGAACACGCCGGAGAGCAGCAGCATCGGCGTGAGCACGAGCGTCTGATAGAACATGAAAAAATCGTACGACGGCGCGAGTGCCGTCACGATCATCGCGACGCTCGCGAACGCCATACCTGCCAGCACGATGACCGGCAACGCGAAGAGCATCGACGGAAAGCTCGCATAGCCGAGCGCGCCGGCCACCAGCATGATCGCGACACCCGACAGCACGGACTTGCTGCCCGCCCAGATCACTTCCCCAAGCACGATATCGCCGAGCGTGAGCGGCGTATGCATGATCGCCTCCCAGGTGCGCTGCACGTGCATGCGCGAGAAGCCCGAGTACATCGATTCGAAGCTCGCCGACATCATCACGCTCGATGCCACTGTGCCCGCCGCGAGAAACGCGATGTACGACACGCCGTCGACATGCCCGACCATCATCCCGAGGCCGAAGCCGAGGCCAAACAGATAGATCATCGGATCGGCGAGGTTGCCGAACATCGACGCGAGCGCGAGCTTGCGCCAGACCAGATAGTTGCGGCGCCAGACGGCAACCCAGTTCACGGTGTTGGCGGGTAGTGCGGCGAAACGTTCGCTGGTGGACATCGTTTTGCTCGCGGTGTCGAGGCTTCGTGCATCCATGGTGCGGTGTTGTTCCGGTGTCGGTTGCGGTTGTCGTGCGGGCGGGGCGCGTGCATCCGCTTGTTGTTGTGCTTGCGGTTGTTAGGGGTGCGCTCAATCCTGCATTTCGCGGCCGGTCAGCCGCAGGAATACGTCTTCGAGATTCGCGGGCCGGTGCAGATAGCGCAGGTCGGTACGCTGCTTGAGCTTCGCGTGAACCGGTTGCGGATCGTCGACATAGCAGAACAGCGTCTCGCCGCTGATCTCGGTCCGCACTGCGAGTGGCGCGAGTTCGTCGCGCAGCGCGAGCGGCTCGGGACCGTAGACCTCGATCACGTCGCAACCGATCTCCGATGCGATCAACTCGGCCGGCGCACCTTCGGCGATCTTGCGTCCTTCTTCGATCACGCAGAGCCGGTTGCAGAGCCGCTCGGCTTCTTCCATGAAATGGGTGGTCAGCAGGATCGTCTTGCCGCGTGCGAGCAGCGAGCGCAGCCGTTCCCAGATCAGATGACGCGCCTGCGGGTCGAGACCTGTGGTCGGTTCGTCCATGATCAGCACATCGGGATCGTTGACGAGTGCGCGTGCCAGCGTCAGCCGCCGGCGCATGCCACCGGATAGCTCGCTGACGCGCGCGTGAGCCTTGCTTTCGAGCCGCGCGAATTCGAGTAGCGACGGTACCAGGGCGCGCGTCTCTGCGGCGCTCAGGCCGAAGTAGCGGCCAAACACCATCAGGTTTTCGCTGACGGTGAAGTCGGGGTCGAGATTATCGAACTGCGGCACGACGCCAACACGCATACGCGCAAAGCGTGCGCGTTCGGGGATCGCTTCGCCGCACAGGCGGATCGTGCCCGCATCGGGCGACGCGATACCGAGCAGCATGCGTAGCGTGGTCGTTTTGCCGGCACCGTTCGGCCCAAGCAGACCGAAACATTCGCCAGCCTGCACATGAAACGACAGGCCATCGACGACGATCTTGTCGCCGTAGCGTTTTTCAACCTGCTGAAACTCGATTGCGGCATCTGACATGGACGACGAGGGCTCCGGGAACAAAAAACTGCAGCGGAAACGAAACGGCGAACGCGCTGTCTGCGCGCGATGCAGGCCATGCGTAAGCCACGGGTGCCTATTCTAGGGTATCGATGCATTCGTCGTAGCTGCTTTGGTGCTGTTTCGCATCGTTTTGCACCGCCGCATGCCCCATTGCAGGGCCTCGAATACCTGGCGTTTTCCATCCCTTGCAACCTGAATTGCGGTGCACCATGATTGAATCGAATGCCGCGATAGGCGCGGAAGGGAGATGACGATGGCGAGCTACCGAAAGATTCTGTTGTGCTACGACGGCTCGCGTGAAGGCCGCAAGGCGTTGCGTTGCGGCGCGGACCTGGCACTGGACCTGAAAGCTGAAACGCATTTGCTGTCGGTTGTTGATATGCGCTCGAGCATCGCGCAAAGCGCAGGGTTGCTAACCGATGTTGCGTGCGGCAGCTTCGAGAAAACCGCGCGCGACATTCTTCAGGAAGGCGTCGACTGGCTGACCGAGCGCGGTGTGAACGCGCAAGGGCACTTTGCGTTCGGCCATCCTATCGACGAGATCGCGAATCTCGCGAACCAGTTGCAGGTCGATCTGCTCGTAGTGGGACATCGATGCCGTACTGGCCTGTCGCGTTGGTGGATGGGTGCGGGTAACACGCCGCTGCTAGACCGCGTGTCGTGCAGCATCCTGGTGGCGTGTTCATCGGTGCAAGAGCAGCAACAACAAGAGGCTGCCTGAATCTCGGAGGCAATGCATGCAGACGGCACTAGCGTTCGAACTAGCGTCCGTTCAGATCGACGGCGGATAGCTTCCACGAAAACAGACCGTCGCGATGCAGAATGGCTGAGTAACGTGTATCGCCTACGCCGTGCCGATACGTGATGACGAATTCATTCAGCCCGCGATAGCCGGCAGTGGTTTGCGGCGGCTGCGGGGGCTGTGTTGAAGGCGGTGTCGTACCACCGGGCGCCGGCGCAACGTCGGTTGCCGGGCTCGCCGCAGTTTGAGACGGCGCAGGGGGCCGCTCGCCGGGTTCACCGCGCGGCGGTATACCGTTCAGCAACGCGGCAACGCCATCCGGTGTTGCATACGCATCGACCAGCGGACCAATCAATGCCACACCGATCATCGCGCCCAATGCGGCGAGTGGATTGCCGTTGCTCTTCGCATCGAGCCGTTGCGCGAGCAGGGCAGTGACCTGCTGTTTCAGGCTTTCGCGCAACGCGGGGAAATCGACGTATTGGTCGACGGTTGCCGCATCGCGTGCGTCGGCGGCGCGCTTCAACCGGTCGAGCGTCATATAAGGCGACGCGTAGCTGAACCCCAGGATCGCGACGATCGCAATCACGATCACGACGATAACCAGTGGTTTGCGGATGCTGCCTTGCTGCGATCCGCGTCTACCGTTGACTGTCCCTGCCATTGCCTGCCGTTCTCCGTTTATTCGAACAGCGCACCCTGAATGCCGGCACGTTCTTCGGCGATCGCACGATCAATCATCCGGCATACGGCATCCATCGTACCGACCATGATGAGTCGCTTCGACCCATGGTACACGCGCACCGGAGCACGACGCGCCGGTTCGACGTTGAGACCCGCATTCAGCGACACGCGAGCGAATGCCGGCAACGACGACGGCAGGATGGACGAGCTAGTGGGAGCTTCATCGAACAGCGATGGCGCACCGTCTGCTTCGAGCGGGGCACACGGGACGACACCGCGCAAATGGCGCAGACGTCCGAACTGGCGGAAAGGCAGCAGGCGGGCAAGGCGTTCCATGAATCTCTCCAGACGACAGGTTCAGAATTCGGTAGGCCGGATCAGCCCTACCGCGATGCCTTCGAGCGCGAAGTCGTCGCTCCCGGCTTCGACAAAGATGTTTTCGTAGTCGGGGTTCTCGGCGATCAGCTCAATGCCGTTCGGTCGCCGCTTCAGACGCTTCACCGTCACGTCGTCGCCAAGCCGCGCGATGATGATCTGGCCGTCTTTCGCCTCGCTTTTTTTCTGCACCGCGAGCAGATCGCCGTCGAAGATACCGGCGTCGCGCATCGACAGCCCGCGCACCTTGAGCAGGTAGTCCGGCTTGCTCGAAAAGAGCGCCGGGTCGCAGGCGTAGTGCTGGGAGATATGTTCCTGGGCGAGGATCGGGCTACCTGCCGCGACGCGGCCGACCAGCGGCAGCGACAGTTGCATCAGGCTCGCATGTGGCAGCGTGAACTGATGCGGTGCGTCGTCGAGGTTGCGTACCAGACGGATACCGCGCGACGCGCCCGCCGCCAGTTCGATCACGCCTTTGCGTGCAAGCGCCCGCAGGTGCTCTTCTGCGGAATTGGCCGAGCTGAAGCCCAGCTCGGCGGCGATCTCCGCCCGCGTGGGTGGGAAGCCGGTGCGCTCGATTGCGCGCTGGATCAGTTCGAAAACCTGTTGCTGTCGTGCGGTGAGTTTGGTCATAGCGCCACTGTATGGATAGACAGGTGACTGTATTTTTATACAGTATTCGGCACATATCAAGCGTTACTTTAAGTTCGTCCTCTAGAGGGGCCGCTGCAGCACCGCAATTGGCTGCCAAAACACCCATTTGCATGCCGCAACGCCGCGCCCAGCCGCCATTACCACTTTTGAGTATTAAAGAATGAGGAAACATTATTTTTAATGATGTAAGCCGTTCGATAGACTGGCCTCGACCTGATCGTCATCAGGCGCACAACAACATACATAGCCAGCACAACCACACCGCACGGAGAAACTGGATGGTCTATCGCATTACGGGGTTTGCAGACAGGACGAAACATCTCGTTGCCGCACTGGCGCTGGGCGCCGCGGCAGCAGTCGGCATCGTGTCGCACGCACAGGCGGCGGATACGACGCTGCTGAACGTGTCGTACGACCCGACACGCGAGCTGTATCAGGACATCAACCAGGCATTCGGCAAGCAGTGGAAGGCGCAGACCGGCGAAACGATTACCTTCAAGCAGTCGCACGGCGGCTCGGGCGCACAGGCGCGCTCGGTGCTGGACGGCTTGCAGGCGGACGTCGTGACGCTCGCGCTGGCCTACGACATCGACGCGCTCGCGAACAAGGGCCTGCTCGACAAGAACTGGCAGAAGCGTCTGCCCGACAACGCGTCGCCCTACACGTCGACGATCGTGTTTCTTGTCCGTAAGGGCAACCCGAAGCAGATCAAGGACTGGAACGACCTGACGAAGCCGGGCGTATCGATCGTCACGCCGAACCCGAAGACCTCGGGCGGCGCGCGCTGGAACTATCTCGCTGCGTGGGCCTATGCACTGCATCAGCCGGGCGGCAACGAGCAGACAGCCAAGGAATTCGTCTCGAAGCTCTATAAGAATGCGGGCGTGCTCGACTCGGGTGCGCGCGGTGCGACGACGAGCTTCGTGCAACGCGGGATCGGCGATGTGCTGATCGCATGGGAAAACGAAGCGTTCCTGTCGCTGAAGGAATTCGGTCCGGACAAGTTTGAGATTGTCGTGCCGTCGGTGAGCATTCTGGCTGAGCCGCCGGTTGCCGTGGTCGACAAGGTCGTCGAGAAGCATGGCACGCGCAAGCTTGCCGAGGCCTACCTGAACTTCCTGTATAGCCAGGAAGGTCAGGAGATCGCTGCAAAGAACTTCTACCGTCCGCGTTCGAATAAGGTGCCGGCCGCGCTGACCGACAAGTTTCCGAAGCTGAAGCTGTACACGGTCGACGATACGTTCGGCGGCTGGACGAACGCACAGAAGACGCATTTTGCCGACGGTGGCGTGTTCGATTCGATCTACGCGCCGCAGTGAAGTGCAAGCCGTCAGATCGTAGAGCATAAAGACAGGCAGACCGCGGAGAACCGGCAGCAGCCGATGTAACGACGCGGTGACATCAGGCAAGCGCGCCCCCGGGCGCGCTTTTCGGCCAGATGGAACCGCGTCGTTGCATCGCTCGCCGGACCCGACAGGTCTGCAGCGGATAACCCTGACAGAGCATTGAGCATGACGACGTTCACCTTCCGCAAACCGAGTGCGCTGCCCGGTTTTGGCGTGACGCTCGGCATCACGGTGGCGTATCTGAGCCTTGTGGTGCTGATTCCGCTCGCAGCAACTTTCCTGAAAACCGCGACGCTCGACTGGGCGCAGTTCGTGCGCGCCGTCAGTTCGCCGCGCGTGCTGGCCTCATACCGGTTGACCTTTCTTTCGGCATTCGGCGGCGCGCTGATCAATGCGGTGTTCGGCTTTCTCGTCGCGTGGGTGCTGGTGCGCTATACGTTTCCGTTCAAACGGATCGTCGACGCGATCGTCGATTTGCCGTTTGCGTTGCCGACATCGGTGGCGGGTATTTCGCTCGCGGCCGTGTATGCGGGCAATGGCTGGATCGGCCAGTTTCTCGAACCGCTCGGTATCAAGATCGCGTTTACGCCGGCTGGCGTACTCGTCGCGTTGACGTTCATCGGTCTGCCGTTTGTCGTGCGCACGGTGCAGCCGGTGCTAGAAGAGTTCGAGCGCGAACAGGAGGAAGCGGCGGCCTGCCTCGGCGCTTCGCGCTGGCTGACGTTTCGCCGCGTCGTTCTGCCCGCCGTGTTTCCCGCATTGTTGACCGGCTTCGCGCTCGCGTTCGCGCGCGCGCTCGGCGAATACGGCTCGGTGATTTTCATCGCCGGTAACGTACCGATGAAGTCCGAGATTACGTCGCTCCTGATCATCACGAAGCTCGAGCAGTACGACTATGCGGGTGCGACTGCGCTCGCGGTTGTGATGCTGGTCGTGTCGTTCCTGATGCTGCTGCTGATCAACACGCTGCAATGGTTCTTGCAGCGGCGCACGGGGCGCGGCACCGCTGCACCACGCGCACCGCTCGCAACGGCCGCAACGGTCACAGGAGGCACGCCATGAGCCGCGCTTCCGTTTCATCGAACATCCGCGCAGGCGCACCGCGCCGTCCCGATCCGGTCACCGAGTCGCGCGTCGTGCGCTGGCTCCTGACCGGCATCGCGCTGCTGTTTCTCGTGCTGTTTCTCGTCGTGCCGCTTGCTGCTGTGTTTGTCCAGGCATTGAGCAAGGGCATTGGTTTCTATTTCGAGTCGCTGACCGACCCCGACGCCGTGTCCGCGATCAAGCTCACGCTGCTGACGGCCGTGATCGCCGTGCCGCTGAATCTCGTGTTCGGGCTCGCGGCATCGTGGGCGATCGCGAAGTTCGAATTCCGCGGCAAGGCGCTGCTGACCACGTTGATCGATCTGCCGTTCTCGGTTTCGCCGGTAATTTCCGGCCTCGTCTATGTATTGCTGTTCGGTGCACAGGGCTGGTTCGGCCCGTGGCTGCAGGCGCACGACGTACAGATCATCTTCGCGGTGCCCGGCATCGTGCTCGCGACGGTCTTCGTCACGTTCCCGTTCGTCGCCCGCGAACTGATTCCGCTGATGCAGGCACAGGGCAACGATGAGGAAGAAGCCGCGCACGTGCTCGGCGCATCGGGCTGGCAGATGTTTCGTCGCGTGACGCTGCCGAACGTGAAGTGGGGCTTGCTGTACGGCGTCATCCTTTGCAATGCGCGGGCGATGGGCGAGTTCGGTGCGGTATCGGTCGTGTCGGGCCATATTCGTGGGCAGACCGATACGATGCCGCTGCACGTCGAGATTCTCTATAACGAATACAACTTCGCGGCCGCGTTCGCCGTGGCGTCGGTGCTGGCGTTGCTCGCACTCGTGACGCTCGGCCTGAAGCTGCTCGCGGAACGCCATCTGTCGGCGCAGCGCGACGATGCGCAGGTCGTGCCGGCGCATGCGGGACCGGCAAGCCAGCCCGTCAGCGCGCGAACGGCCGCGAGCTCGGCGACATCGCTAAACAAGGTCGCACCGCAACCGGTTCAGCAAGGGGAGTGGTAACACATGGGCATCATCGTTCGTAACCTGCAAAAGCGCTTCGGCGATTTCGTCGCGCTAGACGACGTTTCACTCGACTTCCCGCCCGGCGAACTCGTCGCGCTGCTTGGGCCGTCCGGCTGTGGCAAGACAACACTGCTGCGTGTGATTGCCGGTCTTGAATATGCGGACGCAGGCCAGGTCGTGCTGCAAGGCCAGGACGTCGCAACGGTTGGCGCGCGCGAACGCCAGGTCGGCTTCGTGTTCCAGCATTACGCGCTGTTTCGTCATATGACGGTGTTCGAGAACGTCGCGTTCGGTCTGCGCGTGAAGCCGCGCAAAGAGCGTCCCAGCGAAGCCGTGATTCGCGAGAAGGTGCATGAACTGCTGAAGCTCGTGCAACTCGACTGGCTTGCGCAGCGCTATCCATCCGAGCTGTCGGGCGGCCAGCGGCAGCGGATCGCGCTGGCGCGTGCGCTCGCAGTCGAACCGAAGGTGCTGCTGCTCGACGAGCCGTTCGGCGCGCTCGATGCGAAGGTTCGCAAGGAGCTGCGCGGCTGGCTGCGGCGTCTGCACGACGATCTGCACATCTCGACGATCTTCGTCACGCACGACCAGGAAGAGGCGCTCGAAGTTGCCGACCGCATCGTCGTGCTGAACCACGGTCACGTAGAGCAGGTAGGCAGTCCGCAGGAGGTGTACGACCATCCGCAGACTTCGTTCGTCTACGAGTTTCTCGGCGCGGCGAACCGGTTGCACGGCAAGGTCGCGCAGAGCGGGTTTGTCGTCGACGGCGCGGCGCAGCCGATCGCCATCGAGGCGGAATTCGAAGGCCCCGCGTTTGCCTATGTGCGCCCGCACGATCTCGTGCTGTATCCGCAGGCGTCCGGTCATCGAGACGGCATCGTGGTCGACGTGCGGCGCGTGGTGACGCTGGGCGGCTCGGTGCGTGTCGAACTCGAAGGCCGCGCGGGCAACGTGCTCGAAGCGGAACTCGACCGCGAAACGTGGCGCGAACTGCAGCTTGGCGTCGGCGACGGCGTCACCGCCGTGCCGCGTGCGCTGCGGGTGTTCCCCGCACAATGATGGGCAAGGATATGATTTCGCTTAATTACACTCTGGCTGACCCGGAGACACACACATGAACTTCCAGCAATTACGCTTCGTGCGCGAGGCCGTGCGCCAGAACATGAACCTGACCGAAGTGGCGAACGTGCTGTACACGTCGCAGTCGGGGGTATCGAAACAGATCAAGGACCTCGAGGACGAACTCGGCGTCGACATCTTCATTCGCCGCGGCAAGCGCCTGACGGGGCTGACCGAGCCGGGCAAGGCGGTGCATCAGCTGATCGAGCGGATGCTGCTCGATGCGGAAAACCTGCGCCGCGTTGCCCGCCAGTATGCGGACCAGGACAGTGGTCACCTGGTCGTTGCGACGACCCACACACAGGCGCGCTACGCGCTGCCGAAGGTGATCCGGCAGTTCACCGAGGTGTTCCCGAAGGTGCATCTCGCGCTGCGCCAGGGCAGTCCGCAACAGATCGCGCAGATGATCATCAACGGCGAAGCGGACATTGGTATTTCAACCGAAGCGCTCGACCGTTACCCGGATATCGTCACGTTCCCGTGCTATTCGTGGCATCACATCGTTGTTGTGCCGAAGGGCCATCCGCTGGTGGGCCGCCCGAACCTGTCGCTCGACGAAATCGCGGAATATCCGATCGTCACCTACGATCAGGACTTCACTGGCCGCTCGCATATCGATCAGGCGTTTGCAAAAGCGGGTGCCTTGCCCGACGTCGTGCTGACCGCTATCGATGCCGATGTGATCAAGACTTACGTCGAGCTTGGTATGGGGATCGGCGTGGTGGCGGCAATGGCCTACGATCCGAAGCGCGACACCGAACTTGTCGCGCTCGACACCCAGCATCTGTTCGAGGCGAGCACGACGCGCGTCGGGTTGCGCAAGGGCGCCTTTCTGCGCGCTTACGCATACCGGCTGATCGAAATGTTCGCGCCGCACCTGAACGAAGCTGAAATCGCGGCGCAGTTGCGCGAAGTGGCGTAACCGTAGTCGCGTGGGCTGCGATCGGTTGCGGCTGATCGGGTCGGGCAGGCCGGTCCACACAGATCGGTCCGCTACTGGCCAGGCTCCGAACCGGCGGTCCGTTGCATAGCGCTCGTACAGGTGGCAGGGTAGCCGCGACTATGTGAAGCGCACGGCGCTTCGCTTACAATCGCGGCCATGAACTCATCGATTTCCTTTCCTTCCCACGCAGCGTCGGACGCGCTGCCGTGCATCGCCGTGCTCGCGACCGGCGGAACAATCGCCGGCTCGGCGGCGGATCCGGCCAATACCTCCGGCTATCAAGCCGGCGTGGTCGGTGTCGAGCGGCTGCTCTCCGCTGTGCCGGCACTGTCATCGGTGGCACGCGTGCAGGCCGAACAGCTCGCGAGCGTCGACAGCAAGGACATCTCGCTTGCGTTGTGGAGCACGCTCGCACAACGTGTGAACGCGTTGCTCGCCACCGACGGCATCGATGGCGTGGTCATCACACACGGCACCGATACGCTCGAAGAAACCGCGTATCTGCTGCATCTGACCGTGAAAAGCACGAAGCCGGTTGTCTTGACCGCGGCGATGCGGCCGTCAACGTCACTGTCCGCCGACGGCCCGCTCAATCTGCTCAACGCCGTGACCGTTGCGGCGAGCGCCGTGGCGCACGGGCAGGGCGTGATGGTTGCGTTCAACAACCGGATTCATAGCGCGCGAGATATCGTCAAGACGAGCACGTATACGGTCAATGCATTCGAGTCGCCCGAAGTCGGTGTGCTCGGCTGGGTGCAGGACGGTCGAGTCGAGTTTCAGCGTAAGGTCCTGCGGCCGCACACCGTCGATACCGAATTCGTCATCGGCGCGAACTGGCCGCACGTCGAGATCGTCGCGAGTTATGCGGGTGCGTCGCGCATTGCGGTCGATGCGCTGGTGACCTCAGGTGTGCGCGGCATCGTCGTGGCGGGCACCGGCAATGGTTCGATTCATACGACCGTGCAGCAGGGCCTCGCCGATGCAGTTGCGCACGGTGTGGCCGTCGTACGGGGATCGCGCGTGGGGTCGGGTCATGTGATGCGCAACGGTGCGGCATCCGACGATGCGCTCGGCTTCGTTTCGGCCGGCACGCTCAATCCGTACAAGGCGCGTGTGCTGTTGATGCTGGCACTAGCTGCGGGCGCAACCGGGCCGGTGGTGCTGCAGCGCGTGTTCGATACGTACTGAGTTATGCATTTGCGCAACCGCGCAGGGCAAAACCGACGGCAAAAAAGTGCGTTGAAATCCGACAGCCGGACACCCGACGACGACGTCTGACCGACCAAGGCTTCCCCGGCGCCGCCGGGTGCCGCTGCGGACCCCACTGACCGCTCTCAGCCCAGAGCGGTCCGATTTGCCCGTTGCGCCATACTCGCGCATACCGCAACGGACGCCCCACCTGTTGTTCCGACGGCGCGATGCGCCGGCGGAACGTTTTTATCGCCTATCGCCGGCCGCTCAAGCCGCTTTCGCTTCCTGCGGCGCCTGCGCGATCTCAAAGTTAGCCATCAACTCAAGCGCGCGAATCATCGCGGAGTGATCCCACGCCTTGCCGCCGTTCGCCGCACACACGCTGAACAGCTGCTGCGCACTCGCCGTGTGCGGCAATGCGATGCCGAGCTTGCGCGCACCGTCGAGCGCGAGATTCAGATCCTTTTGATGCAGCTCGATGCGAAAGCCCGGATTGAACGTGCGCTTCGTCATGCGCTCACCGTGTACTTCGAGAATTCGCGACGATGCAAAACCACCCATCAGCGCACGGCGCACGCGTTCCGGATCGGCACCCGAGCGTGCGGCGAACAACAAAGCTTCCGCGACCGCTTCGATGTTCAGCGCGACGATGATCTGGTTGGCGACCTTGCACGTTTGTCCCGCACCGTTGTCGCCGATCAGCGAGATGTTCTTGCCCATCAGATCGAACAGCGGCTTTGCCGCGTCGAACGATTTCTGCGGACCGCCGACCATGATCGTCAGCGTTGCTTCGCGCGCGCCGACCTCGCCACCCGACACCGGTGCGTCGAGATAATCGCAACCGAGCGCGTTGATCTTCTTCGCGAAAGCCTGGGTATCGAGCGGCGAGATCGAACTCATGTCGATCACGAGTTTGCCTTTCGTGAGGCCCTTCGCCACGCCGTCGTCGGCGAACAGCACATTCTCGACATCGGGCGTGTCCGGCACCATCACGATGACGATATCCGCGGCCTGCGCGACAGCCGTCGAATTCGCGACGACAGTGGTCGTCGTACGCAGATCGTCGGGCACCGGATACGCACCGTTGACGAACAGCGTGTGGCCGCCTTTCAGAAGATTGCGCGCCATGTGCGCGCCCATGATGCCGAGGCCGATGAAACCGATTGTTGCCATATCTCTCTCCAGGAATAGGTTCGTGCCGATCCGTTACTCGACAGCTCGATGACGGTTCGACGGCAGCGCGTGCGCCGCGCGTTCACGCCGTAGCGTGTGTGCGGCCGGCGATGTGTTGCAGCCAGCCGAGGCCCTCGGATGTGGTCGTGCGCGGTTTGTACTCGCAACCGACGTAGCCGTTGTAGCCGAGCGAATCGAGCAGATCGAACAGGAACGGGTAGTTGATTTCGCCGGTGCCCGGTTCGTTGCGCCCTGGGTTGTCGGCGAGCTGGATGTGGGCGATCTGCGGCAGGTTCTTTTTGATCGTGGCCGCGAGTTCGCCTTCCATTCGCTGCATGTGATAGATGTCGTATTGCAGGAACAGATTGTCCGAGCCGACTGCGCGGATCACGTCGAGACCTTCCGCCGAGCGGTTCAGCGCAAAGCCCGGAATGTCGTACGCGTTGCACGGTTCGACGAGCAGTTTGATGCGCTCGTTCTTCAACGCCTGCGCAGCGAAGCGCAGGTTATCGACGATGGTCGCGCGGGCGGTATCGCGATCGACATCGGCCGTCGGAATACCGACGAGGCAGTTCAGTTGCGGGACTTTCAACGCTTTCGCGTATTCGATCGCGCGACCGACGCCTTCCTGAAACTCGGCGATGCGTGCAGGCAGACACGCGATGCCGCGTTCACCCGCTTCCCAGTTGCCTGCCGGCAGGTTGTGAAGCACCAGCTTCAGCCGATGCTGTTCGAGACGTTGGGCCAGTTCCGCGGCCCGGTACGGATACGGAAACAGGAATTCGACTGCATTGAAGCCGGCGTTTGCCGCGGCCGCGAAACGGTCGAGGAACGGGACTTCGTTGAACAGCATCGTGAGGTTGGCTGCGAATTTCGGCATGTTGCGGGTTCTTTGTGGTCGGTCAAGGGTAGTGCGAACGCTGCTGCGCTCAATCTTGCAAGGCGACGGCAGTCGGCGCGTCTTCGCGAGTCGTGGCCAGTTCCTCGAACTCGTTGATCGCATCGATTTCAGCACCCATCGAGATGTTGGTCACGCGCTCGAGAATCACCTCGACCACGACCGGCACATTGAATTCCGACAGCATCGACTGCGCTTTCTTTAGCGCCGGCGCGATCTCTTCGGGCTTGAACACGCGCAGCGCCTTGCAACCGAGACCCTCGGCCACCGCCACGTGATCCACGCCGTAACCGTTCAACTCCGGCGCGTTGATGTTCTCGAAGGCGAGCTGAACGCAGAAGTCCATATCGAATGCACGCTGTGCCTGGCGAATCAGCCCGAGGTACGAGTTGTTCACGACAACGTGCACGTACGGCAGCTTGAACTGCGCACCCACCGCGAGCTCTTCGATCATGAACTGGAAATCGTAATCGCCGGACAGCGCGACGATCGGCCGCTGCGGGTCGGCAGCACGCACGCCGAGCGCCGCCGGAATCGTCCAGCCGAGCGGGCCGGCCTGGCCGCAGTTGATCCAGTTGCGTGCCTTGTACACGTGCAGGAATTGCGCACCGGCGATCTGCGACAAACCGATCGTGCTGATATAGCAGGTGTCGCGACCGAATACCTTGTTCATCTCTTCGTACACGCGCTGCGGCTTGATCGGCGCGTTGTCGAAATGCGTCTTGCGCTGCATCGTGCGCTTGCGCTGCTGGCATTCCTCGGCCCATGCACGACGGTCTTTCAGCTTGCCAGCGTGCTTCCATTCCTCGCCGATCTGAACGAACAGTTCGAGCGCGGCCTTCGCATCGGAGACGATGCCAAGATCCGGTCCGAACACGCGACCGATCTGCGTCGGCTCGATATCCACGTGCACGAACTTACGGCCCTTCGTATAAACCTCGACGCTGCCGGTGTGACGGTTGGCCCAGCGGTTGCCGATACCCAACACGAAATCCGACGCGAGCATCGTCGCGTTGCCGTAGCGGTGCGATGTCTGCAAGCCGACCATGCCGGCCATCAGCGGATGATCGTCGGGAATCGCGCCCCACGACATCAAGGTCGGTACGACCGGTACGCCGGTCAGTTCGGCGAAGCGCACGAGCAGGTCTTCCGCGGCGGCGTTGAGCACGCCACCACCGGAAACGATCAGTGGGCGGTCGGCATCGTTCAGCAGCGTGAGCGCCGCTTCGATCTGCTTGCGGGTTGCCTGCGGCTTGTAGATCGGCAGCGGTTCGTAGGTGTCGATGTCGAACTCGATCTCGGCGAGTTGCACGTCGATCGGCAGATCGACCAGCACCGGACCGGGCCGGCCCGAGCGCATCAAATGAAACGCCTGCTGGAATACGCGCGGCACGAGCGCCGGTTCGCGCACGGTGACCGCCCATTTGGTGACCGGCTTGGCGATCGATTCGATATCGACGGCCTGGAAATCTTCCTTGTAAAGCCGGGCGCGCGGCGCCTGGCCCGTGATCGCGAGAATTGGAATCGAGTCGGCCTGCGCCGAATAGAGACCCGTGATCATGTCGGTGCCCGCCGGCCCGGAGGTGCCGATGCACACACCGATGTTGCCCGGCGCGGCCCGCGTATAGCCCTCGGCCATATGCGACGCTCCTTCGACGTGGCGCGCGAGCACGTGGCTGATGCCACCGGCTTTGCGCAGCGCCGAATAGAACGGGTTGATCGCGGCGCCGGGCACGCCGAACGCCGTGTCGATGCCTTCTTTTTCGAGCACCAGTACGGCTGCGTCGACGGCTCTCATCTTGGCCATGAAATGTCTCCTTCCTGAATGTCGCGGATGTTGCAAATACCGGGAATGGCTGCAAAGGCTGGTGGAGCGACTTTAGGCCTCACCTAAAGGTTTGATAAGATCAGCGCGGGTCGCTTGTTTCGAAACAAAAAGTATTGAATGATGGCGACAGTCCGGTAGCCGGTTCAGGTAGACACCGGCGCCAGGGCACACAGGGAGAGGAGACGACGATGGACCGCTTCAAGCAGATTGAAACCTTCGTACGGGTCGCGGACGCCGGCAGTCTTGCCGCGGCGGCGCTGGAAGAGGGCGTGTCGCCGGTGATTCTTGGGCGGCGCATCGATGCGCTCGAACAGCGGCTCGGCGTGAAGCTGATGTACCGGTCGACGCGGCGGCTCGTCGTCAGCGAGGAGGGCGCGGCGTTCCTCGAACGCTGCCGGGGCCTGCTGACCGAATGGGATCAGGCGGAAAACGAGCTGACAGCGGGGCGCCGCGCGGTGAACGGCCATCTGATCGTGTCGGCGCCGGCCGCCTTCGGCCGCAAGCACGTCGCGCCGCTGGCGCCCGCGTTTCTTGCCGACAAGCCCGATTTGCAGGTGTCGTTCAACCTGACCGATCGCGTGGTGGATCTGGTACGCGAGGGCTACGACCTGTCGATCCGGATCGGCGGATCGGTCGATCCGAATTTCGTGGCGGTGAAGCTCGCGTCGAACCGGCGCGTGGTGTGCGGCACGCCCGCCTACTTCAGGAAGCACGGCAAGCCGAAAGCACTCGACGACCTGCCGCAGCACAACTGCCTCGCGTTCAACCTGCAGGGCGGCCAGAACCGCGGCTGGTATTTCCGGCGCAACGGCAAGCTGGTGACGGTGCGGGTCGGCGGTACGCTCGACTGTAACGACGGAGAGTTGCTGCACCGCTGGGTGTCCGAGGGGCTTGGGCTCGGCTGGCGCTCGACCTGGGAGATCCAGCAGCAGCTTGCGCGCGGCGAACTCGAAACCGTGCTCGACGACTACGCGTTGCCCGACTACGACATTCTCGCGGTCTACCCGCAGCAGCGGTATGTACCGGCCAAAGTGCGCTATTTCATCGACTATCTGAAGGCGGCCTACGCGCGGGCCGACTACTGGAGCAGTGTCGAGTAACAGGCTCCGGCCGAGGCAGCGCGGGCCTTCGCGGGCGCCCCGAGGCTGGATCACGTGCCCGACTGGAGCAGGTGCGACTACCGAGGCGGCCCCCGTAAGGTCCGCAAGTCGTTGAAAATACGGCCGAATTCACCGCCGATCTGGTGATATCAGTTGCATCAGCCCCCCGATCCAGTTAGAATCTTGGGCTTCTCTCTTGCTACACCGGTTCGACGCCCGGGTGGCTTTAATCCACAAGGAGTGTGTATGCGTCATTATGAAATCGTCTTTATCGTGCACCCCGATCAGAGCGAGCAAGTGCCCGCCATGATCGAGCGTTACAAGTCCACGATCACGTCGCACGGTGGTCAGATCCACCGCATCGAAGACTGGGGCCGCCGTCAGCTGGCCTACATGATCGAGAAACTCGCGAAGGCTCACTACGTCTGCATGAACATCGAGTGCGACCAGACCACGCTCGACGAACTCGAACACGCGTTCAAGTTCAACGATGCCGTTCTGCGTCACCTGATCGTCAAGATGAAGAAGGCCGAAACCGGCCCGTCGCCGATGATGAAGGAAGTGCAGCGCGAAGAAGCCAAGAAGGCGGCTGCCCAGCCGTCCGAAGCGCAGGCTTAAAGAACCAAGCCATCAGGAAAGCATATCGCTGACGTGAACAGGCTGCAGCTCAAGGCGAGCGTCGTTGAACGCGAACCGGTGCGGTACACCCCCGCCGGCGTTCCGATCGCAAGCTGTACGCTGCACCACCGTGCCGAAGTCGTCGAAGCGGGCATTGCCCGGCAGGTTGAACTGACGATGCAGGCGGTGGCAGCCGGTGAAGCGAGCGGCAAGCTGGAAAACTGCGAGATGGGCGTCGAAACGCTCTTCACCGGTTTCCTGGCGAAAAAAAGCCGCAATGCGAGAACCCTGGTGTTTCACATCACAGAATTGCAGGACACAGGAAAGGACTAATCATGCCCCGCCCGACTGGTAAGAAATTCGACAAGCGTCGTCAGCAACAAAACCCGCTCTTCAAGCGCAAGAAGTTCTGCCGTTTCACGGCTGCTGGCGTCGATCAGATCGACTACAAGGACATCGAAACGCTGAAGGACTTCATCGGCGAAAACGGCAAGATCACGCCGGCGCGTCTGACGGGTACCAAGGCCCACTATCAACGTCAGCTGGATACGGCTATCAAGCGCGCGCGTTTCCTCGCGCTGGTGCAGTACACCGACCAGCACAAGGCCTAACCCGACGACGCTACAAGGAGCATCCGAATGCAGATCATTCTTCTCGAAAAAGTCGTCAACGTGGGTAACCTCGGCGACATCGTCAAGGTCAAGGACGGTTACGCACGTAACTTCCTGATCCCGAAAAAGCAGGCTCGCCGTGCCACGAAGACCGCGATCGCCGAATTCGAAGTCCGCCGCGCGGAACTCGAAAAGGTCGCCGCTGAAAAGCTGGCAGCCGCTCAGGCTCAAGGCGAAAAGCTGGCCGGTTCGACCGTCCAGATCGCACAGAAGGCCGGTGTCGACGGTCGTCTGTTCGGCTCGGTCACGAACGCCGACATCGCCGCAGCACTGGGCAAGCAAGGCTTCGCTGTCGAAAAGGCGCAAGTGCGTCTGCCGGAAGGTCCGCTCAAGCTGGTCGGCGACCATCCGGTGCAAGTCTCGCTGCACACCGACGTGCTGGTCGACGTCACGGTGTCGGTGCTGGGCGAACACGTTTAAGCCGGTTCTGGCTGGCGTGCGCCGACCGGGCAGTCTGCCCGGGCCGTGTGGACGTAGCCAGGTACGGTAGGCAGGAGTCGCTCTAGCCTCGCGCTAGAGCAGAGGCAGGGGCCGGGAAACCGGCCCCTGCCTTTTTTGTTTGCTACAGGGTTTGGAAACCGTTCCTCCCAGCGCCGGTTTGCCCGATAATTCCTCCCCATGAACGCACCGAAAGATCCCCAAATCGAATCGCTGAAGGTTCCGCCGCATTCGATCGAGGCCGAGCAATCGGTACTCGGTGGTTTGCTGCTGGACAACGCCGCGTGGGACCGCATCGCGGATTTTCTGTCGCAGGGCGATTTCTATCGCTACGACCACCGGATCATCTACGAACACATCGGGCGCCTGATCGCGGCGACCCGTCCCGCGGACGTAATCACGGTCTACGAGGCGCTCGGCACGGCAGGCAAGGCCGATGATGTGGGCGGGCTCGCTTACCTGAATGCGCTGGCGCAGAACACGCCGAGCGCGGCGAACATCCGGCGTTATGCGGAAATCGTGCGTGACCGGGCGGTGCTACGTAGGCTCGTGTCGGTGGCGGATGAAATTTCCGCCGACGCGTTCAACCCGCAGGGCAAGGAAGTCCGGCAATTGCTGGACGAAGCGGAATCGAAGGTGTTTTCGATTGCCGAGGATGGTGCCCGCGGTACCCAAGGCTTTCTCGAGATCGGGCCGCTGCTCACGCAGGTTGTGGAGCGGATCGATACGCTTTATCACACGGCGAATCCCAGCGATGTGACCGGTACGCCTACCGGCTTCGTCGATCTCGACCGGATGACGTCGGGGATGCATGGTGGGGAACTGATCATCGTGGCGGGTCGGCCGTCAATGGGAAAAACCGCATTTTCTATGAACATCGGCGAATACGTTGCAGTCGAGTACGGACTGCCGGTCGCGGTGTTCTCGATGGAAATGCCGGGTACGCAGCTGACCATGCGGATGCTCGGCTCGGTCGGCCGGCTCGATCAGCACCGCATGCGTACCGGCCGGCTGACCGACGAAGACTGGCCGAAGCTCACGCACGCGGTGCAGAAGATGAGCGAGGCACAAATGTTCATCGATGAAACCGGCGGCCTGAACCCGATGGAATTGCGCTCGCGCGCGCGGCGCCTGTCGCGGCAATGCGGCAAGCTCGGGTTGATCATCGTCGACTACCTGCAGCTGATGAGCGGATCGTCTTCGCAGGGCGAAAACCGTGCAACTGAAATCTCCGAAATCTCACGTTCGCTAAAGAGCCTTGCCAAAGAGCTCGACGTGCCGGTGATCGCACTGTCGCAGCTGAATCGCGGCCTCGAACAGCGGCCCAACAAACGTCCGATCATGTCGGACCTGCGCGAGTCGGGCGCCATCGAACAGGATGCGGACATCATCCTGTTCATCTATCGCGATGAAGTCTACAACCCGGACAGTCCCGACAAAGGCACCGCCGAAATCATCATCGGCAAGCAGCGGAATGGTCCGATCGGGCCTGTTCGGCTCACGTTCCACGGCCAATATACGAAGTTCGATAATTTTGCCGGCGCGCAGAATTTCTACAGCGAATAACCGAAGCGTCGGAAGCGGCACGGAGAGCCGCTATGCGTGGTGAATGGCCACGATGGAGTGACACAGAGAGTGCCGCAACCGTCCCACACCGGTACAATGTTGCGGTTTTATGTCAGCCATCACGTGACCATTTACCGGGATTTCCATGTTCGGTCGATTTATGCCCACCGAGGGCAAAATTTACCGTCCGACGCCGTTCGGGGAGGTCCGCAGTGGGTGAAATAAGATATTGATAATTAAGAAGTTTGTTCGATTTCGTTCGGGTTCGTCCGGCAGTGATTTTCCGTATAAAATCCGTATACGGAACTTGGTCGGGGTTTTGCATGATGAAAATAAGCATTCAGACGAAAACGGCGCGCGCCAAACTTGCGCCGCGCCGTGAGCCGTATTGGGAGCGCATAAGCACGGGCGTTCACGTCGGGTACCGTAAGTTGGAATCGGGGGCGGGCACTTGGATCGGACGTCGCATGAGCGAGGGTGGCAAATACCAGTTCAGCTCGTTCGGTGATGCACTTTGCGAGTACAACGAGGCGCGCAAAGGGATTGAACGGTGGGCGGATGAGTTGGCGGCGGGTGTTCACCATGACAGAAAAACGGTCGCCGACATATGTCGCCTGTATGTCGAGAATCGGCGTTTGGAGAAGGGTGAAGCTACAGCTCACGACGCCGAGGGCAGATTTAAGCGATTGGTCTATGAGAAGCCCATCGGCATGGTCAACATCGCAAGGCTGCGCCCTTTGGACGTCGAGCGGTGGCGGAATTCACAACTAGACGACGCTTCCCCCGATGATGAAGAAAGCTACAAGCGCGCCAAGGATTCCGTAAACCGCAATCTCAAGTCGTTGAAAGCGGCGTTGAACTATGCCAAGGCGCGTCTCAAACTTGTTTCGAGCGATGCGGGATGGAAGGAGGTTAATCAATTCCCTGATGTCGGTACCCGCCGGAAAGGCTGGTTGACCGCTGAGCAACGTACTTGCTTACTTCAGTCGATGCCTGGCGATTTACGCACGCTCGCGATTGCATTGCTACATATTGGAGCGCGGCCGGGCGAAGTTGCGAGCGCCAATGTGGCCGACTTCGACCGTAGTGCGGGGGTCTTGATGCTCAACGGCAAGACTGGCAGTCGCAAGGTGCCGCTGTCGGACAAGGCGCGTGAATTCTTCGCGACGCAGGCTAAAGATAAGATCGCCAATGCGCCGTTATTGACCACTACAGACGGACAGCGGTGGACCGCGCCCATTTGGGGGCGGGCATTCCGGGAGGCTCGAGAAATCGCTGGTTTGTTGGATGCGGTTTTATATTGCATGCGGCATACCTATATCAGCGAGGCAATCGCACAGGGCATCGACGTTTACACGGTGGCCGAGCTAACGGGCACGAGCGTCGCGATCATCCAATCAAACTATGGGGCATTCACCGACAATATCGTTGAGCGCCTCAATCGCGTTTCCGTGATCGGCGAAAATTACTGACGCTCTAGGGGAGGGGCTCTTGTTCTCCAATTCAAAGAGCATCCGACGAGCAAGTGCTGTATATGCGCCTACAGCAATCAGTCTTCGTCAACGTCAGCCTCCTCATCGGATTGCTCCACGAACTCTCCGATGACTAGATCGAAGCGCTGCAAAAACTCTTCCTCCTGGACACGCAAGGCCTTCTCGCGCGCTTTAACGAACGTTTCCAAGTCTCGCTGCTGGAGTGCTGACCTCGCCTCTTGGTTTATGGCATGACTCTCCAATGCCACGGCGCTGTCTATACTCGTAACCAGCGCACTTCGCACGGCACCGCCGTGTTTCCTGTCTAGTAGCATCCGATTAGCCGGGCTGCGGGCCGCGCGTGTTCCATCCGGAGCAAAAACATATGGCAGGTCTCGACGATCTTCATCTGCTAGAAGCGATGACCCATTGATTTCCGCACCCGAAATTGGATCAAGCAAGGGGCCTTTCGCGATTTGGATTAAGAGCATTGAACGGATGCGCGCAGACCTCCGGTCAAAAGTCTTCGGGAAAGGTCGCAGCGGCCGATCCAGAAAAAACTCTTCGAACGCTGACTTTCCGCCGATATCTTTCGCTTTCGCAAATCGCTCCATTGCCTCGACGGCGTCTTGGACTTCGGCAGAATTGGCCGAGGAGAACCATCCAGAGAACGATGTAGCCCAGAACCAGCGCACAAGGACCTCGCGCGACTTCTCGTCGATCGCGTCATTGCTGATTTTGCGTTCGAAGAAAAAAACACCCAGCAGCAGCAACTGCATAGCGTACGGAAGTAGGCGGCCGGTGCTAAATCCAATACTTTGATTAAGAAATTGGGCGGCACTGAGCAGGCTCTCTGTGACGGGCTTGGTCGCGCTTTCGAGCGCGATCTGGCCGTCAGTTTGTCGGAGTTCTTCGAACTTTGGCTTCGCGAAGTTCCTGCCCGCGCCGCGAAGAAGACTCTGTAAGACGACAGTCCGGCTTACATCGCCGAAGCCGTAGCGATCAAGTTCGGCCAAAATGGCATCGAGCGCATACTCGAGATTGAAACCTTGGTGATATGTTAGCGCCACTGCCATTTGGTCTGTGGTTATCCGTCGCCCGCTTCTGTTGATGCGGGAGAAAATGGCAACAGCATCGTCGACCGTCCCGTCTTTCATAGTAGTGAGCGCAATTCGATAGTCTCGGATTGCTCGCTGAACACGGTCGGCACGGTCAATATATGTACTCTTCTGCGTCGCGCTGAGCGCAGGGCTCGCATCGACGGCCCTAGCAAATCGAACGAAATCTGCGGTTTTCAACACCGTACGCAGGGGCAAAATAGATGGGTTATCGAAATCAGCTGGCCGACGCAGTTGTCGGGGCTCTTCCATCTCAAGGTCGTAGCCTAGCCACCAGCCAAGCTTGTCCGCCCCCGCAGTCTCGTCTTTGGGGAACTCTTCGGGCAGGCGCAAGACGCCATAGAGCGTTGCCAACCGTTGATGCCCATCAAGCACCAAAGAAATTGGCGTTTGCGGGTTTTTTTGTGGCGCTGGCAGCGGCCCAATATGCGTCATCGTCCGCACGTCCGATTCTCGCGGCGTCCAGAAGAGGAGCGAGCCAATGGGGTAGCCATTCAGTACGCTTTCGAACAGGTCCCGCATCATTTGGGGCGTCCAAACGTACGGACGTTGGAACTGGGGAATATGCACTCGACCTTCGTCAACGTCGTTTAGGAGGACGTCGAGCGAAATAATGTCTGGTCGGGCGCTAGCGGCCGGTGCAAGGTTGCTCATGAAAGTTCGCAGTGTCTAGGTCACAAGTAACGGGCTATGGTAGTCAGGATTTGCCGCAATTCGCTACGTTGCGACGGTGAAAGCAGATGTTCTCGACCGGGCTCGCATCGGTATGAAGAGTCGTGGTACACGGTGGAAAGCACATCGCCGAACCCATCCGCCAGTACATCCCAGTCGGCAGGGTTGATGCTTTCGAACAGGCTTTTCTCTCGTGTGTCGCGAGTGTCGTCCGCTAGAAACGCCGCCCGTGTCTGCACTGCCGAGTCAGCCTTTTTGAAGCCCCTCTTGATAGGAAAGAACGCGCGCTGGTTCGTTGTCATCCGCAAGAACGGCTCGATCGCCATATGCCGCCCTACGTCCGACAGCCGACGTCGCACAAACGGGTCCGGCACGTAGTTTTCGATGTACCTACCCTCGAGTACGTGTACGTGTGCAACATGGTCGCTCACGCCGTCACGGATAGCCGCATTTGGTTCGTCACCAGGAAAGCGAGCGTCACTGTCTAATATTGCAATTGCTCGAAGACGTAGCGCAAGAATCGGATTGTTGGGCCTGGGCCATATGCCGTAGCTCAACGCCATGGCGCATTTCTTGAACTGACCTTTCCCACCCGCGTGCCTGAACAGCAACCGACCGCTACGGTAGGCACGTATTATCGCATCGATACCGAGTAGGCGTGCCATCCACAGGAAGAAGCCGCCGTCCGAAGTCTCGTCCTCAACGATCACGTGCAGAGGCTGCATTAAGATTGCAAGCGCCCCTAGGGGGTGCGCAACAATGGTGTTATCTCCCTCGGTACGCCCGGAAACGGGGGCGAGATCATCAACTTCGAGCACGACCGGTGCTGCCACTGCGTTACGACTTGCATGCTTCATTGCGGCCCGGAGCACCTCGAGAGTTGTCAATCGTTCGTTTCCGCCGCCGCGCAGCCATGAGCTGGCGACCAGCCGGGGGTAGTTACCGACGTCGAAGCTGTGGGGACTGTCGTTCTGCATCGTGAGTTCGAACAGTACATCAAGGACCGAATGCCATCGGGGATTGTTTAAAACGCTCGAAGAAATTCGAATGTTCACGAACGATCCTCTTCAGCCTGTCCCCCTTGCTGCGCGCTGTGCATATGTACCAAGTCATCGAACGCCTCGTCGAAAACTCCGATTGGCCAAGAATCCATGTTTCCTTGTGGGTCGATTCCGATCGCACGCAGTGGTTCGAGCCTCCCAGCGGGTTCACTTTGATGCGCGACAGAAATTATTTTCACGGACGTATTCGGAATCTGACCTTCTGCGATGCGTCGTCGAATGCGCGTAATGAACTGCTCTGAGTGGGTCTCGCAGATATATCTGCAACGGGTATCGCAGCTATTCGCGGTAGACGCGATAAGGTCGGCTAATTCCCCGTGCGCACTAGGATGCAAGTGGAGTTCAGGCTGCTCGACGATTGAGATAGGGCTGGAGATACTTTTCATCTGGATGCAAAACGCTTGCACTACTATCGGGAATGCTTGGGCGAACCCTGCTCCAGTTTCCGACATATCAACGTCAATGTTCCGAATCGGATCGTGGACGAGCATACGAACGAAACTACCAATGCGGTCGAGCTTGACACGATTCCCTGCCATTGAACGGTCGAACCACTCCTCCACCGCTCGCCCTATATCGCCACTACTGCGCAAGGCGTCAGCGCCGAGCAGGTCGATGGCATTCTCTCCCCTAGGGCCAAGTCCCCGGGCACCTTGATGCGCGACGCGCGCTGCAGAACCTTGTTCCGATCTAAACGGACCTAGGTACGAGGGAGACTCGAAGGCTGTTGAAAACTCTTTATGTGCTTCTGCGATGCGGAAGTTAATGTCGCCGCAGCCCCGAATTGAATTCGCAAACAGTCCAACGAAACCAACCTCAGCGGTGCTGGCAGCGCCGACACCTCTGGCGCGCACGGTAAATACTCCTTCCGCATTGCCAATGTCCTCTGGGCGGGAGGCTTCGATACTCACTATGGGGCCGTCCTGATCCGCTAGTTCGAACCCTTCAATGCCTAACGCGTGGCGTTCAACTAGATAACGAAGAGTCGTAAGAAAGCTGAGTGATCGACGTCCGTCCGATATTTCGGCTCCAAGGGTGAATGGTTGGGCCGACCTCTGGTGAATAAGGTCCTCGAAACGAGCAGCGTGGTTTACCCCGCCTGCACTTAAGTCCAGAACGGAGTCCGCGCTGGCCGAAAGGCCTCCGGCGATTAAGAGTGGTAGTCGGGTGAGAACGCTCTTGCCGCTTCCGTTTCTACCGATAATTACCGTTAGCGGTGCGAGGTCGAGCCGCTCCGGCTCCAAAAACGAACGGTAGCGCGAAAAAAACATGGCGGTAGGGATCACTGCGGGCTTGCTCCAAAAAAGGGAGGCATTTGAGCCCCATTTTGCCATATGGCCTGTCGCCCAACCCTAGGTTTCTAATCTGGATAGGCGCTGCGCCACACGTTTCACTGTCGCTGCCGACGCTAAACCTATCGGTGTTCTCGTGTCCTCACTGTCCGTAGCATTGGTTCTGTCGAACGCCGATGCTTGCACTTGCCGAAGTCCGGTAATAAAACGTCCGGTAAATTGCCATGCCGTTGCCGCCCCCGAACGCGGTAAGCAACTGCGGCCATACTTATTGATTCCCGACCGCATTGATTTCAGTAGTTGGCTACCAATCAGGATGGCATGTCCTCGGCGCACGCCCGCTTGACCGTAGCTGTGCCGACGCCAAACTTCTCGGCAGTCACCCGGATACTCGCGCCGCGTTCCGTCCGCCATGCCTTGATTGCAGCGTAGTCATGTGATCGTGCGCGCCCCTTGTATTTTCCTTCAGCCTTCGCGATCGCCACGCCGCGTCGCTGCATTTCGGCGCGGTTCAGATAATCGGCTTCGCCCTGCGCGGCCATGAACGCCAGCACCGCGTCGCGCGTTGCTTTCTCGATGGCGTCTTTGGCCTTTCCATCAAAGACCATCCCGTTGAGTGTGCATTCGACGCGCACACCCAGTTCCATGAGTCGGCGCATGGTGGCGTGCAACTCGTCGTAACGGCGGCTGATGCGGTCGAGCCAGCGCACGATAAGAGTGCCGCCGTGCCGCAGATCGTGTTCGGCTTTGCGCCACTGCTCCCGTGCATCAGGAGCAACGTGGTAGCCGCTGACGCCCTCGTCAATGAAAACATCTTTGTCCTGTACCCCGTGCACTCTGGCGTCTTCGTACTGGCTCGCGGAGGACTGGCCGTCCGTGGTCGAAATCCGCCCGTAATAGAGTTTGCGCATTGTTTTGAGTGGATCATTTGAATTGATAGATCAATAATAGCACGGATCAAATACCCGGTTGATCCTATTGATCCACTTCTGGGCGTCCCGGCGCTCGGCCCGTTACGGTGTACCCAAACGAGCTATGTTCCATGACCGAAACTAATCGCACCCGGTCTCACATCGGGTAAAAGATCAGCGTAGTGGGTCGCGCTACGCCAGTCGCTGAACTATGGTTCCGCATCCATCGCACAGCCTGACCTGAGTCAACGTACCGTTAACGAGCGACGGTTGCGGAGGGACGTGCCCAATATCCATGTCATATATAACGTGGCATTGAATGTCGCCAAGAACCGATCGCAACGCATCGATATAGCGGGCAAGCGCGAGTCGGGCGTCGACTTTGACGAGGTCACGACCAAGCGGCAGCTCCCCGATGGGCAACGTGTATGGTCGCGCGTTACTCACCGCCTCTCTACTTACCGAGATAGGTTGGATTCCCACCAAGTCGTTCAAGCTCAGCGACGCCAGGCTTGCCAAGCCAAGTCATGAAGTCGATTGCAGAAAGCGAGCCCCCATGTACGCGCAGCAGTCCTTCCATGAGCACGCTGTGCTCGATCAGCGTGATGTCCTTCGATGCCGCCGCCTTTTTCTTGGAGGTCTCGTCGAACGCGGGCTTACCCAATGTTATCCGCCGCATCGCCGGGTCAAAATCTGCGGCCTTCTGAATGACCGCCCAAGCTTCCTCCTTCTTGATGAGGGCAGGCGATTTTGTGCACGTCTTGCATTCCAGAAGAATGCTCTGAGTACCCAACTCGATGAGCAAGTCTGGAACGTTAGGCCGTGTACCGTCATCCAGCACGGTCACAATCCAAGCCGCTTCGACCCTCATCAGAACCGCAATCGCCTCTTCATAGTCGGTACCCAAAGCGTCGTCGCATGCCTTGACTTGGCGCTCGATGCCCAACTCTTGTCCGGTCTTGCGATGCGCGGCCGCTAGGCGACTCGGCCCCAGACCGACGGTGCTCGAGACGGCATCGATCAGCGCTTGTGCTCTCGGCTCGCTTCGCAGTAATTGCACGAGTTTGTCTTTCGTGGTTTCCAGAACGTCGTGGAGCGTTGCGATTCCCTGCGCGATAAGCCCCATGGCACGTTGCCGACCGAAGCCGGGCACCCCGTGTCGTTCGGCGACCCGCAGCACATCTAGCGCTTCGGTTGGTGCACCCCAGCGGACGCGGCGCGCGAGCATGGCTATCTGATTGCTGACCGATTGCGAGCAACAGAGTTCGGGTGTCGTGGAGAGTTTGTGCATGCCATCGAGCACCCAGGCGACGTCCAACGCTAGGCGATGGATCATGCCGCCCGGCACGTGAGTGGTGTGTGTAATCTTGCGATCTGCTAACCCTTCGGCATAGAGTGCGATTGCATGAGCGCACTGCGCAAGCCTTAGATCGTTGCGGTCAAGCTCCACAGGCAACAGCCTTGTCCCCCAGAACGTCACCGACTCGTACGTTATCGGTGACGGGTAAGGAAAGAAACGGGACGGTCGTTCAGCCCTGAATTCGTCACTGGCGCACGCTGCGTAGATCAACCCCGGAATCCACTCATCGAAGTCCGTTGCCAGGTTTGGCCCGATGACGCGAAGCATTGCAGCTAGTTGGACTGCCGTGGTAGGAAGCAAGCCAGACATTGCGGCTGCATTTCCCAAAGGCGTGATGAATAGGGTACCGGCGTGCTCGCGAATCAGTGCATTGATATTGAGCCAGTCAACGGCGGCACGGCTTTCGGTTGTCAGCGTTGCCAGTTTTGCAGGATTCCGGTCCAGCGTCTGGTACCAATACAAGGTGTTCTCGAAGAACGTCATCACCTCAGAGAAGCTACTGGCGAGCCCCGAGGCGACCAGTGTCAAGATCGACTTGCGCAGGCTTAGGTTCACCAGTTGCGAATTGAGCCGATCGTTGTGGGGCAGTACCAGCGTGTTGGCATGTGCGAGTTCAACATTGTTTTGCGGCAGCAACACGGCGAACCCATCAGGATGCATACCCAGCCTGCCTGCCCGTCCAGACATATTGCGGTAGTCGGACCGGACAATGTGGCTTCCCGCTCGGTCGCCGAAGCGATAGGTCAGCTTGGAAAAGACAATCGTCCGAAACGGGAAATTCACCCCGGCCGCAAGGGTCGAAGTGGCAAAGCAAACCTCAAACTTGCTGTCGGTGAACCCCCCCTCGATAACCTGTCGTTCCTGCGGCGACAGATCGGCCGTGTGGAAGGCAACACGCCGTTCTGCATTTTCGCGGAGTTGATCGGAGGCTTCCGTCGGCTCGGAGAATAAGTCGAGTTGCTGCGCCAGGGCGATGCCGATACCGACCCGGGGCCGACTCTGCCCGAACGCGGTGGCGAAATTCTGCGCTTCGCGGCGGCTTTCCGTGAATACCAGAACAGGACCACGCCCGAGGCGCAATAGATGATCGACGACGACGCCAACGTCATTTGTTGTGGCGGCGCCGCCGCGCACTTCTTGTCCACTGTCGTCGCCGAACTTCGTGCTATGGATACGGCCACCGTACCAAATTTCTTGGTAGAGAGGCACGTCCCGGTGTGTGCTGCGAACGAGGTCGCATTCCATCCACCCGGCAATGTCTTCGGGATTTGCGACAGTCGCTGTCAACGCCACGAATTGTTTGATGCCGCGTTGACGTAGCGCTGAACAAAGAGCTTCGATATCTGGCCCGCGCCCGGGCTCACCAAGAATCTGCAGCTCGTCCGCGACGACCAGTGCATTGTTCGGTTTGATCTGGCCACTCAGGAACAGACCCAGAGCCTTCTCGTAGGTCGCAACCATCAACTGCGCGTTGATGTCGCCTTCGGTTCGATCACCTGTGTTTAGTCCAACCGATCCTATGGGCTCAGCAGCACCTTCGCCAAAGCGGGCGACAAAATCGAGGTACTTCTGATCTGCGAGCGCTTTGTGGGAAACCAGATAGATTGCGCGGAGACCAGATCGTAAGGCACAGAAGACGGCAATCTCACCCACCAAGGTCTTGCCGGAAGACGTTGGCGCACTAACGATAAGACTGCGACGGGTGGCGACACCAGCGGCAAGCGCGCGCTGCTGAACATCTGTCAATAAGCCGATGCCCCAGCTCTGTAGTCGCTGGAGCAACTGCGCATCGACCCCCGGCCCCTCTATGGCGGACATTGTCATCTTCTTGTTCCCCCGGATTGTTGTCCATTGGTTCAAAGTATCGCACGTCGTTCTCGAGTATCACCCTAGATGACGTTTCACCGCGAGTTGGCGCAGAGCACTCTGCCAAAATGACCACCGGCAGGCCGGGCTCTAGGCAAGCGTCGTTCCTTGGGAATTTCCCCGTTATCCTGAACCAATCCTAGGCGCGTAGCGTTCATAGAGTTCGACGGTTACGTCTCTGAACCGGGTGACACGTTCACCGATACACATGCTGGACTCGCCCGCGCGAAAGCCTAGGGAAAGAAGCTCGGACGTCGGGATGCGCTGAACGAAAAACAGAAGACGGAGATTCAGGACGAAGCGAACACCGGGAGCCTCAATCCGCGAACTGGCGAAAGAGTACGGTGTTTCCCACCCGACCATTCTGACGGTGTCGCAGCATAGCTAGATTGCGAGTTTCAGCGACCGCGATCCGCCAATCGACGCCATGAACATGGCGTTGGTGCTCCTTGCGTCAGGAGGCTGTTGTCGACCGAGGCTGTGTGAAAGCGCGAAACCACATGGTTTTCGGGTGTTTACCCTTCCCGAATCGCTAGCAAGCCAATACAGCGCGATTTGGAGCGTCGAGTTTTTCGAATGGTCCATTCGAACTGCGTTTTCACACAGCCTCAACCCAAAGCCGTCATTCGCAAACCCGAACCGCGCGTCCCAAACCCGACATTTGCAGAGCACTCAAGCGACCAATGCCCCAGCTTCTGTGCTGATCAGAAAATGCGAGGTGTTAAGGCTACGCTATGATACTGGTGTTAATCAGTCTAGTGCACCCTAGTACGCCTACGGTTCCAATGAAACTGCCTACCCCTTCCGCTCACACTGGCTACGCGACTTGGCAGAAGAGTCTCGTGCGCTTCGGCTTACATACGGCCAGCACTCATGCTGGTTCATCAGTTCCGTTTCGCGAACCGTGGAGTTACCTTCGGTTTTGGATCCGAGACAACTATCCCCAGCCTAGTAGTTCGGATGCGCTTGAGCTCGCCAAACAGGCGGAGCGCTTCTACCACATTGCATCAAGCGCTTCGTCTGACACCTCGCCGCTGCTTTGGTACTACTGTTTTCTAAACCTTAGCAAAGCGTTATTACTGAAGACGCCGACAATCTACACATTGAAAGAGGTTGAGCATGCCACGCACGGCATTGCGGACCCGGCAAACAATAGTACGGGGTACGTTACGCTCAACAAACAAAAAGTGACCGTCTTTGGTGTGAGGACGACTAATACACCGACCAAGTTGCAGATTTTCCCCGCTCTGTGTGAAGCACTCGGCACTCCGGTCCGTTTCGCGGCCGGAGAGAGGTCCGCTGACTTATCGATCAAGTCCTTGCTTTCCCATATCGTGAGTGTACACAGGGCATTCTGTACCGCCTACGATACGCCGTTGCGCTTCTGCAAGGTCGACGCTACAGCGATGGAGCAGCGCGCGGCGACTGGAAAATCTGGAGATATGTGGCATTTACTGCGACTCGAATCCGCGGATGTGAGGGCTTCGGGGGCGTCAATCAAGAATTTTGAATTGGGCGGGCAATTTCGCGCCGTTGCCCCAGCGCTCGCCGGGTTTCACGATCTTGAAAATACCTCGGTGAATTTTTCGAATGTGAATTTTCTCAGTAGACTGGCGAGCCAACGAAGCAATTTGAGAAAGATCGTTCATCCACTGCTTCTCCCCCAAGGTTATCGGTATTATCTCTATCCGGAATCCGGTGTTTTGCGCCAGCCTGCATCGATTTATGCAGTGATGTTCTACTTGGGCTCTATCGTTCGATACAAACCACAGCGATTTTCGAGCTTGATTGGCAATAAGTATCACTGGCTGATCGAAGAGTTTCTTCAGATCGCGCCAAAGCAATTCGTAGCACTGTTGATCAACGAAATCACGGATTGCGAACTTCCATACTTTGTGGATTAGCATCTTGGGCGTTGGGGGCGCGGTAGGAGGAGCGCACGAGAAGCGTTGCACTCTACCTACATCGAATCACCACCCGAAAACCGTCGTTCACGACCGGCAGTTCTTGGCCGAGGCTGTGTCAAAACGTACGTATAAGTCGGGAACTGCTAAAGCCGGCTTGCGAGAATGGACTACAACGGCCTCGGCCGAACTGAGCCTTATTACGACCGGCTCAGCTCGCCCCCTTACGGACGATCCGCTACGAAAAAACGTCCAGTCGCAATTACTGTCGTGCTTTTAGCCGGCTTCGGGATATTCAGGCAAACCGTCCACTGGCCCATCCCAGGTTAGCCGATATTTGCACCAAATGTGACTTGCCGGACGAGTCTCGCCAGGTTCATCGAGTGAGCAGGTCGAAACATCAACCACGTCGGACAATCCTGCATTTGCATAGGTCAATGGTGTCCCGCAATTACTGCAAAACGCCCGAAGAACCCCTGGGCTGGACTCAAACGTCTTCGGTGTGCCTCGTACCCAAAGGAGCCCGCTCTTGCTTACACTGAACCAGGCAACGGCTGGTGCCGCAGATACCTTCCGGCACGTGGCGCAGTGGCAAAGTGTCGCGTCGAGCGGACTCGAATGAATTTCATACCGGATCGCACGGCAATAGCATCCACCTGTCAGCATCGAATCCCCCAACCTATCGTTCGTAAGCAGATTGTCGGCAATGCAGGGCAACTTGTCGAGTTACCGAAACTGGCCGATTACTGCCCGACGTCGCCGGCCGAGTTCGTCTCATTTTGTTGAAAAACTCGCCAACGATCACTATCGCCAGGTTTTCAGGAACCTTCTTACCTATAGCTGCGTATTTCCCGTGCGCTGTTTCACGTCCGGTCGATATGAAGGCGCCCCGGCAACTTTGATCCAGTTGACCGTCGAGTATTTCCGTGTGTGATCCTTGTAAATATGCGAAATGCATATCGAGGGGCATCTAACGATGCTTAACTTTCATTTACCGGAAATTACAGGTATTTTTGTGACTTGAATCCGTCACGTCGTACAAATAAAAATGAATAAACAGACCTACCGCCTGATATTCAGCAGGCTCCGGGGGATGCTTGTCGCTGTTGAGGAAACTGCGGTGGGCTCCGGCAAGGCGAATCAGGGAGAAACCACTGTCGGGCACTCACGTCCGGGCAGTCGGCGGACCACTGTGTGCCTGGCACTGCGTCATGCCGCCTTCGGTGCGCTGATGCTCGCGGGTGTAATCCCGGTCACGACACCGGTCGCCCACGCGCAGATCGTGCCGGGCGGCGCACACGCGCCGTCAGTGGTCCAGACACAGAACGGCCTGCCGCAGGTGAACGTGAACAGACCGTCCGGAGCGGGCGTGTCGATGAACACGTACGGCCAGTTCGACGTTCAGAAGCCGGGCGCAATCCTGAATAACTCGCCCACGATCGTCAATACCCAGCAGGCGGGATACATCAACGGCAACCCGAATTTCCAGCCGGGCCAGTCCGCATCGATCATCGTCAACCAGGTGAATAGCAACAATCCTTCGCAACTGAGAGGGTACGTCGAGGTTGCCGGGCGCAGGGCGGAAGTCATCATTGCCAATTCCTCTGGCCTCGTTGTTGACGGTGGCGGCTTTATCAACACATCACGTGCGATTCTCACAACGGGCTCTCCGCTCATCGGCGCAAACGGGAATCTCACGGGCTTCAATGTCACCGGCGGCCAGATCACCGTGCAGGGTGCGGGGCTGAACGCGACGAACACGGATCAGGTGGACCTGATCGCGCGCGCCGTGCAGGCCAATGCGGCGATCTACGCGAATACGCTGAACGTGGTGACGGGCGCGAATCAGGTTAATCACGACACGCTTGCGGCTACTCCGATTGCGGGAAGTGGGGCAGCGCCCGGCGTTTCGATCGATGTGAGTCAACTGGGCGGCATGTACGCCAACCGCATCACGCTGGTCGGCACAGAAAACGGCGTCGGTGTTTCGAACGCCGGCGTGATTGCCGCGCAGGCGGGTGACCTGACACTCACGACGCAGGGCAAGCTGGTGCTCACCGGCAAGACCAACGCGAGCGGCAATCTCTCTGTGTCTGCCGCGGGTGGCGTCGACAACAGCGGCACGACCTACGGGCAGCAGAATGTCTCCGTTTCCACGTCCGGGGCGCTGACGAACAGCGGCACGCTCGCTGCACAGCAGAACACCACACTCAATGCAGGCAGTGTTGCATCAACCGGCACGCTGGGTGCAGGCATCAACGCGGATGGCTCGATTGCGAAATCGGGCGATCTGAACGTGACTTCGTCGGGTGCATTGTCCGCGACCGGCCACAACGCGGCCGGTGGCAGCGCTACGCTGACAGGCACGGCTCTCAACCTCGCGAACAGTCAGACCTCGGCGAACGGCAATGTGACCTTGCTGGCAAGCGCCGGCGACCTGACGCTTGCCGGTGCGACGACCACGGCAGGCGGTGCGCTGTCGGCAAGCGCGCAGGGTACGCTTACGAACGATGGCGGTGTGCTGTCTTCATCCGGTGCGCAGACAATCACAGCCGGTGCCCTGTCGAATCAGGGTGGCCAGATCGTCTCGCAGTCCACGCTGAACGTGAATACGGGCGGCGCGGTGAACAACCGTCAGGGGATCATCCAGGCAGCCGGAAACGAAACCATCAACGCGGCCTCGCTCGATAACACGGCCGGTCGAGTCGTCGCACTTGGCACCCTCGTTGGCACCGGTGCGCCTGCAACACTGGACATCACCACAAGTGGTGCGCTGCTGAACGCGGCGGGTACCACGGGAGCGGGTACGAGCGGCGGCGTGATCGGCAGCAACGGGGCACTCAACGTATCAGCGGGCGTGATCTCGAACCAGGCGCAGATCAATGCGACCGGCAACGCGATCGTGCGTGCCCAGTCGCTGGACAATCACGCTGGCAGCATCGTCGCAGGTGGCAGCCTCGGTACGACGATTGGTGGAGCACTCAACAACCAGAGCGGTACGCTCTCGGGTTCTGCGACGACGGTGTCGGCGGCGTCGGTCGACGATACGAACGGCACGATCGAAGGCGACCAGCTCGCGCTCTCTGCGACCGGAAATCTTGTCAATCGTGGTGGTCACATCACCCAGTACAGCGGCGCGGACCAGCGAGTTTCGGCCGGTGGCACGCTGGACAATACGGGGGGCACGATTACCTCCAACGCGACGAACCTGACCGTGTCTGCGCAGTCGCTGACGAACGACAGCGGATCGATCCAGCACGCTGGCACAGGTACGCTCGACGTCGGCACGACCGGAACCGTCTCGAACACGGGCGGCAAGGTAGTCACGAACGGCGCGCTCAAGGTGACCGGTGGCGCAGTGTCGAACCAGGGGCAGATGAGCGCGAAGGGCAACGCAACGGTGACCGCGCAGTCGCTCGACAACCATGCCGGCAGCATTGCCGCCGCTGGCAATCTCAATGCGACTGTGACGGGCGCGCTCGGCAACCAGAGCGGCACACTGTCGGGCGCGATCGCCACGGTGTCGGCCTCGTCGGTCGACGACACGAACGGCACGATCGAAGGCGACCAGCTTGTCCTCTCCACTACCGGAAATCTCGCTAATCGTGGTGGCCATATCCAGCAGTTCGGCAATGCGGACCAGACAGTTTCGGCGGGCGGCACGATTGATAACACCGGTGGCACCATCGCAACGAACGCGACGAACCTGACCGTCTCCGCGCAGGCCATCACGAACGATAGCGGATCGATCCAGCACGCGGGCACCGGAACACTTGCCGTAACCACGCCCGGTGCGCTGTCGAACGTGGGCGGACAGATCGCGACCAATGGTGCGCTCACCTCGAAGTCGGCAAGCCTCGACAACACGAAAGGCACCGTGTCCGCACAGGGTGTGGCGCAGGTCAACGCAACCACTGGACTCACGAACCACGGAGGCACCCTCTACGGCAAGACGGGTCTGACCGCGACTACCCAGGGCGCGTTAGACAACAGCGCCGGTTCTGCCCAGACCGGCGGCAACCTGTCGGTGACTGCAGGCGGGACTCTCTCGAATGCGAACGGCACAGTCTCAGCCAACGGCGCTCACAGTACGATGGCCGTCTCGGGCTCCAGCATCGACAATACGTCAGGCAAACTCGCCAGCAGCGGCGATGGCGTGACCACCATCACGGCTACCACCGGAATCACGAACACTGGCGGCACGATGGGTGGCAACGGAGATGTGACGCTCAATGCGCAGACACTTGCCAACAACGCGAACGCAAATCTCGTGGCGGCCGGCGCTGCGAACCTGAACGTTACCAGCAACATCAACAACGCAGGCGGCACGATCTATGGCGGCACGGCGCTGAATCTGAACCAGTCCGGTGCCACGGTCACGAACGACGGCGGCAAGCTGGAGGGTGGTCAGGATGTATCGCTGCAGGTCGCATCGCTCTCGAACGCGGGTGGTGCAATCAATGCGAACCGCGACATCACGGTGAGCGGTACTGCAAGCGGCGATGGAGGTATGACGGCCGGGCGGAACCTGTCGCTCAGTGTTGCAGGCGACTATACCAACGGCGCGGCTAACAACCTGCACGCAGACGGCAACCTGAGCGTGTCAGCGACCGGAACCCTGACCAACAGCGGCACGCTGGCTGCGACCGGCGCACTGACGGCCAGCGGCGCAAACGTGATCAACGCGGCGGGTGCCGACATCAACTCGGCATCGACCACGGTCAATGCGGCCGGCACGCTCACCAACGCAGGTCGCATCGAGGGCAATTCGGTCACGACGAACAGCGCGACGCTCGCAAACACGGGCACGGTGATCGGTAATACGGTCCAGGTCAACGCGACCGACGTGCAGAACAGCGGCGCGGCGGCAGCGATCGCGGCCGCGCAGAATCTGGCCATCTACGCGTCGAACTCGGTGACCAATCAGGATGGCGCGCTGATCTACAGCGGCGGCAATCTCCAGATCGCGAAGGATGGCACGCGCGATAGCTCGGGGATGCTCGCGGACCAGGCCGGGACGCTAACAAACAGTGCTGCCAGCATCCAGGCCGTGGGCGACATCGACATCGCCGCCCATACGGTCAACAACCTGCGCACCGGCGTGGTGACGCAGGCGGGCACCCCGCAGACCACCGGCACGAGCACGCTCACGCTGTGGACGGGCGGCATTCCTATGGATGAGCTGGGCGATTACCGCAGCCTGACGTATCCGCAGTGGACCTTCAATGCCGGCGCAATCGGCACGGAGGCGATCGGCGCGCTGGCGAAGCCACTCAGCGTCACGCTGCCGAAATCCCAGGTCACGAACCTGAACTCGACGGCGCAGACCTTCTCGCTGACGACACCCCTCACCGATACGTACCAGGACCCGACGCTCGCGGCTGCGCCGGAAAACGCGACGAAGTGCGCGAACTTCTGTACGTTCACGCGCACCATCACGAACAATACGACGCAGTACTACAACAGCATCACGGATAACGGCAACGGTACGGTGTCGATCACGTTCTACCCGGACTACAACCCGAACGTGAACATCAATCCGGCCCAGGTCAAGGTCCGCACCGACCTGGGTTCGGACAACCACGATTACGTGGAGATGTCGCGCACGTCGACAACGACCACCACGACGGACCAGTTGCTGAACGCGGGCACGCAGGCGGTCATCCAGGCACAGGGCGCGATCCGGATCAATGCGGACGGCGGCAGCATCAATAACCAGTCGTCGACCATGGCCGCAGGTGGCACCCTGACGCCACGCGCGAATGGCGGCACCGTGAACGAAACGGGCATCGTGCTGCAGCAGACCATCACGGCGGACAGCCAGTCGACCTACTACTGGCACCAGAAGACCGGCAGCAGCACGGACACGAAGACAGTCGACGACGGCATTACGCAAAACACCTCCACAGTGGCGGCGCTGCCCGCGGTCTCGACGTCCAACGGTGCGGTAGGGATCAGCGGGCAGACCATCAATGTCACGAGCGTGAACCGCGTTGGCCAGACGGTCGCAGGCTCCGGTGTGACGGGGGGCGACGCAACAGGTACGCAGCTCGGCGGTGTGAATGGGCAGACGGCGGGTGTGAATACAGCGACCGGGGTGGGCGGACTGACCGTGCGTCCGCAGACGCTGGGCGGTGTGTCGGGCGGTGTCCCGAACCTGAAGCTGCCGGTCAACGGCCTGTACACGTACCAGACGGCTCCGGGGGCAACGTACCTGGTCGCAACCGATCCGCGTCTGACGAGCTACACCAAATTCGTTTCGAGCGATTACATGCTCGGACAACTCGGCCTGAACCCGCAGACCACAGAAAAGCGCCTGGGCGACGGCTCCTATGAGCAGAACCTGGTGATGAACCAGGTGACGCAGCTCACCGGCCGCACCTTCCTCGCGGGATACTCGGACAACATGGACGAGTACACGGCACTGATGAACAACGGTGTCAGCTATAGCAAGGAGTTCGGTCTCACACCTGGCATCGCACTGACCGGTGCCCAGATGCAGCAGCTCACGACCGATATGGTGTGGCTGGTGTCGCAGACGGTCACACTGCCGAACGGCTCGCAGCAGACCGTGCTGGTCCCGACGGTATATCTGGCGAAGGGCGACACCGTCGACCTGCAGCACAGTGGCGCGCTCGTCGCAGGCAACTCGGTGAGCCTGAATGCCACCGGTAACGTGAACAACAGCGGACACATCGTCAGCGATGTGGCGACGACGGTGCTGGGCAACAACATTGTCAACAGCGGTGTAATCGGCAGCGGCGGCGTGACCGCGGTCGCGGCGGTACAGGATGTGCGCAACGTGAGTGGTCAGATTGGTGGCGTGCAGACCGTGGTGCAGGCCGGGCGCGATGTCGTCAACGAAACGGCGACCTCCAGCGTCTCGAACACGTTGCATGAAGACGGATTCACATCCAGCGCTTCTTCACAGGGGATACTTGCGACCGGGACGATTTCGGCATCCGGCAATGCAGCGGTACTGGCGGGGCGCGATTTGACACTGGCCGGCGCATCGATCCAGTCGGGCAACAGCACGTTCGTCGGCGCAGGCCGCAACATCAACATTGGTACGACGACGCTGACCGCGACGCAGGGTGCGGGCACGAACGACGGGCTGAACGGTGGCCACACCAGCCTGACGAAGAACGTTGGTAGCACGATTATCACGGGCGGCGGTCTAACCAGCGTATCGGGCGGAGACACCACACTCACCGATGCGAGCCTGAAGTCGAGCGGCGATGCATCGATGATCGCCGGCAACAATCTCACGGTCACGGCCGCACGCGATACCACCTCGTACAACGGGCAGTCGCTCGGCGGCAGCGAAGCGAAGCATACGGCGTCGAGCTACAACGAGACGGTACAGGGCAGCAACGTGAATGCCGGCAACAACCTGACGCTGGGCGCCGGGCAGACGGGCACCGCTGGCGCACTGCTGTCGCAATACGGTGTCAACGTGGCTTCCGATGCGCCGAAGGGCGGCGGCAACCTCAGCGTGCTCGGTTCGAGCGCGACGACAGGCTCGACGCAGGCGAACGGCGCCACGAGCGGTGGAGCAACGACGCTGGCGGCTACCGGCGACATCAACGTCGGTGGGGTCAGTGAAACGCACGATTCGCAAAGCTGGGAACAGGCGAATCACTCGGGCTTCCTGTCAAGCGACAAAACCACGGACCAGACATCCTCGCATCAGGTGAACTCCGTCGGTTCGACGGTTTCGGGCGACACGGTAGGGGCGATTGCGGGCCACGACCTGACGATCGCCGGCTCGACGGTGGCCTCGACAAACGACATGGCGCTCGCGGCCGGTCACGACCTGAACATTACGACGACGCAGGACACGAGCCAGAGCAGCGGTTTCCACGAGGAGAAGACCTCGGGACTGGGCGGCACGGGTGGTGCGGGCATCTCGTACGGCACAAGCGATACGAAGGTGACGACGCACGACAACTCGGTGACGCAGAACGGGAGCCTGGTTGGTAGCACGAACGGCAGCGTCACGATGACGGCGGGCAATAACCTGCACATCACCGGCAGCGACGTGATCGCCGCGCAGGACGTGACGGGCAAGGCGGCCAGTGTCACGATCGATGCGGCGACGGGCACGAGTCATCACGACGAGACGCAGGAAGCGAAGACGAGCGGCTTCACGCTCGGGCTCTCAGGCAGCGTGGGCGACGCGATCAACAACTCGATCCAGCAGTCACAGGCTATCAGTAGCGGTGCGGGGGACTCTCGCGCTGCGGCGCTGCACGGTATCGCTGCAGCAGGCGACGCTGCGACGGCGCTGGCTGGCGTGACAGGCGGGTCGCTTGCGGGATCAACCCCGAGCCTTGGCGTGCAGCTGAGCTTCGGATCGAGCCAGAGCAAGAGCACATCCAGCGAGGATCAGACGACGCAGACGGGTTCGACCGTGAAGGCGGGTGGAACGACAAGTTTCATTGCAACCGGCAACGGTACGCCCAATAGTGGCAACGTGACCATCGCGGGTTCTGACGTGAGCGGGAACAACGTCCTGCTGGCCGCGAAGAACCAGGTCAACCTTGTCAACACGACGAACACTGATTCGACACGCAGTTCGAACAGTTCGAGCAGTTCAAGCGTCGGCGTGTCGGTCGGCACACAGGGTTTTGGTGTGTCGGCGTCAATGTCGAATGCGCATGGTGATGCGAATTCCGACGCGGCGATGCAGAACAATACGCATGTGACTGCGGCGAACAACGTGTCGATTGTCTCAGGAGGCGATACGAATATCGTCGGCGCGGACGTGAGTGGCAACCACGTGTCGGCGGACGTGGGCGGCAACCTGAACATCGCGAGCGTGCAGGATACGACCGTGAGCGCGGCGCACCAGTCGAGCACGAGCGGCGGCTTCAGCATCAGCCAGGGCGGTGGAAGCGCGAGTTTCAGCGCGCAGAACGGGCACGCAGATTCGAACTACGCGGGCGTGAACGAACAGGCAGGTATCCAGGCTGGGAATGGTGGTTTCGACATCAATGTGAAGGGCAACACGGACCTCAAGGGTGCAGAGATTGCCAGCATGGCTACCCCGGATAAAAATAGCCTGACGACGGGCACGCTCTCCTTCAGCGACATCCAGAACCAGTCGCACTACAGCGCGGCGAGTAACGGGTTCAGCGCGGGCGCTGGTGTGGGCATTACCGGCAAGGCGACAGGACCTGGTTCGGTTCCCGGCTCGGGCGGCATCGTGCCAATGATGTCGCAGGATGCCAATGGCGACCAGAGCGCGACGACAAAGAGTGCCATCGGCGCGGGCACGATAAACATCACGAGCGGTGCAGGCCAGACGCAGGATATTGCGAGCCTGAATCGCGATACGTCGAACCTGAACGGGACGGTAGCGAAGACGCCGGACGTCAACAACCTGCTGTCGCAGCAGTCGGACATGATGAATGCGGCGCAGGCCGCTGGGCAGACTGTCGCGCAGGGGATCGGGGCATACGCGGACGGGAAGCAGCATCAGGCCCAATTGCAGGAGCAGGCAGATGAGCTTGCAGGCAACACGGCTGCAGCCGCTGCCGACAAGGCGGAAGCGGACTCCTGGGCAGAAGGTGGCGCGAACCGGGTGGCGCTGCACGTTGCGGGTGGTGGCCTCGTTGCCGGTCTGGGCGGTGGCAGCATCGGATCGGCAGCACAGGGCGCCGCAGGCGCTGGCGTTTCGTCGGCACTTGCAGGCAAGCTCAACAGTGTCGCGGATACGGTTGGTGACACGACCAGCCCGACGCTTGCGGGCAATATCGTGTCCAACGTGCTGGCGACCGCAGCGGGTGCGCTGGTTGGCGGCACCGCAGGCGCGTTCACGGCATCGAACGCGGATATGTACAACCGCCAGTTGAACTCAAACGAGCGGCAGTGGGCGAAAGACAAGGCACAGGCGTTCGCAGACTTCTACGAACAACAGACCGGCCAGGCAATCACACCCGACCAGGCCACAAAGATGCTGCTCGCCACCGGCTATATCGAGGTGGACAACACAGCGGCGAAAGGACCGGGGTTCGATCCGGTGGCCGCTCAATTCATCGCTGGTCAGACACAGGGCACGGGCCTGTTCGTCGCGACATGGCAGCAGCGGAATGATCCTGGGCCGCTAGGCGGGCCGCTCACGCCTGAGCAGGCGGCCATGCCGGGGGCGGTCGCGCATCCGGCACTCGGGTTAGCGATTACGGGTGCATTGGCCGCTCCGGCCATACTTCCAGCATTGGCAGCAATACCGGGAGCGCCGCTTTTTAGCACAGGTGGGGCGTTGGGTTCCACTGCGTGGGCTGCACCTAATGGAATCGGGTTGATAAGCGGCGCGGTGAACGCAACCTCGCAGTACATCCAAAGCGGCACAATCAATCCTGTAGACGTGGCATATGCTTATGCTGCGGGATTTGCCGGCGCATCTGGCCGCCTTCTATGGAATGTCGGTGTAAATGCGGTAACCGGTGCATTCGATACGATCACTAACAATGCAATATCAGGAAAGAACGATAGTATTGCTACGGGCGCTGCCGTAAACGCTACAGCGGCAGCGATTGGTTATGGCGCCGGTGCTGCTGTGCAGGGCTTAGCAAACAGGCTGTTGCAACCAACGTTGAATAGCGGGGTATGGGCCGGGACAGGTATTTTGGCCGGTCCAAACGGAATGAATTTGTTCACGCCAAATAATGTGCCTGTAGTAGCCGCGGGCGCAGCCGGTGCCGCCGGATCGGAATTCGGAACCAAGGCGGTCAACGATATAAACAGCCACGTAAGGAAATGAAGATGGCAAGGTGGATTGCACTCATTCTTTCAATATTTGCGATTTCACTCGTCGCTATCGCATTGGTCAAATTCTTTGCGGTTTTGATCGTGGTTATTTCGCATGGAGGGCACTACGAATGGGGCATGGATGACGTGCATTCGGTTTTCAAGCAAGGCGCGCTTTTGGGTGCCGTGCTTAGCATCTTCGTGGGTCTAGTCTACGGAAGAAGGCGGTAACCTGTCTCGAATAACGAAAGCTAGGGAAATTCTGCAAAAGTCCTGGTATTGAGAAGCGTATGGACTATCGTGTGAGCGGGAGAATTCAAGGAGCGGTTTG
>NZ_JALPRG010000011.1:0-320010 GCF_030464945.1 Paraburkholderia sp. CHISQ3
GGGTGGGTCAGATTTAGATGAAATCGGTGGGTTAAGACTCGGTGGAAATCAACAGTCCAAGGACTCTTCCACTATCTCCTTCAGCGCACGGATCTCTTGCCAATGCTCCCTTAAATCCTGCACATTCCGCTGCCGGAGAAATTCATAAAAGACGACTGGCCTGATAACCAGATCGACATGAAATGGAAGGCGCTTTACGAACAAGAATGCCAGCAGTGTGGCTAGAACACCTTCCGTGATTTTGCCCTGCCGTAGCGACTCGAGTCGCATAACGATATTTGAATCCAGCACGAGCCGGTAGGGCCCGCGCAACATCATTGCTGACTCTATCTGATGCGTTAGATCCACTAGCTTCGACACGAACGTCTTATATGGTTTCGACTTCAGCGACTTAACGTGATCAACGATATATTCAAGAGAAATTTTCATTATTTCAGAGCATCTATCTTCATCCAATAATGCAGCGCCTTCAATTCCACTTCGTCTTTTCCGACCCAGATCTGATGGAGATCCCCGTGTAGCTTCGCAAGGAGCGTTACCTGTACGCGAGAGCAGCACCAATGCCTGCAAGAACCACTTCCCAGTCTTGGCGGGAGTCACACTCCATGAATGACAGACAGCGTCTTTCCACGCGAACCTCGCCATGACCAGCCTACCGCAAGACACACCCACGATAGCTTATCGTCATACAGAATGAGAACTTTACCTTTGGTTATAAAAATCCTTCGGCGCCCCCACCGGAAGGGGACGTCTGTTCCAACAATGACGAATCAAGGGGCATTGCCGGAGCAAACAGAAGTCTATGAACACACGGTCGGCTACAGCTTGATAGAAGTCTTCAATGCTCCGGCCGCGTGCAATCAGGCAGCAGATCAAGCTGCCAGTAAAAGACCGGATATCCTTGAAACGCCTAAGGTAGTCGCCGCACCAGTTCTTCGAAGATGTTCCGCATGCATGACACGCACTCGGTGGAGTCTAAGGAATACGCATACGTAATGTTGTACCAGAGTTGTACCAGACGCCGGCAAATACGGCCTGCTCACGAATCAGCGGATACTGTGCTAGTTTGGGGTCGTGTTTTATTGCTCGCGATTTTGTGCAGATTTTTTGGCACGCATTTTCCTGTCCGCATTTTGCAGCGGCCTTCTTGTTGACCGGGGAACTTTGGCAACATATAGTACCTGCGTACTTCCGCAAGCCCGTCACGTTTTTTGACGGCACGGTTATTAAGGGGTCAGGGGTGTGGGTCTGGGCGGTGTCCCGCTACATTTTCTGTTCCCCAACTCATCTAGGGGTCCGCCACATGGTGGGCCCCTTGCGTTTCTGGCCTCCGTCGCGTCTCCGTCGTAATCGGTCGCTGCCGCCTGCGTTTCTCACCTGCCAACAGCCGCACGTTGTCCCCTGTTTAAAAATCGCCACACCTGATCACCTAGTGATCGCAAGTATCTTTCAGACAACCTGTGTCGTACCGAGACGGGCCGGACAGCGCCACAATTCCTTGCCTGAGTCTCTCCCGTGAATAACCAGCTGAATGTATCCACTCGCCGGAGCATAGGGAGCATAGAAACGATCGATGACACTAGCAAACGTGTGCAGGCTGCAAACGTTAAAAGCCGATTCATCGATCGTCAGCGCGATCTCGATGCCGCGTACAAACGATGGCATCGGAGGAATGGACATCCATTGCATCACGCGCTTGTGGTCAAGGTTGGTGATGGCCTCAATCTGAAGCGTTGCTCGCGATGCTTCCGGGACATGTTGACGTAGTAGTTTTTTTAGTGCGGGAAGACCGGCCGGCTGCAGCAGGATCGCATGGGGACTCAACGCTGAAATCAGATTCCAGAGATCGCCATGGTCGCGTATCCGTTGACGGCTGGGCGACGGGCTCCGCAGCATCGAAATGCGCCCGGCAAGATTTTCGTTCTCGTTCAGCAAGTCACCATCGGCACTTCCAGCGGGAAGGGTTTGCGGATAATTACCATTGGTACAAGTTACTTCGACCACGAGCTGATTGGTATCTGGTCGAATCGTGTTTCCGATCAGGTCGACCAGGGTAAGGCTCGTCTTCTGGCCCGGCGTGGAGTCGAATAGCTGTTCGCGGCGTGCAATCCAATAGAAACCAGGCTCGTCTGGCGAATGCCCATGCTTCAGCCCATGATAGGGAGGGACCGGAATCCTGCCTTCCCTGTTCGGCGTCGTTTCTCGGGTCATCTTCACCGAGTCCACTGAATGGACTTCGATGCCTGGCATCTTCAGCGCCTGAGGTGTCACTGGATAGGCACCGGGACCATCCTTGATGGTGATTGGCGTCGCGTCCAGGCCGAAAAGGTTAATCACCGGCGAACAGAAGAGCCGTAAATTACCCGTCACCAGTTCCTCGAGTGCGCGGTATGCTGGATTTTCCATCGGCAGATCGACCACGGGAAGATGAAGTGTGACCTGCCGACACGGGCCGGCTGCGCGAGCCACGCGCCCGAAGTCGATATCGAGAAAATCAAACTTGGCCGGGAAAGCGAAGTACTCCGCCATGAACCGAAAGGCAGGGGGGGCGCCCATGAGCTTGTCAAGAAGCACGTCCCGCTCATCGAATCCGACCGCTCTGATGGGAACACGCGAAAGTGCTTTCCATCGGCCGCTGCGTTCAACCTCGACAAAGGCCACGGGCGTGCGCATCAGTAGCGCATCGATGAGTGCGCCCGTCGATGAAGGGTTGCTGTCGACGTGAACACGTAGCGTCGACGGCACCAGCGACCTGAACGCGTCGCCGTCCGTGAGCGACGTAAACGTGATCGACACGATGCCCGTGACGTTCGCGGGCAGCGGGGCTATGGATGGTGCCGTTGTGGCCGGAGCAAATCGCATATCGGCGATGGAAATCGGCGCGAGAACAACGTCGTAGGCGGTGCGGAACCGGCAGGCGTCGATACGACTCTCCAGTTCCGTGCCACGCGCGATCTCGACCGCTTGGGTCAGCTGGCTGAACGCATTGCCGATGTCGAACTCTGCCACCGCACATGACGGGAAAGTGCGCAGATATTCCGGGTAGATGGTTTCGAGAAGTGCTTCGGCGAACTCAGGGTAGTCGTCGTCAAGCTTTTCGCTGATACGCGCTCCCAGGAGCGCAGATGACTGCAGCAGCCGCTCGACATTCGGATCATTCGTCTGGCCGCCTGACATTGAGAGGCGAGCAGCAATCTTCGGATGACGGGGCGCAAACCGGCCCAATGATTCACGAAGAAACGCCAGCTCGCGCTCGTAATAGGGAAGAAGATTGTCCATCTACGCCTGCGATCAGCCTGGTGTTCGCTTGATCCACGGCGGTTCCCATTCGTGCGGTAACGAAGTTGGATCGAGCCAGCGAAGCTGTTTGAGCGCGCGGTAGATGATGATGAAGGAGGGAAGCTTGACGATCGCGAAGACAAACATCATAAAGGCTTGCCCGTCGTCGATCGGCGTAGGTCCCGCATCCAGGTAAAAGGCAAGCGCGAGTAAGGGCAGATAGCACGCCATCGCCCCGTAGCACAGCCAGCGAAACCACCGGACGGCCCAGAGTTTGCCCTTACCGAGACCGATCGAAACAGTCAGAACGATGACCGACAGTGCGATCCAACCCGGCAAAATCAACGCAGGTTGACTCGTTCCCGTTAGCGAGGCCGTGGCGAAAAGGAGTTCGACGAAGGTGAAGCCCACCCCCAGAAAGAACGCCCCTCCAGCTATCGCCGCCTGCTTTGGCGCGCCTGGCGGGCGATTGCCTGGTCGTTCTGTGGTTGCTAGCTCTGCCATGGATTCAACTCTCACGTGTCGCTCAAAGCGACGCTTTTCGTTCGTACCCGGTATTGTCACGCCCGGTTCCTACCGGTTCGCGCAGATGATCGTATGTTCGAAGTCCGTCAATGCGCGGCTCTGGGATTATGGCTGACACCAACGTGAAGCTGCACGATCGGCGTCGGCGCGCCCGGAAGCGGAGTCATTGGCCGGTTCGGCGTGAGAAGGTGGGCGGGATGCTCGGGATCCTGCCGCGAGTTGCTCCCGAGGTGCTGCTGCATCCAGTCTATGCCGTGCGTAATTGCTTCTGGCGGATCGATACCATACACGCCAGTGCCGTATATCGTTGCGACGTAGCCGGGCGCTTCGATTGTTCGCAACATCAGCAGTTCGCGGCGGGCAGCCATCAGTTTCTCTTGTGCTTCGCGGACGTTCTTCGCAAATCCGCTTGCCTGTTCCTGCATCTGCTGGACTTGCCCCAGAACCTGCACCCGGTTGGGGTTGTCCTGCGACGCTTTGGCGAGTGCCTCCATGGCGGTCCGCTGTGCGCTCAATCGGTTAGCTGCCTGTGCTGCCTCTTGCGAAAGATCGCCTACTTCACGCGCGGCTTTGGGCAGCGAGGCAAACGTCCTAGGACCGCTGGCGACCAGGTCCGGCAGTACAAGAATCGGGCCGACAGTTTCGGCGAGCTTGTAGTGCCACGAACTCTCGAGTTGCTTCTTGCGGACTTCATCTCCCTTGAGCTCGTAATGAAGCATGCTGCCGTCTTCCGCAAGTAACACGAGCGACGCAGCACCGGCTATAGCCCCTAACACAGGGAGGACTGCGATGCCGCCCGCAATCAAGGCCACAACGCAAATGGCGCCTGTCACTACGCCGATCGTATCGCCAGCGACAGCCGCGGTATCAAATCCTGTTTTGTGTTTTTCAACAAAATCACGCGCTTTCGAGAGAGTTTGACGCAACCCGGAACCGCCCGGTAGCGCTCCACCTGCCCGGCTCCTCGCCAGTTGGTCAATGCTTTGTGCGTCAGTCGAACTGGGTCGATCGGCGGGCATGAAGGGGGGCCGAGATACGGTAACCACCAGGTCAACTGCCCGGCCCTTCGCATCAGGCGTTGCCGTTTTCAACCGGGAGGCGCCGATGCCGTCAAAAAATATCACTCCCGCCTGCGGGCCGAGCACCCTACCTGCGAAATTGGACAGGTGAGACTCCGCTTCTGACTGGTGGCAGTAAGGCTCCCACGATGCGGCTGACGTTGGCATGGTGTTGACGTGTACGAAAGATGAGAGAAGCGACGATTGAATCAGCGGCTACGCGATTGGTAGTTATGCAGCAACCGCCAATATAATCTGCCGCCCCGGGTAAAGCGAGTTTCACGCGTTATCTGGGTGAGACGAACATCTTTTCCGCATTAATGAGACAGGCGACGATGAGAAATAGTTACCTTTCTTTCATGACGAAAGAAATTGCGGGCAATTATTACCTTCACGGTATTGAAACACGCTCTCACGGATCGTCAAATTTCGCGAAAACTGGGCTCCGCATTCTGATAATGAGTTATATTTTCGACCTGCTATTTCCGTTAATAGCGGAGAGTATCCGGGGGCCACAATGCAATTATCCGATATTGCGGGTTTCATGAACCTGCAAAACAGCCGTCTACTAAGCGTCAAGACACCCCTGTCGGGGCAATCCGAACTAGTTCTCACGGACTTCCAGTGCAGCGAAGGGCTATGCTCCCTTTTCGATATCCGGCTGGGGCTGGCTTCGCGCGACGCGACGATTGAGCTGAAGCAGTTGATTGGACAGCCAGTGACGATTTCGTTGCAGTTGACAGCGGCGCTGGGCAGCGATTCCGCGCGTTACTTCAATGGCTATGTAACCCAGTTCGGCCATTCCGGCACGGACGGCGGTCTTGCGACGTACACCGCGACGGTCCAACCGTGGCTCTGGATGCTCTCGCGTCGTTTCGACTCCCGTATTTTTCAGGACAAGAGCGCGCAGGATATTCTCAGCGAGGTTTTCTCGCAGTACTCAAAACTGGCGTCTTTCGAGTTTCGCGTATCGCGCGCCCTGAAGCCATACAGCTACTGCACACAGTATCGCGAGACCGATCTGAATTTCGTGTCCCGCCTGATGGAACAGGAAGGCCTGATTTTCTATTTTGAGCATACGAAGGACACTCACAAGCTGATTGTCACGGATGATTCGACCCACGCGAAGCCAATCGACGGGCAGGCGTCGTTACGTTACTCGGCCAACGGTGAAAACCTGGATGACGACGGCGTCGTCTCGCAGTTCGCTTCTTATCGGGTGCTCACTTCCAGCACTGTGAGCATGAAGACCTTCGATTACAAGGTGCCTGGGGCGCGGCGCTACGTAACGGGTGACACCAAGACGAACCAGGGCGATGTTGCGCCCTATGAGGTCTACGACTACCTCGGGCTTCATGGCTTCGATTCGACCGACCGCGGTGAGGAACTGGCACGCTTCAGGCTCGAAGCGCTGGCCGCGGGTAGCAAGGCGTTTTCGGGATCGTCTAACAGTCGCGAACTGGCTCCCGGGCGCTACTTCGAACTGACTGATCATTACGATCCCGGTAGCGGTAGCCAGGAAGACAATCAGTATCTACTGACTGCGGTACGCCACCACGGCATGAACAACTACCAGTCGACCAAAGGCTCGGCGTCCTATTCGGCGAGCTTCCAGTGTATTCGCAAGAAAATCCCGTTTCGCCCGCCGCTCACCTGTCCGCGTCCTGTCATTCCGGGCACGCAAACGGCCATCGTGGTCGGCCCGAAGGGCGAGGAGATCTACACTGACTCACTCGGGCGGGTGAAGGTGCAGTTTCACTGGGACAGGCTCGGTCAACGCAATCAGACCAGTTCGTGCTGGGTGCGTGTGGGGCAGGCATGGGCGGGTGGTGGATTCGGCGGGGTCCAGATTCCAAGGATCGGGGATGAGGTGGTCATATCGTTTCTTGATGGCGACCCTGATCGCCCCTTGATTATTGGTCGAGTCTACAACGCCCAGAATATGCCTCCGTGGAAGCTGCCGGATAACGCGACGCAAAGCGGAATCCTTTCACGCTCGACCAAGGGGAGCGCCGGCAATGCGAATGCCATCCGGTTCGAAGACAAGCAGGGGCAAGAAGAGTTGTGGTTGCAGGCCGAACGGGATATGCGCACGGAAGTCGAGCACGACGAGTTCCACACGGTATTGAACGATCGAACCAAGACTATCAAGCAAAACGAAACGGTCACGATCGGTGGTGCGCAAACCCAGACGATCAAGGGTGCACAAACGCAGACTATCGGCGGCAACACCACCCTGACGACGACTGGATTGGGCGGTACCCCCGGCGATATCCAGATCGAATCCAGCAAGGGAAAGATACACATCAAGGCGCTGACGGAAATCATCATTGAGGTCGGGTCGAGCGTGATTCACCTGAAGGCGGACGGCACGATCAAGGTCACTGGGCCAACCCATATCAACCTCAATCCAGATAGTTAACCGTCGCCTGACTGACATTCGCTGCGATGAAGGCAAGCCGCCTTTTCGTCGCTCATTTTCACTGCGACGCACAAGACACCAAAGCAGGATAAAACATGCGTTACTCGTTGAATGAAGGGTACCTGGAGTTGCCGGGGCAATGGCTGGATCGGAGCGTCAACGCGTTGCTTCCCGCGCTGGCTGAAGTGACTGGCAGCAACCTCGTGTTGACGAGGGATGAGCTGCCCTACGGGACGGAATTTTCTGATTACCTCAAGGTGCAGCGGGCGAAGTACAAGAGGGAATTGAGCGATCTGCAGATGCAGCGGGAAGAGATGGGTACGCTTGATGGAAGAGCGTGTCTGTTTCTCGAGTTCACCTGGAACAATGATGGGCTGACGATTCATCAACTCGCGGCGATTGTTCTGGAATCGCCACTGGTTCTCACGTTCACCTTTACCAGTCCAGGGCAACTTCCCTCGCAGGTCCGTCAGGACGTAGGCGCTGCACTCGCTGGATTCAGGTTCCATCCGAAAGTGCCGGACCCGGCGCAATAACATCGCGTATCAAGGGTTTCTTTTCAGATTTCTGGTAACGGATCCAACTCCATGGGCGATGTGCAAGACAGTCCAACGTTAACTAGCCAGCAGAAGCTCGCTGCATTGGACCAGCGCGACAGCAACGCTGGTGCCGTCCACGCCGTAGCCAACACTGGCCTCGCCATCAATGCGGCCCAGGTCGCTGTTGCAGGACGAGCGGCATGGATGGCGGGTGGCGATGCGTTCTCCTGTTTTGCTGGACGCGTGATTGCGCCGCTTGGCGGTGCGATGCTGGGTGGGATGCTGGCCAACGTTGTTGGAGCCGATCGCCCGGTGACCTGGTTGCTCGGGAAGGCGGGTCTCCCGGCTGTGGCGAAACCGGGAAAGGCGCCGGCCCATGTCGAGCATAAGATCGTTCACGAGAATGCATTTGCGGGTGCTCTCGCGGGCCTTGTCGCCGGCATTGCAGTCGGGGTTGCGATCGCCGTTGCCGCCGCAGCAATCGTGGCAACTGGCGGAGCGGCAGCAGTGGCAATTGCAGCTGCAGGGCCATTTGTGGTCGGGTTTGTAGCCGGCGCGGTGGGTGGCTTTGTCGGCGCTGCGGTCGCAAACGGAGTCAGCAAAACCGGCTCGGTAACCGGTGCAATCGCGAAGGGTTCTCCGAATGTGTTTTTCGAGGGTAAGGCGGTAGCCCGGGTTACCGATCCCGTGACATGCAGCAAGGACCCGGGAACACCGCCGCCGCAGATCGTGCAGGGCAGCCAGACGATCTCGGTGAACGGTTTGCCGCTGGCCCGCATCGGCCACAAGATAACCTGCTCGGCCACGATCCAGGAAGGATGTCACTCGATCAGCGCCGATCAGACTACCGGGACCTATGGCAAGATCAACGCCAATCTGACACTGCTTCAGCAACTGATTCTGACGGCGGCGGACGTAATCCTGATGCGTTCGGCCACGAAGCAAGGTGGCCTGCTCGATAGTATGTTGCGCACGTTGCTGGGTGAGCCGGTCGACATGGCAACCGGCGACTACGCGGACTACCGTACGGACTTCACGTGGCCACACGTGTTACCACTGACGTTAAGCCGTGTCTATGCGGGGCGCGAACCGGTTTCCGGCATGCTCGGCGACCGATGGATCTGCAACTGGTCGCAGCGCTTGCAGTACAACGCAGCGCCTGCCGACGGTCCCGCAACCGTCACGTTTTTTGATGCTAGCGGACAGCGGCTTGTTTATCCCATTCCGCAGGAACCGTTCAACGCGGTCAATGTGTGGGCGCCGTACTACGCGCTGCATGGAACGCGGGAGCGGGCAGTTATTTTCGACGAGCGGACACAGCAGTCGCTCGTTTTTCAACGTACCGATCCTCAGGCTGATGTCGCTCGTCTGGCCCGCATAGAAGACCGCAACGGCAACGCGATCGATTTCGAGTACAACACGCTGGGACGCCTTTGTCGGGTGTTGCATAGCGCAGGGTTGACGCTCTGGGTTAACTGTAATGCTCAGGGTCTGTTGCAAAGCATATCGGAGCAGCCTGGCGGTAAAGATGAGATGGTGGCTTACCGTTTCAATGGCGAGCGGTTGAGTGACGCGCATAGTCGCTTCCATGGGGAATTCCATTTTGGCTATACCAGTGAAGGCTGGTTGAATCACTGGCGCGACAGCGGTGCGACCCAGGTGTCGCTGGAATACGACGCCCGTGGCCGGGTCATTGCCACGCGCACCAATACCGCGCTGTACGACGACCGTTTCGAGTACGACGATGGCGAACGGCGAACGACCTATATCGATGCGTTGGGACAGCGGCATCTGCGCTGGTTCGATGCCGAGAACCGGCTCATCCGCTCGCAGGACCCATTAGGGCGGGTCACGGAGTCGACTTACGACGAGTATGGCTGGATACAGACGCGCACAGATCCATTGGGTCGTGTTGGCAGCTTCAGGCACGACGCACGCGGCCGGTTACTGCAACTGACGGACGTCTACGGCCGGGTAACGCGTTACCAGTGGGATGCGTCGGGTCAACTGATCGAACGACAGGACGAACGTGTCGCGACGCAGTGGCATTACAACGCGGAAGGCAACCTTGTAGCGTTCCGCTCCCCTGTTGGAGAAACGCGGTTTCGCTACGATCCGCGCGGATTGCTCGTCAGCCGAACCGATCCCGATGGGGCAACGAATGAATGGGAATACGACGAAACAGGCCGGCCGCATAGCTGGGCAGACGCCCTCGGACGGCAAACGCATTTCAGCCATGACCGTTATGGGCGACTAACCGGCCGCACCGACGCGGCCGGCCACAGTACGTCTTATAGCTATGAACCCGGGCCGGGCAATCCTCGTGAGGCACTCAGCCGCGTCACCTATCCGGACCAGGCCATCGCGCAGTTTCGCTACGACCGAGAGGGATTGCTGGAAGAGACCGTCAATCCGTTGGGTCATCGTACCCACTATACGTGGGGCGCATTCGACCTTCTCGCCAGCGTGACGGATCCCGCTCAGGCCGTGACGCAATACCACCGTGACGGTGCTGCGCGCCTGATCGGCGTAACGAACGCGGCAGGCCAACGCTGGACGCTGGAGCGCGATATCGCCGGTCGGGTGGTGGCGGAAATCGACTGGAGCGGCCGGCGCACCCGGTATGAACGCGACTTGCTCGGGCAGGTGACAGAGAAACACCTGCCCGACGGAGTTGTCCTGCGCTTTGAGCGCGACGAGTTCGATCGGATCGTCGCAGCGACTGGTCCCCAGCAACGCCACACATTTGTATGGGGCGACCAAGGGCAGTTGCTTCAGGCACGTGTCTGGGAGCTTGACGGGTCCGGTGAATGGCAAGCCGATAACGAGGTGCGTCTCGTGTACGACGAGATGTTCCGGCTGATCGGTGAAACCCAGCACGGCCAGTCCCTGCGTTACGAATATGATGTGATGGGACGCCCGTTGTCCCTGAGCACACCCAGTGGTCGAACGCTCTGGCAATACGACGTCGCCGGGCAGCTCGAAGCGGCAGACAGCAACGGCCATCAATTCGGCTTCGACTACGACCCGCTCGGGCAGGAGACGTTCCGCCGCTACCACCCATCCGCGCAACGACAGACATGGCAACCGGAATGGGCCGCGACGTATCCGCATGGCTACGCCCAGCGGCAGGACTACGATCCGCGGCGCTATCCTGTTACGCAGGCCGTTGGGACACAGGCATGGCAGGCGGACGCCTCACCTGCGCCTTTCGATGTGCAACGTACGCGTCACTATGAGTGGGATACAGCAGGCCGTTGCGTTGGAATGCAGGAGGGGCGCCGTGGACTGCCGCAAGCGGCCGATCGCTGGCGCTACGATGCGCGCGACCAGATTCTTGAGGTCCGTCACGAGCGCACCGAAAGCCGGAGCGGTTACGAGCGCTACGCTTACGACGCACTGGGTCATATCACGGAGCAACAGCTCGACGGCGAAGCACCACAGGTCCACGCGTACCAGGGCGACCAGCTGATCAGCGCGGGACCGAACCACTATCAATACGATGCACGCGGCCGACTGATTGCTCGTACCGAGCAGCTCGATGGTTTTCGGCCTCGGGCATGGCGGTATAGCTGGGATGACTTTGATCGATTGCGCGAGGTGTTGACACCCGAGGGTAGTCGCTGGACGTACCGATACGATGCGTTCGGACGGCGCATTAGCAAGGAATGTGCGCGAGTTTCGGACACGCATCGTCCGCACCGTTTTGATTACCTGTGGTGCGGCAGCCGGATGATCGAGGCATGGCGAACCTATGGCCAGAGGGATGGCACGCGCCACGACATTCAGCGTTGGCATTATCGCCCGGGTAGTCACACGGTGCTGGCGCAGGAGCGGCTGCGCTACGACGACAAGCCCGATCTGCACACCAGCGAATTTTTCCCGCTGGCGTGCGATCCCAACGGGGCACCACACACTTTGTACAGCAGCGACGGGCGGGTGCTATGGAGCGCACAGCGAACGCTGTGGGGAAACACAGCCCAAGATGGTGCCCGGGACTCTATTCGGCGCGCGGTGCGAGACCAGTTGCGGACGAGCAAACTGGACAGCGAAGATTACGATCCGCCTGACTGCGAGTTGCGGTTTCCGGGACAGTGGGCCGATGAGGAGAGTGGGCTTCATTACAACTTCCGACGGTACTACGATCCGCAGACAGGGCAGTACTTGAGTGTTGACCCGATCGGACTCGACGGCGGACTGAGGACGCATGCGTATGTACACGAACCGATGCAATGGTGCGATCCGCTGGGATTGGCAGGGTGTGGGCTCACGCCGGAAGAGATGGCACGCGTCACGGACATTCCGAAGCCTGGAAGACCCGATCCAAGTACCTATCTATCGAAGGATTTCATTGATTCGCATCTGGCACGATTCCAGAATGGCGCCGCACGCATTCAACCCTCCGCCCCAACCGGTACGATCGGTCGGACAGAAACGTGGGTTATGCCCAAAGACTATGTGATGGACGTGATAGCAAAAGCAAATGGTGATCCAGCCGCACTCGAGAAATCGCTCAGTCTGGACCCCGGATATCTTGGAAAGGATCCTGTCCTGGTGGATATACCGTCGCCAAGCAATCTTCGCATGCCAACGGGTAATGAGTTTGGTGCAAACACTCAATGGATCCCCGGCGGATCTACAGCCGGAGGAGTACCAGAGGCGATCGCAGATCCAGTACCGGTTGGTAGCTTCACCAGCTCTCCAGTTTTTAACGGGAAGTAGGCTATGGACACGAAAATTTATGAACTTGCTGACATGGAAATCTGGAAGCGGGGTGACAGGTATTACGTTCGATACGATGCGGGTGCGCATCAAATTGTAATGAGAGAAGACGAGATCAGTGAGGAGGAGGCATTAAATGCTGCTAAAGGGAAGGATGAAGCAGTGGCAATGCTTTTTGCTCTTCAAAAAAGATTGATTGCTTCGGGTATCGACCCATACGTCTCAAACGTGAAATAGGATTGCACACAATGTGTCATGTGATACCTCAGCTTCATCGAATATCTGAGTCTTTTTTCCCGCTCGCTCCAGATGATTGCCGAAGAGTTTAACGAGCCTTGGTTCTATAGAGTATTTTTTCGGGAAGACCTGCCTGTTATGGCCGTGCTGATGGGAGGGGTAGCTCAGTACGAAAAGGAAATAGTTCTGACTGAGGCTCAGTACGAGACGTTCCGCAAGGACCGTGACGCCGCGCGGATCTATGCTAAGTCCATAGTGAAAGAGGCGACGACGAATCGGGGCTGAACCTCGCCCCTGATCCGATCGGGCTGGACGGAGGAATCCGGCACATGTGTATGTGCACGGACCGATGTACGCATAAACGGGCGGCATGGTTTTGGTCATGCCACGACCGGTTCGTGTCGCCGCTTGCGTTGTGTCTCTGGGCGGGTCGTGATGCGGATGAAATAACATCGCGCGCACCAGTGGCCGTTACGGATTGTGTTCGGCGTCGCCAACCAACGGTGACCGCGAGCGCACTCCCATTCGAGGCGGGTCGAGCTGTTTATGTAAGTCTCGGACACACACTTTCCGCCGTGCTCCACGGCGATCTCGCGCATCAGATCGATGCCAAGCGTGAGCGACTCACGATGACATGCGGCGCACCAGTGTCCCGCAACAATACTGGCAGCGGTGGCCTGCCAGTGATGTCCGAGTCCACACTCCCACTCAAGCCTCGTCGCCGCGTTTCGGTACTCCTGAGACAAACAAACGCCACCTTTCTCAGCCGCGAGCTTGCGCATGGCATCGATCCCGAACCTGAGCGCGGCGTGCTGACATTGCGGACACCATGTGCCGCGGAAAATCCGCGCACCCAGTGTTTCCCATTCATGTCCTTCCCGACAACGAAACGCGTAATACGCTTTGCTACCCTCGTACTGTGACGCGAGACAGGTGCCACCGTGGCTACGCGCACATTCGCGCAACCGCTCAAGGCCGTCTTTGCTTCGATAGGCGAGCACTTTTTTTTGATCGGCGCATATGCGGCACCACGCACCACGCTTCACCTCGTGGCCGGACGTGGTCCATTCGTGCCCCTGTGCGCATTGGAAACGGTAGCGGTCAACCAGTCTCGTGAACTGAGTCGACAGGCATCGGCCGCCACGTTCCTTTGCAATGGTACGCAACCCCTTCAGGCCTGCCGGGTCGGTCATCCGTTTTGAGTGCTGGGCGCGCGCGCATGTCACACACCACGTTCCTTTCTGCAGGTTGATCGGCGTCTTTTCGAAGACGTGACCCTCGCGGCACTCGAATTGATGGCGGATGGTTCGCCCCAGGTACGTTTCATTTAAGCAGCGCCCACCCGCCTGCAGGGCTCGAGTCTGCAGCCGTCCGAGCGACTCAGCATCGCGGCAGGCCGGACATGCAACCAGGTAGTACAGAAGGTGCGAACCAGAACGGCTCGACTCGTGTCCTCTTCTGCAACGAAATCGATACTGGGCGTTCCACCCGAGCCACTGCGGTTCGAGCAGCTTCAGTCCATAAGGAACGAGCGCCTGACGTAGATATTTGAGCTTGTCGACTGACAACTTTCACTGCTCCGTTTCCTGGCCACTGGTCCGCTGTGCTCACGCGGGCCGCATATATCAGTCCCAACATATACGTTGCGATTGTTCCTACTACGATATCTCAACCGTCGTGAGGACGAAATGTCGGGACTTGGGGTGGGCCTGGAAATTGCGCCGAAATCGCCGCCGCTCATTCATAAGGTAGCTCGGCCGGCGCCCTCATCAGCGTCATCGCGGATAAAACACTCAGCGCCAGCATCTCATAACTCGATGTCCTCACCGCGGGCGTGGTATCCCCGCAATTGACAGATAGCGGTGAGATTCACATCGTTAGTCACATCAAAAATACAGTAGCCGGAAAAGCAGTCGGGTGTGTGCTGATGCAAATACGGGAACACCGGATAACACCCTGCAAGCCGCACGAGGACTGATTTGCTTGCGCTGGGTGCGTCAATTGACCCGTGTGTTGTTCGGGACGACAGCCTTACGAACGTGAACGGCCTGGTCTTCATCCGGTGCCGCTCGACGCCTGATGTCACGCGGATTTCTCAACGACAGCTGCGCTCGAAGTGTGTACTGGCGTTGAGCATTGGACATCCTTTACGGCTCGCGTCCTGCTTTGTAACTCAGTCAGCGCCGCGCGGACTGAAGGTCCGCGGAAACACCACCGGCGAAAGCCGGTCAATCAATCGATACCCTTTCGCGGGACGATTGGATTCCCCGCCGGCATAGCCCACTTCCTCGAGAAAACGAGCTGCCAGCATTCGCGTACGAAAACCGCTTTTGTCCACCGGGCGCCCCAACACCACCTCGTACATCCGCTGCAACTGTGGCAGCGTAAACGGCTCCGGCAATAGAAACGCGGGTAATGACGTGTACTCGACCTTGCCTCTCAACCGTTCAACCGCGGATTGCAGAATGTCGTCATGGTCGAACGCGAGGCCTCGTGCGTGCAGCACTTCGCCAACCTTGAACCAGGCCACATCCGCAGCGTTGGCACCCTTGACGAGCGATACATCCTGTCCGGGTATCAATGTGAAGTAGACATGAGTGGTCGACCATCCGCGCGGGTCACGCGTGGCACTTCCCCAACTACCCAGTTGCTCGAGGTACGGGCTGGCAACGCCGGTCTTGTCTTCGAGCTTTCGCCGCGCGCAATCCTCGAGACTTGAGTCAACCTCGACATCGACAAAACCACCGGGTAGAGCCCAACGGCCAGGAAAGGGCTCATCGCCGTCGCCTGGTCGTTGCACGAGCAACACCTGCAATGCGTCCTCGAGCACCGTGAAAATCACCACATCGACCGTCGTGTAGGGCAACGCCGGTTTCCGGCGGGTGCCTGCACTGCGTTTGGGAGAAGCTAGGCGGGTTGTCATGGAGGACCAATAAATCTTGACGTTCCCCATTGTAAGTTGTATTGTGCAACTCATACAAGTTGTACTGTACAACCGAAAAGGAGATCACCATGCTCGGTATGCGTTTCATCAAGTCCCAGCCCACGGTCCACCTGATGCAGTTCCGCGCCGGCAAGGTCATGCGCGAAGGTTCGGGACTCTCCTTCTTCTACTACGCTCCCACCACAACGCTGGTGGCAGTACCGGTTGCCAGCCAGGATCGTCCTTTCATCCTCGAGCTTGTTACAGCCGATTTTCAGAGCGTGACCGTGCAGGGGCAGGTGACCTACCGCATCAGCGACCCGCGCCGTACGGCCGCGATGATGGATTTCTCGCTGGCAAAGGACGGGCACTCCTACATCTCGGAGGACCCGAAGCGCCTGGGCGACCGCGTCGCGATGCAGGTCGAGGTGATCGTGCAGCAGGCGGTGCAGGCGCTTGAGCTGAAGCAGGCGTTGCGCTCGTCAGCGATGATTGCCCGCACCGTGCAGTCGGATCTGTCTGCCCAACCCGAAATCGAGGCACTTGGGCTGGAAGTTCTGGGCGTGTCGGTCATGGCAGTCAAGCCCACACCCGACATTGCCCGCGCGCTGGAAGCCGAAGCCCGCGAGTCCAACCTCAAGGCAGCCGACGACGCGGTGTATCTGCGGCGTATGTCAGCCGTCGAGAACGAGCGCGCCATCCGCCAGAACGAACTGGACACCGATATCGCCGTCGAGCAGAAGAAGCGGCAGATCCGTGAAACGCAGATGGAAGCCAAGGCGACGCTGATGCGCAAGGAAAACGAACTGCGCAACGAGCAGATGGCCTCCGATATCGCGCTCGAGGAGAAGCGCAAGGCGTTCGTCGCCGGACAGGCTCACAACAGCGGTACGCTGGCCGATGCTGAGGCACACAGGGTAGCGGTGTTGATGCAGGCGCTCGAGAAGGCCGATCCGCGCATCGTCAACGCGCTGGCTGCGGCCGGCATGCAACCGGGACAGCTGATTGCGCAGGCGTTCGGTGGGATCGCAGAGCGGGCCGAGCGCATTGGTCAACTGAACGTATCGCCGGAGTTGCTGCAAGGGCTCATGAGCGCCGGCGTCGGGGCAGCATCATGAATGCCGGTGACCGGAAGGTTGTGCTGGTCATACGCCGCACGCGTCTTGAGGAGCTGATCGCGCGGCACCATACGCTGGCGCAGGCAAAGTTCTACATCGAGCACCTCGGGGCGGATTTCTCGGACTACCTCGCCGAGAATGCCGCATACGCGCAGAGTCTTGAGATTACCGTGCGCGCACTGGAGGCGTGGGGGCGCTATCAGGTGGTTGATCGTGCGTATCTGCCGAACTTCATATTCGCGGCTGACGATATCGTCGTCGCGCTTGGACAGGACGGGCTGGTCGCGAACTCGATGAAATACCTCAATGGCCAGCCGCTGATCGGTCTCAACCCGGAGCCCCGTCGTTGGGACGGTGTCCTGCTACCCTTTGAGCCGAAAGATCTGGGCGCTGTGCTGGCAGATGTCGTGGCCAATCGTCGGACGACCAGATCGGTGACGATGGCGGAGGCCCGTCTGTCAGATGGACAGGTACTGCGTGCCGTGAATGATCTGTTCATCGGACCGCGCACCCATTCCTCTGCGCTGTATGAGATCGAACTGGGCGAGCGGCGTGAATCGCAGTCGTCGTCTGGCATCATTGTCTCTACCGGACTCGGATCGACGGCGTGGCTGAAGAGCATCGTCACAGGTTCACTGGGTGTCGCCGAGGCGCTGCACATGCCAGGCGAGCGGGTGAAGTACCAGCCACAACCGTGGGACAGTCCGGAACTGACGTTCGCAGTGCGCGAACCCTTCCCAAGCCGGGCCTCGAAGACGGAACTGGTGTTTGGCACCGTGAGCGCCGGGCAGCCGCTGCGGCTACGCTCGCGGATGCCCGAGAACGGTGTGATCTTCTCCGATGGAATGGAGGCCGACTATCTGCGGTTCACGGCGGGGATGGAAGCAACGATCACCATTGCCGAAGTTCGCGGGTGCCTCGCCGTGTAGCCGGCCCGGTCGGCACCTCGCGGTCCGGATCGATGTCCGACGAAGACCTCGACGGATCCACGTGACCGCCAGGGCAAACACCGGATTCTAGAAGCAGCAAGCTTCTGTGTACGGCTGATCCAGATAGCAGGGTGATTGCTACGCGCGAATACGAAGCCGACCGAAGACCCATCTCCGGATCGTAGCCATAACGCTTTCAGCTTCTCTCGCCGGGATAGGTGTCAGGTACCCCTGCTCTGGCTCGCAGCATACGAAGTTCCTGCTCGGCCGCCCTCTGGATCTCGTCGCGATTGAAATTCTTGAGATCTGGATCGGCACTGAACAGGAACTCGTGCCACACGCTTCGCGTATCCATATTGAAGACGGCGTAATCCAGCCATGTGCTGAATCCCTCAGGCGGCGGTGACAAGCCGTCATCATCACTATCATTTTCTTCGCGACTCATTTGCATCTCCTGACACTTCGATATCCTTACCCGTAAAAACCTGGGACGCCCCGGCGCCAGTCAAGGGACGACGCTTCCGGCCGTGGGTGGTGGAACATTACCGTGTACTGCGTAGCGCAGGGCACGAGCGTCATGCAGGGAGTGGTGTCGCCCTCCGAATTTCCGGAAATAAGACTCCAGCCGGATCTTGTCTGCCTGATCCCAGACAACCTGCGCTTCCCAGCCGTCCGGCACGCCGTCGAGAGCGTCAACGAGCAGATCCCAGTCTCCGTTGTAATCCATGCAGAATGTCCCGCCACCGAATTGCCGGAGCCAGTCGTGAAGCGCCGCATTGAGGTCAGAGCGCGAAAACAGTCGCTCCGGATACTGACCAAGCTGTGGGAGTACCGCCTCCCGGACAAATGCACTGCATGCGCTCTGATCGAAATCGGTCCGCTCCGCATAGAACTCGCGACCATCGTCGGCCACCAGCGCGATGCTGATCAGGTCGCAGTCTATGAAGTCCGTAAATTCGGTATCGACAAAAATTCGCATCGCCGTGACGTTCCTGTCAAATGGTGAACCTCAATTCATACCTCGATCAGCAGGCCGGGATTGAAGTCCGGGTTCAGGTGCCGGGGCGAATATCCTCGTGGATTGCAGAGCACACGTGTGCCTTGCCCACCGGAAGGGTCACCGACCGGAACGATGTAGTCAAAACTGGTGTGCATATGGCCGTGAATCCATAACGGAACGGCAGGTCCCATGAGACGTTCAAGATCCGACGCGTATGCCGGCGTCAACGAATCGCCCTCGTACTGTGCTTCAACAGAACCTGGAGACGGAGCGTGATGCGTGACGACCACGGTCTTACCATCGAATGGCTCACTCAACGCGTTGGCAAGCCACGCGCGCGAGCTCTCGTGTCGCCGGACAGTATCTGCCGGATACAGTTTTCTATACGTCGGCGTCGCTCGAATCAGGCGGAAATCGCTCATCGCGCTCTGTGCATCTCGCATGCAAACCACGGGCGAGACGTCGTCGCCGTAGAGCCTGAAATCCGTCCAGAGCGTACAGCCCAGAAAACGGACATCACCCAGCACCAGAGCGTCGTCCTCCAGAACGTGGATGTTGGTGCCGCGTGCGGACTCGCGAAGCTTGTCCAGCGTGAAATCGAAGTGCCCCCCGTAGAACTCGTGATTTCCGGCCACCAGGATGACAGGCTTTGCCGGATCGGCAACGAACGCCCGAGCCCACTCAACGCTTCGATTCTTTGTGTGGATATCACCCGCCAGTACGACGACATCGGCACGGGTGACGGCCTCCGCGTCAGCTACGGTCGGTTCAAATTCATTGTGCAGATCGGACAGTACGAGCAGTTTCATGATTTCACGCTAAAGGTGTTGATTGCTAACCGCGGTGGCCGACGCCAGATCACAGTGTTTTATAGCGGCAGATAACCCGTGCATCACGTTCACTCTTTGCCTTCCGGTCCATCGGGATCTCGCGGCAAACCTCGTTCCAGTTGATTCAGCCGACGCTCCACTGCCCGTGCAAGGTCAACGAACCAGGGTTGACTCCAGATTTCGTCGAGCTCCGGAAAACGCAGGTAACTGTGTCTCACGCCTTTGGCAAACAGCAGCTCCGCCAAATCCTCCGGATACTGTGCATCGAAGGATTGACCGGTCACCTGCACCTTACCGATCAGGCGTCGGGGATTGCCGTCATAGAGCAGATCGGCAATGAGGGGAGCCGCAGGTCGTTGCAGATCGATTATCGGTTGAGCATACTCAGACGAGACGTCCGTGGAACTCATATCAGATTCAATACATCTGATGATCCATGCAGTGCTGGCGTTAAAATCGACACCGCTCTCCGCTACGAGCTCGTAGATTCTCCCGGATTGCGTTACGCCGCGGCGCGTCTCCCGATCAAATTTCACGATACAGGTGCTTACTCGCCCGCACCCGGTTTTCAGGTTGTGCCCAATGAAATGGCGAAAGCCCGTCTCTGTCTCCATCACTTGCCAGCGAGCCAGGAAAGCAACGGGTTCCGACTCAACCGGAGCAGCATGCCAGATTCCCATACGAACTCCTGATAGCAGGAACGGGTTAAGCCGCCCCCTCAAAAATTAATCTTTCACACGTGCAGGTATTACTCCGCGAGAGATGTCTACACCGGCTGGCCTGCGGATCCAGTACTGCCTTCCACCATCGACTGACGGCCCGGTTATGAGCTCGACACCGTTCTGTCTCGCCCACTCGGGGGCCTGGCGAGGAGAAACTCCCACTGCTTTTGCCATCGTGAGCAGTGGCGCAAATTGCTCGGTGAACTTCAGCAGGTCATCAGCTTCGATGACCCGCGCTGCCCGGCGGCGCAGTTTGCCTGTTCGGGTCCTGACCAGACCTATGTTGACGAGGTGGTACATCATTTCCTGCTTGACGCTGAGCCGACGCGCTGCCTCAACGATAGATAGCGCTGAGCCCGATTCGACGGCAACCCGTATGGAAGCAGCCACATCGCACCGGTCAACGAAGATCTGCCGGAGCATCGGCATCTTGATCCGGGTCGGAACAAGGCGTACGTTGCCGCTAACGAGCCGGTCGAAGAACACCGCGGAAGCTTCAACGGGAACGTACAGACGCAGGGCATCGGCCACGCTAACGGGATCGTCGAGCGCTGGAGCATCCCGGGCACAGGCACCAACGATGCTGTCGAGCAGATGATCAATAGACCTCTTGTCGATCCGCGTCGCGGTTGAAGTAATCAGACCCGCCTTCGCCAGTGCCTCAATACGTCTGCTGGACATCCCGGCGTATCGCGCTGCGGTTTTCAGCGTGACAAGCGAACGCTGGGTTTTCTGAAGACCTTGTAGATCCGTGCGGCTGATGACGAACTTCTGCCGTCCTGCCCGGGTTCGTCTGACCGGTACGATGACGCCCGTCTGCGCGAGCACGGTGGCAATGGCAGGGTTTCGTGTCTTCTGCCGGCCACCTGGCTCCCAGCCTGCCCGCCCGGCAACACCTTTGCGCTCCCAAAGCACCGGCGACACGTTGCGCGATGAATCCGTGACGTATGCATCCAGCAGGTTCAGCATCCAGCAACGCTCGGCCTCATTTAGCCGTTTCCTCAGCATGGTGAGCAAATGCGGGAAAACTTCCGACAGTAGTGGGACGTTGCTCACACCAACCGGAGGAGCACGAAGGCGGTCAAGCAAATCGAAACATGCCGCCTGATCAACGATCAGTGACGCGCCGGCAGTCACCATCAGTTGCTCGATGTTTTCTGCCTGACGTGAGGCCTTCTTCAATGGTTTTCCACAAAGCCCAAACTGGGACAGGGCGCCCAGGAATCGGGCCAGACGCCAACACTCTCCAACGGATAACCCTCCAGTATCTGAATCCTGTCTGTCGCCAACCAGTTGCTGGAGCTCGGCGGAAAACGGGCATGCATCGACATCTTGCAGCCGCGCGCCACACACGCAGTTTGCAAAGCGCACGTGCTTCCAGCGGAGCATACGTTGACAGTCACCGCATGCCGCGGTAAGCCAGCAGCAGTGTTTTAGACACGCAGCAGGTCCGGCATACCAGCTTTCACGCCAGTAGCAATCGGATTCGGCCAGACAGTGGGGACACCAGCGGGCAATACCATGCGTTTTCGGCAGACTGCTCTCAACACAGCCGAGCCAGTTGGGATTTGCCAGTCCATTCGCAGCAGCAACCCGCAGGCGATAGCCAGGAAAACTTTCGTCCCGGATTGCTGAGGGGCGCATCAGGAACCGCCCGCTGAACAACGCGATTCCTTTAATGCGCCAGTCTGAACAGGAGATCTGTTCGGCATTCATGGCGTTAGCAATGAAAGCTGGCCAGACGGGCACTGCTGATGCCTATGTCTTATCGCTTCTCCCATCCTGAGTCGGCGCACACGTTCGAGCGCAGTATGATCAATGAAATAGGCCGACAACCCTGGGCTTCCGGTCCGCCGGAAGATGGGGATTTTTCCGCTAAAGACTTCGTTCATCACGTCCGTCGATACCTGTCTGTAGCACCCACTGAGAGAAATCCATTCCCCCAGCAGTGGATGCAGGTGAGCGGTATTTGACGGAAACGGATGGGACACGCGCTCAAGTCGTCGACATAGATCAGCCAGATCAGATCGGCGAAAGAACTTGAACGAATCAACCGAAACTGGACGAAGCAGTCCTGTTCTCGATAGAACAAGAAATCCTCTTCCATCGATGTGCAGTTCATTCATCACCTGCTTCCGCGTCGCGACCGAAGCCCGCCATCTGTCGCATGCGTCGACCGCTTGAGACGGTAGAAAGGTATGTTGTCTCTGGCTAACTCGCACAACACGAACGCCCTGGCAGATCCCTTTATCGATGAGCCACTTCACGAGCCGTGACGGACCACCGATGAGGGACGCGGCTTTTCCTAGACTTACATATCCAGTGGACTGGTCATGGTCAGGATGGGGAATTTCATGAGCCGCAGAGGTGCCTTTGCGGGACCCCATCAGAAGTCGCTGCCGTAAATCTACGATCGGCAGTGTTGAGAAGCACGTGGGTCTGTGTGCTTCGTCAATCAACATCCGGCGCAATCGCAGGAGCACCACACTCCGATGCGAGACCACAGTAATATGATCAAGGAAGGCGCGAATTCCATCGAGACTTGCCGTCAAGGGAAACTGATATCTCTCGACGAGTGCGGCGAGTTCGGTCGACCGTGTAGTACATAGCCGTCGGGTTTCCGGATCACGTACCGTAGTCAGCACAGCGTCAAGCAACGCCTCCAGGGCCAGGATACATGTTAGTTGTTCAAAGGCGCCCGGAAAGTTATTGTCAACAATGGACCGCTCGAACCCCGACCACATTTGCTCAACGTATCGCCGCTCGCCGGGCATTGGGCACACCGCGCCAGCCCAGAGCTGTTCATCCGTAACGTCCGAAACGAAGTATCTGCCCTCCCGCCCGTAGCCTCTTGTCATCACAGGTTCTGCCAGATCGTCCTTTAGACGGATGTAATGGACAGTGCAAACGTCAAGTACGGTAAGGCGCCAGCGCGAACGAATATGTCTCGACTGCATCATGCACTCAGGGCAATACCGGATTTTGTTGACGCGGGTGACTACACTCCATCTAGGCAACGTGGTGTCACCCCAGATTGGGTAGCCGTCGGGTTTGCTCAACGCAGTCGCTGATAATGTCGGCCGAAAATGATCGATGTCGCTTAGCCGGGGACGGCGAATGCCATTTTCCCGTGCGACACGGAACAGATAGGTTTCAACCCACTCGTCCGGGAGCATCCTCGGGCGACAGGGTGGTAATCCAGAAACGTGACGAGTATCCATATCAGCGCCGCACAGGTTCAAATGGCTCATGAGCTTTCACCAGAGGTGTTTCGTTGAATGCGTTGTGAAAAGGATTCCGCTTGTCTGGGGATCCCGGGTAGATAACTCTCCGGAAGGACTCAGCCAGAATTGCGTCAGTCAATCCGGGACTGGGCCGTTCGTACGCGAGTTCGACAGCACGTACCAGAAGCCTCTGGATGTCACGCAAACGCCCATCCGTCGCGAAGGCGAACAGTCGGGCAATAGCCGCTCCCGAGATATCTATGGTTGGAAGATCGCGGAGGTATCCTTTAAAAACCTTGAGTACGCTGCGGAACTCGTGTTCGGTCGACCTGTTTGCAACCGAAAACCGGTCTATTTCGATGACCTCACGGAATCGGTCACGCAACTGATCATTTGTCTCCAGTAAGCGTCTGGTTCGAGGTATACCGGCAAGCACAAATGACACACGTGTTGCTTCAACGAGGCGTTTGAGCCAGTCGGCTGAGTTATGAAGTGTTTTTTCTCCACCCCGATCAACCAGGTGATTGGCCTCATCCACGATCACAAGTCTGACTCGGCATTGTTTGATCAGGAAAACTAACCTGTCGGTCAGTTCGACCTCTTTTCCTACATACCATCTGGGATCTCCCAGCACCTTCAGACTCGTACCTGCCATGCTTCTGGGTGTCGGCGATTGACCAAGCGCCACGTAAAGCACCGGAACCTCTGTAAACTCTTCATGCACGACGGCTGGGTGCATCCTGGAGTACTTTTCGAGCAAAGTCGATTTGCCGACCCCGGATTCACCGAGCAACACGATATGCTCAGCCTCCTCGTTGCCGCACTGGTACTCATACATACGGTCCAGCGCAGCCAGTATCCGCTTGACGTGAGGGAAGTGAATGAAGCTGGACCTGATATCCTTAACGATGATCGCGCGGGGATTTTCATTTTTCATCGCGGACCCCATCGCTGGTGGATTCGACTTCAAACTCGGAAAGCTCCTCCGGGTTCGAAGTGAAAGTGGCAGACGACGCAGCGGTCCGCGGTTCGGATGGAACAGGTTGAGGGCGATTGGCAGATTTCGACGTGGTGTGGGCCAGGCGGGCGCCCTGCTTGCGCACCCTGGACTTCTTCGATTGCATCGCCTCGTTGGCTTTCTCGCGGATCGTCTCCTGAGCGTTTGCGCGGGTTCTCCGGTGGGGGTCGGAGTTTGCGTACTCGCGATCAACCGCCTTCGCCTGCTCCACCGTCAGGTTGTTGTACTGTTCATCGATGTTGTCGGCGCGGATATATCTGCTTTCGATCGGGTCCCATACCCAGATCAAGCCAGCATTTTCGTAAGGAGCCTTGATCTGCACTTTTTGTCTGGCCGGCAGCATCCTGCGTAGCGCAAGCAATTCCGTGGATACGTACCTGAATGTGTTGAAGTCGATGCCGTAGTGCTGTAGTGCAGACTCAGCGAACTCGCCAAATTCAATACTGAGATCCTCCGCGTTGCACTTCAATTCGGGCGGAAATGCAACTGCACTTTCCTTCCACACATCGATCGGTGCCCGTCCCGATAGACCTCTATGCGGTCGAAGGTGATATACGGAGGTAATCCAGACATGAACCATCTCGTTGAGTTGCTCGAACGTAATGCAGGCTTCATCTTCAGATTTGAAACCGACCCGTTGATGGATTTTTGCAAGCGTCGTTCCAGGGAGTTTGTGGATGAAGGAGTAGTTGAACGTTTTGAGAAATCGCTCAACGAACGGCTTGTCGTTCGGATCACGCGAGCCCGCGTATTCGCATATCACGCCCAGGTTCGTCAGGGCATCGACTACCGCATGGGCATGGAACTCCCGCCCGTTGTCCATCAGCAACCGCTCAAACCAACCGTGACATGGCCATTCCGAGAGTAGCTCCGGAAATTGGTCCCTGAGATAGCCCTTGGGCATCAGGGCATGGCGTAGCGCCTCGAATACAGCGTGAACGCCATGCCCGGCTGAGCTGATGCAGAATCCGAGTACGCACCGGGAAAATCGGTCCAGCACAACGGTGAAAACCGGGCGATCGATCACTCTGCCGCTGGCATCTGTATACATGATGTCCATCGGTGTGTGGTCGATCTCAACGATCTCAAGAATTCTGGATACCTTGCGGGCGCAAGACTGGTCGGCGAACCGGCGCTGTGCTTCGCATTCACCGTAGCGGGCAATTGCGCGCTCAAATGCGCTGAGGCCCTCGATTCGTCTTTGAATGGTCCGCAATCCTGGAACCTTGAGCCACTCAGACTCGATACGTGTTGTGTTCAGGCGCTGGATTTCGAGGAATACTGCGTTGTGGACATCTTCCGCCGTTCCACTTTTGCTGTTGAGAAACGCCGTTTCGATTTTGTCGTGCACGACGCCTTCAACAACAGGGTCGAGTCGCGACTGCCCTGCGCCCCCCCGATGCCCGGTTTGATCAAAAATTGCACGAATATCACGCTGCGCGATAAGGTATCGTCGGCGCCAGCGGTATACAGTCGTTTCATGGGGTGGTTTCGCGTCATCCAGATCTACAGCTATCTTGTGAATCGCTTTACGCAGCGCGGACCGACGGCCGTCGAACGCGCAGATGCGATCAAGCGCTGTGAGATAGTTCATTCGCCGGCGTGTCTCGGAATCACCTGACGCGGAGGGCGGGTAGGCAGCCTCCAGTGCCTCCTTGGCAGCATTGCGTTTTGGTGGGCGTTGATATTGCCCGCGGGTAGCTGTCCTGAGATATCCCCGCACGTATTCATTCAGAAGGTCCGCCTCGTTGTGACTTGAGAACTCCCCTGTCGTGATGTTTTCCAGTTGAGCGATGCCGCCCTGCACGCGAGCGAGACGGAACTTGCCTTCGCCGCGGAAGATGATCTGATCCTTGATGAAATTGGCCATGGCTAACGCTCCTCTTAGCGAGTTGAGACTGACAGGAGATCATCCGGATCACGATTCATGATCCGGCGGAGCAAATCGTCACATTGGCGCTTTGCGTCCTCCCATTGCTGTTGAATGTCTGCGGGAGGAACGGTGCCGTTTTCTGGATCCCACATGGATGCGTCGACGTGGGAGCGATACCTGCCGCGAAGTGGGCGCTTTCTGAAGAGAAGTTCCAGCTGTTCTGGCAGGTCGTTCGCGACAAGGTCGGACCGAAGGACGATATGCAGACGGAGTCCGTGTTGACGAAGATGCGGTAGTGCCGTCCTCAGCCGGGTGGCGGCTTCTGAGTTTGCGGTGAACGTTCTGTCGTCCTTCACCTCAAGGAACACCGTTTCGATCGCGGGCTCGATCTCGATCTGTACGTCAGGTGTATAACGCCGCGGGCTTGTGCCGTCTGTGTATTTGAATACTAGCGGTTGGGTCGCGATGGACTTGACTGACGATGCCGCCTCCAGAAATCGCAGCACCATCACTTCAACGAGGCTTTCATACTGGGTGGGCCTGTCCGACTTTCGACTCGGGAAAGTCCCCCGCACGCCGCGGCCTGAAACCGTGACGATGCGGCGCGTTCGACCCGAAGAGGGTTGACTGGCTAGGATTTGAGGGTTTTTAGGCACGAGTTTTCTCCATCGCGTCTGCAGACAGACGCTCACTTTTCAGGGGACGCGTCCCTCCCTGACGACAAATTGCCGTCAAATATCGACTCGAAAATGGGCGAGCGACATCGGGGATTCGATGAAAAAAGATCGAATCCCGAGGGAGCGCAAATTGCAGGCGAAAGGAAGGGCTTGACGCAGTGGTCAGGTAGATGGAGACTCGGCCCTGTCAAGGAAGCGAATCTTTACGTTCTGATCCCGAAAGCGCTACTGGCCTTCTATTCTGGTTGGTGGCGCTTTCGTTCTATATAGACCCTCCATTGTCGATGCCGACGGCTCCCGCCGTAGCGTTTCGAATCTGAATGATCGCCGCATGTACTTTCGCGATCGTCTCCATATCCGTTTTGGTCAAAGCGTGATCTCCGACCAAAGCCGAGATGACCTGAAATTTGTAAAGCGGCAGAGGTTCCGACAGGCGCAGCATGCGCCTGGAGCTTTCCGCAACAGCCTTTAGTTCATGCTGGCCATCCGAATCAAGTGCCAGCGCTCTTCCCAACTGATCAATAAAAGCAACGTCGCTTGGTGTGCGAACTCCACGTTCGATTCCACTGATGATCGTGGCATCGACGCCGAGCTGGCGAGCCAGTTGCGTCTGCGTAAGCTTGAGCACTTTCCGGCGCGTTTGAACGAATTTTCCGAAATCTGTCACTTAAAAAGTTGAAGACAATTTGTGTGCGGATTTCGTGAGAGTAGGAGCGACGTGACAGGCCGTCAACGAGTTATTCGTGAGAAAGGAGATGGATAAAAATCACATATTTTTCGCGTATCGAATCGAGTCATTTTTCAAATATTTTTTTGACCCATTTACAGAACGAATTCTTTAAATAGCGTATTGAACGCACAATAGAGTTAGAAAAAATTCTCAATATATTCCCTCGATGCATGTCTGACGGAAATTGATGAAATTTTTCGCCCAAACATCGGTGAGATGCATAAAAATAGCGCCAGATAGTGTGCAAGAAAGCGGCGGATTACTGCGGCCGTTCTCAAATACAACGGGCTTCGGAACGACACGTCGGCTAGGGGAGATTTGAGCCATGGGAGTTACCTTCCTCAGGGCCAAGGAGTGGCCGTAACGATCGCAGGACCAGTTCTCGCATCTGATATACCGCCTGAAGCTGACGTACTAAAACGTCGCGGCTGTGCGTGTCTGCTTCCCGGAGAGTTTTAACTCGCGCCTTGAACCTGGCAGCGAACACATCAGGAGCGAGGCCTAGCAGTCAAGCGTAACTTGGCCAATGGGCGTGTCCCAACGCTCGCTCGGAGCCCCGGTGGCAGCCGTGGAAGGCACGGGTATTACTAGCATCGATAAGGGCTGACCAACAAAACACCCCTGCTGGAGCTGGCCCGCATTGAGCGCGCCTCGACTGCGGCGAGGAGGAGAATTAAATAATCGCGCAAATGGCGTGCAGGCGCTGTACCGCGCACATCACCATTTCGGAAATGCCCCCAGAAAAGGTACCTGAGGCCTGAAGCGCCGCGAGCCCCCAACTTCCGTTGCCGGCCTGGGACGCAGACCGACTGTAGCTGATGAACTTGCGACAACGAACATCTCCGTGTTCCGGAACTAGCCTATGTATGCTGCATGTCAGCGTCCGCAAACACCAATGTTGCCTCTGGACGTTTTGTCAGCCTTTGGTGGGCAGAGTCTTTGGCATTTCGGAATACAAGGGACGCGTTTTGTACGCGCGACCCCGAGTTTGCGCATACGGTACAACGATATGTTGATACACCGCACAAACGAGCATATCGCAGAATGACGACATCTCGGCCATCAATTGATTGCACGGCCACATGGCCCGCACATCAGCTTGATGGGCAAGAGAAAAATGACCATGTCAGCGGCCCGGCGGCGAAGATCGGTCCACGCACGCAATCGCATGCTGCGTGGCCCGGCGAACCCTATCGCCGTACTTGCTGACTGTCACGCGACAACATGCGTGCAGTAAAACGATCCCTCGAAAAAATGGGTGGCCGCACTTCATCGACCTTGTGCGGTTGTAGGTAATATAGTGAAGCGCGGCGCCGGCATGAACTCGTTCGGGCGGAGACTTCGGTGAACTGTCGGCCCGACTTCTGATAAACCGAAGCTAACGTTGCGCTTGGGCTGACCACTTCACCAATCACTATGCCTCAACCACAGACCGACGAAGAAATCAGGCATCTTCATGCTCTTGAACTGGAAGAGCGAAAATGGGCCTACAGAAAAGAAGAGCTCCAATACCTCGAGGCAGGACAGCATCTGCGGTCGTTGAACCAACTAATGTGGCAGGTACCCGGCCTGGCGATTGGGATAACTGGCGGCCTGTGGTATGGCGCGACCTTAGTCAATGACGAGACGACACGAAGATTCCTGCTGACTTTCTCCGCAATCGTCGACGTCCTCACAATTATCACCCTCTGGAGGTTGAGATCCATCATCGGCATGCACATCGCTCATCAGAGGAGCTTCGCTAACCTAACAAATCAGGACAGGTTCCGACGTACCGTTATTATCTGCTGGAGCACTGCCTTGGCCGCCGCAGCAATTGGTGGCGCGATGGGAACGTGGTTTCCCTCGCTCTTTGACAAGAAAGCGTCTGTTACGTCACCAATGGCACCGATCGCGCCCGTTTGTCTTCAGTCGAGCGTTACAACTGCTCCCCTTTTCAGCATCTATACGGCCTCCCCTCTAAGCGAGCAGAAAAAATGCGAGCGTTAGCATGGACGCAGTACAACAAACACAGTAGACGTTTTTTCGAGACATACGAGAGTCTCGAGTTCCGATCCATGCACAAGGTATTTTTTCGCTTCCTGCCAAAAGACGGAGGGAGATGCCTTGATGTTGGAGCGGGATCAGGACGAGACGCGGCAGCGATGGCCCTGCGGGGTTACAAGGTGACAGCAGTGGAGCCCAGCATCGGCTTACGGACGTTGGCGGAACAACACCACGGTGGGCTTTCGATCGAATGGCTTGATGACTCACTGCCAGAACTCAGGACGGTGAAAGCGCTGCGCACGCGATACGCATTTATCCTACTGAGTGCGATATGGATGCACATATCCCCAGACGACCGCCCTGAGTCCTTGAAGACGCTTGCTGAACTTTTGGAGCCCGAGGGGTATCTCGCAATGACACTTCGCCTTGGCACACCGGATCCCGAGCGAACCATGTTTCCAGTCTCCAGTAGCGAGCTCGTGCGGCAGGCAGCCGCTTCAGGACTTAAGCCGTGCTACGTTGGTCGCCCATCGCGGGATTCATTGCGCCGTGGGGACGTTCGATGGGTGAAGGTCGTGCTCTCTCGAGCCTGATCCAATTGCTCTCCAATGGCCTGCTAATTGCAAAGACAAGGGCTACGCTGCGCGGGTCGGCGGAGAATCCTTGGGAAGCGGCGGGCGGGGGCCGGCAATTAAAGAGTTCTCGAACTTGCGCCGATATATATGACGCACGACCAGCACTAGCTTGTTCGACGTATTTCGTTCTAGTATCAGGCGTCACCCCATCGCGCGTTCGACCTCTGGTGTTTGCCTCTTGCCCAACAGCCGAGAGCGGCGGGGGATGGGTGGCACATGTACTGACGCCCGAACTTATACCGGGTTGAGTTTGTTGACCGGATTGGATTCCTCGGGCAGGAATCGACAGCTTCTACAAAGTCTTGATTTCGAGGGAGACCGAGAGTGAATGGGGAACAATGGATTAACTTTCTTCGGCAATACGGGCCAATTCCCACGAAAGATAACCTTTACGATGAAAATTTGCGACGTCGATCGAGAAAGACCGGCATCCCTCAAATTCTATTTGCTCATCCTTACGAAGAGGAGCTGAGGCAGTGTTTCCAGCGAAACCCTCTGCGCGGCGCAGTCGTCCTGACCGGGACCGCCGGCGATGGCAAAACCTTTCTTTGCGGTCGAATCTGGGAACATCTCAATGGAGATCCGACCCAGTGGGCTGGGCAGGATACTCACCTTACGCTCCCGATACATGTTGCTCCGGATCGAGTCGTACGATTACATGTACTCCGAGATCTCAGTGCGTGGGTTCCGCTACAAGGCAGTGATTGGCCGGAAGAAAAGCTGGCACTCATGACGCAGTTTTGCCGCTCCTTTTTTGAGCCGCAGCCTGACGACATTTTTCTGGTCGCAGCCAACGACGGACAGCTCGCTGAAACCCTCAGACGACTTCCCACCTCGCCTGATTCGCAGAGGGCGAAAGAGATTGTGGAGGAACTGCTTGTCTCGGGACGAGAGCATATTGACGACGTTTCTCTGTCTCTTTTTAACCTGTCCCGTGGGAGCTCGGCCGGGCTTTTTGACCTTGCGCTGGATGCGTTTCTTTCGCACGCCGGCTGGCAACAATGCCGGGAAGAAGCGGGTGCACCTGATCAGCTATTCGGAGACGACTGTCCGATCCGGCGCAATGTGGAACTGCTGGCTGAACCACTTGTACGCAAGAGACTTCGCGCATTGCTCGAACTGTGTGATCAGAATGGACTTCATGTACCGGTCCGACAGATTCTCATCCTGCTAACGAATGCGGTGCTCGGTCACCGCAACGTCAAAGATCATCTGATGAGCGCTGCAGACGTGCCAAAGGTGATCGCGGCAGGAGAGCGACGTCATGCAAGTGTTTACAGCAACATATTTGGAACCAACATCCCGCCCAGCCGACGGGCCAATACCGCGATATTCGAGTATTTGGCGCGTTTCCAGATTGGATACGAAACGACTAACCGGATTGACAACATTCTCATTTTCGGCGAATCGCACGAGCGACTGCAGCAGCAGTTCGATTCGCTGATCAAGTCGGACCAATTCTATGGCGCAGACGCCAGTTATGTAGCGGCCAAGCGAGCTTACATCGAAGGCACCGACGAAGGCGATGAAGCGGCGGATGATTTTCTGCAACTGTTGATAGCGCAACGACAGGCACTCTTCTTCAAAGTGCCGGAGAGTGAGGTCGACGAAGTCGATCTTTGGAACCTCACCGTCTTCCGCTACGGCGGTGAGTATCTCGATCAGGTCCTAGCACCCCTTGGAGAAAACCGAATCGTACGGCGAGGTTTGGTCGGGCGGCTCGTCAAAGGTATCAATCGAATTTTTACGGGAATGCTTGTGAGTGTCGAGAATGAACTGTATGTAGCCTCCAGCGCATCTCTTTCCCAAGCTCGCGTGTCAAGATTTCTAGAAGAACGCATATCGGTTCAACCAAAACATACGGGGGAACACGTTGAGTTGCTTTTTGACGGCGGGCACCCCGTGTTGCGCGTATCACTGGGCAACCAACGATCGACAGATTTTGTGATGACATTAACCCGATACGAATACTTAAGTCGAGTTGCCGAAGGGGCAATGCCGAGTAGCTTCTCGAAGGAATGTTTCGAAGACGTAATGGCCTTCAAGAGCCAACTGATGCGAGAGCTGCAAGGTAGGAACGGGCAGTTTGCGCGCGACGGAGAGATTACATTCACGACGCTTGAGCTGGACGCCACTGGCGCGGCGAGGGACCGTCAGATCGCGGTGCTGCTATGAACTACACGCCAACACGCAATTTACCAACGCCGGCCGTCGCGGATCGTGAACGTGAAAACATGTGGCTTGAGGAACAGTTTTGGGGACATCGTCTTTGGGACCAACAGTCACCGTGGCTGACTTTTCTTGAGTTCCTCTGCGTAGCGGCATCCGCATACCGGGGTGGCTACCTCTTTGATTTTGATAGGTCACAGTATCCTTCCGAATACACAGCGTTTGGTCGCGTACATCTCCGGAACATTCTGTTCAATAACGAACAACAGATCGCCCGCATCGCTGATTCCTGTGGCGACAGCGCAACAGCCTGGGACAAGTGGCTCACGTGGATTGACGCAAATGCGCGTGGACTTGACGCCGCACAACGGTCCTTCCGCTATCTGCGTGACCGCTTCGAGTCATTTCATGATTTCGCCACCTTAATCAAGGCACTTCGGTCTTGCGTCGTGGAGGGCAGCAGCAACAAACGCTGGAGCTCCAGATTTATCTTCCCCTTTGGACCGGCGGCCATCTTTGAGGACTTGTCCATCAAAGATGAAACTATTTCGCGTGACTATGTCAATTTTGGTCGCAGCGGCGAATTGCTCTATCACATGCTCGCTCGTTCTAACTTGCGGGCAGAGCTTTCGGAACTATTTCCTTCACGCGTTCTCGATCACGGCAACAAGTGGAATCAGCTCATCGAGCGCCTCCAGCCTGCGGCGCCGGAAAACGGCACACGACGCGGAGTTGCTGCCTTTTTGCCATACGATAGCCATCCAGTATTCGATCTGATCGCAGAAGACTGGCTTCAGCTACTTCGGCTCCAATTGCCGGGCTTCGACGTTATGCCCTATCTCGTCAACGCGGGGGCGTTTGGCCTCCTGCTGTACCAGCTTCATACAAGCGCCAACATCGTCGGCACCGAAGCCAAGCCCGCCATCATCTGCGAAGTCGTGGCGCCACGAAAAGGATTAGTTCGTGAGCTGTCAACCGAAAGCTTCGAAGACAACAGCTTGCTGTCAGTAGAGGCCTTGGACAAATTAATATCGCGCGCGGAAACACACGCGGGATGGAACGTTCAGGGGTCAGCGACAGACAGGTTGAACAGCCGGCGCAACGTGCTCCAAGTGCTATTTCGCTGGAGTGACGAAAATCAGGTCAACGACCCCGACGACCTTTTGAAGCAGTTTCGTCAGGAAGCAAAAGAAAGGCATCGACAGCACTTCGGTCAAGTGCATCGTAGCTTAGGGCGCGGGATAGGACTGGTGTCGAAGAGGGGGACGAACCGCCTCCGCTACGCGCCCTCTGATCACTTCCTGAAGTGCCTGATATTCACTAACGTCAAAAGGCGCATCGAGTTCAGTGAGCTTCTATCACATCTATACGATCGTTACGGACTCGTCTTCGGTGAGCGCGAAGCTGAACGCGCGAAGTCCATGCATGCGATCGACAAAAAGCCCTTCCAGCAAAATGCCCTTCGACTTGAGCACCGTCTCGGCAGTCTAGGTCTGCTGAAGCGTTTGTCCGACGCATGTGCGTACGTAGAGAACCCTTATGCGGGCTGATATATGAACACCAATGATCTGATCGGTCGCGTGGCCGCCACCTGCCTTGCCGCGCAACTGGACAATTCTGATCCGACAACAACGGCTCGCTATCTCATTGATTCCCTGTCTGCGGAACAGACCGCCGCTGTGGCGACAGCTATCTTGGGAAATCCCGGTCTCGCGTCCCGAATCGACATCAAACTTCCGGATCACTGGCTTGCGGGTTTTGGCCTTCCAGCAGACTGTTTGACGTCGGAACGTGCTACGTTTTTCCGCAATGCCGAATGCAGCAAACCGGCAATGCTTCTGGCGACGCCAGGTGACGATGAACGGCAGTCGCTTGCGGATTTGACTGTTATAGACACGACGCTCCTTCGCTCGCAAGTTGAGCTCTGGGTAAAGGAGGCGTCAGCAGGTTTGCCCATCACGGACCAGCAGCGAAGAACTTGGATTGCAGCGCTACAAGGCCTGCACGATGTTGCCCAAGTGACGCTCGACGCGTTCGCGACATATGTTCTCCGAGTGCGAATCGAGGTCGCTGATCATGGAGAAGTCTTCCCGGATGTAATGGGTATTGCATTGCCAGTCCTACAATGGCCAAAAAATCCGGCGCTCTTCCGCTCACTGAACGACAGGACCGTCGGCCATGCCAGCAAATGGAAGCAGTTGTTTGCTTCAGTACAGAAAAGGCAGGCTTGTTATCTTAAAAAGTACACCCCGAGTAATCAAGTACTGTCCGCGGATGACCTCACCACGGCTTTCCAAAAGGTGAAGGACATAATTCCCGAGCCGTACCATGTTGCAATTCTTGCTTTTATCGCTGCGCCCAGTAAATGGAACTTGCAAGCGGAAGCACTCGCCAACATCGACTGGGAAGTAGTTAAGCCGCTTTTTGACGGGTTAAAGCCTGAAAAATTCAATTTAGGCAAGGCTACACTCGACTTCTTTGACGAACAGGAAGCTGACTCGCTTACGAAAGATGATTTAGTCTATCTCCAGGCGCTGTCAAGGCGTAACTCGTCGCAGGCGATCGCCGATGATGTCGCCTTCTACCGGACACATCGACTTGACCTGAAGGACGACCCTCGCCTCAAGTCCAAGTGGGACAGGTTTGTATTCGGAACTCCCGTTGAGGCCACTGACTTCCTTAGTGGACTTGCTCTATGCCTAGAGTCCCTGTTCGATCAGAATCTTCCGGAAAACTGCAAGCGGGTGCTGATGATCTCATCCGATCGACGAAGCAAAGCAGATCTGCGAAAACTCAACGTAGATGCGGGAAAGTACTTCGTTTTTCGCTATCGAGGAATTCGTGATCTCATCGGTCGCAGTCGTTTCGACGTCGGCGAGCTCTTCGATTTTGACCGTATTCACGCCGACTGGCTCAGTGATGCAGGAAACGGCAGGAAAAAATACAAACCAAATGACTCTGCCGCGCGGGCCGCGCTCGAAATCAAGTTCTATGTGCAACTTATCGTTGACGATGGCGATTTTGAGAATCATCGCCAACTGATCTGGCGATTCGACCCATCGGCAGTAAGTAGCGAACTGGTTTCCGACTGGGAACGCCTGATCGACCATCCCTTGCCGCTCTGCGAAGTTGCTCGTGAGCCGGTTGGTTCGAAAGGACAAGCACAAGCGTTGGATCTTCAGGAAATCCGAAGCCTGGCTGCGGCCTTTGGACAAGATCGCGGCTCCCTGATTCGCGTCTACCGCAAGGAGTACGACCTCTCACTTTTATGGGAGAAAAACGTCTCCTCACTTGTTGCGCAAGGATTACTCACCGAAGAACTGGCGATCGAATTGCGAGAGCTGTTTCGACAATTCGTCGACAGTTACACCACCGCAATTGAAACCTTCCCTAAAGTCAGTGTGGCCGCTACTGAGATCAGGGACCAATATGAAAAATACGGCAAGTTGATCGATGCAGTTACCACAAGAGCACGGGGTGACCGTCTTCGCGACCTGCTGGTCAAACCCCTGCTCGCTATCGGCGTAGTACCGGTAGTTGGCGCGGCGCCTGCCGCTATTATCGCACCATGGAATCCGCTCAGAATGATGGGCATGGCCGCGAAAGCAACCCGACTCGCGGATCTTCTTGGTCATTTGCTTAAGGCCCCAGCAATATTATTTGGCGACCCTGCGCTTTATTTCAAAGAAATGAAGGACGAGCTTCAGCATGCCTACTATCCAGAGCTGGCACTCGGTTGGCGCGAACGTAAGCCCGAGCTATTGAGTCTGACAGACAGCGTAGCCGATTACACACTCCACGAGCTTCCTCTGCGCGGTACTTCCCAAGAGTCGGAAACCAACGAGAGCCCGATCCAGACGGCGAGTCAGATCGTTGATATGGTGCAACGGTACATTGCCCTGTTTCCTCACGAAAGAGCGAACCTCTCAGCGGTCCTTTATAACTGCGACTCCGCCAGCTTGCCTCAGGCAGTCGTGAATCGCGTGAACGAGTTGCATGAAGACGATGAAGACATGCGCTGCGAGGTTGTCCTCCGCCATCGCGACAAGGAGAAGCTCCACCGTTTGTATGAGCAAATATTAGAGTCCTCTGACGTCGACGCTGACGGATTCATTGGCAGCGAAGCCAGTCGGGATTTCATGGCCCGACTGCGAATCGGAATCATGGCAGATGAAGCGCCTGTCCCCGACCAAAAGGACGGACCTAGCAAGGATATTGTATTTCTACATGACGTGATCTCACGTCACGCAGTTCTTGAATGGTATCGGGAAGACGCAACGCCTGCCAACGTCGACGAGCTGGTACCTGCACGTTGGTCTCGTCGCAGACCGTCCGCTCGCGATGAGGAGAAATCGATCGTATATCTGACGTGCCCGGTGCAGACGAGGGAGGGGTGGAGCTATGTCACCGCTCTGACGAGCTTCTTTCGGCCCGACTGGCACGAAGACATGACGCGCAGGTACCTGCCAGCGCGACAGCTTGACTTCCATGATCCAACAACCGCCAAGATTTTCGAGGAGACACACAATCTGGGCAACTGGGTTGTCAACTTCGACGAATTACTTGATCGGAGGCAACTCGTCAACCAAGGGGTTCGCGTTATTCGCTATAAGCAGTCAGCTTCGCAAGGCCGAAACCTGCTTGTGTCGTCGAATGCCTCTCTTGGTCTGTTGCAAACAATGATCATTGGTCGAATCAAGGACCTTGCTCCGGAATTATCCGACCCGCGTGTACGTGCGCTCGCGAAGCGATTCATCGACGACGCGAATCTCATATCTGGCGATCTCGTGCTGCGCGCTGCGAAGAGGGGGCGAAACGCTAGCGAATTGATGGGGGTAGTGCTGAGCTATTTCCTAGTCCGTCAGGAACTGGGCTCGGATAATCGCATTGGCTGCTATTTTCTTGATGACTATGCAGAATGGCTTGGCGAAGAAGGTCAGCAAATTGCAGATCTGCTGGTGATCAGCCCAGAGATTCTTCCTGACGGCTCGCGACAACTTGCGGTAGTCGTCACTGAATCAAAATATATTGGAGATGCATCTCTCGCGGAAAAGCGAAAGGAATCCCAGAAACAGCTGCGGGACAGCATGCGTCGAATCGAACAAGCCCTGTTCGGCGATCCACCACGACTGGATCGCGACTTATGGCTTTCGCGCTTTTCGGATCTTCTGTTGTCCGGCATTCCTTACTCCGCTGGCGACCCGATCGATCTCGTCACATTCCGTCGCCAGGTTCGCGAGGGCCATTGCAAAATATTCTTACGTGGTTACTCGCATATCTTCGTTTCCAGTCCGAACGAAGAGGAGAATTCCGATTTCGCAGTGCTTGCCGATTGCCACGGCTCGTATCAAGAGTCCTATTCACGTGCGAAAACGCGTCTCCTGCTTCTTGCTTATGAAGAGAATGCAAGTGCAGACACAATCCGCTTTTCCGTTGCGGAACAGCCCATCGTACAAAAGCGCGAATATAAAGCGGTCGGCTCTGGGGCATCAACACCAGCTCTCAGGCGCGCTGTGTCCGGAAGAAAGGACAGACCGCATGTACCAACTTTCGAAAGTGGTCTGGCAATAGACAGTTTGTCTGCAACGGAGACCCCATCAGTCGGTATGGGATCGTTACCTCTCGACGTCGATAGCTTGCCTGAAGTGAACTATACGAACACCGACAGGGTGTCCACCACCGCACGAGGGGACATCCCCCAAAATGGTTGGTGTACCGCTGCCGTCGCAACAATTGTTGCTTCACGCCAAACAACGTCGGTTGTATCAGAAGCTGAAGCCGCGTGGTTACGTGATGTGGTGATGGCGACCCGCACCGCGTTACAACAATTTCAGCTGAACGCCAAAGTCGTAGGCGAACCCCGACTCACCCCGAACGCGGCGATCATCCGTTTTCAGGGTGCGATCAACATGACGGTAGAGCAGGTCCTGAAGCGACGCTCCGAGATGCTGACGACGCACTCGCTCAACGTTATCTCGGTACGCCCGGAGCCCGGCGTTGTCTCGATATCAATCGAGCGCCCTCAACGTCAAACCCTCCATACGCTTGATGTATGGCAGCGGTGGTCACCACCGACAGCAGATGGGAATCACCGCCTGCTGGTCGCTGTCAAGGAAGACGATAGTAGTCTCGTATTTGTTTCCCCAACGGAGAATGCTCCTCATACTCTAATCGCTGGCTCAACCGGTAGCGGCAAATCGGTGCTCATGCAGAACATCATTCTTTCCATTGCATGTACCAACACGCCAGAGCAGGCTCGCATCATCCTGATCGATCCAAAGATGGGAGTGGATTATTTTGCATTCGAGGGTCTCCCTCACTTGGGTGACGGAATTATTGAGGAGCAGGAACAGGCCATTGAAACACTAAATGGCCTCATTGAAGAAATGAACCGTCGTTACACAATCATCAAAGCAAACAGATGCTCCAACATTTTTGAGCTCAACCACAAAACTGGCGCAACAGAGCGACTTCCGTGTCTCTGGGTAATCCACGATGAATTCGCTGAATGGATGATGACCGATACCTACAGCCACACCGTGGCAAATGTCGTCAGCAGGCTGACAGTTAAGGCCCGCGCAGCAGGTATCTTTCTTATTTTTGCAGCCCAGCGACCGGACAATCAGGTTATGCCCATGCAGTTACGGGCAAATTTGGGAAACCGGCTCATCTTACGAGTCGATTCTGAAGGGACATCTGAGATCGCTTTGGGCGGTGAGAAAGGTGCTGAGCGTCTCCTAGGACGTGGTCATATGGCCGCGAAGTTGGAGGGTCATGTTGGCCTGATCTACTGCCAGGTTCCTATGTTAACCTCTTATGAGATAGCCGAAATGGTTGAGTCTGCAAAGCAGGCGGATCAAGTCGCTGCGAACTCCCGGCCGACGCTCGAGGGTTAGCGAGGTAAGCCACGCGCAATTCAGCTCCGACTCTTCACGTTTCCTACAGGCTGGCCGGCGAGTGTTAAACATATGCGCTCGCCGGATCAAGGCTTTTCCAACAGGGACGTTGAATCTGGCATGCCGTTTGACCAGCCGATGCCGGCCTTCGATGCCAGCTTCGGTCTAGTACCTCAGCGCGCCTGCGATCTATCGTCCTTAGATTGCAGCAAACCCTCGTGGACTCTCGGGATAGAGTCGGCGCAAAGGTATTTCACGTATGGGGTTCAATCAGCTGTGAAGTTGATCAACGCGCACGGCCTCGGCGCGGAACGCGCTGAGGCGCTGCCGCTACGGTAGTCAAACAAGCTAACTGTCTTGCCCCCCAGCTCATCCCTCTGCCGCCATCCACGGGCCCAATCGAAATTCACGCTTCCGCCTGCCGACGCTGATACGGGAACAGCGCAACCTCCAACCCATTTTTTACGTTATCAACGGACGTAGGATGTTCAAAATATTTAAACTTGATAACACCATTTTCCGCACTTCCCTCCCCAGCCTCAGAAAGAGTAACCATGAGGTTTTCGTTTCGTCCGAAATATGTGCACAATTTTGACAGATTCGGGGGCGGCGGGGCGTGTTCCGACATCAATTTTCCCAGCTCATCGAGAATCCAATCCTGGAATTGATACGAGAAAATTACCGTCTTTTCTAGCGGATCAGCTTCGCGTTCCCCATCAGTGCTTGGAATACGCCCCATCGCCAAAACCGCGGGGACATAATCCTGACCAACAAGATCCGCCTGAAATGAAATTTCAATACCTTTTGCAACATTTATTTTTATTCGAACAAATGCCTGCAAAGCAATAGAAAAGGACGGATCAACTGGCGTGCCAACCCGCGAAACCTGAGAAAGTGCCAAATCCTTTATTTCCTGTGCGAACACCTCGGATAGCCTGGCAATGCGCTTGAAATTACTATCGTCCTTCAACGCAGAATTTTTAATAGTGCAAAGACGTTTAATCTCCCACGTAATTCGACTATAAACAACCATGCCTGCCTGAACGTGCTTCAAAACCAGCTTCCCTTTGCCAAACGCGTAAGCTTTTCCTAAAAGCTCGTGCAGACTACGACTTGTATCGTGAATCAATCCCCGAACGCACAGTACTTCGTGCGAAGCCAGACAACGGATTAAATCGCAAGCGGGAGAGATAACTAGCAGCAACGAGCGTTCTCCTTCCGAACTACCAGAGATATCTTCGATAACATCGCCGAATGAGAATGCAGTGTCACCACCTGCGGGTGAGAGCGGCGCAACAGCAATATCCGAAAAAAGTTCGAACAATACGCTGCCAGGCAACAATTTTCCATCAAGCTGGGGGTATTGATTTTCGGACGGCAACAACTGCCGCTGCAGATTTGAATTACTTCTTAGCTTCGAAGCAAGAGCTTCCGATAAAAACCATGTTAGATATCCCTGAACAGACTCACTTTCCGCATCGAGTCTGAGAGATTTTAGCGTTGTCAGATCATGTAACTCTAGCCTGGAAACTTCTTCGTCCAACGAATTTGCAGACTCTCGGATAGCTGCGCGAATAGACTGTAAATAGCCATTTAATTGTGTGGCCGGATCATACTGAGCCAAACAACGGTCTAAAGTTTTTCTTAAGAAGAGGTCGGCGATGTCTTTTTTATCTAACGTAGAGAAAAATGCACTCTTAATTCCCGTCCCATTCCGAAATAGCGTCAGCTCTTCCTGTCTAGGCAGACGGGAAGACATCAGCATAATGACTTTCGGCCAAGATTTTTGTTCCAACTCAAATTCAGAAGAAAGTTCATTCTTCGCTGCCGCATGAAGTTGCATAGCCTGTTCGGCTGTTGTAACGCCTCCCAGATAGAAATCGACAAATGCAAGCGCACATGCCCTTAGCGCGGGACCAGCATCCGCTATAGACGAGAAGGTCAACGGTTCGACTTCGAAGTAGCCTCGAAGGAATTCGACCAAGGTGTCAACTCGATGGCGTGACGTGTCGTATGCGGCGGCGAAATCGCCTAAAAGAGGTTTCAACAGATATTCATGCTCGCCCCGTCGAAAGATAGACCATAGTTCATCGACCCGTGTCTCGACTGCAGTCATCAGCTCAACAACATCCCCATCGTCGTCACCGCTGATTCGCAAAAGGTCGCGTGTTAGAGCGCGAGCCTTCGAATCACCGTCTATCAACTGGTAGAACCGCGTGTAGGCTTCCGCATCCAGACGTGAGAAGTTCGGAGGAACCAAGTCGTCATCAACCACGACAACGGATCCACTCTTAATTTTTATAGCTTCCACCAAATTCATTTCTTATTTTTCCGCGAAACGAAGTTCAAACCCATGATGTACGCCTTCGTGGGCTGGCAGCAGTTCCAGCGTAGCGTCGTTCTCTGATGCGAGACGCTTGGCTATATACAGTCCAAGCCCCCTGCCTTCTTTGGGTTTGGTTGAATAAAATGGATCAAAAACTCTTCCGCCGATCGTATCTGGAATTCCCGGCCCAGTATCGGTAAACTGAATGGTGCCAAGTTGAGGATTTATCAATGCTCGAATTTCTGGCGGTTTTTTTCTATCCAATCTACGGACGAGCCAATAGGTCGAGTTATTCAGCAAATTATCAAATATCTGGATAATCTGCCCCTTTTCGACTTTTCTGGAAAATATTTTTTTTGGGTTTACTTCGATATTAAACTGAATGCCATGGCGATGTAATTTTGTCTCGTAGAATTCCTTTACCAGTGAGACAAGACTGGTGATATCGAGAATAGCTTTGCGTTGCCGCCCAGGTATGCTCAATTCATCAATGACGCGAACCCGTTTATTTAATGTCTTAAGTTGGGCCTCCAGCATCTCCAATTTAGCTGGATCGCGTACTGTTCGCTTGTCTTTTAATAACTCGAGGGCGGCGTCGGTCGATCGGGCGAGTTCGTGTGCCAATAATTCGACCATTAATCCAACACCTGCCAAATGACTGTACTTTTCCACCTCGGAGTCTTTCGCCTCCAAGGCCGCCTTTGCACGATCCCACGCGTCCTGTACTTCCGCTAGTTCGACAAGGATTGTTTGGACCACGGCCGACTCGCCCGGCACACGATCCCGCAGTCGCTTCAGGTTAAACGCTGCGGCGTCACTCGCGTCAACAATCCTCGTATCGATGTCTCGGATGGTCTCTTCGTCTGCCGCTTTGTTTTCCTTGTCGACACGCTCAAGGAATGTTTTACAGTCGGATATGATGGCCTGTCTAAGAAGACGACGGAGAGCTTCCTTTTGAGGACAATCGCGGAAGCCTTCGCGATTCGTCTGATCTTGCAGGTTGGGATTGCCATGCGAAGAAATTCGTAAATAGCCGATAATTTGCGCTCGATTCAACTTATACGCGGAGCTCGCGAGCGCCTTTCTATCGAGGTCAAGCCAATCATCCGCGGCTGAACCATACGGATACACTCGAAACCCATCCCTGTATACGAGGAGCCCACCGCTCCAGTCGCGGACGAACTTACGGAGGCCTGACGCCCACAGCTCTTTATCTTCCTTCTGTAACCGACCTCGATTGAACCACCAGAATTTTGCCTCAAAATCCCCTAGAGTCGATAGGGCTGCAATGACTTCATCGGAACGAGGCAGGCGGTCTGAGGCTTTTGCCCGTACGGTGCGTCGTCCCGGTGGGTGGCTCACACTATCCCGAAGGTGAGAGCCATGATGTACTAGCTTCTCGGCCTTGTCGTCGAACCGCCGATAGACAGTCGTCACTTCCATCCCTGCGATTTGCCCGGTTGCACTATCTCCTGGACTGCCTGCCTTAAATGAAATGGTGCACTCCGCGTCCGCAAATTTCAGATTGCTAGACCGGAACGCAGTGACCAACGTCTGATCCTCTCCTTGGAATTTAATTCGCAAGAACTGATTTGCGTAATTCACTTTGAATGGATCAGCCAGCTTTGAGAGATCAGCATCAGCCAGTTCGGTAAGTTTATCTATCGTCCAGTCGGATTGAATATCTCGAATCGTGATAACCGTGCCCGTGGAGGTCGACAAACTTGGCTGCCTTGGTTTGGGTTCAAATTGCAACGCTCCAGCATCGAGATCGGGGTCTCGAAAAACAGGCCGCCAATCCAGCTCCAGTTCAAATTCGGCTGGCTTGGTACTTGCCCTCGACGCCACGTTAACATGATGTCCAATACGCATCGCGGCGAGACGGCCAATGCCCTTTTCCCCCAAAGGAACGATGACAGAGGCCTTGTCAGATGCCAGTGCCAGCTTCTTCTGCTTGAGCCTGCTCGGCGTACCAACCGTCAGATAGCACGTGCGCAATGCATCATCGTCCATCCCGTGTCCGCTATCGATCACCTGGATTCGATTCCCATCGAAACATGCCGCCTTCAAAGCAAGAAGTGCTTGACTCGGTCCAGAAACGTCACGCATTCGTGTCAGAAAATCGTTCCGTGCCGCCTCTGATGCTGTGGACTCGATATGCTCGGCTAAATCAAACGAGAATTCTTCTTTGTTCCAGTCCTTGGTATCGACCGTGCTCCACTTTGATTCGAGCTCTCTCTGTGACGACGGTTGCATGATGATGTTGACATCGATCTCAACGCGCTTGGACCCTGCATCGATGCCGTTTTTTATCAGCTCATACAGAGCCACGGCATCCGAGCTTATCAGCTCGGCCCCCAGTTCCAGTAAAACCCGAGCCTTGAAATAAATTGACATTTTTATAGGTTGTACAGCGCGAATTGGATTGTCGGCGACGAGTCACAGTTGACAGACTAGACACCCTTGATCATCGTCTTCATCAAGATCCTCTGCTGCGTCCGCTTGGGTAAACACCTCCAATAGAGTGGCGTTTTCCCTTCTAGCCTTCTGACGTTCGAAGCGAATAATATGCTCGCGCTTTATCGCTTCAACTCGTTGTGGCTGCTCTAGTTCTGCCAAGCTCTCACCTTGGCTCCACGTAAAGAAATTGCCGGTCTTGTCGTACGGTTTTTCGTACGCCTTCGCCTTTTCATATAGGTCCGGATGAGTTTCCTTCAGGCGGACCCACTCGATCTTCTGTTGATAGAAGCAGAAATAGCATCCAGATCTGGTTCTACCCCACTTTGTGTAGGGGGGCATCCCAACCCCCGACGTACGGAGAATTTCCTCGATATCCCGGAGTATGAGTCCATCTTCCTTGAAGGGATACACTGCCTTGATATTCGGCTTGTGACTGATGTAACCACCGCGATCTTCATCGGCACGAAGTCCAACATAGTTGACGACTTCGTCATTTCCGCAGTGTTGTTCGAATGGTTTGAGCTTCAACGCACGCGTGCACCAACGGCGATGGTTTGAGGGAATCATCCCCCCGTACATTTCATACCAGTGATCAAACCCAACATCTGCATTCAGCCGCGTGACCTCTTTGCCAAGGTAACTGCTGATACGCTCAAGATATTCATAGGTCTCCGGCAACTCCTTCCGCGTATCGCTGAAAATGTATTCCATTTCCGGCACCCTGTCGCGAAGGTAAATTGCCAGAGCCGCACTGTCCTTCCCTCCGGAGAGACTAAGGATATGCCTAGTGCGCTTTTCGTTTGCCATCAGACGATTCCTCCTTCAACGATGCATTGATCTGCAGGCCATGAAGCTCCTGCAATGCCTGAGCTAGGGCCGCTGCAGCTAACTGATGATCGCCGCTTGCAGCGTCGGATATCATTTTCACGACGTCCCGGGCCAAATCTTTCGACTGGTCAGTAGTATTGACGAACAGGCTGGACTCCTGCCCTCCGGGCATTGTCAACGTTAGTCCCACGAACCGTTCCGTGGTGCGGGGCAGCCGGCTGCGTTGCGTCACCAATCGCATCCAGCGCTTGTACTGGCCACACAATTCAGTCAGAGACTGTGAAAAGCGACCCAGTGTCTCGTCCGTCCACGCATCAAGAGAGCGCTGCACAACCAGATTCGCGATTGAATCCAGCCACTTCTCATCAGTAAGAGAAATGTCCGTGCAACGTAGAATGAAACTTTTTAAGCGAACGTCAGCGAGATCCGCAGCGAGTCCGGCGCACTCGGTCTGAAGCTGATTTCTCACGCGACTCAAGGGCCCACTGATCTCGAACGATTGACCGACGTCAACTGATACTGTGTCCTGCAGTCGCCGATGTGCAATTCCAAGTTCCGACAGCGTTACCGACAACCAGTTGACAAAGGTTGCCTTCGATTTTGTCTGTGAATGCTGTTCTGGCAGACTAATCGTCAGTAACTTGATCGGATCCTGTGCCTTTTTAAGCACAGATCGAACTAGGACGGCGTCCTTGTTCAATCGCCCGGTTTGCATCGAGAACTCAGGCAAACGCCCAAACCATCGGTATAGACTTCTCGCCAGTTCCAACCAGGTCAATTCACCTTCAACCACGCAGCCGATCGCTGCCATTGCCACCCGATAGTCGTGCAGCAACTTTCTGCTGCGATCGCCCTGTGGAAGTTCCCGCAGCTCGACGGACTGCGGATTCTTGAATATTCGCTGCAGATGTTCCGCAGTCAACTCAAGGACGAGCGTTCCCCGTTCGAAAATGGCGCAACGGCTCCGGTGAATGATCAGATAGAGGATGATCCATATACCCGCGGGCCCGGCCCGGATGCCCAGCGGTGCACTCGCTAGCCGCTCTGTCACGCTCGCAAATGTGGCGGGCGTCTCTGCACACAGTTCTTCAGCGATAGCCGCCCAGACCGCTGTGATGTCGAGTTTAGCGGCTCGCGTTGGAGCGACCAGTTCCCAGTGTCCTTCCTTTTCCGTCCATATGCCGGTATCGCGAAGCAGCGTTGAGTGAATCAGACGCTCAGGGGGATACTCGTTTGCCCCACAGATCTGGCGTGACGAATCGCCACCTATCAACACATCAAACAGACGTTGACGCGCTAGCACGATCGCCGGGGCGGGCTTGTCTTTATTAATCAGTTCGTTGACGATCCGCGGTGTTTCGCTATAGACAGTATCGAACAGCCATGAAGCCAACTGGCTCACATTCATGTTCCGGCTACCCGGGATCGGCTTTCCCTTGTGCCAGTATTCGCATCCAGGACGCCCTGGGAACGGATTAAGTTCGGACAGCACCAATCGCCCAACTGATTCACGGGCCTCGTGCAGACGGCCGCCCACATACTGACTGGTCCAAGGATCAAGCCTCTTGCTTGTCACCTCTCGTTGGACCGCAAGCCAGATGGAATATTCTGCCAAGGCCGCTCTGGCTTCTGCAGACAAAGGCATGCAGGCACCAATAGTCAGTTCGCCAGCCTCGCTTTTTAGCTGGTGCCGGACCGCAACTTCGGCATCGGGTCCACCTGTCACTAGCACCAATTTCAACCAGCCATCAGGCTGCGCTTCATCAATTTTGGCACCGGGGATCTGCGGCCACGCCGCAGGCGAACCGGCGACAATCTTCATTGTCCGGATAGTGCCGCTGGTGTCGTAGTGCTTATTCGCAATAGTGAGGCGATGCGCCAAAACCGCCGAAATGCCCCGGACGATCAGCTCGTCTTCGCTTGCGCGCGCGGCTTGCTCATATAGCGCTTCGATGTTGACTGCGTCGGAGACGGCAAACGAATATTCCGACCCATTTCTACGATGTATCAACACCCCATGCTCGACTAACCGATCAAGCGCTGCGCTCATGGCTTTCGTTGTCACATCTCCCAAAGAGAAAGCAAGAAAGCCTGCCGTAATGGGTGTGCCGACGACCGCTTCAATCAGCTCCATCACGGCAATGGATTTCAGTGCGCGCACAGCCAGAGGGTCCAGCGTCTGGCGTTCGACCGTCGCACGCGCGAATGTCCAGCGTCGTTCTGCAGCTAGGTCTCTAAAGCGCAGCCCATAGCCGCCGGCAAGATAATCGAAAAGGTCCGGAAGGCGATACCACGGCGTCTCGGCAAGCGAGTTGCGCTCAGCAAAATCACGAAGAGCGAATGGCTCGTTGCCACGCAGGAATGCGTGAAACGACCGCTCGCTTTGCCCGTACCGCTTTGATATGACGGCAAGCGCCGCAACGCTGAGCGGATGAAGAGGATACAGTTGCTCAGCCCGCTCGAAGAGTCTCTGATCAACAGACATCGGCGCGCGCAGAACTCCATATTCCAACGCTTTCGCATAGGTCGAGCGAGCGTCATCCGCAAGTCCCGACTCCCGGGCAAGACGTGCCTTCCCTGTGATCGCGTGAGCCGCGAAATGTGCGTATCGTTCAATAGGTTCGTCGAAAGGTATCTCCTCGAACCTTGAGGCCACCTTGTGCCATTCATCGCTGAGCGAACGACCAACGCCAGCGGCGTAGCTCGCAAAGTGCTGGTGCAGCATTGCAACCACTGCGAGGCTAGGTCCATCAGCCCGACACGCTTGTTCAGCAATCTGCTGCAATGCAATCAGATCACCGTGTTCGGGATAGAGCGCGGCATGCTCAACAAACTTCCCTACCTCATCAACCAGCAGAACGACTCCATCGTAGCCTGCGACTACGGCTGCGCTGGCAAAGTCCGAGATCAACTCGCCAGCAACTGCGTTGAGCGGCCTGCTTTTGTAGGTACCAGCCTGTTCGTCAAGCTGCTTCCTCAGCGCGGTGGCAGCCTTGTTTTGGAGCCATCCCGATAGCGCATTCCGGACCGCGACCGCCAATGCCAACCCGATCGACACTCGCGCGCCAACCACAGCAAGGGGAAAGCGATGCGCGTCCTGATACAGGGCAGCGACGCGAGGAGCTGATCGGTGCAGCAGTTGCGATGCCGCCGGATGTTCAGCTTGTCCAGAAAAAAGCTGCGCAACCATCACCCCTAGCGCCGACTTGCCGCTGCCATAAGGGCCCACGATTTTCCAGGCCCTTTGCGCGTTGCCTGCGGCGACTGCTTCGCCGATCTGCTTTAATGAAGCGATCGCGTTTGGTGTCGGAAGGTAGTTTTCGACAGCAGACTCGTCACGGAGGTCGCGGTCCAATGCAATTGAACGCGTATGGCGCCCACCTAATTCAATAGCATCGATGATTCGTTCAGACATGCGGGTAAGCCTCCTCTACCACTTGTAGCAGGAACTGTGGATCCAGGTGTTCCGGATTCAATACGACACTTTGCGTGTCGGCCGTATCAACAAACCGAAGCGCCCCCGCCAGCTCCGTATTGCACAGATTTTCAACAAAAACCCGCAGCTGATGCTCATCCAGTCGAAAAACCAGTCCCGGACTTCCGACGCCCCTCAACAGTTGATTGAAATCGACTGACTGCACACCGTCACCCCGTCGAAGCATGAATTGCACGAGGGCTATGCCGAAAACGCGCAGCGTCAATCCCACCGGAGCACGAGGATCAGCGCTGAACATCACCCGGCCGTCCTCTTCCTTTGTTGCCTGCAGTAGACCCAGATCTTGAAGCGGGCACCATGACGTGTCGTCAGAGCCGCGCTCTTCCTGATAATAGGTTTGTACGAAGATGCCGGTGTGCTGTTCGAGGGTGCTCGACGCCAGAGGCCGTGCGGCTCCTTCGCCGCGGCGAGCAAGTGCCTCAACCAGCCTCTGCCGTTCGAACCGGATCAGGCGTCCCTCCGCAAATACTTCGCGCCATGCCGCCAAACCAGCCGTCGTGCAGAGCTGCCAGTGAATAAGCCACAAAGACTCGAGCGACTCTAGGTACGGGTCCAATGCCCCCTGTCCCCTGAAAAGCAGCGAACCCACAGGACCAGGTGTGTGCCCGCGTGGTCCCATAGACTGCAACACGCCCGATGCCTCTGCCCAAAACTGGATCGATTTCACCATATTGCGTCCGATACCAAGCGCAACCATAGCGCGGTCCTCGTTTCGCAACAGTTCGGGGTCTGCGCTTACAGCCTTGAACACCTTCGGAAGCCACCCATAGCGACACACGAACGATTCATGACCGGAAAACCGCTCGTTGGCAGAGTTACTCATTGTTTTCTCCGACTTCTTGTTTTGCTTTCAGGTGCAGACCGAGCTTTCGCGTCGGTCAGCTCGGGAGAGCGTTCAAGAATGATTGTCTTTGTCGACGAATCAAAATAGATATCGACCGAATCTCCTTCCTGTAACCCAGCATTGTGAAGCAGCTGTTCAGTCAACGCGACCCGGCCTGTTTTTTGAACCTTTTTGGTCCCAAAAAGTACTTTCATTAGTACCTCCGCATCCTTCGCGATGGAGATTTTGATACCAGAATGCTACCAGAACCAAGGCGAATCGCTATCTATTGCTGACCTGCAACGAAAGTTCTCCGTCGCTTGAACTGCGGTTGCCTGCGCATTGACTCATCGGACTTGAGACTCACGTTGAGCCGTTGTCTTACCTAGTTTGCTATCTGTCAGATCGTCGGGCGGAACGCGTTACGAGATAACGCTGAAGTAGGGCAGTGGCCGCGGGATAGCGGACGGTGGCGCCTGGCGCATGTCCCGTCGCAGGTGTGACTTGCCAGGCAGCGGGTCGGCTCTCAGTCTCGCACGGGGAGCGCACGACCACCCACCTATTGTCATCCGATTCGGCGCCGCCTCGGAACTACTTTCTCGCTCTGAACTTTGATCAAGTCGACGACTTGTCGCGTGCATTGTGGGCGTAGCTCACGTGGATAGGGCGAATGAGCCAAGCATCGCGCATCCGGGATAGCCATCCCGGCCAACGATAGCACGCCCCGCAGTCGGAGTGGACCACAGGCCGCTCACAACAATCAGCCACCGACTCCATGGCCGAATCCAGCATGGTATTTACGAGTTCAGCATCTGGTCGTGTGCCGATTGACAAGCTCACGACGAGACCGTCGAAGCAGTCGATCACTGGCCGGCTGGGATCTGGAGTGGAGCAAGAGGTAGGGCGTAGTCGAACTATCTCCCTAACCCAACTGTCTGATGGCCGCCCTGATGCGCTTTCCCAACTTCAGATAAAGCTGAACAGCTTGAATGCGGTCTTCGTACGAGTGCATGGACTACCTCTAGGTAGTCCATGATTTTGTCCCCCCCCGGGTCAGGATTCAGTACAAATCAACACTCAAGGCTCCAAAGCTGTGCCGAAAAGCCCACTGCTGTTAACGGAAACCATGATCCCAAAGTGGAAACAAAAACCCCGCGAGCCTTACGGTACGCGGGGTTTCGGGAATACTGTGGAACTGCCTGGAATATCTAATGGTGGAGAGGGGGGCGAACTCCAGATCTTCGTACCGCGAACCCTACCAAGTCGTTCGAAATTTTTAACCCTCGCGAGTCTGAAAACCGAGCTTCGCCCAAGATCGCTCGTATAGCCTATGCGTGCAGGAATGGCGATCACTTTCCGTCTAAGTAGGTCAGTCGCATTAACTCCGTCGCGCAGTCGCACAACTGTGGCGCCAGTCGCACATACTCTGGCGCCCTACGGAAATGCTAAACATCAAACATCAATATTCCCCGCCCTCAACGCATTAGACTCAATAAACGCCCTACGCGGCTCCACATCATCCCCCATAAGCGTAGTAAAAATCCCATCAGCAGCGATAGCATCCTCGATCTGCACCCGCAGCAACCGCCTGACTGTCGGATCCATCGTAGTTTCCCAGAGCTGCCCAGGATTCATCTCCCCGAGCCCCTTATACCGCTGCAAGGAGACATTCCGCTCAGCATCGGCAATCAACCACTTCATAGCGCTCTTGAAGTTATTAACCGCCATACTCCGCTCACCGCGCCGGATAACAGCCCCAACCCCGATCAACCCTTTGAACGTATCGGCAGTAGTAACCAGCTGCTGATAATCCGCAGTCAACTGAAAATCCTGATCGATAACCGAGATCTTCAGATTGCCGTGATGCTTCCGCTCCACCCGCAACGACCGCTGTTCCCGCACAGCGTCATACATCGCATGCACGAACACCTCGGGCTTCAAAGGATCATCCCGCAGATGAGCCTCAAGCACCTTAGCCGAAGCCTCAGTTGAAGCCTCATCGGTGAAATCGATCACAACACCATCCATGACCGCTTCCATGGCCTGCGCATCGTAAAGCCGGCTCAACCGGTTCACGACAGCCTGAGCAAGCAGATAAGACCGCGCCAGCTCACCAAGCGCATCGCCGGCAATAGGCGTCGCATTCTCAGTAGGCACAAGATCGGAGCCCTGCAGCGCAAGCTTCAACATATGCGCATTCCGCTCCGACTCATCCTTTAGATACCGCTCATCCTTACCCGCCTTGATCTTGTACAGCGGCGGTTGCGCGATATAAACAAACCCACGCTCGATCATGTCCGGCATCTGCCGATAGAAGAACGTCAGCAGCAGCGTACGGATGTGCGCACCGTCCACGTCCGCGTCGGTCATGATGATAATGCGGTGATAGCGCAGCTTGTCGAGGTTGTAATCGTCCTTGCCGATCCCGCAACCCAGCGCGGTAATCAGCGTAACGATCTGCTCCGACGAAAGCAGCTTGTCGTAGCGCGCCTTCTCGACGTTCAGCACCTTGCCGCGCAACGGCAGGATGGCCTGAAACTTCCGGTCACGCCCCTGCTTGGCGGAGCCGCCAGCCGAGTCACCCTCGACGATATAAATCTCCGACTTCGCCGGATCTTTCTCCTGGCAATCGGCAAGCTTGCCCGGCAAACCAACGCCGTCCAGCACGCCCTTGCGTCGCGTCATCTCGCGCGCCTTGCGCGCAGCGTCACGCGCACGCGCAGCATCGACGATCTTGCCGCAGATAATCTTCGCGTCAAGCGGCGTCTCAAGCAGGAATTCTTCAAGCGCCTTGGCAACCACATCCTCAACCGGCGCACGCACTTCCGACGAAACGAGCTTGTCCTTCGTCTGCGCGCTGAACTTCGGCTCCGGCACCTTGACGGACAACACGCAAGACAACCCTTCGCGCATGTCGTCGCCGGACGTCTCGACCTTCGCCTTCTTGGCGACTTCGTGATCGGCAATGTACTTGTTCAGCACACGCGTCATCGCCGCGCGCAAACCGGTCAAGTGCGTCCCACCATCGCGCTGCGGAATATTGTTCGTGAAGCACAGCACATTTTCGTTGTAGCTGTCGTTCCACTGCATCGCGACTTCGACGCCAACACCATCTTTCTCGCCACTCACGTGGAAGATAGTCGGGTGCAATACAGCCTTGGTCTTGTTGATGTACTCGACAAAGCCCTTCACGCCGCCGACAAACGCGAAATCGTCTTCCTTGCCCGAACGCTGATCGGTCAAACGAATCCGCACGCCGTTATTCAGGAACGACAGTTCGCGAATGCGCTTCGCCAGAATGTCGTAGTGATATTCGACATTGCCGAAGATCGTATCGTCGGCGAGGAAGTGCACTTCGGTGCCGCGGTTTTCGGTGTCACCCACCACCAGCATCGGCGATACGCGTTCACCGTCCACTTCTTCGACGATGCGGTTCTGCGGCACACCACGATGGAATTCCATGAAGTGCTTCTTGCCATCACGACGCACCGTGAGGCGCAGCCATGCCGACAGTCCGTTCACGCACGACACGCCCACGCCGTGCAGCCCGCCGGACACCTTGTAGCTGTTCTGGTCGAACTTGCCGCCGGCGTGCAGCTCGGTCATCACGATTTCAGCGGCGCTGCGCTTCGGATCGTGCTTGTCGTCCATCTTCAGGCCGGTCGGCACGCCACGGCCGTTGTCGGTGACGGAGACCGAGTTGTCGGCGTGAATGATGACCTGGATGTCGTTGCAGTATCCGGCCAGCGCTTCGTCGATTGCGTTGTCCAGCACTTCGAATACGAGGTGATGCAGACCGGTGCCATCCGATGTATCGCCGATGTACATCCCGGGTCGCTTCCGGACGGCCTCCAGACCTTCGAGGATCTGAATGGAAGAGGCGCCGTAGCTGTTATCGGGTTGCGAATTGTTCGTTTCAGTCATGGATTTTTTCCGGTTCTGCGTTACTGCCTGGTTGCTGCTTCAGGACTTTCAAAACACCATAAAAACGCCAAAGGGGCACTGCGCCCCTTGGTGTGTTCTTATTGTCGGTTGCGTCAGATGCGCATCGGCATCACTACGTACTTGAATTCCTCGTTCTCAGGAATCGTGATCAGCGCGCTGGAACTCGCGTCGCCGAGGCTGACCTGCAGCATGTCGACCTTCAGGTTCGCGAGCACGTCGAGCAGATACGTGACGTTGAAGCCGATATCGATGGTGTCGCCCTGGTAGGCGATTTCCAGTTCTTCCTGCGCCTCTTCCTGATCGGCGTTGGTGGACATGATCTTCAGCTGGCCCGGCTCGATGATGCAGCGCACGCCCTTGAACTTGTCCGACGTCAGAATCGCCGCGCGTTGCAGCGAGCGTTGCAGTTCTTCGCGACCGATCAGGAACGTGTTCTTGTGCGACTTCGGAATCACGCGCTGGAAGTCGGGGAACTTGCCTTCCACCAGTTTCGATACCAGTTCGACCTGGCCGAACGTGAACTTCGCCTGGGTCGACGCGATTTCGATTTTCAGCGTGTCGTCGATATCTTCGAGCAGACGTTGCAGCTCAAGAATCGTCTTGCGCGGAACGATCACTTCCTGGCGAGCAAACGAACCTTCGATTTTCATCGACGAGTACGCAAGCCGGTGTCCGTCGGTTGCGACGGCCATCAGCTGGTCGCCATCGACCACGAGCAGCATGCCGTTCAGGTAGTAACGGATGTCCTGCTGCGCCATCGCGAAATGGACCATGCCGAGCAACTGGCGGAACGTCTTTTGCGGAACCGACAGGTTGGCGCCGAAATCTTTGGCTTGTGCGACGGTCGGGAATTCGTCCGCGGCGAGCGTCTGCAGCGCGAAACGACTCTTGCCCGACTGCACGGTGAGGCGCTTGTCGGTCAGCGTCAGGCTGACCTGGCCTTCAGGCATCGCACGCAGGATGTCGAGCAGCTTGCGTGCGGCCACCGTAGTCGCCACCGACTCTCCACCTACGCCGAAATCGGCGCGCGTGGTGATCTGCAGTTCGAGGTCCGTCGACAGGAACGACACATTGGAATCGCTCTTGGTGATCAGCAGGTTGGCGAGGATCGGCAACGTGTGGCGGCGTTCGACGATGCCGCTCACGGTTTGCAGCGGCCTGAGGAGGTTATCGCGTTCGGTCTTGACCAGTTGCATAGAGTTCCTTCGTTGATATAACGGCCTGCGCGCCCCGCCCGGCTCACCACCGCGCGCCGGCGGCCCCCTGCCGGTGCCGCCGCGCCCAGCCGGACATGGCCTGAAAACCCGCCTGCGCCCGCCGGGCGGTTAAACCTGTATTGTGCCTGAAAACGAAACCGCTTCCCTAAAATGGGGACGTTCCGCGAAATAAACAGGGCCGTTTTGCCGCGCCAGTCTCAGTCCTCTTTCGGACCGCCTGAACTGGCCTCGCGCCCTTCGTTTTTTCGCCTCACGATTCCCCGCTCAAACCGCACACGCCCGCTCAGCCCTTCAACGTCTGCTCAAGCACGTGCAGCTCATGATTCAACTGTGCATCCTTGCTGCGTTCATCGGCAATCTTGCGCACCGCATGCAGCACGGTGGTGTGATCGCGCCCGCCAAACAGCTCGCCGATTTCCGGCAGGCTCTTCTGCGTCAATTCTTTGGCCAGATACATCGCGATCTGCCGCGGCCGCGCGATATTCGCCGGTCGCTTCTTCGAGTACATGTCCGCGACCTTGATGTTGTAGAAGTCGGCAGCGGTCTTCTGGATGTTCTCCACCGAGATCTGCCGGTTCTGCACGGTCAACAGGTCTTTCAGTGCTTCCTTGGTCAGTTCGATCGAGATTTCGCGGCCATGGAATTTCGAATACGCGAGGATCTTGCGCAGCGCGCCTTCGAGTTCGCGGACGTTCGAGCGCAGGTGCTTCGCGACAAAGAACGCGACGTCCTCGTTGAGGCTCACATCTTCCGATTGCGCCTTGCGCATCAGGATCGCGACGCGCATTTCCAGCTCGGGTGGCTCGATCGCCACCGTCAGGCCGGAATCGAAGCGCGAGATCAGCCGGTCGTCGATCCCGGAAATTTCCTTCGGGTACGTATCGCTCGTGATGATGACCTGCGCCTTGTTCGCGACCAGTGCCTCGAACGCGTAGAAGAACTCTTCCTGCGTCCGCGATTTACCGGAGAAGAACTGGATATCGTCGATGAGCAGCAGGTCGAGCGAGTGGTAATAGCGCTTGAAGTCGTCGAACGCCTTGCGCTGGTAGGCCTTCACCACGTCCGACACATATTGTTCCGCGTGGATGTAGCGGATCCGGGCGCCGGCCTTGTCCATCAGCAGCTGGTTGCCGATCGCGTGGATCAGGTGGGTCTTGCCGAGGCCGACGCCGCCGTACAGAAACAACGGGTTGTACGACACGCCGGGGTTGTCGGCGACCTGGATCGCCGCGGCGCGCGCGAGCTGGTTCGCCTTGCCGGTGACGAAGTTATCGAATGTGAGCACCGGGTTCAGCTTGGAGCGCTCGTACATCGGGTCGCTGTCGCCGTTGCCGGCCGGTCCTGACCCGGGACGCCACGTGCGGCGCGCCGCCGCGGCTTCATTCGCGTCGAGGCTGGGCAGATCGAGGTCGGTGGCATCGTCGCTGTGCTGGCCGGCCGTATGACCGCCATTCGAACCATGCGCCGAGCCATTGCCAAAGCGTGCCGCATGCGCGGCCTGCACCGCACCGACCGCGGCGCCGACGGCCGCGACGCCGCCTGCGTTGCTCTGGTTGCCAGCAGAAGAAGAGGATGTTTGCTGCCGTGCCGCCATCGGCACGGGCGCAGGCGCCACGGACAGACGCGACCCGGCCTTCGGATCGAGAACGAACTGGACATCGACCGGGGCCTGCCAGAAATCGCGGGCAAGATCGGTGATCCGGCCGGAAAACTGGCTCTTGACCCAGTCGAGCTTGAAGCGGTTCGGCGCGGCGATGCTCAGGGTATGCGCATCGGCGTCGAAGGCGACCGGGGCCAACGGTTTGATCCACGTCACGTACTGCTGGGGCGTCAATTCGCGCTCCAGCAATGCGGAACAGTGCTGCCAGAATTCGTTCATCGAGTTGCTGTCGTTATGTGCACGGCGGTCCGCTGGCGCTTCCTGGTCGCAAAACCCGCGACGAGGCCCGGAGCAGCACAGACGGAACTGCCCCAGGCGCTTGCACCACAAGGGTTTGCGGCAAGCAGGCGCAGCGGGGCGTCGTGCAGGATTCTTGGGATTAAGGCGAGATTCTAACGCCAAAACGACGCCGTAAGGGGAGTTATCCACAGGGCCGGACCAGTCGATCGGGACGTACGGGGGTGTCGGAACAAGCCTCTAAGCTATTGACGACCAAGAGAAAACCGGCTTAAATAGCGGGTTCGGCGTAAACCAATTTCCAGCACCACCGTTCATTGCGTTCCCTGCGATGCTCGCGCGGTCATTTCTCAACAAGTGAGAGCAACATGAAACGTACTTACCAACCTTCCGTGACGCGCCGCAAGCGCACCCATGGCTTCCGCGTTCGCATGAAGACTGCGGGTGGCCGCAAGGTCATCAACGCACGCCGCGCGAAGGGCCGCAAGCGCCTCGCGATCTAAGGGCTGCTTCAAGCGGATTGCGCGCCGTGTCCGGCACCCGCGCTTCAGCGGGAACGGCTCACACGCCGCAGCAGGGATCGATTCCGTTGCGCGCGCAGGCCGCCTTCCCCAAAGCCGCAAGGCTGCTGAAAACGGATGAATTCTCATCCGTTTTTCGTTTGCGCCCGTGGCGCCGCTCTGCGCATTTCGTCGTGTACGCCAGTCCGACAGGCAACGAAGCGCGCTTAGGGCTCGTGGTCGGCAAGAAGCACGCACCGCGGGCTGCCACCCGCAACCTCGTGAAGCGCCTCGCACGCGAGGCGTTCCGGTTGCGGCGCGCCGACTTCGCCGGCTGGGACGTGCTGCTGCGCCTGCATACGAAGATCGACAGGAAGGCGTTGCCCAGCGCCTCGTCGCCGCCGCTGAACGCGCTGTGTACTGAAGAGATCAAGATGCTGCTCGACAAGGCCGCGCGTGAAATCGCCAGGCGTGAGGCGCAGCCCGCTGCACCTGCACCGCTTACACCGCCGGCTGCGACGCCATGACGCGCAACCGGCGTCGGCCCGCTCCGGTGAGCGCGGTGCCCGATCTTCCCCCTGTGCGGCGCAATCCGGTCGCTCAAGCCATGCAAACGGTACTCATCGCGTTGCTGCGTTTTTACAAGGTTGCCGTCAGTCCGCTGCTCGGCGACCGGTGCCGTTTTTATCCTTCCTGTTCCGATTACGCGCGCGAAGCAATCCAGTATCATGGCGCCGCGCGCGGAACTTACCTCGCCGCCAGGCGCCTGTGCCGCTGCCACCCGTTTTCGGCGGGCGGCATCGATCTCGTCCCGCCTCCCACTTCTGAAAAGCGCTGACGCGCCGTTCCCTCGACACTGAGACAACGCATGGATATCAAACGCACCGTCCTATGGGTCATCTTCTTCATGTCAGCTGTCTTGCTGTTCGACAACTGGCAGCGCGACCACGGACGTCCGTCGATGTTCTTCCCGGGCGCCACGCAGACGCATACCGCGGCAGGCGCCGCGCCGGGAACAACGACACCAGGAACCCAGTCCGCCGATCTGCCCACGGCCAATACGGCTGCGGGTACAGCGGCGCCCGGTAGCACGACGCCGGCCGCCGCCCAGGCGCAGCTGGTTCCGTTCAGTACCGACGTCTATAGCGGTCAGATCGACACCCGCGGCGGCACGCTGTCCAAGCTGTCGCTGATCAAGCATGGCGACGGCTCGCAGCCGGACCTCGTCATCACGCTGTTCGATCACACCGCCGATCACACGTATCTCGCGCGCACGGGCCTGCTCGGTGGCGATTTCCCGAACCACACTGACATCTTCACGCCGGTGCCCAACCAGCCGCACGATCTGACCGGCGACGCGAAGACGTTCCAGCTCAGCTTCGAATCGCCGGTAAAGGGCGGTGTGAAGGTCGTGAAGACGTACACGTTCACGCGCGGCAGCTACGTGATCGGCGTCGATACGAAGATCGTCAACGTGGGCACCGTGCCGGTCACGCCGACCGTCTATATGGAACTGGTGCGCGACAGCCAGCCGGTCGAAACGCCGCGCTTCTCGCACACGTTCATCGGACCGGCGGTCTACACGGCTGAGCATCACTTCCAGAAGATGACGTTCAGCGACGTCGACAAGAACAAGCAGGACTACGCGACCTCCGCCGATAACGGCTGGATCGCGATGGTCCAGCATTACTTTGCGACGGCGTGGATTCCGCAGCAGGGCGCGAAGCGCGACATCTATGTCGAAAAGATCGACCCGTCGCTGTATCGCGTGGGTGTGAAGGAACCGGTCGCGACGATTGCACCGGGACAGTCCGCTAATGTATCCGCGGAGCTTTTCGCTGGTCCGGAAGAAGAGCGCATGCTCGAAGGTATCGCGCCGGGTCTCGAACTCGTGAAGGACTATGGCTGGGTGACGATCATCGCGAAGCCGCTGTTCTGGTTGCTCGAGAAGATCCACAGCTATGTCGGCAACTGGGGCTGGTCGATCGTGCTGCTCACGCTGCTGATCAAGGCCGTGTTCTTCCCGCTGTCGGCGGCGAGCTACAAGTCGATGGCCCGCATGAAGGCGATCACGCCGCGCATGCAGGCGCTGCGCGAACGCTTCAAGGGCGATCCGCAGAAGATGAACTCGGCGCTGATGGAGCTGTACAAGACCGAGAAGGTCAATCCGTTCGGCGGCTGTCTGCCGGTGGTGATCCAGATCCCGGTGTTTATCTCGCTGTACTGGGTGCTGCTGTCGTCGGTGGAAATGCGCGGCGCGCCGTGGATGCTCTGGATTCACGATCTGTCGCAGCAAGACCCGTTCTTCATCCTGCCGGTGCTGATGGCTGTCTCGATGTTCCTGCAGACGCGTCTCAACCCGACGCCGCCGGACCCTGTGCAAGCCAAGATGATGATGTTCATGCCGATCGCGTTCTCGGTGATGTTCTTCTTCTTCCCGGCCGGTCTGGTGCTGTATTACGTGGTGAACAACGTGCTGTCGATCGCACAGCAGTACTACATCACGCGGATGATGGGCTCGAAGAAGAAGGCTGCCTGAGTCTGAGTTTGTCGGGCGAAACGGGAGACGTTGCCCGTTTCGCCCCAGTAAAAAACCGCCCGGTGCAGTTCATGCACCGGGCGGTTTTTTTATGCGGGTACGGCTTCCGCTTGCTGCGCTCAATCCTTGTCGGCGTCGCCGTAAAACTGCGAAATCAGTTCCTGCACGAGATACCGGTGATGCGGCGTCAACGCTTCGATCTTCGATGCGAGTTCCAGCGCCTCGGGAGACAGCGGATACTTCTCGCCGCGCGCTCTCGGCTTCGGCACCGTACGCTTCGCGTCGCCAGGTGGCGGCCCGTAGTGCAGCCAGTGCAGATCGACGTCGAGCCATTCGGCTAGCGTCTGTAGTTTGTCGGCGGTGGGGATCGTGCGGCCGCTCAACCACTTGTGCGCGGTTTGCGGCGAAATCGGATGCGCGCCGCGATACCGCAGATTGAAATGCAGCGCGAGCTCGGTTGGACCTTGAGGCGTCTCGGGGGCACGGCGCATCGCGAACTGCAGACGTTCGGTGAAGGCGGCTTTTTCTTCGGCGGTAGGCATGGCCGGATTGTGCAATTCGAGTGGTGTGACGCCGACAACCAGTTGCGCTATATTTATCTCTATTTAGTTATAAATAGCCCAACAATTGACTGACCTGGGACGAAACCCGGAACAGTCCGGCCACGCACGAAGCTCATTCTGGAAGCATGCGAGCGCAATTGTCGCGACAGATTGCCCGGCTCGCGATCAACCGCCATTATCTCAATTAAGATACTTCCTAGCCATTCTGACCGAAGACCGCGTGCAGACGCGCTCCAGCGCCCGTCCAAAGCGCCGAAAGCGCGCGCGTTACAATGCGTCGCACTTCATACAGCCCGCCGTCGACCACCTCCCTTCGTCCATCATGCTCGCCACCGATTCCGATCCCATCGTCGCCATCGCCACCGCTCCGGGCCGGGGTGGAATCGGCGTGGTGCGAATCTCGTTCGGACGAGCTGGCAAAGCGGCCGGCGCATTAATCGAGGCGCTGACGGGCCAGGCGCTCGCGCCGCGGCATGCGAGCTACGTGCCGTTTCTCGATGGCAAGGGCGAAGCGCTCGATCGCGGCATTGCGCTGTATTTTCCGGCGCCTCACTCGTACACCGGCGAGCACGTATTCGAACTGCAGGGACACGGTGGCCCGATCGTGCTGCAACTGGTCCTGCAGCGTTGCATCGACGCCGGCCGCGCATTGGGCCTGCGCCTCGCGGAACCCGGTGAATTCACGCGTCGCGCGTTCCTCAACGACAAGCTCGATCTCGCCCAGGCGGAAGCCGTCGCCGATCTGATCGAGGCGAGTACCGAAGCTGCTGCGCGTTCTGCAGGCCGCTCGCTCGATGGTGCGTTTTCACGTGACATCCATGCGCTCGTCGAAGAAACGATCACGCTGCGGATGCTGGTCGAAGCGACGCTCGACTTTCCGGAAGAAGAGATCGACTTCCTCGAAGCCGCCGATGCGCGCGGCAAGCTCGCCCGGATCCGCCAACAACTCGCGAACGTGCTCGCCGAAGCGAAGCAGGGAGCGCTGCTGCGTGAAGGACTGTCGGTAGTGCTCGCCGGGCAACCGAACGTCGGCAAATCGTCGCTACTGAATGCGCTTGCGGGCGCGGAGCTGGCCATCGTCACACCGATTGCCGGCACGACGCGCGACAAGGTCGCGCAGACCATCCAGATCGAAGGCATTCCGCTGCACGTGATCGACACCGCGGGTCTGCGCGAAACCGACGACGAAGTGGAAAAGATCGGCATCGCGCGCACGTGGAACGAGATCGAGCGGGCCGACGTCGTGCTGCATCTGCTCGACGCGCGCAGCGGCATGACCGACGACGACGTTACGATCGCCGCGCGATTTCCCGCCGGCGTGCCGGTCGTGCGAGTGCTCAACAAGACCGATTTGACGGGGCTTCCGGCTGCGGTGACGTTGCCCGGAGACGGTGCCGCCGGTTCGGATCTGCGCGAAGTGCGGCTCTCGGCCAAACAAGGCGACGGTATCGGGTTGTTGCGCGAAGAACTGTTGCGTATCGCGGGCTGGCAGGCGGGCGCGGAAAGCGTGTACCTTGCGCGCGAACGGCATCTGATTGCGTTGCGCGCGGCGCAGGAACATCTGATGCTGGCGGCTCAACATGCGGATCAAAACGCGCAGGCGCTGGATCTGTTTGCAGAAGAGTTGCGTCTCGGCCAGGAGCAGCTCAATTCGATCACCGGTGAGTTCACGTCCGACGATCTGCTTGGGGTGATCTTTAGCCGGTTTTGCATTGGGAAATAACGCGTATCGAGGCGCTTGCCTCGCGCGTCCCAATTGCAAAATGTGCAGCAACGTCAAAGATGGTCAATTCCACGCTTAAGAACTTGCCTGCGACCGCACACACACCCAGACTCTGGCAGTGACGTGCATGTATGGCGTTATGTGTGTGGTTAGGCCGCAGTTCCACGAACGCTGCGGCTTTTTTTTGCCCGCACGTTTTGTGCTCGACACCAATGCGCCGTCGCGTTCAGTGAGGATGCCGCAGGCTGCGAATCGGATGGCGCCAGTCGATGCGTCGTGGCGGCGATTGCTGCTCGCGGTCGCGATGTTCCTGCCATAGCTCGTCGGAGAATAGAAACGCGACGATCAATAGCGGCACGACCAGAAATGCGCCCAATATCAGGTGCTCGATCACGATGGCCTCCGATCTTCGTCACGCTGTTCTTTCATTGTAGGCGCACTGCGCGGCGAGTAGGTGAGCTGCCCCTCATACGCAGTCAACTGGCAGTCCGGCACCGGTTACCACCAACGTCTCGGGGTCACTGAAGATCATGACCGATCCCACTCCCGAAGCCATCGCGAACGGAAGCCCGTGAGGGAGTGTCATACCGTTATCCCCGAAGGCCGCCCGATTTATCGACGAACTTTTGCGCGGCGCCAGCGCCTCCCCAACCGTCAAGCCGCTCATTCGCAGGTCCGCAAAAATGAACCTGGCATCATTTTTATTCTGCGCGCGCGACTTTCTAGTGGTTTTACGCTTAATTCACTAAACGACTTTGTGTGCGCCGCATCAAGCGGTTGCGGCATTTGTATTAAGTCGCTTAATTGAGTCTCCGCGTTTACGCGAATCACCGCGGCAAACCGTTGCAATTAAAGGGTGAGACTAAAAGCCATTATTGAAAACGCATCATCGCTGTGGTGCTTTCACCCCACTTTCAGAGGTAAATCGGCGGACTGCGCAGGGTGCGACAATTCGCCACTGTTGCAAGCGCACACAAGATGTGCTTGTACTCGGCGCTGCATTTTATACAGTGCAAGGTGCGGGTACCCCATTGAAGTTAAATACATAGCTAACCTGAGTAATATCGCCCGCACGGAGGCAGTAACATGATCAAGCGTGTCGCTCTTCTTTTTGCAGTTGTGGGACTGGCTGTCGCGTCGGCGGTTCAGGCGCAGGATAACGTGATCAAACCGCAGCAGACGATCCAGTTCAAGCCTAATGCGTATGGCTGTCTGTCGAAGGACAAACTCGATGCAGCCGATCAGCACGCCCAAGCCGGCGAGCAGCAGAAAATGCAGGAATTTTTCTCCGGCTATCAGTGCTTGTCGACTCCTGAAAATGCGAGCTTCCGCGTGGTACGCGTGGTCGGACACGATATTGAATTCGTGAATTCCGGCAACAGCGACACGGAGGGGCTCTGGGCCAACGATAGATTCATCAAGCAATAACGCTGCATCTAGCGCTATTGGCGAATAGCCGATAGGCCGAACGTGCAGAGATTATCCGGCCTTTTACGGGCCAGCGTTGATTCGCGTATATAAAAGGCGGCTGGGAATTATCCCAGCCGCCTTTTTCATTGTGGCTCGTTTTCCCGCGCCGCCGCCCACCTTGCAGCACAGATGCCGCGCACATTCGGTATCATCACGCGCTGACTACCCAGACTTGGCGGACCCGCCACTCTTCGATTTCTCTCAGGCCCGTCACATTGGGCCCCTGGTGCTGCATGGCTCTCAAATCGACCATCTACAAAGCCGATCTACAGATCGCCGACATGGACCGGCACTACTACGCCGACCATACGCTCACGATCGCCCGCCATCCGTCCGAAACCGACGAGCGGATGATGGTTCGCGTCGCCGCATTCGCGCTGTTCGCGCAGGAGCGTCTGGAATTCTCGAAGGGTCTGTCCGATATCGACGAGCCGGATCTCTGGCAAAAGGACCTCACCGGTGCAATCGAGATGTGGATTGAAGTCGGGCAACCGGACGAGCGCCGCATCGCGAAAGCGAGCGGGCGCTCGAACGAGGTCGTTGTGATCGCATACGGCGGCCGTACGTCGGAGATCTGGTGGCAGGGCGTGCGCAGCAAGGTAGAGCGCCTGCGCAACGTGACGGTGTGGTCGCTCGGCGACGACGTCGCGGCCGCACTCGGCAAACTGGCGGAGCGCACGATGCGTCTGCAGTGCACGGTACAGGACGAGCAGGCGTGGCTGGGTTCGTCGGAAGCGGACCCGGTGCCGATCGAATGGACGGTGTTGAAGGAGCCGGCCAACGCGTGACGTCTCACGCGTTCGGCGCAGCGCTTAGAGCGAAGTGGCCCGCGCAGCGTCCGGCGGACCTTTGAGTTCGACCATGTTGCCCTCCGGATCGAACAGATACAGCGACGTGCCAAAGCCATCCGCGCCATAGCGCGTCCCCAGCTCGCCGATCCGCGCGCCGCATTCAGCGAGGTGTTTTTCCAGCGCAGCGGCATCGAACGGTTCGACGCGCAAACACAGGTGGTCCATGTTGCGTCCCGCGCCGGGCACGCCGTTCTCCACACGATCGATTTTGCTGCCCACCGCCAGCAGATCGATCAGCGACCGTCCCGCACGCAACTGCACGAGCCCGATTTCGCGCTGCTCCTTCTCGACGCTGCATCCAAGTACGTCGCAATAGAAGCGGGTCATGGCCTCGAGATCGGCGGAACGAAGCACGACGTGGTCGATCTCTCGAATGTGAATCTGCATGGAGCGCACTCCCTTACCGGTTCAGTCCGCGGGTTATTCCGGCTGCGGCTGGCTAGTGGAAGTTTAAAAGAAAGACCGGGTATCTGCCGGCACGACGAAGAGGCGAAGCGGCAAATGGCGCGCTCGCGTACGGTTTCATGGAGCTGACCCGGGCGCTGCCCCGGCGGAGGATTGCCCGGAACGCAGGCGAAAAAAAGCCCGCTCACTGGGAGCGGGCTTAATCCATATCAGGAGGAGACATGGAGGAGACAAGAGTGACTATACACACGGGGTTGGTGCGACGCAATAACTTTTTAAGGGAAAACCCGGAAATTAACATTCCCTGACAACTCCCCACTGCAAGCGGGGTCGGAGCCCGCTTCGGAACAGTTGCGGATGGCCACCCCACGGGCCTGAAGGGCTTCACGACGGGCTCCAATGACAGAGCAAGATCCGGAGCGTACTGTGTCGACCTGCGGACTAAATTGGTGAACATCGAAACTGTCTCCCGGAATCCACGATGAAAACCGCCTATACCACCTCTGCCGAACGCTGGGCCGCCGTCACAGGCCGCGACACCGATGCCGACGGTACTTTCTTCTACGGCGTCAAAACGACCGGCGTGTTCTGCCGCCCGTCGTGCGCGTCGCGCCAGCCGCGTCGCGAGAACGTCGATTTTTTCCCGTCCACCGATGAAGCGCGCGCCGCCGGCTACCGCGACTGCAAGCGTTGCCAGCCAGGTCGCCTGCCGCGTGAGATCGAGATCGTGAACCGCGCATGCGCGGCGCTCGACGCCGATCCGCAGGAACGTCTGACATTGCAGCAGTTGAGCGATCTCGTGCACGTGAGTCCGTTTCATCTGCAGCGTCTTTTCAAGCGTGTCGTCGGTGTGTCGCCGCGGCAGTATCAGGCCGCGCAGCGCGGCGCCGCGTTGCGCGATGCGCTCGCCCGCGGCACAGCAGTGACGCGTGCAAGCGTCGATGCGGGCTTCGGCTCACCATCGCGGATGTACGACAGCGCCGCCGCCGAACTCGGCATGGCGCCGTCCGCGTATCGCCGCAAGGGCGCGGGCCTCGTCGTGCACTACGCGAGCGCCTCGACGCCGCTCGGCCTCGTGCTCGTTGCCGCGACTGGCAAAGGCATCTGCAAGATCGCATTCGGCGATGACGCTACGACACTCGTCGACGAACTGCGCGGCGAATTCGCCAACGCCGAATTCATCGACGATCCCGCGCGGCTCGCACCGTTCATCGAACAGATCGATGCGTATCTGCACGGCACCCGTGAGCGCATCGACCTGCCGCTCGACATCGCCGCCACCGCGTTCCGGCAGCGTGTGTGGGAAGCCTTGCAGCGCATTCCGTACGGCGAGACGCGCAGTTACTCGGACATCGCCGAGGAGGTCGGCTCGCCGCGCGCCGTGCGCGCGGTGGCAAGCGCGTGTGCATCGAACCCGGTAGCGCTCGCGATTCCATGTCATCGAGTGATACAAAAGGGTGGCGCACTGGCCGGCTATCGCTGGGGTTTGCCGCGCAAAGCCGCGCTGCTCGATGCGGAAGCGCACCACACCGGCGCGACGTCCGCCCCCGTTACGATGGCAGTCGCCGCCGACCTGGATCACGCCGCTTGACGACCGATCTTGCTCATAGCGCCTCGCTCGAGTTGCCGTTCAAGGCGCCTTTCGACTGGCCGCGCTTGCTGCGTTTCTTCAAAGGGCGCGCGACGCCAGGCGTCGAAGCGGTCGAGGACGGCGCCTATCGCCGCGCGATCGACTGGGCCGGCGACGCCGGCACGCTGACCGTACGACTGCATCCACGCAAGCGCTGCATCGTCGCCACCATCGACGGCGCCGCGAGCCGGCACGCAGACGCGCTCGCCGCGCCGATCGCGCGCATGTTCGATCTGCACGCGAACCCGAAGGCAATCGGCGCGCATTTCGCCGAAGACCCATGGCTCGCACAGCTCTTCGATGCCGCCCCAGGATTACGCGTGCCGGGCGCGTGGTCCGGCTTCGAACTCGTGGTGCGCGCGATCGTTGGTCAACAGGTCAGCGTGAAAGCCGCGACGACGATCATCGGTCGTCTCGTGCAACGCGCCGGCGAACGTATCGACGATCATCCGCACGAACACACCGCGTGGCGTTTTCCAACGCCCGCCGCGCTCGCCGCCGTCGACCTCGCAAAGATCGGCATGCCCGGCAAGCGGGTTGCCGCGCTGCAGGGTTTTGCGCAGGCGGTCGCGAGCGGCGACGTGCCGCTCGACAACAGCGCCGTAGACGCAACTGCGTTGCGCGCCGCGTTGCTCGCATTGCCGGGCATCGGCCCCTGGACGGTCGAATACGTCGCGATGCGCGCGTGGCGCGACATGGACGCGTGGCCCGCATCGGATCTCGTCCTGATGCAATCGATCGCGGCACGTCATCCGTCACTGGTACGTCCGACGCAGCAACGCGCGCGTACCGATGCATGGCGACCGTGGCGCGCGTATGCGGCGATGCATCTGTGGAACGAAATCGCGGATCGCGCGGGCGCGGCACGCGGCGGCTAGCAGGCAAAGCAGGGCAGGGCAGGACAGGGCGCGACAAGGCACGCATCGAACGACGACCACAACCCGAAACGCATCGGCAGTGCCGCGCAAAAAACCCTGTCATGGCACGTAAAAGCAGCGCCGAGGGCACCTCAAGCAGGTCTCGTGGCGAGATGTTAAAGTGCCCGCTACCAAGAATCCGCCGAACGTTGTCGGCCGCCGCCGGCGGTCATGGCGGCAGACAACGCCCGACCTGCAACTGCATCGATGCCAAATACATCTTCTCCCCATACGACCGACGTGCTGTCCCATCGCCTGTCCGTGCTGAGCGCGGGCCCGCAGGCCGATGCGCTGACTGCCGGCCTGCGCGGCATCGAAAAGGAAAGCTTGCGCGTTACGCCTGCCGGTCGCCTCGCGATGACGGCGCATCCGCGCTCGTTCGGCTCGGCGCTCACACATCCGTCGCTGACTACCGACTATTCGGAAGCACTGGTCGAACTGATCACGCCGGCGGAACAAGACGTCTCGATGACGCTGGAGCAGCTCGATACGCTGCATCGATTCGTCTATACAAAGCTGGACAGCGAAATCTTGTGGAACAACTCGATGCCCGCGCTGCTGCCCGCGGACGACGAGATTCCGATCGCGCGTTACGGCACGTCGAACATCGGCGAGCTGAAGTATGTGTATCGCGTCGGCCTCTCGTTGCGTTATGGCCGCACGATGCAATGTATCGCGGGGATCCATTACAACTACTCGCTGAGCGAAGAAGTGTGGCGTCTGCTGCACGCGGACCAGCAATCTACAGCGAGCCCTGTCGATTTCCAGTCGGAGCGCTATCTCGCACTGATTCGCAATTTTCGACGCACCAGCTGGCTGCTGATGTACCTGTTCGGCGCGTCGCCCGCGCTCGACCGGCGCTTTCTGCGCGATCGTCCGCACACGCTCGAAACCTTCGATGCCGACACGCTCTATCGTCCGTATGCGACGAGCCTGCGCATGAGCGATCTCGGTTATTCGAATACGACCGCCCAATCCGCGCTGCGCGCCGACTACAACACGTTGCCGGGCTATCTCGACGCGCTCACGCAGGCCGTGAGCCAGCCGTATCCGCAGTACGAAGCGATCGGCACGCATCGCGACGGCAAGTGGGTGCAGATCAACACCAACGTGCTGCAGATCGAAAACGAGTTTTATTCGACCATCCGCCCGAAACGCGTCACGTATCCCGGCGAGCGCCCGCTGCATGCGCTGGCGACACGCGGTGTGCAATACGTCGAAGTGCGCTGCATGGACATCGATCCGTTCGAGCCAGTCGGCATTTCGCTCGAAACCTCGCGCTTTCTCGATGCGTATCTGCTCGTCTGCGCACTCGACGACAGTGCACCGTTGCCGCCCGATGCGTACTGCGAAGCAAACCAGAATTTCAGCGCCGTGACGTCGGAAGGGCGCAAGCCGGGGCTCGAGTTGACGCGCGACGGCAAGACCGTGTCGATGATCGACTGGGCGAATGAGTTGCTCGCAAAGATCGATCTTGCGGCGGCCAGGCTCGATGCATTGCACGGCGACGATCGTCACGCGCGCTCAGTCACTACACAACGCGCCAAGCTCGCCGATGTGTCGCTGACGCCCTCGGCACGCGTACTGAAAACGATGCGTGAACGCGAACAAAGCTTCCTCGCGTTCGGTCTCGCGCAAAGCGAAGCGCATGCGGCATGGTTCCGCAGTCGTCCGCTCGATGCAGCAAAAGAGAAAGAGATGACCGAACTCGCCGCGCAATCGCTCAGCGAGCAGGCCACGCTCGAGCGGGAAGAGGTTGGTTCGTTCGATGCGTTTATCGCCGCGTATCGCGCGTATACGTTGAACCGCTTTAGCGTGTAGGCAACCGGTCGCCATACGGCTGTATCGCAGCGAGGTCCGGCAGGTGGCAGCGGCGTCAGAAGAAAGAGGGCAGTCCAGACGGACTGCCTTTTTGTTTGCGCCTCGCTATCAGAGATCGCGACATCGCAACATCGCACCGCAACCGATAAGCACCACGGCACGGCGATTGCTGCAAAAAAAGGACTGGCAGGATTTCCCGGAATCGCGAACCCGTTGAAACACGCGTGCCTTACGGGAGTCCAACGACTATGCTCTTTCCAGCGACCCGCTTCGCCAACGGAGGAATACCTTGATCAAGCAATACCTGTCGATCGCCGCGCTCTGTACTTTCGGCACGCTCGTCGCCGGTTGTTCTACCCGCGGCCAGGTCCAACCCGATGTCATGCAGATCGCCACCGCGCCGCTAACGTGCTCAAGCAAGGCGGAGTGCGATCTCTGGTGGCAGCGCGCGCAAACATGGGTAACGGGTCACTCGCGTTATCCACTTGAATCGAGCAGCGATACGTTGATCCAGACCACCGGTCCCGACGGCGGCAAACGCGCCCTCGCGTACGAGATCACGAAGACGCCAAACAACGACGGCACCTCGACGATCGGCTTCGCAGCGCATTGCGATAGCGCGCTCGGCTGCAAACCCGACCCGTGGCAAGCCGGTGCGGACTTCAAGCTGTTTGTGCGCAACGGCACAGCGAACGCGCCCGCACCGGGCAGCACGCCGGCTCCCGCCGCAGCGCTGGCACCGGACGCGATGCCCGCACAGTCGATCGCCTCGCCAACCGGAGAACCGGCTTCTCAGTGATCGGCAACCGCACACTGTTCGTCTCGCGCGGCGTCAGTGCCCCATTGACGCCGCCGCGCCTTTCTTCGGCTTCGTGATCCAGACCAGCGCCGCCAGAAAAATAAAACCGACGCACGAGATGCGGAAGAAATCGTTGGTCGCCATCATGAAGCCCTGCTGCGTCACGATCTCGTTCAACTGTGCAGTCACGCTTTGTCCCGCAACGCCGAGCGAAGACAACGCATCGCGATAGGCGTTCGTGTTCTGCGAATACACATTGACCGATTCCGACAACACCGCGTGGTGATAGATCGCGTCGTTCTCCCAATACGTCGTGCTGATCGCAGTACCGATTGCGCCCGACAACGTGCGGAAAAAATTCGACAGACCGGAGGCGCTCGCGAGCCGTTCGTCGGACATGCTCGATAGCGTGATCGTCGTCATCGGCACGAAGAAACACGCCACGCCGATGCCTTGCACGAGCCGTGGCCAGATCACATGGTTGAACGGAACATCGAGCGTGAAGGTCGAGTTCCAGAACGATACGAATGCGAACACGACGAAGGCGAAACTCGCGACCAATCGCACATTGAGCCGGTGTATGTTGCGGCCGATCAGCGGCGAGAGGATCAGCGCGAGAAAACCGACCGGCGCGGTAGCGAGCCCGGCGAGCCCTGGGGTATAGCCCATCACCGTCTGTAGCCACAGCGGAAAGATCACCACCGAGCCGAAGAACGCCATGAAACCGCCGGCGATGATCAATACGCCGAGCGCGAAGTTGCGATCCTTGAACAGCGTCAGGTCGACGATCGGTTCCTTCTCCGTCAACTCCCAGACAAGCAAAAACGCAATCGATACAACCGCGGTGATGGCAAGCCCGACGATGAAACTGGAATTGAACCAGTCGCGATCCTTACCGAGGTCGAGCACCATCTGCAGACACGACACGCCGATCACGAGCAACGCTAACCCGATCGCGTCGATACGCTGCTTCGCCGTCTTCGTTTCGCGGCCGCGCAGCAGGAAGAATGCGCAGGCGCCCGAGAACAGACCGATCGGCAGATTGATGTAGAAGATCCATGGCCATGTGTAGTTGTCGGTGATCCAGCCGCCCATCACCGGCCCGAAGATAGGCGCGACGATCACCGTCATCGCCCATAAACCGAGTGCGAGCCCGCGTTTCTCGGGCGGATACGAGCGCATCAGGATGGTTTGCGACAGCGGCACCATCGGACCGGACACGAGCCCTTGAAGCAGCCGGAACGCGATCAACGATTCGAAGTTCTGCGCGAACCCGCACGCCGCCGACGCGATCGTGAACAGCACGACCGACAGCGTGAACAGCCGCACCTCGCCGACCCGCCGCGCGAGCCATCCAGTGAGCGGTACGGCGATCGCCGATGCCACCGAATACGACGAGATCACCCACGTACCTTCGCTCGTCGACACGCCAAGGCTGCCGGAGATGGTCGGCACGGCGACGTTCGCGATCGACGTATCGAGCACTTCCATGAAGGTGCCGAGCGCGAGGCCGACGGTCAGCAACGCGAGCCTGCCGCCGGCGAGCGGGGCAGGTTCAGCGGGCGCGGCAGGCGCGGCGGCGGAAGCCGTGGCGGCCATAATTTCTCCTCATCGGGCCAACACTTGTCGTGGCACCCATATGCTGTTGCTATTAAGCAGATATTTCATGCACCTGCACTCTCTGCCCAGACAGACATTCGATTAAAGCAATGGCGCCCGAAAGCGCCCCCGACTGACTTACTCGTCGCCTTCCTCCGACGACTTTTCCCGCACCCCACACACCCCGGCGAGCACATTGCCAGGAGCCTGCGCGCCGGTTCCGTTCGCGATGAAACGACCGAGCAGATTCACCAGGGTGGCGACTTCGTCGGCGGAGAATCCGTGCAACTGTTCGTTCAGCACCGCTTTGCCGAGTGCCGGCAGTTGACTCGCGGCTTCGCGCCCGGCCGGCGTCAGTTCGAGCTTGACGATACGCCGGTCGGTTTCGCTACGCGTACGTTCGATAAACCCCTTCTTTTCCAGCCTGTCGAGCATCCGCGTCATCGATCCGCTGTCGTACGACATCACCCGCGACAGCTCGAACGGCGTCGTCGCCCGACCACACCACAACAGCATGACTACGCCGACCTGCGGCGCGGTCAATCCCAGCGGCTTCACGGCCCGATCCATCCGCTCGAGAAATACCTCGCGTGCCTTCGCCAGGTAATAGCCGAGGCTCGATTCGATAGGTGTCTCACCTGTGCGATGGGGACTGTCATTCATGGGAGTCGTACGTGGAGCCGAAAAATTGCAGCGGATTTTATTTACCTGGACCGATTCGCCGGTCGACGCCTGAGCCAAAAACAACAAGGACTGTCAGGTTAAGCGGAAGTATCTTGAAATTTGATTGCATAGTCAATATTATTGCAGGCAACGAGTTACGCGCGTTTTCGCGCCACCCGAGACCATGTTCTGACCGCTTTGCCGCGTACAGCGTCCCGCTGCCACGCATAAGGATTCCCGCGATGCTGTACCTGAAAAACACCCTCGGCGGCCTGGGCCGCTCCATCACCGACACCGCACTGCACACGTTCCAGGGCTCGCATCGCTGGTGGAAGCTGGCGCTGTATGCGGCGATGTTCGTGTTGCCTGGGGGATCGCTGGGTGTGCTGCTGCTCGCGTGGATCGAAAGTCGTCGGGCGCGTCGCAACGGGCCGGCCGGGGCAGCGGCGGTGGAACGGCTGGGGGCGCTTCAGCCTGCCGTCGCGGGCAAAGGATCGGGAGCCGCAGCCGCATCGCTGGTGCCGGGCGCATCGGTTTGCCAGTCGCGCGGCAACGCGCCGGTGTGCCGTGCCGCCGCGGGCAAGCTCGCGCGACAAAGCCTCAGCGAACGCGTCTGAATCGCAACACGCGGGCCAAGGTCGGTTCGCCGTTGCACGACCATCTCTGCCGGTATCCATTGCGGTTGCCTCCTCGGCCAGGTAACGCCACGTAACCGGCCGGAACTCCCGGTAACACACCCAAGCCTCGCCCCACATTACTCTTCCTGTTTTCCGCGCCGGAGGCGTCGCGTAAGCTACCATTCCGGTGCCGTCGCGACACACCGTCTTCTCGCCTCGCGGATGACCGCCCGGCCGCCAGAGCGCCGGCCGGCCGAATCGACAGGAACCCTTTGCATGCCGTTTGACCGTATCTCGCACCCGCTGGTAGTTGCGCCACGCATCCTGACGCTCGCTGTGGCGGCAACGGTCGCGACCGTGCTCGCCGGTTGCGCGGTCGGGCCGAACTACAAGCGGCCCGATGTCTCGGTTCCGGCGGCGTATAAGGAAGCCGCGCCGGAAGCAACGCAGCAAGCTGCGGACGGCTGGAAAACCGCCCAGCCCGCCGATCAGCATGATCGCGGAGCATGGTGGACCATCTATAACGACGCGCAGCTCAACGCGCTCGAAGACAAGTTGAACACCGCGAATCAGACCGTTGCGCAATTCGCGGCAGCGTACCGGCAGGCGCGCGCGCTCGTTGCCGAGGCGCGCGCATCGTATTTCCCGGTCATTAGTGCATCGGGGTCCGGCTCGCGGAGCCGCGCGGCGACGGGGACGAACAACAGCAGTTCCACACGGCCGAATTCGAGCGTCATCGGCAACAACTTCAGCGCATCGCTCGACGCCACCTGGGAGCCCGATCTGTGGGGCAAGGTGAGCCGCACGGTAAGCGCGCAGGAGGCCGGCCAGCAAGGCGCAGCCGCCGATCTCGCCAACGCCCGGCTGTCCGCGCAGGGCACGCTCGCCCAGACCTACTTCTCGCTGCGCTCGCTCGACGCCCAGCAAAAGCTGCTCGACGACACCGTCGCCGCCTACGAGCGTTCGCTGCAACTCACGCAGAACCAGTACGCCCAGGGCGTCGCCGCGCGTTCCGATGTGATCCAGGCACAGACGCAGTTGCAGTCCGCCCAGGCCGCGGCAATCGATAACGGCGTCGCACGCGCGCAGGACGAACATGCGATAGCGGTACTCGTCGGCGAACCGGCGTCGACCTTCTCGCTGGCCCAGGTACCGCTCGACGCCACGCCGCCTCCCGTCCCCGAACAGATGCCATCGGCGCTGCTCGAACGGCGGCCCGATATCGCTTCGGCGGAACGCAAGGCGGCGGCAGCCAACGAGCAGATCGGCATCGCGATTGCCGCGTTCTTCCCGACCTTGACGCTGTCCGCGAGCGGCGGCTTCCAGAACTCGGTGTTTTCGCAACTACTGACGGCGCCGTCGCGTTTCTGGACCGTCGGCCCGCAGCTCGCGGCGACGCTCTTCGACGCCGGTTTGCGTAGCGCGCAGACCGATGCCGCACGCGCCGCCTACGACCAGCAGGTCGCAACCTACCGGCAAACCGTGCTGGCCGCGTTCCAGGACGTCGAGGACAACCTCGCATCGCAGCGCATCCTCGCGCGGGAAATCGTCGTCCAGCAGCAAGCCGTCGATTCAGCCCGCCAGGCACTCGACATCATCACGAACCAGTACAAGTCAGGCACCGTCGCCTACCTGAGCGTACTGACCGCGCAGACCACCGCGTTCACGGCGGAACAGAAGCTCGCGAACCTTGCGGGCCAGCGGATGGTGTCGTCGGTGGGACTGGTGAAGGCGCTGGGCGGCGGCTGGGATGTGTCGCAGATGGCTCGCGAGACGGGGGCTGTGGCGGCTCCGGCGGCGGGTGCTTCGGGCGTGTCGGGAGCCTCGGGCACGTCGGCTGTATCGGCCACGCCGGTCGCGCAAAGCGGGGCGGTTATCAGCAACTAATCGCGGCGGAGTCCCCGCCGCGTCAGCCCATCACCGCGTAAAAGTCAGCGCAACCGTACCCGGCCCATTCGGACGCCCGAGCAGGTTCAACAGCCCCGCGAGGTTGTCCTTCTGATCAGGCGACGCGCTCGCCGTACCCTGAAACGACGATCCGCCATTGCCCAGCGTGCCATGCCCATCGAGCAGCAACGGCCCCTTTAACGTCGACAGATCGAGCGTCGACGCCGCGCCCTCCGCCTGAAACACCACCCGGTACGATCCCAACGGCTTGACCCGCGAAACACGCGAACTCATATCGTTGAGCGTGACGGTCAACTGACCGAACGACTGGCCGCGAAACGCGCGCCAGTCGGTCCACGACAGCCGCACGTCGCCTTGCAGATCGAGCGTATTGAACGGTGCGCCGAGCCCCGTCAGCAGCGAAGCCGGCACGGCAATGCTGCCCGCCGACAGCGTCGCGCTACTCGCCGCGGCATCGACGTTCACCGGATCGGGCATCGCCTCGCTCTGCCGCATCTCCATCCGCACCCGGCCGATAAAGAGCGGCCAGAACGCCGTGCGCCATTCGATCCGCCCAGGCAGCAGCGTCGCCGCGCTCGCATCCGGTCCCGCAGCGAGCATCAGCGTCGCCGAGCCGTGCCACAGCGAGCCCGCCGGATCGACGAGGTTGATATGTCCTTGCGTCTTCTTCGCGAACTGCGGCGTGATCCAGGCAGCCGGCAACATCGCCAGCAGCACGACCGCGCACGATACCGTCCCCACCAGCACCCACGGCAGCACGACGCGGGCGCGTCGTATCCAGAGACTCATGCCAAACCTTGTGCTTGTGCAGTGATAGCGGTCATTTCGTGGTCGACGGTTGCAGCGACGCCGTCAGGTCGACCTGACCGTCGGCCTTCAGCGCCGTCACGTGCGCCTCGGCCACCTGCACTTTCAACTGCTTGCGCACGTCGTCGAGCCACTGGATCCATGCCGGAAAGGACGCATTCTTCAACTGCACCTGAACGACATCGCCGAGTACCTGCACCTGGGTGGGCGCGAGACCGTGTTCGGTGAGCGAGGTGGACAGTGCATCCTTGAGCGCACCGCCGGTTGGCGCCACGCCTTGCGCGGCGCCCGACAGCGCCTGCGCTTCGTTGGCCTGCGCGGTCATCTCCGCGAGATGCCGCTGCATCGCGGGCAAATCGTCGCGCAGATGCGCACGGCCCTGCTGCGCCGGCGCCCACAGCACCGACCAGCCGATCACGATGGCCAGCGCCACGCCGCCCCACGTAAGCAGCGCCTTTTCACGCGCATTGCGCGCGTCCCAGAATGTCGCCCAGGCTTCGAGTAATTGCGCTTTCATTGTGCGTTCCCGTGCTTGATCGTCCACTTGCCGACGGTGTCGCTATCGACCGTGCCGGACAGCCCGTTACCAGCAAGCCGCTTGGCCAGATCCGGATCGACCTTGACCTCGGGCTTGAACGTCACGTCGAGGCGCCGCTCGTGATAATCGAGCGCAGCGACCGCGTTCACCGGAATCGGCCCGAGCGAACGTGCCAGACCGTCGGCCAGCGACAGGAAATCGTCCGGCGACAGTTCGCCCGCGGCTACGCGCAGTTGTTGCAACTGGCGCGTCATCTGATCGGGCGCATCGAGCACGACGGTCGTCTTCGGGAACGCATTCAGCAGCAGTTCGGTCATCTGCGCGCTCAACGCGTCGCGTTGCCGCGCGAGCATCAGCCATTGCACATTCGTACAGATGATCGCCACCACCAGCGCCGCCACCCCCAGCAACACGGGGACACGCAAACGCCGCAGCGTCGCGCGATCGAGCCGCCACGGCTGCGACGCGAATTCGAACTGGCACAGGTCGAAGCGGCTCTCCAGCGCGCGCCGCGCCAGGGTTTCGAACGGTAGCGGCTGCGCACCGGTTACGTACGACGCGAGACTGCCGCGCGCATTTCCGGCAAGACGCGGCTCGCTGCCCGGCATGTCGGTCAGTACGTGCAGCTTGACGGGAGCGGCGCCCGATAGCGCGGTAAGGGTCGTTTGCACCGTGCTCGCGGGCACGGCCAGCCCTTCGCCGAGCACACCGCGCAGCACAGCCAGTTCGACACGCGGCGCGCCGGTGTCGAGCGCGGCCTCGCCAAGTAGCGCCGGTGCAGTCGACACCACCGTGCCAAGCACCGCGGCGACCACCGTCGTCAGTTCAGCCGCAGCGGCGGCCAGTTCTTCGACGCTCGGTTGCGCGGCCTCGGCGTCGCCGGGCTCGGTTGCCTTCCCGGGTGCTCCTAGCGGCGCCGCGGACGGCAGACAGCGCGTCACCGGTACCGCACGCAAACTGCGATGTCCCGCAGCGGTAAACGATTCGGTGATGAACCTGAACCAGCCGCGATCGATGATCGCAACCACATGCCGACGCTCGTCGAGCGGCTTGGGGTCGACGGCGATGTGACAGGTTTGCGGGTCCTGGATCAGTTGATCCTCGACGATGTTCGGCAACGCCTGACGCAACCGCGGGCCCTTCAACGGCGGCAACGCGGTGGCAAGCATCAGCACATCGCGCGCAGCGACCATCAGCACGGTCGACGATGCGCGCGGCAGCAACGCGAGCGCCGAACGGCCCGCGCGTTGCGTGCGCCCGGACTTGTCGAGCAGCAGAAACGGCAGCTCCGGCAGTTGCCATTCCTGCGATGGAACCGCCGGGTCGCGCGGCGGCAGTAGAACGATCAGTGTGCTCAAAGGCCACTCTCTGCGGAAAAGGCGTTGTTCATAGTTGGTCTCGCACCCGCACGATACGGGTGGTATGCGTCAACGAGTCGCGATAGACGAGCGTCGTGCGGTCCACTTCCGCGCGCTCGTGCTGCACGCGGCCGTGGACCAGGAAATAACTGGTGTTCACATCGAGCTGGTTCGGATCGATCAATACGTTCTGCACGCCGGCGGCCTGCAGCGCGAGCGTCACATCGCCGACGTTGCGGAAGAACACTGTTTCGCGGCGTGCGACCAGTGCCTGCGCGTTCGACAGATTCATGCCGGGCACAACGGCGGCGATCACTTCGGCGGTGGCGGTGTTCATGTTGATCGGGGTGGCTGTTGGCAGCACGGTCACGAACGGGCGCAGGCGGGCGACCTGTTCCGATGTGAAACCGGGCACGTCGAGCAGCGAATCGACGCTGGTCATCTGCAGCGGCGGGACACCCGTGTCGCTGCTGTCGTCGTCGATGCCGGGCTTGTCGGTGAAGTTGCTGCCATCGCCACCGCCCCCACCGCCGATCGTCTGCGTCGAACCCGGTCCGCCCGTAAGCGGCGGCGCCTGAAAACGGGTTGCCGAGTGCAACAGCGCGAGGCGCACCTGGATCGCCGTGGTCTTGGCGAGCTGGCCGTTGATGCCGAGCATCGTGAGCAAACGCTGGAATGCCTGGATCTGCGCGATGTCGAGTTGCAGCGTGCCGGGCGCAGGGCTCGACACGAGATTGCGCAGATTGAATTTCGCTTCGGCGTCTTCGATCGAACCGGACAGATACGTGTCCGAGCCTTCCTGTGCACGTTTTTCGCCGATCTGCCCGAGAAAATCCGAGAGCCGTGTCTTGGCGATGGGCACGCCCCATACGCCACCGAGGTACGTGATACCGCCCGAGCTATCGGCTTCCGAGCGCAGGATCAGACGGGTCCAGTCGAGCGCGCCGCGCGACACCCATTGCGCCTGCGCGAGCAGACGCTGGTTCTCGATGCGACGGATCTGCACCTGCTGGCGATACAACATGCCCGACACGAGGATGGCCGACAGCGCGACGACCAGCAGTGCGCTGATGATGGCCGCGCCACGCTCGCGCCCTGCTTGACGAGGACCACGCAGAGGACCACGCAGAGGACCGTGTACATGCGGGCCGCGACGGCGAGCGCAGGCGCGGCCGGGGGCAGTGCCCCGCCGGACCGGCAGCCATGCTCGCATCGCCTCAACGCCCCTCATGTCTCACTCCATCGCTCCGTCGCTCCAGCACCTGATCACTCGCCGACCAGAAACACGCGCGTCACCGGCTTCGCCAGCGACGTCGCTCCGATACTGACCTCGAGCCCGCTCACGGCACGCGGCAACGGCGCATTGCCAAGCTGCGGCACCTTGAGGTTATTGGCGTTCTCGGTAATCGCGGACTGCACGTCGGTCATCTGTGTGGTCCAGCCGACTTTCGGCACGTAGAGCCGTGCGTTGATCGCTCCAACGCCGCTCATCAGCGCCACCGAACTCCAGTCATTCTCGCTGCCCGCCTGCAACGCACGCTGCAAGTCGTTCAGGTTGCCGAGCGGCGGCGACACGTAGCGGACCACTCGCCCATTGCCGATGCGGTAACGCACCACCTCCAGACGCGGCGCGACACCCGGTGCATTGAGCTCGCGAACGATCTGCAGCACATTGCCGCGCACCGATACCGCCGGCTGGCCCGCTTCGTCGTCGGTGGCCGCCTGGCGTGCGTCGATGCGCATCTGATCGAACATCTGCGCGAACACGCGCTCGTCTTCCATCGCGTTGGTAATCGTCTGCCGGCCGCGCATGATCTGGTCGAGCCCGCGCCACGACAACACCGCAATGACCGCCATGATCGCGATTGCCACCAGCAACTCGATCAGCGTGAAGCCGGCCACCGTCCTGCGACCGGTTCGCACGGTCTCGGGTCGGCGGCGCTCAGAGCGAACGATTGGTTTCATTCGCCACCACCGTCACCATCTCCGCGAGATTGCCCGGACGTCCGGACAACGTCACCGTCACTTCCACGCGGCGGAATAATGGGTTCGGCGTTCCCGCCACATTCTCCGTGCACGTCAGCTGCAAATTACCTTGCGAACAGTCGAAAGTCTGCGACCCGATATCGGGCCATGTATGTGTCAAGCGCAACTGCGCGAGCGCATTGTCGGCGCTCCAGCCGGCCAGCAAGCGTCGGTGCAGATCCGCTTCGCCGGTGGCGAGACTACCCACCGCGCGCAGCGACGCCGACAACGCCACCGCGATGATCGCGAGTGCGACGAGCACCTCGATCATCGTGAAGCCACGCGCGGCCGCACGGCCCACGACGCGGCTCCGACCTTCCATTCGCCGCATCTCAACGCACCTCATAGCGGCCATTGCCCGTACCGATGATCGTCGCGCGGTTACCCGTCGCCGAATACAACGTGACCTGCACCGGTTCGTCGATACTCTCGGTGCCGAACACGATGCGATCCGGATGCGTGTCCGAGCCGGGATAGTCGATCGCTACACCGGTCACGCCACCTTGCCATTGACGCTGGCCAAGCAGATCGTCGCGCAACGGACGCCAGCCGTCTTCGGAATGCACCTCGAAGCGAAAGCCGCCATCGAGCGGTTGCCATGCGATCGGCCGGGCTCGCACCTGCGCCTCGTCGCCCGCCGATTCGAACAGCAACGCAAGACGCTGCGCCTCTTCGTTCAGATCGGTACGCGGATTGCGGTTCAGCGACATCGACGCCAGCGATAGCAGCAGCCCCGCGATCACCAGCACCACCATCATTTCCAGCAGCGTAAAACCGCGCTGCCGCAGCGCGCGCCGCGACGCCGCATGCGGCGCGCATGGTACCGACGCCTCGCACGAAACGTCGGCATGAAACGGGCAGGGCATACGCATGGTGCGAGCGGTCGTGCGAAAGGGCGAGTGGACGCGGATCAGAAAACTATCGGCGCGTTATTGCCACGAACCCACGTCGGCGTCGTTGCCTTCGCCTCCGGGCTTACCGTCTGCTCCATAGCTGAACACATCGATGTCGCCGTGCACGCCCGGATTCAGATACTGATACGCATTGCCCCACGGATCGTTCGGCAGGCGCTCGAGATAACCGCCGTCCTTCCAGTTGTTCGGTACCGGGTCGGTGGTCGGCTTTTCGATCAGTGCGCGCAGGCCCTGGTCCTGAGACGGATAACGGCCGTTATCGAGGCGATACAGTTTCATCGCCTGCATGACGGTGCCGATGTCCTGCTTGGCGGCGACACGACGCGCTTCGTCCGGGCGGCTCATGATCTTCGGCACGATCAGCGCGGCCAGAATACCGAGAATCGCGATCACCACCATGACTTCGATCAACGTGAACCCCCGTTGACGGCCAGCGCGCACACCCGCGATTTCAGCGCGGCGATTGGTCCACATCTGCATAGCTTGCTACCTCGTTCAAAAAATTGGGCTCTCGATTTTGCCGGGTCAGGGCGCACTTCGCTACGTCGCGTGGGACGCTATTGAACACGCCCGACCGGTCATTTTAATGTCATGTGGTTGCAGGGTTTCAACTCAACGCAAAATTCACAATAGTCCGTACAATATGGCGCATGAACGCTATCCAAACCCGCCTCCTGTCGCTCGCGCTGTTCGCCGTATTCTGCGCGACGCTTACGTACTGGATCGTCACGCTCACGTCGCATCCGGCGCCTGTGCCGGCTGCGGCAGCCCGCGTTCCGGTGTCCACCGACCAGGCCGCCACGATATTCGGCGGACAGCTCACACGCAGCGTCAATCAGAACGTGCGGCTGTTCGGCATCCTTGTGCTAAACGGCGGTTCGTCCGCGATTGTCAGCACCGGTGACGAACCGCCGCGGGCCGTGTCGCTCGGCGGTAAGCTTATGCAAGGAGCAACGCTTGCCGAAGTACGCCCCCGCTCGATCATCATCGATCGCAACGGTGCGCATTCCGAAGTGTTCCTGCCCGCCAACGCACCTGGCCCTACCATCTACGTTCGCTAACGTTCGTCGATACTGCGCGGTACCGAGTGCCGCGCTTTCGCATCACATCACTGCACCAGATTGTTCAACTCGATGATCGGCAGCATCACCGCCAGCACGATCACCAGCACCACACCACCCATCGCGAGAATCAGCAGCGGCTCCAGCAGACTGGTGAGAAACATCGTGCGCCGTTCGAGCTCGCGCGATTCGCCTTCCGAGGCGCGATCGAGCATCGTCGTCACGTCGCCGGTCGCTTCGCCTGAGCGGATCAGGTGCACGAGCACCGGCGGAAATGTCTTCGTATTGCCGAGCGCGCGCGACAGCGACGTACCTTCACGCACACGCACGATCGCATCGTCGATGTTGTTGCGCATCGCCTTGTTGCTCAGTGTTTCGCTTGCCGCCTGCAACGCGCGCAGGATTGGCACACCGGCTGCCGTCAGGATGCCGAGCGTACTCGCGAAGCGCACCGTGTTGTAGCCGCGCACGAGTTTGCCGGCGAGCGGCGCCGTGAGCACCCAGCGGTCGAACGCGAGGCGTGGTCCGGCCTGTCGCAGCGTCGCGCGCACGATGTAGGCGACCACCGCGATCGCGATCAACGTCGCCCACCACCAGTGCCGCACAAAGCCGGACAACGCCATCATCATGATGGTAAGAAACGGCAGCTGCTGCTTGGTACTCGCGAACACGCTAACCACCTGCGGCACCACGTAGCTCAGCAGGAACGTCACGATGCCGAAGGCGATCAGTGTGACGATGCCCGGGTACGTGAACGCGAGCACGATTTTCTGCTTCAGCTGGTTGCTCTGTTCGATGTAGTCGGCGAGGCGCGACAGCACGAGGCCGAGCTTGCCGGTATGTTCGCCCGCTGCCACCAGCGCGCGATAGATCTCGGGGAAATCGCGCGGATGCTGGGACAGCGCATTCGCAAGCGAATGGCCACCGAGCACTTCTGCGCGAATCGACGCCATCAGCTCGCGGATGTAATCGCGCTCCGACTGATCGGTGAGAACGGACAGCGCTTCGTCGAGCGGCAGGCCGGCGATCAGCAGACTGGCGAGCTGGCGCGTGACGATAGCCTGCTCGCGTTGCGACAGCCGGCGACCAAGCGAGAGCCGCTGCTGCCGCTCGCCGCGCGTGCGGGTCGCGGCCGGTTCGACCACCAGTGGCGTCAGTCCCTGGGTACGCAACTGCGTGCGCGCACCGCGCGCGCTGTCGGCATCGAGTACGCCTTTCTGCGCCTTGCCGGCCGCATCGATTGCTTCGAAACGAAATGCCGGCATGCTTTTACACTCCGCCTGTCACGCGAATCACTTCTTCAAGCGAGGTGAGTCCCGACGCGAGCCAGCGGTCGCCGTCTTCGCGCAGCGTGCGCATGCCCTGCTCACGACCCGCCTGGAGAATTTCGGCATCGGGTGCGTTGCGGTGAACCAGCGTGCGGATGTGGTCGTCGATCAGCAGCAATTCATAGACACCGCGACGTCCCGCATAGCCGGAGTGACCGCACTTGTCGCAGCCCACCGGATGCCATTGTGTATGCCGTTGGCCGTCTTCGCCTTCCTCGATGCGCTCTTCCTTGCAGACCGGGCACAACCGTCGTACCAGCCGCTGCGCGAGCACGCCGAGCAGCGACGACGCGAGCAGGTACGGCTCGACGCCCATGTCGGTCAACCGCGTCACCGCCGATGCCGCATCGTTCGTGTGCAGCGTGGCAAGCACAAGGTGACCCGTCAGCGAGGCCTGCACCGCGATCTGCGCGGTTTCAAGGTCGCGGATTTCACCGATCATGATCACGTCCGGGTCTTGCCGCAGAATCGAGCGCAGTGCGCGCGCGAACGACATGCCGATACGTTCGTTCACCTGCGTCTGGCCGATGCCGGACAGGTCGTATTCGATCGGGTCCTCGACGGTCATGATGTTCGTCGTCGTGGTTTCGAGCCGCGACATCGACGCATACAGCGTCGTCGTCTTGCCCGAGCCGGTCGGCCCCGTGACGAGCACGATGCCGTGCGGCCGCGAGATCAGCTTGTCGAACTTCACGAGCGTGTCGGCGGCCATGCCGAGTGCTTCGAGGTTCAGCCGGCCTGCGTCTTTTTCCAGCAGACGCAGCACCGCGCGTTCGCCGTGGCCCGTCGGCAGCGTCGATACGCGCACGTCGACCGGACGGCCGCCGACGCGCAACGTGATGCGACCATCTTGCGGCAGACGCTTCTCGGCGATATCGAGCTGCGCCATGATCTTGATCCGCGAGATCAGTGCGCCGTGCAGTGCTTTCTTCGGTCGCACGACATCGCGTAGCGTGCCGTCGACGCGAAAACGCACCACGGAGGCATTCTCGAACGGTTCGATGTGAATATCCGATGCCTGTTCGCGCGCGGCCTGCGTGAGCAGCGCGTTGATCATGCGGATGATCGGCGCATCGTCTTCCGACTCCAGCAGATCCTCGACCTCGGGAATCTCCTGCATCAGTCGCGACAGATCGACTTCGCCTTCCACTTCGCCGACCACCTGCGCCGCGCTACCGTCCTGGCGCGCGTACGCCTGGTTGATTGCCTGTACGAGGTCGTCGGGGGGTATGCGCAGCACCGACAGCGCGCCGAAATTGCGTCCCACTTCGGCGAGCGCGGCATCGGTCGTGCGTTCGCTGATCCACACTTCGAGACCATCGGCGTGCTGATGCGCGATCAGGATCTGACCGGCCTTCGCGAAACCGTAGGGCAACAGGCGAGCGGCAAGCGGCGAGGGCGGCTCGCGCTCGCCGGAAGCTGTTGCAGCCGGTGCCGGTGCCAGCGTGCTCACGGATGGGCTCCTGGGGATTCGAGGGGGGCGGCGGGGGTGCTTGCGGGGGTGGAGGCACCAGGCAGCTGCCGGGTCGCCTGCTCACGCCGCATCTTGTCGATATCGAACAGGTTCAGTTTCGATCCACCTTCCGCAGGACCGATCGGCATCGGCGGAGTCACCGGATCGTCCTTGTCCAGGATCAGGTTGTTGTCCGACTTGTATGCACCCTGTACGCCCTGTATGTAGTCATAGCGATTCTGCGTGATCGCCTGAGCGGTAGCACGGTCGTTGATGATCACAGGACGTAGAAACACCAGCAGGTTGGTCTTCGTGCGGCTCTTCGATTCCGAGCGGAACAACTGGCCGATCCACGGGATGTCGCCGAGCAGCGGAACCTTGCTGTTGTTGACCTGATAGTTGTCCTGCATCAAGCCACCCAGCACGATGATCTCACCGTCGTCGGCGAGTACCGTCGACTGAATCGAACGCTTGTTAAACGTCGGACCGTTCGGGTTGAGCGCCACGTTCTGCGAACCGTTGACGATGTTCGAGTCTTCAGTAGCGAGTTGCAGTTTGAGAAGCCCGCCTTCGGTGATCTGCGGCTTGATATCCAGCGTCAGGCCGACGTCGACCCGATCGACCGTGTTGAACGTACTGGGGTTGCTGCCGCTGGTACTGGTGAGGTTCGCATACGACCCGGTCGTGATCGGCACGTTCTGGCCGACCACGATCTTGGCTTCTTCGTTGTCGAGCGTGATGAGGTTAGGCGTCGACAGCACGTTCACATCACCGGACTGGGACAATGCCTGCAGCAACGCGCCCAACCCCTTGACGCCGAAGACGTTGTGAAGCCAGCCTACGTTGAGCCCCTGCGAGATGCCGTTCAGCACCCCCGCCGTGCCGGCAGCGCCTCCGGCCAGGCCTGCGGTCAGGCTGGTGATCGTGTTGCCGCTGTTTGAAAAATTAGTACCGGCGAGGAGTGCATTGTTGCCGATCTGCCATTGGATCCCGAGGTCAGCATTGTTATTCGCCGACAACTCAACAATCAGCGCTTCGATGTAGACCTGTGCACGCCGCGCGTCCAACTGATCGATCACCGCCCGCAGGTTGCGGTATATCGCGTCCGGCGCAGTGATGATCAGCGAGTTGGTGGCCGGGTCGGCCTGGATCATGCCACCCGCCTGGTTATCATCACCCTTGTCCTTGTCACCGCCGAGCAGGCCCGCGGCGGCGGTGCCACCGCCTTGCGAACCCGACGAGCCGGACGAACCACCGAACGACGACGATGAACTGCCAAGCCCAGACGGCAGCGGCGGCGTGCCCGAGGAACCTGTCGAGAAACTCCCGCCGCTCGACGACGACGAGTTACCGTTCTGGTTGAACGAATTCGCATCGTTGGAGCTGGCCGACGAACCGCTATCACCGCCCTTGCCCATCATGCCGCGCAACGTCTTCGCGAGCTTCACTGCATCCGCGTTGCGCAATGGCACCACATGCATGTTGCCCATCTTCGAGGTCGGTGCATCGAGTTCTTTCGCGAGCTCTTTCGCTGCGTTAAGCCGTGCAGTATTCGACGCACGCAGCAACAGCGAGTTAGTGCGGGCATCCGCAGTGACGGAAACCTTCAACGTCGTATCCGTACTACCGATCGCACCCGGATCGAGCATCTTCGACAGCGACTGTGCGGTGTCGAGTGCATTCGCGTTACGCAGCGGTATAACGGCCACCTGCTGACCCGCCGCCGTATCGACACCCGCGATAATCTGCGCGATACGCCGCACGTTATCCGCGTAGTCGGTCACGACGAGCGTGTTGTTCGCAGGGTAGGCGGCCACCGTGTTGTTCGGCGAGATCAGCGGACGCAGCACCGGCAACAGATTGTTGGCCGATTCGTTCTTCAGCTGGAACACCTGCGTGATCACCTGGTCGCCGCGCGCGGCAGGTGCGTTGCCGACATAAGTCGGCACACCCTGCAGCTTCGCATCGGCTTCCGGCACGACCTTCAATACGCCGTGATCCTGGACCAGAGAGAACCCTTGCATCCGCAACGCGGATTGCAATGTCTTGAGCGCCTGATCTTCAGGCACCGGGTTTTCCGAAACGAGATTGAGTTGACCCTTTACGCGCGGGTCGACAATGATCGTTTTGCCAGTCGCTGCGCCAATTGCTTTCGCCACCTGATCAATGTCAGCGTTGACGAAATTGAGTGTCACCTGTGCGTGTGCAATCTGCGCGGTGATCAGTCCAGCAACCAGCAGCGCAGTGGTAACGCGCCGCAATGCCATACGATTTATTCTCATGGAATGTGATGTCGATACCGGCGACTATCTTCAGTCACCGACGGTCATGCGCGGCGGATATCCGGGCAGCGGCAACCTCCTCGCTTGCTTTCACGCTCTGGAACAGCGATGGAGCCCAGTCCAGGTGCGTGCTACCCAATATCCTAAAAGTTTGCACAGTAGCAGCTTTTCATGTCGAATTTGTCACAAAAGAATTGACGCAGTGAATTTCCTCTAATCGTCGGTCTGTGCCGTTAAGTTTTCGAAAGTTATCGAAAGTTTTCGACATCGCGATTGCCGATTTCGGGCTCGCCGTCGTTATAACAGAGACAGACGTCCGGAAGATTTCGCTTTTTCGATGCCTATGTCGGTCAGCCAACTTGACGCATGCCAGCCTGCCGGTATGATACGGGCGGTTCGGCATCGAAAGGCGTCGCTTGAACCGGGGTTTTCCCGTATTCCAGTTAGTGCGCTGCTCCAAAAATTTGGGATTTTCGAACGCGTCGCATGTTTTCCATGCATCCGGCCTGGCAATCCTGAACGTTCCACTGGGATGTCTTATCTGATCGATGAAACTGGCTGCCTTCACCGTTGCCGCTGCCGTTGCGCTAGGTGCACTGTGTGCCGCCGGGCCCGCGCGCGCGGATTGCTTCGACGAGGCGGCAAACTATCAGAAGGTGAACCCGCTCATCCTGCGCGCCATCGCGTGGCAGGAATCGCATAACCGGCCGGAAGCGCTGCATAAGAACGCGAACGGCTCGACCGACTACGGCGTGATGCAGATCAATTCGATCCATCTGCCCACGCTCGCTCACTACGGCATTTCATCCGATACGCTGATGCAGCCGTGCAAGAACGTCTACATCGCCGCCTGGCATCTGCGCCAGAAGATGAACAAATACGGGAATACCTGGCAGGCGGTCGGCGCGTACCACTCGGAAACGCCGTCGCTGCGCGATCAGTACGCGAAGCAGATCGTCGCCATTCTGCAGAAATGGAACCTGTTGCAGGCGTCGCGCTGAGTAGCGCGCGTCACGTTGCCGGTCAACCCGAAGCCTTCCACCTCACGCTTTTCGTCGTGCCCCAGGCTACCGCGAACCTCGGGTGCGCCAGGCGGCCGCGCGGCGTTTGATGCACAATGCGGCTTCGTGCTGCCGCCGGGCGTCCAGGGTCTCATTACGCCGGGGCCGGCCGCCTCCCATTTCCTCCTGCTTTCCGTACTGCGATGAACCAGCCGCCACTGCCCGTCACCGTGCTCTCGGGTTTTCTGGGCGCGGGCAAGACCACGCTCCTCAATCACATCCTCGCAAACCGCGCGGGCTTGCGCGTGGCCGTGATCGTCAACGATCTCGCCGCCGTCAACATCGATGCCGCACTCGTGCGCGATGCCGCCGCGTTGTCGCACGTCGAGGAACAGCTCGTCGAGATGTCGAACGGTTGCATCTGCTGCACGCTGCGCGACGATCTGCTGACCGAGATCCGGCGGCTTGCCGGCGAACAGCGTTTCGATGCAATCCTGATTGAATCGACCGGTATTGCCGAACCGATGCCGATCGCCGAAACCTTCACGTTCGTCGACGACGACGGCGTGTCGCTATCCGACGTTGCGCGGCTCGATACGATGGTGACTGTCGTCGACGCGTTCAACTTCCTGCGCGACTATGCCTGCGCCGATGCGCTCGCCGAACGCGGCCTCGCCGCCACCGACGAAGACGATCGCACGCTCGTCGAATTGCTGATCGAGCAGATTGAGTTCTGCGACGTACTGGTAGTGAACAAGACCGATCTCGTCAGTGCCGACGATCTCGCGCGTCTGCAGCACATTCTTGCTCACATCAATCCGCGTGCGGTACAGGTTTTGAGCCGCTTTGGCGTAGTTCCGCTCGCCGAAGTGCTCGATACGAAACGCTTCGATTTCGACGAAGCGTCGAATGCGCCGGGCTGGCTCGCCTCGCTGCAACACGATCACGACCACGCGCATCACGGCGAAGCCGACGAGTTCGGTATCGGCAACTTCGTTTATCGCGCGCGCAGGCCGTTTCATCCAGAACGTCTGTGGGCACTGCTGCATGAAGAGTGGAAAGGCGTACTGCGTAGCAAAGGCTTTTTCTGGCTCGCGACGCGCAATGACATTGCAGGTTCGCTATCGCAGGCAGGCGGCGCATGTCGCCATGGGCCGGCGGGAATGTGGTGGGCCGCGCAGGACCATAGCGAGTGGCCCGAGGGCGACGACGAGCTGCTCGCGGAAATCACCGCCGACTGGCACGGCGATCTGCAGGATACGAGTATCGGCGACCGTCGTCAGGAACTGGTGATGATCGGTGTCGATATCGATCCGGCGCTGTGGCGTGGAAAATTCGATGCGTGTCTGTTGAACGACGACGAGTACGCGCAGGGAGCCGAAGCCTGGTCGCATTTCGCCGATCCGTTCCCCGCGTGGAATCTCGATGCCGAAGACGATCATGACCACGATCACGATCACGGCGATGGAGAAATCGTGCATCGGCACGACTAGAACGACTCAACAAAAAAGACTGGCGACACACGTCGCCAGTCCACATGCACACACCGAAAAAGCCGATAAAAAATCGCCGCGCAAAAAACGAAAACAAAAAACGCGGACGAAAAAAAACCCGCCTGAGGCGGGCGTCAACAAAAAAGCAACCGGGTGCTTAACGCTTGTTTACTGCGTCCTTGAACGCTTTACCAGCCGTGAACTTGACAGTCTTGGCGGCCGGGATCTTGATAGTTTCGCCGGTCTTCGGGTTGCGGCCCGTACGTGCTGCGCGCTTGCCCGAACCGAAGCTGCCAAAGCCGATCAACTGGACCGAGTCACCTTTTGACACAGCCTTCTTGACCACTTCAAGCAACGTGTCCAGCGTTTCACCGGTTTGAGCCTTGCTGGCGCCCGTCTGTCCTGCGACGGCGTCGATCAGTTCCTGTTTGTTCATTAAGGTTCCTTTCTGAGTTTAGGTTGACACGAACAGCGCGAACGCGCCGATTATACGTGCGCGAGCCGCGCCATTGAGCAGCGACGGCTCCGGAAGCGGTCCGGACAAATGCGTCGCGCAAGGTACTGCATGACGGCCGTGCTGCCGCTTCCCTCCGCGGCGCTTGCTATGATAGCGCAGCGCAAACCCATGCAGGATAAGGGTTTCGAAGAATTACAGCGTTCTTTACGCGTTTCTCCTATGGAAAGTGCCGTTTTTGACCTCGACGGAACCCTGCTTACCGCGCGACACCAGTTTTTGTCGCCGTCGAGCGTTGGTTTTTGCCAACGCGGCGCGCCCAGAATCGCGCCCGCAGTCCGCGAAACCCGCACTGGGCGAGCCTTTCCCGGCAGTCTCCCGATGTCTGTTCGAGTGTTTTTTCACCACGCATGACCGACCCGCTCATCCCTGCGACGCTCGCATTTCGCGATAACGGCACACCGTTTTCGCCGCGTCACGACGACATTTATCACAGCGCGGTCGGCGGTTTGGCTCAGGCCGAATACGTGTTCTTGCACGGCAATGGTCTGCCGGAACGATGGCAAGGTCGGCGGATTTTCACCGTGCTGGAAACCGGCTTCGGCATGGGAATCAACTTCCTCGCGACGTGGGCCGCGTGGCGCGCGGACCCTGCGCGCTGCGAGCGGTTGCATTTCGTTTCGACGGAAAAGTACCCGTTTACCGAGGCCGATTTGCGTGCGGCTTACGCGGCGACGGTTGCGGAAACATCGATCGTGGAGCTTGCACAGACACTCGCCGAGGCGTGGCCGACACTCGTGCCCGGTGTGCATCGACTCGAATTCGAGGGCGGTCGTGTCACGCTGACGCTCGCCTTCGGCGATGCGCTCGAGACACTGCCGTCGCTGTGGTTGCGTGCCGATGCGTTCTATCTCGACGGTTTCTCGCCGGCGAAAAATCCCGAATTGTGGACGCCGCCAATCTTCAAGATGCTCGCGCGCCTCGCCGGTGACGACGCAACCTTCGCCACCTACACAAGCGCCGGCGATGTGAAACGCGCGCTCACGCAAACCGGCTTCGAGTATCGCAAGGTGGATGGTTTCGGCTGGAAACGCGCGATGCTGGTCGGTCGTTTCGCGCCGCGTTGGCGCGTACGCCGACACGAGCCGCCGGTACCACTCGCCGTCAACGCACGACATGCCGTCGTGATCGGTATAGGGCTCGCGGGATGTGCAGCAATCGAACGACTCGCTGCGCGCGGCTGGCAAATCACGTCGCTCGAGCGACATGCCGGCATTGCACGCGAAACATCAGGCAATCCTGCGGGCGTTTTTCATCCGCAGCTTTCGCGCGATGACAGCGGCACGTCGCGCATTACGCGCGCCGGTTTTGCGTACGCATTACAGCGCTGGATCGCACTCGAACACGCAGGTCATGATTTCGCGCGCAGCACCCAGGGCCTGCTGCAACTCGCCGCTGACGACGCCGAACTGCAAGCCATGACCGACGCGTTCACCGCGTTCGCGTGGCCGCGTGATTTTGTCGCACCGCTGTCGCGCGACGAAGCACAACGTATCGCGAAGGTGCCGCTCGCATACGGTGGATGGTTTTACCCGCACGGCGGCTGGCTCGATCCCGCTGCGCTATGTACAGCGCAATGCGCCGCGGCCGGCACGCAGCTCGAACGGCGTTTCGGTGTTGAAGTTGCACGGATCGAACGCAGCGGCGATCAATGGATCGTGATCGATACGTCGGGTCGCGCAATCATTTCGGCGCCTGTGGTGATCGTAGCGAACGCACATGAGGCCGCCCGCATCGCTGGCCTCCAGCATGCCGCGACACAGCGTGTACGCGGCCAGCTCACCCTACTGCCGCGCGGCAGCATCGTGACGCCGCACGTGCCGGTCATCGGTGCGGGCTACGCTGTACCGCTCGCCGACGGCGCTACGCTGAGCGGCGCGACCTACCACGTCGACGACATGGACACATCCGTGCGCTCCGCTGATCACCTCGCGAATCTCGAACGCCTCGCGGAAATGATGCCGTCGCTGGATCCCGCATTGCGAACACAAGACCCGTCGACGTTCGCGGGGCGCGTCGCGTTTCGCTGTGTCGCACACGACCGCCTGCCGATGATCGGTCAGCTCGCCGACGAAGCCGCCGCTACGCGCGACGCCGAACGTCTGCGCGGTGCATGGCCGCTGGATCTACCTCGCGCGGACGGTCTATATGGCGCGTTCGCTTATGGCTCGCGCGGTCTGGTGTGGGCGGCGCTCGGTGCCGAACTGATCGCCTCGCAGGTCGAAGGCGAGCCGTGGCCAATCGAGCGCGACCTCGCCGAAGCCATCGACCCAGCGCGCTTCCTGCTACGCGCGCTGCGACAAAGCACGATCCGCTGAACCAATCCCCCTTCATCTCCTTCAACGCGCACCAGACTTGTCCACGCCAGGCTGTGGATAACTATCGGGAATGCGCGCGCAACTCGTGTGGACTCGATGTGGACGTAAACGGGGTAACTTCGTTTCGGCGCGCGCCGCGGCAAAGTTATGCAAAGAAGCCAGCCGCTGTCGCATACGCTTTGCGTCCGGTTATGCGTTCGCCAAGCAGATGATTCATTTCGGTAAACCGGGGTTGTCCACAGAAATGCGACCCCTTTGTTAACTGCTACTACGTATACATACAGGTAAACCATTTAAACCAAAGGGCTGCACGAGTTGTCCGACGATCGCAGCCGAAAAACAACCTGCATGTCCCATCGATCTATCTCTGCTAATGCAGTGAAACCGGATGAAACCCCTTTCGATAGCCGGTCGCTTTTTCCTTCAATCCCGCACGATCGCGGTTGGTTTTACCGTTTTGCAAGCATGTTCGAGACACTTTCAGTCGAGTACGAAAAAGCTGTGGCACAATCGCCGTTCTTCCCGCGTTGCCGTTGCTTCGAGCGACGGACGCATCAACGGAACGGTTGCCGGTCAATCAGAATCTGATTCGAAAGTCGACGGCGTTCTTTTCATACGGGCCGACTGCTCCCGCTGCGCGACATCCGTTGCGACAGGCAGTGATGCAGTACCGGTTCGTTCTGTTTTCATCCGATCGTTGACAGCTCGCGATGTGGATCGGCCGCAGCGTATTCGCCATGAACGCGGTGTACGCTCAGTCCTCCACAACGCTCCCCGCACGAGGCGGGTACAGCTGTCGCTGCCAAAGGAGAAGCCACCACGATGAAGTCGGCGTTTTCATTTTTTCCCGCGTGGCCACTCATGCCCGACGCAATTTTCTGGGCCGGTCTGGCATTGCTCGCAGCAGGGCTGTGCGGCGAGCTCTGTTATCGCGCGTGGCATCTGCCACGTATCTCCGGCTATGCGGTGATCGGTCTGATCGCCGGTGCGGCGGGCTCGGGTGTGATCGATGCGAGTGCGGCATCGGCTGCTCGACCGCTGCTCGACGTCGCGCTCGGGCTACTGCTGTTCGAACTTGGCAGCCGGCTCGACCTACGCTGGATGCGCCGCAATTACTGGCTGATTCTCTCGAGCTTCGCCGAGTCGACGCTGACCTTCATCTTCGTACTCGTCGTCTTGCTGTTCCTCAAAGTGCCGACGATGGTCGCGATGGTGCTCGCATCGATCGCCATGGCAACGTCGCCCGCGATGGTGATCCAGCTGAAGACCGAGTTGCGCGCAGAAGGGCAGGTGACGCAACGTCTGATGGCGCTCACTGCGCTGAACAGCATGTATGCGGTCGTGATCGAAAAGCTCGCATCGAGCTGGCTGCATCAGGAGGTGTACGGCAACGTATTCGCAACAATCCTGCAGCCGTTGTATCTGCTGATCGGTTCGTTGATCCTGGCATATGGGCTCGCGCGCGCCTGTAATTTCTTCTATCGACGCATGAACATGCAGGACGAGCATTCGTTCGTCGCATTGTTCGGTCTCGTGCTGCTGGCCATTGCAGTCGCGCATCTGTTCAAGCTGTCGACGATCCTGAGTCTGCTCGCCGCCGGCATCATCGTGAAGAATCTCGAAGCGCGTCCGCAACTCTGGCCGCAGCATTTCGGCACAGCCGGATGGCTGCTGACGGTGATCCTGTTCGTGCTGACGCTCACCACGTTCGAGTGGAAAGATATCGCGCTCGGTGGCGTCGCCGCAGTGGGATTGATCATCGCGCGGCTCATCGCCAAACTGCTCGGCGTGCTAGCCTTCGCGAAACCGAGCGGGCTGAACTGGAAGCAGGGCGTCGCGCTCGGTTTGTCGTTATCGCCGATGTCGGCGCTTGCGTATCTGCTCGTCGACGACACCTACACGCTGTACCCGAATTTCGATCCGATGCTGCGCGCGGTGGTGATGTGCTCGATCGTCGTGTTGCAGATCGTCAGCCCGTGGCTGGTCTATCGCAGTCTTGCGCTCGTTGGCGAGCGCCGCGAGTAGACGAACACCTTCATATACCGCTTTGCCATGGCCGGATGTCTTCGAAACATCCGGCCGATTTGACCCAGGGAACGCCATGTCACTCGAACCCTTCGTCGATTCGAAACCGTTCACATTCGGTATCGAACTCGAAATGCAGATCGTCAACACACACGATTACGATCTGACCAAAGCCGGCACCGATCTGCTGCGGCTCATCAAGGATGAAAAAATTCCGGGCAACATCACGCCGGAAATCACCGAGAGCATGATCGAGCTGTCCACCGGCATCTGTACTTCGCACGAGCAGGCCGTCACCGATCTGCGCACGATCCGCGACACGCTCGTTGCAGCCGCCGACCGCCTGAACGTCGGTCTGTGCGGTGGTGGCACGCACGCATTCCAGCAATGGAGCGAACGGCAGATCGTCGATACGCCGCGTTTCCAGTACCTGTCCGAGCTTTACGGCTACCTCGCGAAACAGTTCACGGTGTTCGGCCAGCACGTGCACATCGGTTGTCCGGATTCGGATAGCGCGCTGTATCTATTGCATTCGATGTCGCGCTTTATTCCACATTTCATCGCGCTGTCGGCATCGTCGCCGTTCGTGCAGGGTGTCGACACGGGCTTTCATTCGGCTCGCCTGAACTCGGTATTCGCGTTTCCGTTGTCGGGCCGCGCACCGTTCGTACTCACGTGGGACAGCTTCGAGGAATACTTCTCGAAGATGGTGAACACGGGCGTCGTCAACAGCATGAAAGATTTCTACTGGGACATCCGTCCCAAACCGGGCTTCGGCACGATCGAAGTCCGCGTGATGGACACGCCGTTTTCCGTCGACCGCGCTGCGGCGATCGCCTGCTACATCCAGACGCTGGCACGCCACCTGTTGCTCGATAAACCGCTGATGCCGAAAGAGGACGACTACCTCGTCTACACGTTCAACCGTTTCGAGGCCTGCCGCTTCGGTCTGGCGGGCACCTGCATCGATCCGCAGACCGGCGAACGCAAGACGATTTCCGAAGACATCATCGAGACGCTCGAGCGCATCGCACCGCATGCCGAAGCACTCGGTTCCGGCCGGGCGCTCGACGAAGTCGGCGCGATTGCACGTAGCCAGATCAACGATGCGACCTGGCTGCGCGGCGTCGTTACCGAAGAAAAATCGTTGCACGAAGCAGTGCGGCAGCAGTGCCTGCAATGGCGGGCGTAGCAAACGGGTACGCGGAAATCGTGTCAACCCCAGGTCTTGAACCCTCATGAACCCGCTTTGTGCGGGTTTTTTTATTTCCGACAGGACCTTCCCAAGGTTTTTATAGAACTGATGTATACGTTTGTAGTAGTAGTTAACAAGGGTCGACGGCTTCTGTGGACAACCCGATAATTCCCTGCAGAGTCATCGTGCTGCACGCAGCACAACCGCGCGATTCGTCTGTGTGCAGAGCACGCGGAACGCGGATAACCCGAGAGGCCGGCCGATCGCCCTGCGAGTTGTCAAGAAACCGTGCACAGGTTGTTAAGCGCTTGTCCCGTAGTTATCCACAGATTCTGTCGGATAACTTAGCTGTACGATTCGCCGCTCTCGAATAGAATGTTGTTTCCGTACTCCGCGTCGTCGTTCGAGTGGATGTGTCCCACGAGTAATGAAATGAAAGAAGCGCGAGAAAACAGTACGGTACTTTTTTGAGATACTTTATAAATTAGTAGATGTAAGAAGTCGACCCGCCCGGGATTCAGGCGGAAGTGCCCCCACCAGGCTGCCGGCGTTTTGACGCATGGCGACCGACCATGCAGCGAAAAGCTGTCAACAACCAAACAAAGATCATGAGCGAAGGCGTTTACGGAGAGCAGGCGATGGGACGTGTCACCCACAGCCTGTTACGACTGAGCACGGCCATGCGGAGCCAGGCATGGGAATGGGCGGAAGGTGCGGGTCTCACACCGACCCAGGGAGAAATCCTCGTGCTGCTGATGCAGCGCAAGGGGCCGATGCGACTGGGCGAGATCGCCCGTGAAACCGCACTGACCGCTGCCACGACGAGCGACGCGGTAAGCACGCTGGAAGGCAAGGGGCTTGTCGAAAAACGTCGTGCACTCGACGACGGCCGCGCACTGGCGGTGCGTCTAACCACACGCGGACGAACTGCGGCGAAACGCGCGGCGCAATGGCCGGACTTCCTGTCGAAAGCGGTCGGCACGTTGCGCGCCGACGAGCAATCGGCTTTCTATCGCACGCTGCTGAAGACGATTCGCCAGCTCGAAGCACAGGGCCACATTCCGCTACACCGCATGTGTGTGACCTGCACGTATTTCGAGCCGAGCAAGAATCCGAAGAAGACGCCGCATCATTGTGCGTTGCTCGACCTGTCGCTGGCGGATACCGATCTGCGTCTCGACTGCTCGGTTCACGAGACGGCTGATGTCGCGACACAGAAAAAGACCTGGAAGGTGTTTGTCCAGCACGTCTGAGCTCAACCTGACGACGGAAGCCGCCGATGAATCCAGAAGTTCTGGCCATCCGCCATGTGCACTTCGAGGATCTGGGCAGTCTCGAACTGGTCCTCGGCGAGCGTAGCCGTCCGGTGCGCTATCTCGACGTGGGGTTTGCGCGCATCGAGGCGCCGGACCCTGTTGCGCCGTCCCTGATGGTCGTACTGGGCGGCCCGATCAATGCCTGCGACGATCTGCGTTATCCCGCGCTGGTGCCGCTCGTCGAGAAGATCGAGAAGCGTATTGCGGCAGGCCTGCCGACGCTCGGCATCTGTCTCGGTGCGCAGCTCATCGCACGTGTGCTCGGGGCGCGTGTCTACAAGGGTGCGCAGACCGAACTCGGCTGGTCGCCGCTGACGCTGACCGACGCGGGTCGCGCGTCGCCGGTGCGGCATCTGGATGCTACGCAGACCTCGATGCTGCACTGGCACGGCGACACTTTCGATCTGCCGGACGGTGCCACGCGTCTCGCATCGACAGCAGTGTGCGAGAACCAGGCGTTCGCGTGGGGAGATCATGTGCTCGGTTTGCAGTGTCATCCGGAGATTCGGGCGGACCGCTTCGAGCCCTGGCTGGTCGGTCACGCTGCCGAAATCGCCGCCGAAGGCGCGGACGTTCTGCAACTGCGCGACGACACGGCGCGTCTCGGACCGGCTCTTGAAGCCGCCGCGCGTCGCATGTTCGGCGAGTGGCTCGATCAGGTCGACGCGAAGCCGTAACGCTTGCTCGAGTGCCGGTTTAGCGGGGCTATCTGCGCGTTCGCGTGCCTCCGGTAGCGCGGTCCGGCGCCCTGCAGCAAATTAACCGCGGTGCTATCCTCGGTCGCTCATTCGCCTTCCCGGATCCCAATCCATGAGCGCTCTGTTTTCTTCGCTCACGCTGCGCAGCGTGACGCTTCCGAACCGTATCGTCGTCTCCCCGATGTGCCAGTATTCCGCCGAACGCGGCGAAGCCACCGCATGGCACATGATCCACCTCGGCCATCTCGCGCTGTCGGGCGCAGGTCTGTTGTGCATCGAAGCGACGGCCGTCGAACCGGACGGTCGCATCACTCCCGGCGATCTCGGATTGTGGGACGACGCCACCGAAGCGGCGCTCAAGCCGGTGCTCGCCGCGATTCGCAAGCACTCCCATATTCGCGTCGCGATGCAGCTTGCTCACGCGGGACGCAAGGCATCGAGCGCCGCGCCGTGGGACGGCGGCCAGTTGATTCCGGTGGCGGACGGCGGCTGGTTGCCGCATGCGCCTTCGGCGGTGCCGCACAAGGATGGCGAAGAGCCGCCGCTCGCGCTCGACGCGGCCGGCCTTAACCGCATCCGCGAAGCGTTTGCCGCAACGGCCCGACGCGCAGTCCGGCTGGGCATCGATGCACTTGAGGTACATGCCGCGCACGGCTACCTGCTGCACCAGTTCCTGTCTCCGCTCGCGAATCAACGTACCGACGAATACGGCGGCTCGCTTGAAAACCGGATGCGTTTTCCGCTGGAGATTTTTGACATCGTGCGCGCGGTGTTCCCCGCCGATAAACCGGTCGGCGTGCGCGTTTCGGCGAGCGACTGGGTAGAGGGCGGCTGGACGCTCGACGACACGCTCGCCTTTGCCGCCGAGCTGAAAAAACGCGGTTGCGACTGGATCGACGCATCGTCGGGCGGTGTCTCGCCGCTGCAGAAGATCCCGCTCGAGCCGGGTTATCAGGTGCCGTTTGCACGCGCCATCAAGCACGCGACAGGTCTGCCGACCATCGCCGTGGGTCTGATCACCGAGGCCACCCATGCGGAGCAGATCATCAGTGAAGGCGCTGCCGACCTCGTCGCGATGGCCCGCGCGATGCTCTACGATCCGCGCTGGCCGTGGCATGCAGCAGCGCAACTGGGCGCCAGCGTCGAGGCTCCGCCGCAATACTGGCGCTCGCAGCCACGCGATCAGAAGGCGTTGTTCGGCGAGATTTCGTTTGGGCAACGCTGAGCAGGCTTATTGACTGTTGAACGAAGCCAGTCCAAGCGTGTAGGATGCCGATTGTGCCGCACATGCGGCACAGGTCGACGCGGCGCCCGCAAGGCGCCGCGTTTGCTATGAGCGTCGCGAAGGCCGGCGCATCGTCGCCGTGACTGGACTTTTCACCTCCCGTTTTTCACAAGGATTCATTCAATGGGTTCACGCAGGATCGCCGTGCGCCGTTCAGGCGTACACGGCAAGGGTGTATTTGCCACCGGAGCGATCGCGACGGGTGAGCGCGTGATCGAGTACAAGGGCGAACGGATCTCGTGGAAGGAAGCCTTGCGCCGTCATCCGCACAATCCGGCTGAACCGAATCACACGTTCTACTTCGCACTCGATAACGGCGACGTGATCGACGGCAAGGTGGACGGCAACAACGCGCGCTGGATCAACCATTCGTGCGGGCCGAACTGCGAAGCCGAAGAGATCGACGGGCAGGTATTCATTCACGCGCTGCGCGACATCGAGGTCGATGAAGAACTGTTCTACGACTATGGCCTCGTGATCGATTCGCGCCAGACGAAGAAGCTCAAGCGCGAGTACGAGTGCCGTTGCGGATCGCGCAAGTGCCGCGGCACGATGCTCGCGCCGCCGGACAAGCCCGAAAAATCGTCGAAGAAAGACGCGTCGAAAAAGGACGCAAAGAAAGGCAAGAAGAAGAAATAGGGCAACGCTGCGCGATGCGCGCAGCCCGTTGCTAGAAATCGATCGGCGCCTGGTGCGCCGATTTCTTTTCGCTGCGCCGTTCGTCGCGGGCACCGGTATCGGCCGCGCTACCTGCTGCAACCAGCGGGATCCGCACGATGAAGCGCGCACCGCCCTCCGGCGCGTCCTCGTAATGCACACTGCCGTGATGCAGCGCCATGATGTCGTGGACGATCGCAAGGCCGAGACCCGCGCCGCTGTCCACGCCGCCATCGCTCTGACCGTCGCCGCGGAAGAACCGTTTGAACAGATCGGCCTGCTGGTTCTTCGGCACACCCGGCCCGTTGTCCTCGACGATGATCTCCGCTGTGGCCACATCTTCGATCAATACCTGCGATACCGTGACCGTGATGCGGCCGCCGTCGAAGCGCGACGGCGGTACGTACTTCAGCGCGTTGTCGAGCAGGTTCGCGATCACCTCGTGCAGCAGCACGGGGTTGCCGCGGGCAATCAGCGGATGGCCGTTTTCCGGATCGTCGAGACGCTGGAAGCCGAGGTCGACGTGCACGCCGAGCGCGCGCGGCACCCATTCCGCACCGGTTTCGAACGCGAGTGCCGCCATGTCGACGCTCACGAAGCGCGCAGCCTGTTCGCCCGGTTCCGCACGCGCCAGCGACAGCAACTGGTTGGACAGCCGCACCGCGCGATCGGCTGCGGCGCGCAGCTCGTGCACAGCGGCCAGCGCCAGTTGCGGGTCGCGCGCGACGGCGGCCTGCTCGGCATGCAGCTTGACCGCGGTGAGCGGCGTACGCAGCTGGTGGGCGGCGTCGGCGATGAACTTGCGCTGGGCGTCGAGGGCGGTTTTCAGGCGTCCGAGCAACGCGTTCAGCGCACCTGTCAGCGGCCGGATTTCGACTGGCACATAGGTTTCGTCGACAGGCTCGAGCGAGGTATGGGTTTGCCGGTTCAGCGAATCGGCGAGATCGGTCAACGGGTTGAGCTGCTGGTTCACGACGCGCCAAACGATCACCCAGCCGGCCAGCAGCAGCAAAAGCAGCGGCATCATGATGGCGACGAGGAATTCCGCGGCGATCTGGAAGCGGTGACGGACCGGCTGGCCTACTTCGACGACGATCGGATTGCCCGCCGGCTGATCGACGCGGACCTGAGCCACGCGCACCGTGGTGCCTTCATGTTCGGCCTCGAACACGTACGCGTAATGCATGCGGCGCACGCTGACACCTTGTAGCGGCAGCTTCGGGTCGCCGGCAATTTCAGTTTCGCCGTCGCTGATCCGGTACACGAGCTGTTCGACGGGATCGGAGAACATCGCCTGCGCGAGCGGCGGCACGGTGATCGACGCATCGGGACCGGCGATCTGGATCTGCTTGGAGATGGCGGTAGCGAGATCGGCCAGCGAGCGGTCGACGACATGCTGCGTGTATTGCCACGCAAGCCAGTACGCAATCAGGCCGCTCATCAGCGCGAGCAGCGAAAGCGGGGCGGCGAGGCGGCGCAGCAACGAGCGCCGCAAGCTGTTTGCGGCTGGGTAGGGCATGGTCGTGGACAAGCTCGACAGCGGGTCGTGGGCGAAAGAACCGCGCTGCGTCGGCCTGAGCCGGCGCAGCGCGCAGCAAGCCTGCATCATAGCGTGCATTGCCGGGCGCGCGCCGCTGTCCCTGCCCAGGGCGGGCAGGGAGGAGTCCCGAGGGGCTCCGATATCGCGCCGCGGTTATGCCGCCTGGCGGATTTCCTGCAGCAGGTAGCCGAAGCCGCGCACCGTGACGATTTCGACGCGGCAGCTCTCGAGTTTCTTGCGCACGCGGTGCACATAGACTTCGATCGCGGTATCGCCGAGATCGCCGCCGAAGTGCGTCAGGTGATCCTGCAACTGCGCCTTGCTGACCACGCGGCCGTGGCGCAGCAACAGCATTTCGAGCACGGCGAATTCGCGCGGCGACAGTTCGAGCGGCTTGTCGTCGTTGAAGATGCGGCGGTCGACACCCGACAGGCGCACACCGCCCAGTGACACTTCCGGACGCGGCATATCGCCGTGCGGACCGCTGCGGCGCATCACGGCGCGGATGCGTGCTTCGAGTTCGGCGGGTTCGAACGGCTTCAGCATGTAGTCGTCGGCGCCCGAATTCAGGCCCTGCACACGGTCGTTCAGCTCGTCGCGCGCGGTCAGCACAATGACCGGCGTGTGCCGGTTGCTCTGGCGAAAGCGCGACAGCAGCGTCATTCCGTCGATGCCGGGCAGACCCAGATCGAGGATCACGAGTTCGTGGCGGTTTTGGGTGAGGGCCTGTTCGGCGAAGATGCCGTCGTGGACCATGTCGACCGTGAAGCCGGCTTGTTCGAGGCTGCTTTGGATGCCGCGTGCGATGGGGCGGTCATCTTCGATCAGAAGGAGTCGCATGGATTTCGCTCAAGTACAATGGGTTAGGCATATCAGGTCACGGTTCGCCGCGGTGTCTGCTGCGCGGGAACCGTGCAGCGTTGCCGTACGATACGCCAGTGTGCAACCACGAGAATCATGTCCGATATTACGATCCACGAACTGGAAGCCGCGATCAACTTCTGGCGCGCCCGCTCACCTGCAAGCGGCGACGAACTTGTTCTGTGCAAGGAGGCTAGCGCGCTCTCCAAGCCCTATGCGCTGATGATTGTACAGCGTCAGAACGCGCTGGCGCGGGAACGTTTAGACCCCATCGCCGGCGATGCCTGGGATTCTTACACCCGCCTTAAGAATGGCCTGTAGAACTGAAGGTTTGCACGCCTGCCAACCTCCAAACCCCTTTCATCCTCTGCGCGCGGCCTGTTCCGGCCGCTAATTGCGGGTCTAAATCAACCCGGCGCCAGCCCTGCATCAGTCCCGCGACGCCGTTTTCGCAATCCCGTCAATAAACTGCGCGAGCTTGATATCCCGCTCGGTCAGACCATTCGCCTCGTGCGTCGACAGCGTGATTTCCACCTTGTTATAGACGTTGAACCACTCGGGATGGTGGTCCATCTCCTGTGCCTTGATGGCTACGCGCGTCATGAAGCCGAAGGCCTCGTTGAAATCGGCGAAGCTGAACTGGCGCTGGATCGCGTCGCGGCCCGTAGCAGCGTTCCAGCCGGCAAGGCTCGCGAGTTGGGTCGCGCGTTCTTCGGAAGTCAGTTTGTGGATCATGGTGTCACCTGCCTGTAGATGGATCGGGCGCGCCGGGGGCAGTAGAGCGCCGCTCCGGTTGACTTGGGCGCATGCCCCGAGCCATCCATTCTCACGCTTTTCCGCGCGGTGGGTACTGGGGATGCGGGGATGCGCGCGGCGCTGCAGGCACGGGCCGATTCAGGTAGATTTGCAGGCTTAGAGCGGGCATCGCGCTTAATGAGCGCATATTCGTCAGTTTAAATTCGATCAATGCGATTAGTTCGCATATCAGTCGAGAAATACGCGGAGAGGCTTCATGCTTGAACTGGATCACTTCGATCTCGCGCTGCTGGAGGTGTTGCAGCGCTTCGGCCGGGCTACCCATCAGCAGCTCGGCGAGCAGGTGCCGCTGTCGCCGTCGCAGATCGGCCGCCGGCTCCAGCGGCTCGAAGCGACCGGCATCGTGGATGGTTATCGCGTCGTGCTGCGGCCGGAGAAACTCGGTCTCGGTGTCACGGCCTTCACCAGTCTGAAGCTCGCGCATCACGGCGATTCGATCATCGAGCAGTTCCAGCAGCAGATCGACGCGCTACCGGAAGTGCTCGAATGTCACGCCGTGGTCGGCGATGCCGATTATCTGCTACGCATCGTCGCGCCGGACCTCGGCTCGCTGTCGTCGTTCGTGATGAAGAAATTGATGCGGGTGACGGGTGTCGACAGCGTGCGCTCGAATATCGTGCTGACCACGTTCAAGCGCAACGGGCCGCTGCCGCTCGGTCATCTGGCGGCTGGGGCGGCGCCGGCCTGATATCCCCGGCCTGCGGGGCCGCACACGCCTTTGGGTGCGAGGGCCTCGTAACCGGACTTCATCCGGCAGCTTGCAGCGACCTCCGATTCGATCGTCGGGGCGTTCCAGCTGCCCCGATTCGACCATCGAGCAGTTCTCGCAGAAGAATCACGCAGCCTGCAACGGCTCCGAATCCGCGTTCAGCAAGTCCACATAGGCCACGGCCACGAGATCCGACTCCGGCACGCCGAGCTTCGCGAACATCGCGTGAGCTTCGACTTCACCGCCTTCTTCGTCATCGTCCTGCGCCAGCAGCACTTCGAGTTCGATGAAATCGCCAAGGCCGTCGACGCGATCAAGATGAATCCGCGTGCGCCCCACCACGTACACATGCCTTTCCTTGGTCACGATGCCGCGCGTCGTGAGCGCGGTGGCGAGCAGCGAATGCATCGCTTCCGGGTTCGTCACGGGGCTGCGCGTGTAGTACGAGGCTTTCGGACCGTCGCGGTCGTCGCGCTGGTAGAAGATCAGTTCGGCGGGTGTGCCGTCGTCGAACTGGCGCAGTTTCAGGCGCCCGCGCGGCACGTCGTAGAAGAAATCCTGCTGGCGAAAGATCAGCGGCGCTTCAGGCGAGAGTTCGGCGGCGCGGGCGAGCAGCTGGTCGAATTGCCGCGCGCGGGCCTTGATTTCGATGTTGCGTGCCATATGAAGCTCCTGGTGAAACGACGGACGATGGATGGCTGAACCGCAGCGCTCGCAATAACCTGGCGACGTATGCGGACCGGAACCGGGAGTAAAAACGGCTGTACGGCGGGGAGGCGCCGTGCACAAAGTCTGAATCTAGCAAAAAGCGCGTGACGGTGTTGTTACGCCGGCCTTTATCAGCGCTGCTCATATTGCAAACGATACCGCGGTACCTCGCGCGCCGTCAGTCATGCGGTGTCAAGCGGACCATTGCTGCTCGATCAGCTTCAGCGCCGCGGTGATCGCGGGTTCCTCCTTGCGCGCAGCCAGCGTGACGAATGCGAGTTCGGTCGGCACCGTAATGCCGTCGACGATCGTTAGCGCATGGGCATGCGCCTGAGCCAGCGCGGTGGCATCGCGGGCGAGTGTGAGGCCAACGCCCGATTTGACGAGATCAAGCATCGACGGCTCCTGGTCGACTTCCGCGACCTTGACCGGCGTGACGCCGGCCTCCGCGAACCGGCGCGACAACAAACGGTGATGCGCCGATGCCGGCGGCGTCCAGATCCACGGCAGTGCGGCGAGCGCGCGCCAGTCGCGCGCGCCCTTGACCCGGTCTTTCCACCCCGCGGGAGCGAGCACCCGGTACTGGAAGTGCGTCAGCGTCACCGCATGAAAAACGCTGCCGTCACGCCCCTCGTCCTCGGCGGGCCGACCGATGTAGTAGCCCACGTCGAGTTCGCGTGCCCGCACCTGGTCGAGCACCCAGCCGGACATGCCGTGCCGCAGCGCGGTTTCGATGTGCGGCCAGGTTTCGACGAGCTGCTTCAGAAAGCCGCCGAGGCGCAGGAATTCCGGGTCGAGGATCGTGCCGATACGCAGCCGTCCGCGGATCTCGTGGCGCAGCGTTGCGGCCGCGCGCTGCACGTCGCCGGCCGCGACCAGTGCGCGTTCGGCGTGCGGCAGCAGCGACTGGCCGTCGCGCGTCAGCGTGAGGCCGTGCGAGGTGCGCGTGAAAAGCATCACGCCAAGCGTTTCCTGCAGATTCTTGATCTGCAGGCTCACGGCCGGCTGGGTCAGGTGCAGGTGCACGGCCGCGCGCGTGAGGTTGCCCTCGCGCGCGACGGTCACGAACGCCCGTAGAAGGGTCAAGTCCATAGCGTCGGGTCCATCCGCTGATATTAGCGTGACTTATAACGCAATTGAGCATAACTCATTGGATTTGCTGCGGGCCTGGCGATTACGCTGTGCATCAGTGAATTCGCGAAGCTGCGGCTACGCCTGACACCCACCGAACGAGGAACCCATGAGCGAGACACATCAAAACGAAACGCGCGTGCGCGCACTGACCCACATGATCAACGGCCGCGCGGTCGAAGGCACGAGCGACCGTTTCGGCGACGTCTTCAACCCGGCGCTCGGCAAGGTGAGTGCCCGCGTGCCGCTCGCGAGCGTCGCTGAAGTCGATGCCGCAGTGGCCGCCGCGAAAGCCGCGTTCCCGGCATGGAGCGAAACCGCCCCGATCAAGCGCGCGCGCGTGATGTTCAAGTTCAAGGAACTGCTCGACCGGCACCACGACGAGCTGGCCGAGCTGATCACCCGCGAACACGGCAAGGTGTTTTCCGATGCGAAGGGCGAGGTGATGCGCGGCATCGAGATCGTCGAATTCGCGTGCGGCATTCCGAATCTGCTGAAGACCGATTTCACCGATCAGATCGGCGGTGGCATCGACAACTGGAATCTGCGCCAGCCGCTCGGTGTGGTTGCCGGCATCACGCCGTTCAACTTTCCGATGATGGTGCCGGCGTGGATGTTCCCGGTTGCGATCGCATGCGGCAATACGTTCGTGCTGAAGCCATCGGAGCGGGATCCGTCGGCCGCGGTGCGGCTGGCCGAACTGCTGAAGGAAGCCGGTCTGCCCGACGGCGTATTCAACGTCGTGCACGGCGACAAGGTCGCCGTTGATGCGCTGCTCGTGCATCCGGACGTGAGCGCGCTGTCGTTTGTCGGCTCGACGCCGATTGCCGAATACATCTATACGGAAGGCACGAAGCACGGCAAGCGCGTGCAGGCGCTGGGCGGCGCGAAGAATCATCTGGTGGTGATGCCCGATGCGGATCTCGATCAAGCCGTCGATGCGCTGATCGGCGCGGCCTACGGTTCGGCCGGCGAGCGTTGCATGGCGATTTCGGTAGCGGTGGCGGTCGGCCACATTGCAGACGAACTGATCGAACGACTGACGCCGCGCGTGAAGGCGCTGAAGATTCTCAACGGTATGGATGGCGAAGCTGAGATGGGTCCGCTCGTCACAGCGGTGCATCGCGAGAAGGTGAAGGGTTATATCGATGCCGGCGTCGCAGCAGGTGCGAAGCTGGTGGTCGATGGGCGCGGGCATGAAGTGGCCGGTCACGAGCAGGGGTTCTTCCTCGGCGGCACGTTGTTCGACGGCGTGAAGACCGACATGACCATTTATCGCGAAGAGATTTTCGGGCCGGTGCTGTGCATCGTGCGCGTGCCGGACTTCGCTTCCGCAGTCGAGCTGATCAACGCCAACGAATTCGCGAACGGCGTATCGCTTTTCACCTCCGATGGTGGCGTCGCGCGCGCGTTCTCGCGGCAGATCCAGATCGGCATGGTCGGCATCAACGTGCCGATTCCGGTACCGATGGCATGGCATTCGTTCGGCGGCTGGAAGCGTTCGCTGTTTGGCGATCACCATGCGTACGGCGAAGAAGGCGTGCGGTTCTATACGCGCTACAAGAGCATCATGCAGCGCTGGCCCGACAGTATCGCGAAGGGCGCCGAGTTCACGATGCCGGTGGCGAAGTAACACACACGCTGTAACTGTCAGCATGCATGCCGCGGACGGCGGCTCATGAAGGAGACGACGGTGAGCAAGACTGAAGGTGACGCACGTGCGTCCAGTCGTACGCTGGAAGGCGAGTTCGACTACATCGTGATCGGCGCGGGGACGGCGGGCTGTGTGCTCGCCAACCGGCTGACCGAAGACCCGGATGTGTCGGTGCTGCTGCTCGAAGCGGGTGGCAAGGACGATTACCACTGGATCCACGTGCCGGTCGGGTACCTGTACTGCATTGGCAATCCGCGCACCGACTGGCTCTACAAGACGCAACCGGAAGCAGGCCTCAATGGCCGCTCGCTGTCGTATCCACGCGGCCGCGTGCTCGGCGGCAGCTCGTCGATCAACGGCATGATCTATATGCGTGGACAGCGCGAAGACTACGACGAGTGGGCGCGCGTGACCGGCGACTCCGCATGGTCGTGGAACGCGGTGCTGCCGGTCTTCAAACGCAGCGAGGATCATCACGGCGGCGCGAACGAATGGCACGGCAGCGGTGGCCCGTGGCGGGTCGAGAAGCAACGCCTGCAATGGAAGATTCTCGAGACCTTCGCACAGGCCGCACAGCAAACCGGCATTCCCGGCACCGACGATTTCAACCGCGGCGACAACACCGGTGTCGGCTACTTCGACGTCAACCAGAAGCGCGGCATTCGCTGGAACGCATCGAAGGCCTATCTACGCGCGGCGTCTGCGCGTCCGAACCTGACCATCATCACCGGCGCCGTTACGCAGCGCGTCGTATTCGAAGGCAAGCGCTGCGTCGGCGTCGAGTATCGCGGCAACGGTGTCGACTATCTCGCGAAGGCGCGCTGCGAAGTGGTGCTGAGTTCGGGATCGGTCAACTCGCCGCATCTGCTGGAGCTGTCCGGTGTCGGCGACGGTACGCGTCTGCAGGGACTCGGTATCGACGTCGTGCACGATCTGCGCGGCGTCGGCGAGAACCTGCAGGACCATCTGCAATTGCGCATGGCATTCAAGGTGGACGGTGTGCGCACGCTCAACACGTTGTCCGCGCACTGGTGGGGCAAGCTGCAGATCGGTTTGCAGTACGCGTTGTTCCAGAGCGGCCCGATGTCGATGTCGCCGTCGCAACTCGGCGCGTTCGCGAAGTCCGATCCCGACGATCCATCGCTCACGCGCCCCGATCTGCAGTATCACGTGCAGCCGTTGTCGCTCGATCGCTTCGGCGAACCGCTGCATCGTTTCAATGCGTTCACGGCGTCGGTGTGTCACCTGCGTCCCACGTCGCGCGGCAGCGTACACATCGCATCACGCGATCCGCATGCGGCACCGGCGATCGCACCGAACTATCTCTCCACCGACTACGACCTTCGCGTTGCCGCAAACGCATTGCGTCTCACGCGCCGTATCGTCGGTGCAAGCGCACTGGCGCGCTACCGGCCGCAAGAGATCCTGCCCGGTCTCCAGTTCCAGACGGAAGAAGAACTGCGGGCCGCAGCGGGTCAGGTCGGCACGACCATCTTCCATCCGGTCGGCACCTGCCGCATGGGCACCGCCGACGATACCGGCGCCGTGGTCGACAGTCGCTTGCGAGTGCTCGGTGTGGAAGGACTACGAGTCGTCGATGCATCGGTGATGCCGAACATCACGTCGGGCAACACGAACTCGCCGACGTTGATGATCGCCGAGCGCGCGAGTGAAATGATTCGTGCCGACCGCCGCGCACGCATCGCCGCTTCGGCTTCGTCAACCCACCCTGCCTCTTCGCCTGCCATGTCGATTGCATGACATGTGCGTCAGTGCTTTCCCGTAGACACAAACGCCTGGCTGCACCAAAACGCCGCCGGGCGTCGACGCGTCGCTAAGGGCCACTAAGTGCAAATCCCAATGATTGCGCTGCATCATTGGGGCGACAATGGCCTCCATGCTGCGGGGTGCGGCATGGACTACCGTCCGTATTGACGCACCACGTCATGAACGACACAAGAGGTGTCGTTATCTTCATGTCGCGGGGGCGTCGCGCGGAAGATCGTCGCGCTTCGCCTTACTTCGCATGGAAGGGAACATGATTCTCGGCGATACGATTCTCGAGACGCGGGGACTGACACGGGAGTTCAAAGGCTTCATCGCCGTCAACGGGGTGAACCTGCGCGTGCGCCGAGGCTCCATCCATGCGCTCATCGGCCCGAACGGCGCCGGCAAGACCACCTGCTTCAATCTGCTCACGAAGTTTCTCGTGCCCACTGCCGGGCAGATCGTGTTCAACGGTGTCGACATCACGGGCGAACGGCCGGCGCAGATCGCGCGGCGCGGCATCATCCGCTCGTTTCAGATCTCCGCAGTGTTTCCACATCTGACGGTGTTGCAGAACGTTCGCGTCGGTTTGCAGCGTTCGCTCGGCACCGCATTTCACTTCTGGAAAAGCGAACGCACGCTGCGCGAACTCGACGATCGCGCGATGGATCTGCTCACGCAGGTCGGGCTCACCGATTTCGCCGATGTGCCGACTGTCGAGCTTTCATACGGCCGCAAGCGCGCGCTTGAAATTGCCACGACGCTCGCGATGGAACCGGAACTGATGCTGCTTGACGAACCGACGCAAGGCATGGGACACGAAGACGTGGACCGCGTCACGGCGCTGATCAAAAAAGTATCGAGCGGTCGCACCATCCTCATGGTCGAGCACAACATGAACGTGATTGCCGGCATCTCCGACACGATCACGGTCCTGCAACGGGGCGAAGTGCTCGCCGAAGGCAGCTACGCCGAAGTCTCGAAGAACGCGCTCGTGATGCAGGCCTATATGGGCAGTGCCGAGGCAGCGCTGGCAGGAGCCCATGCATGAACACAGTGACCGAACGCGAGAACATCGAGGTCAGCGACGCGGCAAGCAGCGCGGAGCCGGCACTGGAAATTGCCGGACTACAGGCGTGGTACGGCGAATCCCACATATTGCACGGCGTCGATCTGACTGTGCACCGCGGCGAGGTCGTTACGCTGCTCGGCCGCAATGGTGCAGGGCGCACCACGACGTTGCGCGCGATCATGGGGCTGACCGGTCGGCGGACCGGTTCGATTCGCATCGGGGGGCGCGAGACGATCGCGCTGGCAACGCATCGCATCGCGCATTGCGGGATCGGTTATTGCCCCGAAGAGCGCGGCATTTTCTCGAGCCTGTCGTGCGAAGAGAACCTGCTGTTGCCGCCGCTGGTCGGTGCGACTACGAACGCGATGTCGCTCGACGAAATCTACGCGATGTTTCCGAATCTCGCGGAGCGCCGCATGAGCCAGGGCACGCGCCTCTCCGGTGGCGAGCAGCAGATGCTTGCGGTCGCGCGCATTCTGCGCACCGGTGCGAACCTGCTGCTGCTCGATGAAATTTCGGAAGGACTTGCACCGGTCATCGTGCAGACGCTTGCACGGATGATCATGACGCTGAAAGCGCGCGGCTACACGATCGTGATGGTCGAACAGAATTTTCGCTTTGCCGCGCCGCTCGCCGATCGCTTCTATGTGATGGAGCATGGACGTATCGTCGAACACTTCGGGGCCGGGGAACTCGAATGCAAGATGCCGGTGCTGCACGACCTGCTCGGGGTTTGAAACCAGATCTAACAACAACGCATGAAACGAAGGAGACACGCATGAAAAGGACCACACTCGCGCGACTATCGTCATTCTGTTTTGCGCTCGCCGCAGGCGCCGCGCTGACGATCGGCACGGCGCGGGCAGCCGACGATGCGGTAAAGATCGGTTTCATCACTGACCTGTCGGGCCTCTACGCCGACATCGACGGTCAGGGCGGGCTTGAGTCGATCCGCATGGCAATCGCGGATTTCGGCGGCAAGGTGAACGGCAAGCCGATCCAGCTCGTCTACGCGGATCACCAGAACAAGGCGGACATTGCAGCATCGCGGGCGCGCGAATGGTTCGACCGCGACGGCGTCGATCTGCTGATCGGCGGCACGAATTCGGCAACCGGTCTCGCGATGAACCAGGTCGCGGGCGAGAAGCACAAGGTGTACATCAACGTGGGCGCGGGCGCCGATACGATGACGAACGAACAGTGCACGCCGTACACGATCCACTATGCGTACGACACGGTCGCGCTCGCCAAGGGCACCGGCTCCGCGGTGACGAAGCAGGGCGGCAAGACGTGGTACTTCCTGACCGCCGACTACGCGTTCGGCAAGGCGCTGGAAAAAGCGACCTCGGATGTCGTGAAAGCGAACGGCGGCCAGGTACTCGGCGCGGTGCGGGCGCCGCTGTCGGCGTCGGACTTCTCGTCGTTCCTGTTGCAGGCGCAGGCGTCGAAGGCGCAGATTCTCGGCCTCGCGAACGCCGGCGGCGACACGGTTAACTCGATCAAGGCAGCGAAGGAGTTCGGCATCACGAAGACGATGAAGCTGGCCGCGCTGCTGGTGTTTATCGACGACATCCATAGTCTCGGGCTCGAAACCACCCAGGGCCTCGTGCTGACTGACAGCTGGTACTGGAACAAGGACGAGACGACACGCAAGTGGGCGCAGCGCTACTTCGACAAGATGAAGAAGATGCCGTCGAGCCTGCAAGCCGCCGACTACTCCGCTGCGACGAATTACCTGAAGGCGGTGCAAGCAGTTGGCTCGACCGATTCCGACAAGGTGATGGCGCAACTCAAGAAGCAGAAGATCGACGACTTTTACGCGAAGGGCTACATCCGTCAGGACGGCAGCATGATCCACGACATGTACCTGATGCAGGTGAAGACGCCCGCTGAATCGAAAGAGCCGTGGGACTACTACAAGATCACCGCGACGATTCCTGGCGAACAGGCCTTTACGACGAAGCAGGAAACGCGCTGCGCGTTGTGGAAGTAGGCGAGGACTGAGGTCGCCCGCCAGATGTGACGCGCCGCCGGCGGGCGGCTGGCCGTAATTGGTTTCACCTTGACGACGGAATACGCGTTCAATGGATATCTTTGGCATTCCGCTGCCGGCGATGCTGAGCCAGTTGCTGCTCGGGCTCGTGAACGGCTCGTTCTATGCAATTCTGAGCCTGGGTCTCGCAGTGATCTTCGGCTTGCTCAACGTGATCAACTTCGCCCACGGCGCGTTGTTCATGCTGGGCGCCATGCTCGCATGGATGGGGCTGTCGTATTTCAATCTGCCGTACTGGGTCATGCTGGTGCTTGCGCCGCTGATCGTCGGTGTACTCGGCATGGCCATCGAACGCTCGATGCTGCGCTGGTTGTACAAGCTCGATCATCTGTATGGGCTGTTGCTGACCTTCGGGATCACGCTGGTTGTCGAAGGGGTGTTCCGCTCGATCTACGGGTCTTCGGGGCAGCCGTACGACGTTCCTGAGGCGCTCTCGGGTGCGACCAACCTCGGCTTCATGTTCCTGCCGAACTATCGTGCGTGGGTCGTGGTGGCGTCGCTGGTGGTCTGCTTCGCGACCTGGTTCGTGATCGAGCGCACGCGTCTTGGCGCGTATCTGCGCGCGGGCACCGAGAATCCCAAACTCGTCGAAGCGTTCGGCATCAATGTGCCGCGCATGGTGACGCTCACCTATGGCTTCGGTGTCGCGCTCGCGGCGTTTGCCGGTGTGCTCGCCGCACCGGTCATCCAGGTCTCGCCGCTCATGGGCCAACCGATGATCATCACTGTCTTCGCCGTCGTCGTGATCGGCGGGATGGGCTCAATCATGGGATCGATCGTCACGGGGTTGATGCTCGGTGTGATCGAAGGGCTCACGCGCGTGTTCTATCCGGAAGCCTCGGCGACCGTGGTGTTCGTCATCATGGCGCTCGTGCTGCTGATCCGGCCGGCTGGGCTCTTCGGCAAGGAAAAGTGATGCAGAAGAAAGCGCTCTATGGTCTGTTGCTGCTCGTGCTCCTCGTCGTGCCGTTTGTCGGCGTATATCCGCTGTTCGTGATGAAGGTGCTGTGCTTCGCGCTGTTCGCAGCGGCGTTCAACCTGCTGATCGGTTACACCGGTCTGCTGTCGTTCGGTCACGCGATGTTTCTGGCCACGGCCGGCTATACGACCGGCTACGCGATCCAGACGCTCGGACTCACGCCGGAACTCGGTGTGCTCGCGGGCGTCGTCGCAGCGACGCTGCTAGGGCTTGTGGTCGGGCTCTTTGCGATCCGTCGGCAGGGTATTTACTTCGCGATGGTGACGCTCGCGCTCGCGCAGATGGTGTACTTCGTGTATCTGCAGGCGCCGTTCACGCATGGCGAAGACGGACTGCAAGGCGTGCCGCGCGGCAAGCTGTTCGGTCTGCTCGATCTCGGTCCCGACCTGACGCTCTACTACGTGGTACTCGCGGCGATGGTGCTCGTGTTCCTGCTGATCGTACGCATCGTGCATTCGCCGTTCGGCCAGGTGCTGACCGCGATCAAGGAGAACGAGCCGCGTGCGATATCGCTGGGTTACGACACCGATCGCTTCAAGCTGCTCGCCTTTATTCTCTCCGCGGGGATTGCGGGGCTTGCCGGCTCGCTGAAGGTGCTCGTGCTCGGCTTCGAAACGCTCGGCGATGCGTACTGGACGATGTCGGGGCTTGTCATCCTGATGACGCTGGTTGGCGGCATGGGCACGCTGTTTGGACCGCTGCTCGGCGCGGCGCTGATCGTCGCACTCGAAGACCGTCTCGGCGATATCGGCACGGCGCTCGCATCGTGGACCGGGGTCGACTGGTTTCGCTCGCTCGGTGAATCCGCAACCATCGTCACCGGGCTGATTTTTATCGCCTGCGTGCTGGCATTCCGGCGTGGCATTGTCGGTGAAATTGTCGCGCGTGTGAGACCCTTGCGCGCATGAAACGCGCGATTGAAAAAATGCTTCGGTCTCCGAGGTAAATCGCAAAGTTAATCGCACGAAGCTGCGTGTGAACGGCGCAAATAATCGCGCTGTTTATGCGTGCTGAGACGCCCCAAATCAGTGCCGCAGTGCACCACTAGGGTAAATGCTAGTTGCCCGTCCAGGGGCCGCCGTTTAATCTTCACGCAGTTCTGATGCACCGCGAAAATTTGCAGGTGGAGAACGAGGAGACATGAGGCACTCAGTGCCCACACGAAAGCGCTGTTGGATGATTCCAACAGCGCTTTTTATTTTGTGCGTTCGCTAATTTTTATTCGTTCGCACACCCGCATTTTCGTTATCGCGCGCGTTTGTCCCCATGCCGGTGCGCACGGCATTTTCCATTTGTCTGATGCTTGCAAAACGCTTGCCGCGCGCAGTTAGCGTCCGTTAAACTCGCCATTCACCGACCGGTTGGTCGGTATTTGAAATCGCCAGATCTGATTCGAACAAACTCGGCGACGCAGCGAACAACGGGTGTGAGGAGCGCAATGAAGCGGGCTTGGCATTGGACCAGTGCGGCATCGATCGTGACGGCGAGAGTCGGGGTAGCGAGCAACCCCGCATTGCGCACGGCACTCGAGCGCACTAAGCATCTGCTCGCGTCACACGGCATCTTCAATATGAGCGCGAGCGAGCACGTCGGTCTCGACCAGCGGACGCGCGTGATGGTGCAGATTGTCGGCAGCAAGTCGCAACTTGCTGTCGACTGAACGGAGAACTGGCGAACTGGACCGGACACTCAAAAGGCACGTGCAATCGACGTGCCTTTTTTGTTGCGCATGTTGTGCATGTTGCGTATCTGCCGAGCAGGGAAAACCATGCTTGGCATGCCCGGACCCGATCACTAGATTCAAGAGCCCGGCTCGCGGCCGGATCACACGGTAGGTAGACAAGGCGTTTGGAGACGGACCATGAAAACGACAAGACAACAGTGGGTGCGCGCCGGCATTGCCGCGGCGCTGGTGTGCGGGGCAGGTGTGGCGAACGCGCAGGTGAAGATCGGCGTGACGCTGTCGACGACGGGACCGGCAGCATCGCTCGGCATTCCGGAGAAGAACACGATCGCGTTGTTGCCGAAGGAAATCGGCGGCAAGAGCGTCGAGTACATCGTGCTAGACGATGCATCCGATACGAGCCACGCGGTGCAGAACACGCACAAGCTGATCGATGAGGATCACGTCGACGCGATCGTCGGCTCGACGGTCACGCCGAACGCGCTCGCGATGCTCGACGTGGCGTCGCAGGGCAAGACGCCGGTGATCTCGCTGGCGGCGTCGGCGGCGATCATCTCGCCGATGGATGCGAAGCGCGCGTGGGCGTTCAAGCCACCGCAGAACGACAGCCTGATGGCCGACGCAATCGCCGACTATATGGAGCGGCATGGCGTGAAGACGGTCGGCTTCGTCGGTTTTGCGGATGCGTACGGCGACAGCTGGTACAACGTGTTCAGTACGGCCGCGAATGCCCATCACCTGAAACTGGTGTCGAACGAACGCTTTAACCGCACCGATGCGTCGGTGACCGGGCAGGTGTTGAAGATCATGGGCACCAATCCGGATGCGATCCTGATTGCCGGTTCGGGCACGCCGGCAGCGCTGCCCGCGAAGACGCTGAAGGAGCGCGGCTACAAGGGCAAGGTCTATCAGACCCACGGCGTCGCGAATAACGACTTCCTGCGCGTGTGCGGCAAGGATTGCGAAGGTGAACTGCTGCCAGCCGGCCCGATTCTGGTCGCCGATCAACTGCCCGATTCGAACCCGGTGAAGAAGTCGTCGCTTGCGTACAAGGCAGCGTATGAAGCGGCCTATGGAACGGGCTCAGTGGCGACGTTCGGCGGTCATGCATGGGATGCAGGCCAGATGCTGCAGCGGGCGATTCCAGAGGCGCTAAAGAAGGCCCAGCCGGGTACACCTGAGTTCCGCGAGGCGCTGCGCAGCGCGCTCGAAAACATCAAGGAACTGCCGGTTTCGCACGGCATCATGAACACCACGCCGACCGACCATAACGGCCTCGACAAACGCGCCCGCGTGATCGTCGAAGTCGTCGACGGCAAGTGGAAGCTGCAAAACGACTGAAGCGGTACGCGCCTCTCGCGCATGGGCGGCGCTGACGCCGCCCGTTTTTCTGATCGACGACAATGGCACCCGCCCACCGCATTGCGGTGCGGTGGGTCAGTCACGCGCGCCGCTGTTTGCGCGTCGCTGCGGCGTGGGTCCGCGGTGGCCGGTTTCGAGGTTCAGGCAACACACGAAGAGGAAGTATGGATCTATCAATTGCGGCGATCCTCGCGCAAGACGGGATCACCACTGGTGCGATCTATGCGCTGCTCGCGCTGGCACTGGTGCTCGTGTTCTCGGTCACGCGTGTGATCTTTATCCCGCAGGGCGAATTCGTTTCGTATGGCGCGCTCACGCTTGCCGCGCTGCAGACGCAGAAATTTCCAGCGACCTGCTGGCTGCTGATCGCCATGGGTGTCGCGTGTTTCGTCGTGGAGACGGCAGGGCTCGCGCGGCACGCGGAACGCCGCAGGCACGCAGCGCGCACGCTCGCTGTGCTGGCCGGCAAGTATCTGCTGTTTCCGGTGGCGGTCTATGCGGTGACGCGCGGCGCTTTCATGCATCCGCTGCCGATGATCGTGCAGATCGCGCTCACGCTGCTGATCGTGATTCCGATGGGACCATTCCTGTACCGGCTCGCTTATGAGCCGATCGCCGAAGCCACCACCTTGCTGTTGCTGATCGTCGCGGTTGCGGTGCACTTCGCGCTGGTTGGCCTCGGACTCGTGATGTTCGGCGCGGAAGGTTCGCGGACCAACGCGTTTTCCGATGCGACGTTCAACCTCGGCAGTCTGTCGATCTCGGGGCAAAGCCTGTGGGTGGTCGGCACTGCCGTCGTGCTGATCGTGGCGCTGTATCTGTATTTCGACCGCACGATTTCCGGCAAGGCACTGCGCGCAACGTCGGTGAACCGGCTCGGCGCGCGGCTCGTCGGTATCGGTACGACCCAGGCCGGACGTCTCGCCTTTACGCTCGCCGCAGGGCTCGGCGTACTGTGCGGCATCCTCGTCGCACCACTCACGACGATCTACTACGACTCCGGCTTCCTGATCGGGTTGAAGGGCTTTGTCGGGGCGATCATCGGCGGGCTGGTCAGCTATCCGCTTGCCGCGGCCGGCTCGGTGCTGGTCGGTGTGCTCGAATCGTATTCGTCGTTCTGGGCGAGCGCCTACAAGGAAGTGATCGTGTTCACGTTGATCATCCCGGTGCTGCTGTGGCGCAGTCTTGCGAGCCCGCATGCCGAAGAGGACGAGGACTGACACGATGAAATCTCTCTTCAGAAACGGGCTGTTCTGGGTGTTCCTCGTGGTGATGTTCGCGTTGCCGGTGCTGCCGGGTGCGGTTCGTGTGCCCGAGTACTGGGTAACGCTGCTTAACTACATCGGCTTGTATTCGATCGTCGCAATCGGGCTCGTGCTGCTCACCGGCATTGGCGGGATGACGAGCTTTGGGCAGGCTGCTTTCGTTGGCGTTGGTGCGTATGCGACTGCGTATCTAACGACGCAGTTCGGCGTATCGCCGTGGCTCGCGTTGATCGTCGGTGTGTTGCTCACGGCGTTGATCGCGTTGCTACTCGGCCTGGTGACGATGCGCTTGTCCGGCCACTTTCTGCCGCTTGGGACGATCGCGTGGGGGCTTGCGCTGTTCTACCTGTTCGGCAATCTCGAGATGCTCGGCAAGTACGACGGCATCAACGGCATTCCGGTACTCAACGTGTTCGGCATTGCGCTCGAATCGGGTCGCCACATCTATTACCTGATCTGGATCGTCGTGCTCGCTGCGGTCGTGTCTGTTCAGAACCTGCTTAATAGTCGACCGGGGCGGGCGATTCGCGCGCTGCGCGGCGGTGGTCTGATGGCCGAGGCGATGGGCGTGAATACGGCATGGATGCGTGTGGTGATCTTCGTCTATGCCGCTGTGCTGGCGTCGATCTCGGGCTTTCTGTACGCGCATCTGCAGCGCTCGGTGAATCCGACGCCGTTTGGTCTGAATCACGGGATCGAGTTTCTGTTCATGGCCGTGGTGGGCGGGGTCGCGCATGTGTGGGGCGCAGTACTGGGCGCAGCCATCCTCACGATCCTGCAGGACTATCTGCAAACCTTGCTGCCGAAGCTGCTCGGTGAGAACGGCAACTTCGAGGTGATCGTCTTCGGCATTCTGATGGTGCTGCTGCTTCAGTATGCGCGTCAGGGTGTGTGGCCTTTCGTTGCGCGACTGTTCCCGCGCGGTCCTCGGGCACACGTGCCGGAGCATGCCGAAGCATTGCCGCAGCGCAGCAAGCCTACCGCCGGCGAATCGCTGTTGAGTGTCGACAAGGCGCGCAAGCAGTTCGGCGGTCTGGTTGCCGTCAACGACGTCAGCTTCGAAGTGCAGGCTGGACAGATCATCGGTTTGATCGGACCGAACGGTGCCGGTAAGTCGACGACCTTCAATCTCGTGACCGGCGTGCTACAGGCGACCAGCGGCGAAATCAGGTTCCGCGGCGAGCGGATCGATGCGCTGAATTCACGTGAAATCGTTAAACGCGGAATCGGCCGGACGTTCCAGCACGTGAAGTTGCTGCCGGGTATGACGGTGCTCGAGAACGTTGCGATCGGTGCGCATCTGCGTGGACATGCCGGCGTGTGGCGCAGCGTCGCCCGGTTGAACCAGGCGGAAGAGGGGCGACTCATGGCGGAGGCAGCGCGGCAGATTCGTCGGGTCGGGCTGGAGCAGCATATGTTTGAGGAGGCAGGCGGTCTCGCGCTCGGACAGCAACGGATTCTCGAAATTGCGCGTGCGCTGTGTTGCGATCCGACGCTGCTGCTGCTCGACGAGCCCGCGGCGGGGCTGCGCTACCAGGAAAAGCAGCAGCTCGCGACGCTACTGCGCAAGTTGAAGGAAGAGGGCATGAGCGTGCTGCTGGTCGAGCACGATATGGATTTCGTGATGAATCTGACCGATCGCCTCGTGGTCATGGAATTCGGCACGCGTATAGCCGAAGGGTTGCCGCAGGACGTGCAGAAAGATCCGGCGGTGCTGGAAGCCTATCTCGGCGGGGTGGAATGATGACGACGCAAGCAAACAGTACCGCGGAGCCGATCCTTAAAGTGAGCAGCCTCGCGGTTCGCTACGGCAAGGTCGAGGCGCTGCACGGCGCGGCGATCGAAGTTCGCGCGGGACAGATCGTGTCGGTGATCGGACCGAACGGGGCGGGCAAGTCCACGCTGCTGAATGCGATCATGGGCGCGTTGCCCGTGATCGGCCATGCGAAAGGGGCGATCGTCTATCGCGGCGAAGACGTTAGTGCGATCCCGGTCGAGAAACGTGTCGCGCGCGGCATGTGTCTGGTGCCGGAGAAGCGCGAGCTCTTCGCGACGATGACCGTCGAAGACAACCTGGTGCTCGGTGCCTATCGGCGCAAGCGCGCCGGCGAACGGAATTATCTTGATCAGCTTGAGCCGGTTTTCGCCCTCTTTCCGCGGCTGAAGGAACGGCGCAAGCAGGCAGCGGGCACGCTGTCGGGCGGCGAACGGCAGATGCTCGCAGTGGGACGTGCGCTGATGGGGAAGCCGGACTTGCTGATGCTCGACGAACCGAGCCTCGGGCTGGCGCCGCTTATCGTGAAAGAGATCTTCCACATCATCAGCGCACTGCGGACGAGCAATGTCGCCACACTGCTGATCGAACAGAACGCGCGAGCCGCGCTGCAGATTTCCGACTACGGCTACGTTCTCGAAACCGGAGAGCTGGCGCTGGAAGGGCCGGCGAGCGAGCTTGCGCAGAATCCCCGGGTTATCGAAACCTATCTGGGTTTGGTGAAGAAAGTCGCGTAACGCATTCGGTTGCGACTGCCGATCGGCAAACCAGGCGCCGTGTTTCACGTGAAACACGGCGCTTTTTTATCGCTAGCCGCTCGGACGAAATTCGGGCCAATAGCGAACCCGCTATAATTCGCGCATACATTTTCCTGAGAAAGGCTTACGCAGGGTTTCTTGCGTGAGATCCGCGATGCTTTATCCCACAGAATTTGACGTAATCGTCGTCGGCGGCGGCCATGCTGGCACGGAGGCCGCTTTGGCCTCTGCGCGCATGGGCAACACGACGCTCCTGCTCACGCACAACATCGAAACGCTCGGTCAGATGAGCTGCAACCCGTCGATTGGCGGGATCGGTAAAGGTCATCTGGTCAAGGAAGTCGATGCGTTGGGCGGCGTGATGGCGGCGGCAACGGACGAGGGTGGCATCCAGTTTCGCATTCTCAATTCGTCGAAAGGACCGGCCGTCCGCGCAACGCGGGCGCAGGCGGACCGTCTGCTTTATAAGCAGGCGATCCGGCATCGTCTCGAGAATCAGCCGAATCTCTGGCTGTTCCAGCAGGCCGTCGAGGATCTGATGGTCGAAGGCGACCGGGTAGTCGGCGCGGTGACCCAGGTGGGAGTTCGCTTCCGGTCACGTGCAGTCGTGCTCACGGCGGGGACTTTTCTCGATGGAAAGATTCATGTCGGCTTGAACAACTACACCGGCGGTCGAGCGGGCGATCCGGCGGCGGTTTCTTTGTCCGCGCGGCTCAAAGAATTGAAGCTGCCGCAGGGACGGCTGAAAACCGGTACTCCGCCGCGTATCGACGGTCGCACGATCGATTTTTCGAAGCTCGAAGAACAACCCGGCGATCTCGATCCGGTGCCGGTGTTTTCCTTTCTCGGCAACGCGGCTCAACATCCGCGGCAGGTGCCGTGCTGGGTGACGCATACCAACGCGCGGACACACGACATCATCCGCAGTGGTCTCGACCGGTCGCCTATGTATACAGGCGTGATCGAAGGGGTGGGGCCGCGGTACTGCCCGTCGATCGAGGACAAGATCCATCGCTTTGCATCGAAAGAGTCGCACCAGATCTTCCTCGAGCCGGAAGGGCTCACGACCAACGAGTTCTACCCGAACGGTATTTCGACGAGCTTGCCTTTCGATATCCAGCTCGAGCTTGTCCGCTCGATGAACGGACTTGAGCACGCGCACATCCTCCGGCCGGGCTATGCGATCGAGTACGACTACTTCGATCCGCGTGGATTGAAGGCATCGCTGGAGACCAAGGTTATCAACGGGCTGTTCTTCGCGGGTCAGATCAACGGCACGACCGGTTATGAGGAAGCGGCCGCTCAAGGTTTGCTGGCCGGTATCAACGCAGGTTTGCAGGTGCAGGGCAAGGATGCGTGGTGCCCGCGCCGCGATCAGGCGTATCTCGGTGTGCTCGTCGACGATCTGGTCACGCGCGGCGTGTCTGAGCCGTATCGGATGTTCACGAGCCGGGCGGAGTATCGCTTGAGCTTGCGCGAAGACAACGCCGACATGCGCTTGACGGAAGCGGGCCGTGAACTCGGTGTGGTCGACGACGCCCGTTGGGACGCATTCAGCCGCAAGCGCGACGCTGTTTCACGTGAAACAGAGCGGCTGCGTGCAACGTGGGTTAATCCGAAGACGTTGCCCGCCGAAGAAGCGACCGCGTTGCTCGGCAAGGCAATCGATCACGAATACAGTCTGGCCGACCTGCTGCGTCGTCCGGGTGTGAGCTACGACGGCATTTGCGGCTTGCGCGACGGCACATGTGGCCCCGCTGAGCCACTCGCCACCGATGAAGTTCTGCTCGCCCAGATCAAGGAGCAGATCGAGATCGCGATCAAGTATCAGGGTTACATCGAGCGGCAGGCCGACGAAATCGAGCGCAATGAAGCGCACGAAAACACGCGGTTGCCCGACGGCCTCGATTACGCCGAGGTCCGAGGTCTTTCGTTCGAAGCGCGCCAGAAATTGACGCAGTTCCGCCCGGAGACGATTGGTCAGGCGTCGCGTATTTCAGGCATCACACCCGCAGCCATTTCATTGCTGATGGTCCATCTGAAGCGCGGCTTGGGGCGGCGTGTGGCAAAACCCGTGGGCAGCGAAAGCAACGGCGACAGCGGCAGCACCCCGGTGGTCCAATGACGGCACAGCAACACCGAAGCACCGGCCGCTCCGATGCCGATCGCGAAGCATGGGCCGTCCTGCTGAAAGAGGGCGCCGCCGAACTGGGCGTTCAACTCAGCGACGCGCAACTGGGCAAGCTGCTCGACTACGTCGCGCTGCTGATCAAGTGGAACGCCGTCTACAATCTGACGGCGATCCGCGATCCGCGCCAGATGGTCATTCAGCACATCCTCGATTCCCTTTCGATCGTTCCGCATCTGGCAGCACGCGGTCCTTCGTCGGCACTCGACGTCGGCTCGGGCGGCGGCCTGCCGGGCATCGTCCTCGCCATCGCATTTCCAGACTGGACCGTCACGCTGAACGACATTGTTCAGAAGAAAACGGCTTTCCAGGCGCAAGCCAAGGCCGAACTTGGGCTGGCGAATCTGTCCGTAGTGACGGGACGGGTTGAAACACTGCGCCCCGGCGTCGAGGTGCCCGGTCAATTCGATGTGATCGTCTCGCGCGCATTCGCAGAGCTCGCGGATTTCGTTACACTGGCCCGTCATCTCGTTGCGCCGAACGGCGCGATCTGGGCGATGAAGGGTATACGCCCCGATGGCGAGATCGAAAGATTGCCGGCCGGCGCCCGCGCGCAGCAGATTATCCGGCTCAATGTGCCGTCGCTCGATGCAGAACGGCATCTGATCGAAGTCATCGTGGACGCGGACAGTCAGCCTCGCGAAGCGTGACACAACAGCACCGCATTATTCCAATCATCCAGGGTCGAAAAGGGACACACCAACGATGGCAAAAATCTTCTGCGTTGCGAACCAGAAGGGCGGCGTCGGCAAGACGACGACAGCAGTCAATCTCGCCGCGAGCCTCGCATCGCAGGGACAACGTGTTCTGCTCATCGACCTGGACCCGCAGGGCAACGCGACGATGGGGAGCGGCGTCGACAAGTCGGCGTGCGAGAGCACGGTGTACGAAGTGCTTGTAGACGGGGTTCGGATCGCGGATGCACGTGTGCGGCCTGAAGCGATCATGTACGACGTGTTGCCGGCCAACCGCGAACTGGCCGGCGCCGAAGTCGAACTGGTCAGTGTGCAGAACCGCGAGCGTCAGCTTAAAAACGCGCTCGAGCATGTCACCGGTGACTACGATTTCGTGCTGATCGATTGCCCGCCGGCACTTTCCTTGCTGACGTTGAACGGCCTGTGCGCAGCGCACGGCGTGGTGATTCCGATGCAGTGCGAATACTTCGCGCTCGAGGGCCTGTCCGATCTCGTGAATACGATCAAGCAGGTGCACGCGAACCTGAACCGCGACCTGAAGGTGATCGGCTTGCTGCGCGTGATGTTCGATCCGCGCATCACGCTGCAGCAGCAGGTATCGGATCAGTTGAAGGAGCATTTCGGCGACAAGGTGTTCGACGTCGTGATTCCGCGCAACGTACGGCTGGCAGAGGCGCCCAGCTACGGTTTGCCGGGCGTGGTGTTCGACCGCGCATCGCGTGGCGCGCAGGCCTACGTGCAGTTCGGCGCGGAAATGATTGAACGGGTCCGCGCGCTTTGACGCGCGGCGATGCATCCCAAGCGGATCGAGGAAGCACGATGAATGCAGTAGCAAGAAAGAAGGGGCTGGGCCGCGGGCTGGAAGCGTTGCTGGGCGGTAGCGCGGATATCACTGAAGCGGTGAAGATCGACAGCGCGCCGCATGTGCTGCCGCTCGGTAAATTGCAGGCTGGCAAGTATCAGCCGCGTACGCGGATGGACGAGGGCGCGTTGCAGGAACTGGCCGCGAGCATTCGCGCCCAGGGTTTGATGCAGCCGATCCTCGTGCGGCCCGTGAACGAAGAGATGTACGAGATCATCGCGGGCGAGCGACGCTTCCGCGCGGCGCGGCTGGCGGGTCTCTCCGAAGTGCCAGTGCTGGTCAGGGACGTGCCCGACCATACCGCCGCCGCGATGGCGCTGATCGAGAACATCCAGCGCGAAGACCTGAATCCGCTTGAAGAAGCGCAGGGCATCCAGCGGCTGCTCGATGAATTCAACTTCACGCACGAGCAGGCGGCCGAATCGGTAGGGCGCTCGCGTAGTGCGGTCTCGAACCTGCTGCGCCTGCTGAATCTCGCGGCGCCGGTGCAGACGATGTTGCTCGCCGGCGATCTCGACATGGGCCACGCGCGTGCGCTGCTCGCCGTCGATGCCGCGACGCAGATCACGCTCGCGAATCAGGTGGTCAACAAGCGGATGTCGGTGCGCGAGACCGAGAAGCTCGTAACAGCCACGACGAAGGCGGCTCCGGCGGTCAAGGCACGCGTGGCCAACGACGGCGGGCGCGATACACGCAGACTCGAAGAAGAACTATCGGATCTGCTCGCGTCGACCGTGAAAATCAAGCTCGGCCGGCGCGGCCGCGGCCATGTCACCATCGATTTCGGTGACCTCGACGCGCTCGAAGGGATTCTCGTTCGACTGCGCGGCAACGCTGCCGCGTGATGACCGTACGCCGTGCAGGATAACGCCAGCGCCGACAGGGCGCCCCAGCCTGTCCTGCGCAGGCTGCTAGGGCTCGCGACGAAGGAGCCGGTACTGTCGGTACTCGTCGTCGCGCTGATCGCCCTGCAGCTGTTTCATCCGAAGCCATGGACCGCGCTGCCGGCGCTGATCGACTGGCAAACGGTGCTGACGCTGGCGGGGCTGCTGATCCTGACGAAGGCCGTTGAATGGTCGGGATTCCTGATGTGGCTCGCGCATCGGGTCGTCCATCACATCCACTCGGAACGTGGTCTTGCGTGCCTGCTGATCGGCCTCGCGGCCGCGCTGTCGACACTGCTCACCAACGACGTTGCGCTTTTCGTCGTCATCCCGCTGACACTGTCGCTGCATCAACTGACGCCACTGCCGCTCCGGCGCCTCGTGATCTTCATCGCGCTCGCGGTGAATGCCGGCTCGGTTCTGACGCCGCTGGGTAATCCGCAGAATCTGTTTCTCTGGCAAACGAGCGGCGTGTCGTTCGGCGCTTTCGTCTGGGCGCTCGCACCGCTGTGCGCGGTGCTGATGGCGCTGCTCTATCTGCTCGCGGTGTTCGCGTTTCGCGCAGTACCGCTCGATCTGTCGAAGGATATCGACGCGCACCCCGTCGACCGCAGCCTGCTCGGCGTGGCCGTGCTGCTGTTTGCCGCGTTCGTCGTGCTGGCCGATGCGCACCACGCGGGAATCGGCCTCGCAGGCGTCGCGATCGGTTTCCTCGCGTGGCGTCCGAAGATCGTGCTGAAGATCGACTGGCTGTTGCTGCTGATCTTCGTGTTCATGTTCGTCGTGCTGCGCAGCGTTGCAGCGTTGCCGGCCGTGCATGAAAACGTCAGCCATCTCGGACTCACGACACCGCTGCGCGCTTATGCCGCCAGCGCCATTTTGTCGCAGGGCATCAGCAACGTACCGGCCGCGATCATGCTGGCCGAATTCACCCGCGACTGGCGTGCGCTTGCGTTCGGCGTCAGCGTCGGCGGCTTTGGCCTTGCGATCGGTTCGCTCGCCAACCTGATTGCCGTGCGGCTATCGGGCGAGCGCGGCATGTGGGGCGCCTTCCACCTTTACTCGCTGCCGTTCTGGCTGCTGAGCGGACTGGCCGGCGGTTTTCTGCTGTCGCATTTCTGACATCGCCTGCGCGGCACACTCGCACGAATTCGCGTGAAAACAGGAGACCGCACAAGACCGGAGCGGCTTTGCATCACGCCGCCTTACAGACACCGCCCGTAACCTTGTCAAGCCGTTTCTTCCGTATCGTGAAGCGACGTTTCACCCAGGCGATTGACGGGCCTAAAGTCTTGAATTGCCTGCAACTATCGCTTACAATCGCCCGGATTTATTTGCTAGGCAACCCCGTAAGTAGCGCGTAAGCCTCGCGGGCTGGAACAGGACTTTGCGGAAGATTGCGATGGCGGGTCAAGCGCCGAACCAAAGGCACGACGAACACCGCGCAGCGCATGATGTTTCTGCCGCGTCGTCCGGTGCAAACCCCGTGTCGCATGAAGACGCGTGGGATGCCGAGCAAGAGGATAAAAATATCGTTCCGCTCACGCGGGCTGAAGCAGAAAAACTGTTTGGCCCCAATGTGAGTCGTCCATCGCGCGTTACGCCTTTTCGGGTTGTGGCTGCGCAAATGGTTTTGTCCCTGGGTGCGACGCTGTTGTGGTGGCTTTTCTTCAAGCCGCCGGGCGCCGCTGCGCTGTCCGCGTTCCTGGGGGGAGCGATCTGCTGGGTGCCGAGCGCGCTGTTCGCGGCACGTCTGAAAACACTGAGTGGCGCCGCGACAGCGATGAGCTGGATGGTCGGCGAAGCGCTCAAGATGGGGGTGACGATTGCGATGTTTGTTGGCATCGCTTTCCGGTACCACGACGTTCAGTGGATCCCGCTGCTCGTGACCTACCTCATCGCGCTGAAGACGTACTGGATCGCGCTCGCCTTGCGGTGACGACGTAACAAACTAATGAGCCGGTGCACAGCACCGGCAAGAGGCGCGCGGCTGCAATACGACGCGACTCGACTCGCGCAGGTCTGTTCCCCGAGGCGCCTAACGGCGCCCGGAACGGCCTGAACCGATTTTCGACAATTTGGGTGGCATTAACGATATGGCAGCTAGCGAAGGCACGCACGCGATGGATCCGTCCGAGTACATCGCGCACCACTTGCAGAATTTTTCCACCTCGCACCAGACGTCGATCATCGATTTCCACGTGTGGAATCTGGACACGCTGTTCTGGTCGATCCTGTGCGGCCTCGCCACCATCGCGATCCTGACAGTTGCAGCACGCAAGGCGACGTCGGGCGTGCCGGGACGTTTCCAGTGCGCGATCGAAATGCTCGTCGAACTCGTCGAAGACCAGTCGAAATCCATCATCCACGGCAATCGCGCGTTTATCGCGCCGCTCGCGCTGACCGTCTTCGTCTGGGTCGCGCTGATGAACTCGCTCGACTTCATCCCTGTCGATCTCCCCGGCCACGTCATCGGCTGGCTCGGTCTGTCGGAAGCCATTCCCCATCATCGCATCGTCCCGACCGCTGACCTGAACGGCACGTTCGGCATCGCGCTCGGCGTGTTCGTGCTGATGATCTATTACAACTTCAAGATCAAGGGCGTCGGCGGCTTCGTGCACGAACTGCTGTCCGCTCCGTTCGGCGCACATCCGCTGCTGTGGATCCCGAACCTTTTCCTGAACATCATCGAGTTCGTCGCGAAGACGGTTTCGCTTGCCCTGCGGCTCTTCGGCAACATGTACGCAGGCGAACTGCTGTTCCTGCTGATTGCCCTGCTCGGCAGCCTCTGGACCTTCGGCGCGGACACGACGGTGCTTGGCTTCGTCGGCCATGTCATTGCAGGCAGCGTGTGGGCGATCTTCCACATCCTGATCGTTTTGTTGCAGGCGTTCATTTTCATGATGCTGACGCTGGTGTACATCGGCCAGGCACACGACAGCCACTAAACAGCGGCCAGTCGGATAAAAGAAGCGTTTTAGTTTTTTTAAATCCCAGTTCCAAAAAGACTTTTCACAAAGGAGTGATCATGCAAGCTTTCATCGCCAACATCCAGGGTCTGACCGCCATCGGTATCGGCATCATCATCGGCCTGGGTGCTGTCGGCGCCTGTATCGGTATCGGCCTGATGGGCGGCAAGTACATCGAAGCATGTGCACGCCAGCCTGAACTGATGAACCCGCTGCAAACCAAGATGTTCCTGCTGGCTGGTCTGATCGACGCGGCGTTCCTGATTGGCGTTGGTGTGGCAATGCTGTTTGCGTTCGCGAACCCGCTGCTGTCGAAGCTGGTAGCAGGCTGAGGTTCCTCGGAAGTGTGCGCCTGATCGCCAGTCGATGAGGCGCAGGGCGGAACGGGTACTAGGCGCTGATCGGGCAATGAATCGATGAGCGCCTTGCCGTTTCACTTTCCGAACCAGTAACGTTTAAGGAAACACCGTGAATCTCAACGCAACCTTGTTTGCGCAAATGGTCGTGTTCCTGATCCTCGCGTGGTTTGTGATGAAGTTCGTCTGGCCACCGATGATCAAAGCGCTCGACGAACGCTCGAAGAAGATCGCCGACGGTCTGTCCGCTGCTGAAAAAGGCAAGGCGGAGCTCGAAGCGGCTCACAAGCGTGTCGACCAGGAACTCGCGCAGGCGCGCAATGACGGTCAACAACGTATCGCTGACGCTGAAAAGCGCGCAGTATCGGTCGCAGACGAAATCAAGGCTCAGGCACATGCCGAAGCAGCCCGTATCGTCGCGCAGGCCAAGGCCGATGCCGAGCAGCAAGTGGTGAAGGCGCGCGAAACGCTGCGCGGCGAAGTCGCCGCACTCGCCGTGAAAGGCGCAGAGCAGATCCTGAAGCGCGAAGTCGACCAGTCGGCGCATGCCGACCTGCTGAATCAACTGAAAGCCGAGCTCTGATCATGGCCGAACTTGCAACCATCGCCCGTCCGTACGCAGAAGCGCTGTTTGGCGTGGCCGAAGCTGGTGACATCGCCGCCTGGTCCACGCTCGTGCAGGAGCTGGCACAGGTTGCGCGTCTGCCCGAAGTGCTGTCGGTCGCTACGAGCCCCAAAGTAAGCCGTGCCCAGGTCAGCGAACTGCTGCTGTCCGCGGTGAAGTCGCCGCTCAAGGACAACGCGCAGGCGAAGAATCTGGTGCAGATGCTGGTCGACAATCATCGCCTGCAGTTGCTGCCGGAAATCGCCACGCAGTTCGAAGCGTTGAAGAACGCTCGCGAAGGCGCAGCCGATGCGTCGATCGTCAGCGCGTTTCCGCTTGAAGGCGCGCAGTTGAACGACCTCATCGCAAGTCTTGAACGCAGGTTCCAGCGCAAGCTGAAGCCGACCGTCGAGGTCGACGCGTCGCTGATCGGCGGCGTGCGCGTGACGGTTGGCGACGAAGTGCTCGACGCCTCGGTTCGCGCACGGCTCGCCAGTATGCAGACGGCGCTTACCGCTTGAAGCGCCTGCAGCGCGTACGCGGCTGGCACGCAACAGAATTGACTATCAGGAGCGAATAATGCAACTCAATCCCTCTGAGATCAGCGAGCTGATCAAGAGCAGGATCCAGGGCCTTGAAGCGAGCGCAGACGTTCGCAACCAGGGCACTGTGATCTCCGTGACCGACGGTATCGTGCGTATTCACGGTCTGTCGGAAGTGATGCAGGGCGAAATGCTCGAATTCCCGGGCAACACGTTCGGTCTCGCGCTGAACCTCGAGCGCGACTCGGTTGGCGCCGTGATTCTGGGCGAATACGAACACATCTCGGAAGGCGACATCGTCAAGACGACGGGCCGCATTCTCGAAGTGCCGGTGGGTCCGGAACTGCTCGGCCGCGTGGTCGATGCGCTCGGCAACCCGATCGACGGCAAGGGCCCGATCAACGCAAAGAAGACCGACGCTATCGAAAAGATCGCGCCGGGCGTGATCTGGCGTAAGTCGGTGTCGGAGCCGGTACAAACGGGTCTGAAGTCGATCGACGCGATGGTGCCGGTTGGCCGTGGCCAGCGCGAGCTGATCATCGGCGACCGCCAATGCGGCAAGACCGCAGTTGCCGTCGACGCGATCATCAACCAGAAGGGCAAGAACCTCTTCTGTATCTACGTCGCGATCGGCCAGAAGGCTTCGTCGATCATGAACGTGGTGCGCAAGCTCGAAGAAACGGGCGCGCTCGAATACACGATCGTCGTCGCCGCGTCGGCGTCGGAATCAGCTGCGATGCAGTACCTCGCACCGTACGCCGGCTGCACGATGGGCGAATACTTCCGCGATCGCGGTCAAGACGCACTGATCGTGTATGACGATTTGACCAAGCAGGCCTGGGCTTACCGCCAGATCTCGCTGCTGCTGCGCCGTCCGCCGGGCCGTGAAGCGTACCCGGGCGACGTGTTCTATCTGCACTCGCGTCTGCTCGAGCGTGCGGCTCGCGTGTCGGAAGACTACGTCGAGAAGTTCACGAATGGCGAAGTGAAGGGCAAGAGCGGTTCGCTGACGGCACTGCCGGTCATCGAAACGCAAGCCGGCGACGTGACCGCCTTCGTTCCGACGAACGTGATCTCGATTACCGACGGCCAGATCTTCCTGGAAACCGACCTCTTCAACGCGGGTATCCGCCCGGCTATTAACGCCGGCGTGTCGGTATCGCGCGTGGGTGGTGCGGCTCAGACGAAGGTCGTGAAGAAGCTGTCGGGCGGTATCCGTACCGACCTCGCACAGTACCGTGAACTGGCCGCATTCGCGCAGTTCGCATCGGACCTCGACGAAGCGACCCGCAAGCAGCTCGAACGCGGCCGCCGCGTGACGGAACTGCTGAAGCAGCCGCAGTATCAGCCGCTGCAGGTGTGGGAACTGGCTGTCGCGCTGTTCGCAGCGAACAACGGTTACCTCGACGATCTGGAAGTTGCACAGGTGCTGCCGTTCGAAAAGGGCCTGCGCGAATTCCTGAAGACGAGTCACGCTGACCTGATCAAGCGCATCGAAGACACCAAGGAACTCTCGAAGGACGACGAAGCCCTGCTGCATACGGCTCTCAAAGACTTCAAGAAGTCCGGCGCTTACTGATCATGGGACTGGAGTAAGTGCTCTGCATGAGACCCGGGTAGCGCACTAAAGCGCGAACTCGGGTCGACAGCTCAAGCGCTGACTCAGGTCGACAAGGAGCAAGCAATGGCTGGAATGAAGGAAATTCGCGGCAAGATCAAGAGCGTGCAAAACACGCGCAAGATCACGAAAGCGATGGAGATGGTGGCTGCATCGAAGATGCGCCGCGCTCAGGAGCGCATGCGCGCTGCTCGCCCGTACGCCGACAAGGTCCGCGATATCGCTGCGCACATGAGCCGTTCGAACCCGGAGTATCGTCACCCGTTCATGGTGTCGAACGAAGGCGCGAAGACGGCCGGTCTCATCCTGGTCACGACCGATAAAGGTCTGTGCGGCGGGATGAACACGAACGTGATGCGTGCGTCGCTGCAGAAGTTCAAGGAACTGGAAGGCCAGGGCCAGACTATCGAAGCCACGGCCATCGGTAGCAAGGGTCTCGGTTTTCTGAACCGTCTGCGTGCGAAAGTGGTGTCGAACGTCGTGCAGCTTGGCGACACGCCGCACCTCGAAAAGCTGATCGGCGCGGTCAAGGTTCAGCTCGACATGTACTCGGAAGGCAAGGTTTCGGCGGTGTACCTCGCGTACACGCGCTTCGTCAATACGATGAAGCAGGAGCCCGTGATCGAGCAGTTGCTGCCGTTGTCGGCGGAACAGTTCGACAGCCAGCCGGAGTCGAACAGCGAAACGCCGAAAACCTCGTGGGACTACATCTACGAGCCGGACGCGCAAACCGTTGTCGACGAACTGCTGGTGCGCTATGTCGAGGCGCTGGTGTACCAGGCCGTAGCGGAAAACATGGCGTCGGAACAGTCGGCCCGCATGGTGGCGATGAAGGCGGCTTCGGACAATGCGAAGACCGTCATCAACGAACTGCAGCTGGTCTACAACAAGAGCCGCCAGGCCGCGATTACGAAGGAACTGTCGGAAATCGTCGGCGGCGCTGCCGCTGTCTGACCCTGCAGTCCGACCTTGTGGCAAGCCGGAATAAACGTCTCGAAACTGCGCCTTTGCGCGAGTAAAGAATCAAGTATCTAAAGGAAAAGCGATGAGTACTACTGCTTTGGTAGAAGGCAAGATCGTACAGTGCATCGGCGCGGTGATCGACGTGGAATTCCCGCGTGAAACCATGCCGAAGATTTACGACGCTCTCATTCTCGAAGGTTCGGAACTGACCCTCGAAGTCCAGCAGCAACTGGGCGACGGCGTCGTGCGGACCATCTGTCTGGGCGCATCCGACGGCCTGCGCCGCGGCGTGGTGGTGAAGAACACCGGCAAGCCGATCAGCGTGCCGGTCGGCAAGGCAACGCTCGGCCGGATCATGGACGTGCTCGGTCGCCCGATCGACGAAGCTGGCCCGATCTCGAGCGAAAAGACGCGCTCGATCCACCAGAAGGCTCCAGCGTTCGACGAACTGTCGCCGTCCACCGAACTGCTCGAAACCGGCATCAAGGTTATCGATCTGATCTGCCCGTTCGCGAAGGGCGGCAAGGTCGGTCTGTTCGGCGGTGCGGGCGTGGGCAAGACCGTCAACATGATGGAACTGATCAACAACATCGCGAAGGAACACGGTGGTTACTCCGTGTTCGCCGGTGTGGGCGAGCGTACCCGCGAAGGGAACGACTTCTATCATGAAATGAAGGACTCGAACGTTCTCGACAAGGTTGCGCTGGTGTACGGCCAGATGAACGAGCCGCCGGGCAACCGTCTGCGCGTGGCGCTGACCGGCCTGACGATGGCCGAGCACTTCCGTGACGAAGGCCTCGACGTGCTGTTCTTCGTCGACAACATCTACCGTTTCACGCTGGCCGGTACCGAAGTGTCGGCACTGCTCGGCCGGATGCCGTCGGCCGTGGGTTATCAGCCGACGCTGGCTGAAGAAATGGGCAAGCTGCAAGAGCGTATTACGTCGACCAAGACCGGCTCGATCACGTCGGTGCAGGCCGTGTACGTCCCTGCGGATGACTTGACCGACCCGTCGCCGGCTACGACCTTCGGCCACCTTGACGCAACCGTCGTGCTGTCGCGTGACATCGCGTCGCTGGGTATCTACCCGGCAGTCGACCCGCTCGATTCGACCTCGCGTCAGATCGACCCGAACGTGATCGGCGAAGAGCACTACTCGATCACGCGCGGCGTGCAGCAAACGCTGCAGCGCTACAAGGAACTGCGCGACATTATCGCGATTCTGGGCATGGACGAACTGGCACCGGAAGACAAGCTCGCTGTAGCGCGCGCGCGGAAGATCCAGCGTTTCCTGTCGCAGCCGTTCCACGTTGCGGAAGTGTTCACGGGTTCGCCGGGCAAGTACGTGCCGCTGAAGGAAACGATCCGCGGCTTCAAGATGATCGTTGGCGGCGAATGCGACCATCTGCCGGAACAGGCGTTCTACATGGTCGGCACGATCGACGAAGCCTTCGAAAAGGCCAAGAAGATCCAGTAAAGGTTGGGTGTAACGCAGCGGGCGCCGGCCTCGCGCGGTCAGCACGATCCACGTGCCGACCGCAACGCCGGTGCTCATGGTCTACGCTTAACCCAGTAGGAGTCGACAGGAAATGGCAACCATCAAGGTAGACGTCGTCAGCGCGGAAGAGCAGATCTTCTCGGGCCAGGCGAAATTCGTCGCACTGCCGGGCGAAGCGGGCGAGCTCGGCATCTTGCCGGGCCACACGCCGCTCATCACGCGGATTCGTCCGGGTGCGGTGCGTATCGAAGCGGAAAACGGCGAAGAAGAATTTGTGTTCGTCGCCGGCGGCATTCTCGAAGTGCAGCCGGGTGCGGTGACGGTTCTGGCCGACACGGCGATCCGCGGTAAGGATCTCGACGAAGCGAAGGCCGAACAGGCTCGCAAGCGTGCGGAAGAGGCGCTGCAGAACACGGGCTCGAACCTCGAATACGCGACCGCTCAGGCGGAACTGGCGTATGCGACGGCGCAGCTCGCGGCAATTCAGCGTTTGCGCAAATTGCGCGGTCAGCACTGACGTAATCGCATTGAAGAAAAGCAGCCTGCGTGGCTGCTTTTTTTTCGCCTGTAGTTGACGGTTACGGAAAGGTGTTCGTGCGACGCGGTGCGATGTGATCTGATGCGATGTGCGCATACCGCGGGTAAGACTTGATGCCGCCAGGTCGTCCCGCAGTGGCAGAATCGGTTTCAAAATCATTGCAGGAAGCTCGGTCGATCGATTCTTCCTTGGAGACGACATCATGGCAACGCAAATCGCAGGCGACGGCGCATTGATCGAACCGAAAGACGGTCTGTCGTATGTGCGCGGCTCGACAGAGATCCCGCTCAGCGACGCTACGATCGCGCACTTCGTGCACGACACCGTAGCGCGTTTCGCCGACCGGCCCGCCGTCGTGTTCCGCGAGCAACGCATCCGCTGGACGTGGCGCGAATTCGCGCAGGAGATCGATGTGCTGGCGGCCGGGTTGCTCGCGCTCGGTATCGGTGCCGGTGACCGCGTCGGCATCTGGTCGCCCAATCGTGTCGAATGGCTGCTCACACAGTTCGCTACCGCGCGCATCGGAGCAGTGCTGGTCAACATCAATCCGGCTTACCGGCTGGCCGAACTCGAGTACGCGCTGAACGCGGTGAGCTGCAAGGCGATCATCGCCGCCGAGCGTTTCAAGACGTCGATGTATCTGGAGATGCTGCAGGAACTGGCACCCGAACTCGCGAGCGCAACGCCCGGCGATCTGCACGCCGCGCGCCTGCCAGAATTGCGCATCGTAATTCGCATGTGCGATACCGAAACGCCGGGCATGCTGAGCTTTTCCGAGGTGGTCGAGCAGGGGCGGGCGACGCTCGATACAGCGAAACTCGATGCGATCGACGCAACGCTGCACGCCGACGATCCGATCAACATCCAGTTCACGAGCGGCACGACCGGTAATCCAAAGGGAGCGACGCTCACGCACCGCAACGTCGTCAATAACGCCCGCTATATCGCGCTGGCGATGAAGCTGAGCGAAGCGGACGCGCTGTGCATTCCGGTGCCGCTATATCACTGCTTCGGGATGGTGCTCGCGGTGCTGGCGTGCGTATCGGTTGGCGCGAACATGGTGTTCCCAGGCGAAGCGTTCGATCCAGTGGCGACTCTCGCAGCGGTATCCGAGGAGCGTTGCACAGCACTGCACGGCGTGCCGACGATGTTCATCGCCGAACTCGATCACCCCGACTTCGCGAGCTACGACTTATCGCGTCTGCGGACCGGCATCATGGCAGGCTCGCCGTGTCCGATCGAGACGATGAAGCGCGTCGTATCGAAGATGCATCTGGCCGAGATCACGATTGCGTACGGCATGACGGAAACGAGCCCGGTGTCGTTCCAGAGTTCGACGACCGATCCGCTCGACAAACGCACGACCACGGTCGGACGCATCCAGCCGCATCTCGAAGTGAAGATCGTCGACGCGCTCGGCAACATCGTGCCCGTCGGCGAGACCGGCGAGCTGTGCACGAAGGGCTATTCAGTGATGCGCGGCTATTGGGGCGATGAGACGAAGACGCGCGAGAGCATCGTCGATGGCTGGATGCACACCGGCGATCTCGCGACGCTCGATGCCGAGGGCTACTGCAATATCGTCGGTCGCCTGAAGGACATGTTGATTCGCGGCGGCGAGAACATCTATCCGCGCGAGATCGAAGAGTTTCTGTTCCGTCATCCGAAGATCCAGAGCGTGCAGGTGTTCGGCGTGCCCGATGCGAAGTACGGCGAGGAAGTGTGCGCGTGGGTCGTGCTGCGTCCCGGCGAGCAGACTACGGCGGAGGAAGTGCAGGAATTCTGTCGCGGGCAGATCGCGCATTACAAGGTGCCGAAGTACATCCGCTTCGTCGACGAACTACCGATGACGGTAACCGGCAAGGTACAGAAGTTCGTCATGCGCGAGCGGATGATGCGCGAGCTGCAGATCAAGGAAAACAAGACTGCATAAGCGCGAAGGCCGCGCAAAATGCGCGGCCAGTGTGGCAAGCGAAGCTCGATTGGAGCGACGTCAGGTGTGACCGGAGTCCGCATGCAAACACGAACTTCGATCGGCACAAACGTTAGACGCAAACGTTTGGCTGGGCGAAAAAAAAGCGGGCCTGGAGCCCGCTAAAAACCACACGCTACGGGGTTAGCGCGAGGAGACCAATGGAGGAACCGGGGAACGACGCAATAACGTCGACCACGAATCCAGCAGGGATGCCCCTTCGCAGGGCTTCGGCATACGCCGACCGGCAAGTGCTTCATGTCCGCTCACACTACGCACCTGGCCACATCCGTGTTGGAACCGTTGAAAGGCATTGTGGGCGAATAAACCTATGAGCGCGGTAACAAAGTGTTTCAGGTTGTAACGCCCGCCAGATAAGGCTCTCCGGGATTTTTTTCCATTTGAAAAGGTTTAAAACATCATTTTTACCGATGCTTAAACAGGCGCTTGAAGTGATTCGACTAATACGATCTGTGAAGCATAGAGAGGTGTTCACCAGACGGTTAAACGAGCTAAAAAATTGCATGGAAAGACATGCCAGCATCGTGAGTGATTGATCCGTGACAGGCAGGATTCTTATCAAACTGAAATAAAAGATGCACTGTTGCGATGCATCGCGGATCGCGGCGTTTCGACAAGGTGAAGAAAAAAATGCGGGTGGCATGCCTGGGCGGTGTTTTCGGCATTTGCCTACCGGCGCAGACTCGGCAAGAGCATCGCCCGTGGCCATTCATACGCGAAAAAAAAAGCCAGCGTTAGCCGGCTTCGTGATGTCACCCAGACGCTCACTTCAACCACTTATCCGAGATCGCCTGATACTCGCCGGTCGCCTGCAGCAGATGCAGCCACTGGTCGACATACTGCTGGAACACGACATCGCCGCGCGGCACGAGCCACGCTTTCTCTCCGTACTGGAACGGTTTGTCCGGATGTACCGAGCAGAGTCCGGGGTTCAACTTTTGCTGCAGCAGCGTCTCCGAAGCGTCGGTCACCATCACGTCGGCCTTGCCCGCGAGGATCTGTTTGAAGATCGTCACGTTGTCGGGATAGACGGTCAGCGTTGCGTGCGGGAAATACTGCTTCGCGAAGCGTTCGTTGGTGCCGCCGGGATTCACGATCACGCGCGTCGACGGCTGGTCGATCTGCGCGACGGTCTGGAATTTCGCCACGTCGTCGCAGCGCGCGATCGGCGCCTTGCCGTCGATCTGATACGGCTGCGTGAAGAACGCGCGCCGCTGCCGGTCGAGCGTTGTCGACACGCCGCCCACAGCAACGTCGCACTTCGCGATGAAGTCGTTCATCAGATTCGACCACGACGTTTTGACGAACTCCGCCTTCACGCCGAGCGACTTCGCCAGCGAGTTGGTCATATCGATGTCGATACCTTCGAACTGACCATCTGGCCTGAGGAACGAATACGGCTTGTAGTCGCCGGTGGTGCACGCGCGCAGGGTGCCGCGCGCGAGGATGTCGTCGAGCCGCGATGCCGGAACGGCGGCGGGGGCGGTCGCCGCCGACGACGTAGGTGCCGTTTGAGCTGACACAGTACCGGCGCACAACAGTGCACCGAGGGCTGCGAATGCGTGAATCTTTTTCATCGGGTCTCCGTGTCGAGCCAGTCCAGGTTAGCGCGCCAGTGCGCTAACCGGCTCCCATGCGAGGCTTATCGTTTGTCGTATGCAACAAGGCCGCTGATCATAGCCCGGCAATATAGCGATGAAAATCTCCGACCAACACCCAAGCGCCACACCGAATGCCTCAACTTATCCCGCACATCAATCACGATGTCCCGAGCCACGTCCGGTAAAATGCCTCTTTGCCTTCTGTCGTGCGCAACGTGGCCCATCAACTTCTCAACGATACTTTTCTGCGCGCGCTGCTGCGCGAGCCGACCGACTACACGCCGATCTGGCTCATGCGTCAGGCGGGCCGCTATCTGCCCGAGTACAACGCGACGCGCGCTCGAGCTGGCAGCTTCCTCGGCCTCGCGAAGAACCCGGCCTACGCAACCGAAGTCACGTTGCAGCCGCTCGATCGTTATCCGCTCGACGCCGCGATCCTGTTCTCCGACATCCTGACGATCCCCGATGCGATGGGCCTCGGTCTCGACTTCGCCGCTGGCGAGGGGCCGAAGTTCGCGCGCCCCGTGCGGACAGAAGACGACGTCGCACGGCTCGCCGTGCCCGACATCGATGCCACGCTGCGCTACGTGACCGACGCGGTCAGCGAGATCCGCCGCGCGCTGACCGATGCACAGGGCCGCCAGCGCGTGCCGCTGATCGGCTTCTCCGGCAGCCCGTGGACGCTCGCGTGCTACATGGTCGAAGGCGCCGGTTCCGACGATTTCCGCACCGTGAAGTCGATGCTGTACAGCCGTCCCGACCTAATGCACCGCATTCTCGAGATCAACGCGCAAGCGGTGGCCGCTTACCTGAACGCGCAGATCGAAGCGGGCGCCCAGGCCGTGATGATCTTCGACACCTGGGGCGGCGCGCTCGCGGACGGCATCTATCAACGCTTTTCGCTGCACTACATCGAGCAGGTCGTCGCGCAGCTGAAGCGCGAGCACGATGGCCAGCGTGTGCCGGTCATCACGTTCACGAAGGGCGGCGGCCTCTGGCTGGAAGATATCGCGGCGACTGGAGTAGATGCGGTCGGCCTCGACTGGACCGTCAATCTCACGCAGGCACGCGAGCGCGTCGGCGCGAAGGTCGCGCTTCAAGGCAACATCGATCCCTCCGTGCTGTTCGCACCGCCGTCGGCGATTCGCAGCGAAGCGCGCGCGGTGCTCGACAGCTTCGGCGATCATCCGGGGCATGTGTTCAATCTCGGGCACGGCATCTCGCAGTTCACACCGCCGGAAAATGTCGCCGAACTCGTCGACGAAGTGCACCGACATAGCCGGGCGATGCGTGCTGCATCGGCTGGCGCGGGTGCGAATGCGTCTTGAGTACATGACGCTTTTGTTGCGATGCGGTGACGCGGGCTCTCACTCTAAGGGTGAACCGGCCCTACCGGGGCCGCCGGGCGGTCATTTGCAGTTGTCAAGACTTGACTTATACACATTCCTCTCGTTGCGGCGCGGTAGAAGGTTTCATCGCTCGATAATCGTTGCAAGTCAAGTGCGTTTTGAGGCTATCCCTTGACTGGCAAGGGTTTCCGCGAGGTAGGCAAAACCGTGTGAAATCCGATAGGAGGCCGGCCGGACGCCGTTTTCCGCGCTTCTGAGCAGAGTTCTTAACAAAGTTATCCACAGGCATTGATCGGATGGCAATTGTTCAGCCGAATCCAAAACTTAGCGCTGAAAGTGATGTTTTACTTTAACTTCGGCCGGTATCTCACCGGTTCGCAGGGAGCGCTGTCCGGGGACTGCGAACGGGCGGCGGCAAGCGAGTGAGCCCGAGATTCGTCCGCGTCGCGCTCGATCACCCGCTGCCGACCCTCTTCGACTACCGCTGCGACGAGCGCTTTGCGCCGACGCCGGGCATGCTCGTCGCGGTGCCGTTCGGCAAGCGCCAGGTGGTCGGGCTCGTGTGCGAAGTGACCACTGACACTGACGTTCCGCCTGAGCGGCTGCGGGCGGTGGACGATCTCTGCAGCGCTTGCCCGCCGTTGTCGGCGCACTGGCTCGCGCTCGCCGCCTTTGCCGCGGACTATTATCAGCGCGGTCTTGGCGAGGTCGCGTTGCCTGCGCTGCCGCAGGCACTGCGCGATGCGTCGCGGTGGGCGCGCCTGCTCGCACCCGACGAGCGATACCGTTTGCTGCCTGCCGGCAGCATCGCGTTGCCCGATGCGGTGCCGGCGCGCGCCACTGCGCTGCGGCGTCTCGCGGCGGCGCTTGGCGAAACTGGCGCGCTGTCGGCGGCCGAAGCCCGTGCGCTTCATCCGAAGGCAATCGCTACGCTCGACGCGTGGTGCACGGAAGGTTGGGTTGCGCTCGATGTGATCGAAGCCGCGGCGGGATATAGCGCACCTGCCGAACTGGATGCACATCGGCAGTCGAACGCGCTGGGTGCAACGCAGGCAGCGATCGCCGCGAATAACCTGACTGCAGAGAACACACCGACCGCGCAGCTCAACACCCCCCCAACGCTCCCCACCCTCACCGACGAACAAGCCGCCGCCGTCGACGCAATCCGCGAGACCCAGGGTTTCGCATCGTTCCTGCTACACGGCGTGACCGGCAGTGGCAAAACCGAGGTCTATCTCCGCGCGCTAGCCGATCTACTCGCAAGACGACCCGACGCGCAGGCCCTGGTACTGGTCCCGGAAATCAATCTCACACCGCAGTTCGAAGCCGCGTTCCGCGCACGTTTCGCGATGCTGCCCGACAGCGCGATCGTGACGCTGCATAGCGGCCTCGCGGAAGGCGAGCGCGCGCGCAACTGGCTCGCCGCCCACACCGGCCGAGCGCACATCGTGCTCGGCACGCGACTCGCCGTGCTGGCATCGTTGCCCAAACTCGCGCTGGTCGTCGTCGACGAAGAACACGACCCTGCGTACAAGCAGCAGGAAGGTTTGCGCTACTCGGCCCGCGATCTCGCCGTCTGGCGCGCCAAGCAGCTTGACGTACCGGTGGTGCTCGGCTCCGCAACGCCATCGCTGGAAAGCTGGTGGCAGGCGGATCAAGGTCGCTACCGACGTCTGACGCTATCGCGCCGCGCCGTGGCCGACGCGGTGTTGCCGTCGGTCCGGCTGATCGACCTCGAAGAAGAGCGGCGGCGCGGCCGGGCATCGGTGGAAGGATTGTCGGGGCCGCTGCTTGCCGCACTGCGAACGCGACTCGAGCGCGGCGAGCAAAGCCTCGTCTTCCTCAACCGGCGCGGCTATGCACCGGTGTTGTCGTGCGATGCCTGCGGTTGGGTGGCAGGCTGCCCGCGTTGCAGCGCCTACGTCGTTCTGCACAAGCCGGAACGCGCACTGCGTTGTCACCATTGCGGCTGGGAATCGCGAATTCCACGCGCCTGTCCCGATTGCGGCAACGTCGATATCGCGCCGCTCGGGCGCGGCACGCAGCGCGTCGAAGAGACACTCGCCACCGCGGTGCCCGGCGCGCGCGTGCTGCGTATCGATGCCGACAGCACGCGCCGCAAGGGCAGTGCGCAGGCGCTGTTTTCCGACGTGCATGCGGGGGAAGTCGACATCCTCGTCGGCACGCAGATGATCGCGAAGGGACACGATTTTCAGCGCGTGTCGCTGGTCGGCGTGCTGAATGCCGACACCGCGCTGTTCTCGCACGATTTCCGCGCCAGCGAGCGCCTGTTTGCACAACTGATGCAGGTCAGCGGCCGGGCCGGGCGCGCCGGGCTGCCCGGCGAGGTGCTCGTGCAGACCCGTTATCCGCGGCATGCGCTGTATCACGCGCTGGCGCGCCACGACTATGTCGGTTTCGCCACGTCGACGCTGTCGGAGCGGCGCGACGCCCAGTTGCCGCCGTTCGTCTATCAGGCGCTGCTGCGCGCCGAGGGGCGCACGCTCGAAGCGGCACTCGCGTTCCTGCAGCAGGCTGCGGCGGCGTTGACGGAGATTCCGTCCGCGGAACGCGTTACCGTCTACGACGCCGTACCGATGACGATCGTCAAAGTGATGCACGTGCATCGCGCGCAACTGCTGGTGGAAAGCGCGTCGCGCGGCGCGCTGCAGGCGACGCTGCATGCATGGCAACCGATGCTGCGCGCATTGAAGGGCGTGCTGCGCTGGAATCTCGAAGTCGATCCGCTCGACATCTGATCTGCATAGACAGCCGCACAACCCGCGCGGAGACACGCCGGCTAATCCCTTTAAGTCATATTCATAGAGCGAAAGGTCGTTTCGTTTTCGACTGCGGCTCAACTATATTTCGCCGAATCGGCGCATGTTTCGCTGCACTTTCCACAACAATTCATCTTCCATCAGCGCGCCGACGATCTACTACTTTCCGGGGCATTGCCGATGAGCGACACCAATCAGAGTCTGCCGGCGCACGCACAGCCGGCCGCCGATACCGCCCACAGCACGCGCGGCGGCGGTCTCTTCTCCACCGAAGACTGGTGGGCCGTCTGGGTCGGCCTGCTGACTATCCTGATTGCGTGGGCGTTGTTCGCCTCGGGTAGCAGCATCAAATGGATCGCGGTTGCACCGGCCAAATGGTCGAGCGTCGGCCAGGCCGCCGGCGATCTGGCAAAACATCTACCGAACTACGTCGCGTTGTTCGTCGGCTTTGCCGTGCTGTTCGGCGTGAGCCTCGCTGCGCTAAAACAGCGCCTTGCGCACTTCCTGCCGTCGTTCCTGATTCTCTTCGTCGTCTCGGTGCTGATCTTCGTGCTCGGCGCGTGGGTCAACGCCTCGAAGTACGACCTCGAGCCGCCGCTGGTTGCACTGGTGCTCGGTCTCATCGTGTCGAACGTGTTCACGCTGCCGGAATGGTTCAAGGCCGGCCTGCGCGTCGAGTTTTATATCAAGGTCGGCATCGTGCTGCTCGGCGCGACGCTGCCGTTCACGCTGATCGTGTGGGCGGGGCCGGTCGCGATCGGCCAGGCGACGATCGTGTCGTTGATCACGTTCTTCGTGATCTTCTTTGCTGGTAGAGCGTTCGGCCTTGAACACCGCTTTGCCGCAGTGCTTGGTGTGGGCGGCGCGGTGTGCGGCGTGTCGGGCGCGATTGCGATTGCCGGCGCGGTGCGGGCGAAACGCGAGCAGGCATCGGTGGCGATTACGCTGGTTATCGCGTGGGCGATCGTGATGATCTTCGTGCTGCCGTTCGCGTCGCGTGCGCTCGGTCTGTCAACGGCCGTCGGCGGTGCGTGGATCGGCACCTCCGAGTTCGCGGATGCCGCTGGCATCGCGGCTGCGCAGGCATACGGCGACCTCGCGAAGCAGGCTGGCAGCACGATCGCCGGTGCGCCCGATGCAGCGTTGCAGGCATTCACGTTGATGAAGGTGGTCGGCCGCGATATCTGGATCGGCGTCTGGGCGTTCGTGCTCGCGATCGTCGCGACGACGCGCTGGGACACCGATGCTACGGGCGTGAAAGCGAAGGTCGATGCCGGCGAGATCTGGGCGCGCTTTCCGAAGTTCGTGATCGGTTTCGTGATCGCGTCGCTGCTAGTGACGTGGATTACCCGGCACTACTCGCTGGTGGATTACCGCAAGGTCGTGACTCCGGAATTCGTCGCACCGATCACAGCGCTGCGCACCTGGGCGTTCATCTTCTGCTTCTTCAGCATCGGGCTGACGACGCGACTGCGTTCGCTGACGGCCACCGGCGTGCGTCCGTTCCTTGCGTTCACGGCTGGAGTCGCGGTCAATATCGTGATCGGCTATGTGCTGTCGGCGCATGTGTTTGCGCCGTACTGGAACAGTCTGGGGCAGGGATGAGGGGCGTGACAAACAATGCGGCGCGTGCGGCGAGCGCAACCGCCCACGGCGGCGAAGCCTTCGCGGCGCCGCATGATGCACACTGCGCCGCATGCCGTCACCGTGCCGACGACCGTCACGTTCTGGAGCAGAAGATCCCTGGCCTGGTGGTGTTCGGCTCCGGCTTCGGCGCGAGCGTCGCTACCAGCCGGCTGTGCCGCGTGCACGACCAGCTCGTCTCGCCCGACGACACCTGTGGCCAGTTCAGCCCACTCACCGCGTAACGCACACGCCGCAGGGCGCGACTGACCGCTTCAACGCTCCGCCGGAACCTCAGCCCCCAGCCTCGCCGGCGCCTTACGCGCCTCCCGCTCGGCCTCCCGCCGCGTCGCGGAGCAAGTCGCGCCGCGAATAAAGAAGATGGCGCAGAGCGCGCACATCGCCCAGATACCTGCAATTACCACCCACTTTTCCATTTCACTGTTCCCCGAGACGGCCTTCTGCACGCTGATGAGCGTGTTCTGTGTGATCTGTATAACGGCCGAACAGCCATTCCGGTTGAGGGCAACCCTCAAGAAAACCGCCAGGGTAAATCCCGATCACGGTCTGCACCGGACCACGCCATGCGGTTCGGCGCAAACCGTTACCCAGTAAAGGTTTGGCGATGGTGCAACCGCAACAGTGGACTGGTTGCACCTTTTTATTGGGAGGCGTACGATTCGGCCAACTTTTTAGTCTTTGGCCGGCGTCCGTCCAGCTGGCCCGTACAGAAGGAAACATGGCTAGCACCACCCTTGGCGTCAAGGTCGACGACCTCCTGCGCACCCGGCTGAAAGATGCCGCGACCCGTCTCGAACGCACCCCGCACTGGCTGATCAAGCAGGCGATCTTCGCTTACCTCGAGAAAATCGAGCACGGCCAGTTGCCCGCCGAACTTTCCGGCACGCACGGTTCGACCGAACTGGCCGATGCCGCCAGCGTCGAGGCGGAAGAAGACGGCGCCTCCCATCCGTTCCTCGAATTTGCGCAGAACGTGCAGCCGCAATCGGTGCTGCGCGCGGCGATCACAGCCGCGTACCGCCGGCCTGAGCCCGAGTGCGTGCCGTTCCTGATCGGCCAGGCGCGTTTGCCCGCGAATCTCGCCAGCGAGGTCGAGGCGCTGGCCGGCCGACTCGTCGAGACACTGCGCGCGAAGCGTTCAGGCGGCGGCGTCGAAGGCTTGATCCACGAGTTCTCGCTGTCGAGCCAGGAAGGCGTCGCACTGATGTGTCTCGCCGAGGCGCTGCTACGCATTCCCGACCGCGCGACGCGCGATGCGTTGATCCGCGACAAGATCAGCAAGGGCGACTGGAAGTCGCATGTCGGCCAGGCGCCGTCGCTGTTCGTCAACGCCGCAACCTGGGGCTTGATGATCACCGGCAAGCTGATCACGACGAACAGCGAGACGGGTCTGTCGTCGGCGCTGACGCGCATGATCGGCAAGGGCGGCGAGCCGCTGATCCGCAAGGGCGTCGACATGGCGATGCGCCTGATGGGCGAACAGTTCGTCACCGGCGAAAACATTTCCGAAGCGCTCGCGAACAGCCGCAAATACGAAGCACGCGGCTTTCGCTACTCGTACGACATGCTCGGCGAAGCGGCGACGACCGAAGCCGATGCGCAGCGCTACTACGCATCGTACGAACAGGCGATCCACGCGATCGGCAAGGCCGCCGGTGGCCGTGGCATCTATGAAGGCCCGGGCATCTCGATCAAGCTGTCGGCGCTGCACGCACGCTACTCGCGCGCGCAGCACGAACGCACGATGAGCGAGCTGCTGCCGCGTGTGCGCGCGCTGGCCATCCTCGCGCGCCGCTACGACATCGGCCTGAACATCGACGCCGAAGAAGCGGATCGCCTCGAAATCTCGCTCGATCTGCTCGAAGCGCTGTGCTTCGATCCGGAGCTGGCGGGCTGGAACGGCATCGGTTTTGTCGTGCAGGCGTATCAGAAGCGTTGCCCGTTCGTGATCGACTACATCGTCGATCTGGCACGCCGCAGCCGTCACCGCATCATGGTGCGGCTCGTGAAGGGCGCGTACTGGGATACCGAAATCAAGCGCGCGCAGGTGGATGGGCTCGAAGGCTATCCGGTGTACACGCGCAAGATCTACACCGACGTGTCGTACGTGGCGTGCGCGAAGAAGCTGCTCAGCGCGCCCGATGCGGTGTACCCGCAGTTCGCGACGCACAACGCGCACACGCTGGCGGCGATCTATCACCTCGCTGGGCAGAATTACTATCCTGGCCAGTATGAGTTCCAGTGCCTGCACGGCATGGGCGAACCGCTGTACGAAGAAGTGACCGGCCCGCTCTCCGCAGGAAAACTGAACCGGCCGTGCCGCGTGTATGCGCCGGTCGGTACGCACGAAACACTGCTCGCATACCTCGTGCGCCGTCTGCTCGAGAACGGCGCAAATACGTCGTTCGTGAACCGCATCGCCGACGAATCCGTGCCGGTCAAGGAGCTGATCGCCGATCCGGTCGACGAAGCCACGAAGGTCGTGCCGCTCGGCGCTCCGCACGCGAAGATTCCGCTGCCGCGCAATCTGTACGGCGCGGAGCGCGTCAATTCGATGGGCCTCGATCTGTCGAACGAGCACCGACTCGCGTCGCTGTCGTCGGCGTTGCTGGCGAGTGCGCATCATCCGTGGCGCGCCGCGCCGATGCTCGAAGATCACGCGATCCCCGACGGAGCAGCGCGCGACGTGCGCAATCCCGCCGATCATCGCGACCTGGTCGGCACCGTCGTCGATGCAACATCCGAACAGGTTAGCGCTGCACTGACGCACGCCGTGTCCGCCGCACCGATCTGGCAAGCGACGCCGGTCGAAGCGCGCGCCGATTGCCTTGCGCGCGCCGCCGATCTGCTCGAAGCGCAGATGCATACGTTGATGGGTCTCGTCGTGCGCGAAGCGGGCAAGTCGCTGGCGAACGCGGTGTCGGAAATCCGCGAAGCGATCGATTTCCTGCGCTACTACTCGACGCAGATCCGCAGCGAGTTTTCGAACGATACGCACCGGCCGCTCGGCCCAGTGGTGTGCATCAGCCCGTGGAATTTCCCGCTCGCGATCTTCATGGGCCAGGTAGCTGCGGCGCTGGCCGCCGGCAACACGGTGCTAGCAAAACCTGCCGAACAAACCCCGCTGATCGCCGCCCAGGCCGTGCGCATCCTGCGCGAAGCCGGCGTGCCGGCGGGCGCAGTGCAACTGCTGCCGGGCGATGGCGAAACGGTCGGCGCAGCACTGGTTGCCGATGCACGCGTGCGTGCGGTGATGTTCACCGGTTCGACGGAAGTCGCGCGCCTGATCAACAAAACCCTGTCGAACCGCCTCGACGCCGACGGCCGCCCGATCCCCTTGATCGCCGAAACCGGCGGCCAGAACGCGATGATCGTCGACTCGTCGGCGCTTGCGGAACAGGTCGTCGCGGACGTGCTGCAGTCGTCATTCGATTCGGCTGGTCAACGGTGTTCCGCGTTGCGCGTTCTGTGTCTGCAGGATGATGTTGCGGACCGCACGCTCGACATGCTGACCGGCGCGATGCGCGAACTCGCGGTGGGCAATCCGGATCGGTTGTCGGTGGATGTCGGTCCGGTGATCGATGCCGAAGCGAAGCGCGGCATCGATGCGCACATTGCAGCGATGCGCGACAAGGGTCGCAAAGTGGTTCAGCTGTCGATGCCCGACGGCGGCACGCACGGCACGTTCGTTCCGCCTACCTTGATCGAGCTCGACAGCATCGACGAACTGAAGCGCGAAGTATTTGGTCCCGTGCTGCACGTCGTGCGTTATCGCCGCAGTGCGCTCGACAAGCTGCTCGAACAGATTCGCGCGACCGGTTATGGTCTGACGCTCGGCATTCATACGCGTATCGATGAGACGATTGCGCATGTGCTGGCTCGTGCGCATGTCGGCAACATCTATGTGAACCGCAATGTGATCGGGGCGGTGGTCGGGGTGCAGCCGTTCGGTGGCGAGGGACTGTCGGGCACCGGTCCGAAAGCAGGCGGCGCGCTGTATCTGCAGCGGCTGCTGGCCACGCGCCCGGCTGGCCTGCCGAAGTCGCTTGCACAGACGCTCATGGTGGACGCACCGCAAACAGCGGAAAACAGCGACAATCCACACTCTGTGCCGTCCGCCCAGGCCGCGCTGACTACGTTGCGCGACTGGCTGATCGGCGAGCGCGAAGCCGCGCTGGCGGCGCGCTGCGAAGCGTATCTGGCGCACGTGCTGGCCGGCGCGACCGCCGTGCTGGCAGGCCCGACCGGCGAGCGCAACACGTACACGCTCAGCGCACGCGGCACCGTGCTGTGCGTACCGACCACCGCGAGCGGTGCGCGTGTGCAGTTCGCCGCGGCGCTGGCCACCGGCAACCGCGCGTTGTTTGAAGGCGCGGCCGGCGAGCAACTCGTGGCCGCGTTGCCCGCCGCGCTGAAGCAGCACGCGAGCGTACGCAAGAACGCCGACGCCGCCTTCGATGCCGTGCTGTTCGAAGGCGACAGCGACGAACTACTCGCGCTGGTGAAGGAAGTCGCGAAACGTTCGGGACCGATCGTCTCGGTGCAGGGCGTCGCCGCGCGGGCACTGGAAAGCGGCGAGGAAGATTACGCGCTCGAACGTCTGCTGACGGAGCGTTCGGTGAGCGTGAATACAGCAGCAGCAGGGGGCAATGCTAATTTGATGACGATCGGTTGAGCGAACCTTATCGATCCATTCAAAAAATAACGGAAGCGGTACGGCGACCCCGCAATCGCTCCATTTACACCTGAACCAAGGAGAAGCTATGCAACACACGATGAAACAGCTGGCAGGCGCAACACTGGTTGCCGCAATGTCGCTGGCGGGGACCGCACACGCGCAGCAGGCAGAGGACGTCAAGGTTGGCTTCGCAGGTCCGATGACAGGCGCCCAGGCGCACTACGGCAAGGACTTCCAGAACGGCATCACGCTCGCCATCGAAGACATCAATGCGACGAAGCCGGTGATCGGCGGCAAGCCGGTGCGCTTCGTGCTGGATTCGGCCGATGACCAGGCCGATCCGCGCACGGGCACGACCGTGGCACAGAAGCTCGTCGACGACGGCATCAAGGGCATGCTCGGTCACTTCAATTCGGGCACGACGATTCCGGCTTCGCGCATCTATGCAAACGCGGGCATTCCGGAAATCGCGATGGCGACCGCGCCTGAGTACACGCAGCAAGGCTTCAAGACCACGTTCCGCATGATGACGTCCGACACGCAGCAAGGTTCGGTCGCCGGTACGTTCGCGGTGAAGAAGCTCGGCGTGAAGAAGATCGCGATTGTCGACGACCGCACGGCATACGGCCAGGGTCTGGCCGACCAGTTCGAGAAGGCCGCGAAGGCAGCCGGTGGCACGATCGTCGATCGTGAATACACGAACGACAAGGCCGTCGACTTCAAGTCGATCCTGACCAAGCTGAAGGCTGCGAACCCGGACCTGATCTATTACGGCGGCGCCGATTCGCAGGCTGCACCGATGGCCAAGCAGATGAAGGCACTGGGCGTAAAAGCCCCGCTGATGGGCGGCGAAATGGTTCACACACCGACCTTCCTGCAACTCGCGGGTGACGCGGCGAACGGTACGGTGGCATCGCTGGCTGGTTTGCCGCTGGAAGAAATGCCGGGTGGCAACGACTACGTCGCGAAGTACAAGAAGCGTTTCGGTGAAGACGTGCAGACGTACTCGCCGTACGCCTACGACGGCGCGATGGCGATGTTTGCCGCGATGAAGAAGGCGAACTCGACCGATCCGGCCAAGTACCTGCCGTTCCTCGCGAAGACCGACATGCCGGCTGTCACGTCGAAGAGCCTGCAGTACGACGCCAAGGGCGACCTGAAGAACGGCGGCATCACGCTGTATAAGGTTGTCGACGGTAAGTGGACGACGCTGGAAAGCGTGGGCGGTAAGTAAGCTTTAGTACGCTGCCTGGCGACAAGACACGTCACACGTCACGTCGCGCTGGATGGAAAAAATGCCTTGAGGCTTCGCGGCTTCAAGGCATTTTTGTTTGTGGCGCAAGCAACGCTACGATGCGTCGACCGGCGCTTCCTTCGATGCAATCAGCAGCAGCGAAATGTTGTTGAAGAAGAACATCCCCTTCACATGCCACGACGTGTACTTACGGATTACGTTGAGCAGCGTGTACGGCGTGAACCAGTAGTTATGATCGGGATGCACGATCTCGACGAAGGTCTCGTCGCGATCGACGAAATCGAAGTGCCGCGGATAGCACTGCACGGCATCGGGCACGGTAATCACGACATTGCCGAAATCGATCCGGTCGATCTGTTCGAGAAACGACGCGACATTGCCGACGTGTTCGAGCACTTCGGGGATCAGCACGATATCGACGGGGCCTTGCACCTGTGCGAGGTCCGCATACAGCGGTTGATCGCAGTGCTGCGCGAGTTCGCGCAAGCCGTTCTCGTCGGCGTCGACGCCGATCAACTCCGTGCAGACACCGGAGTTCAGCAGGCTCAGATGCAGGTTGCTGCGCGGATCGAAAATCGGCGAATCGACGCAGCCTACGTGCAACACGCGCTTGCCCGTGCACATGCTGACTAGCGCAGCCGTGCGGTCGTGCTTCGCGAGTTGCCGCGATACGGCGACCTTCTGCACGAAGAACGGCGCATGCAACTGTTCAAGCACGCTATGCGCCGGCTGGACGGGAGGAATATTGGCTGTGCTCAATTGAATTCCAGTGCACGAAGGCTTTCGTAGTTGTTGAACGTGCTGCCCCAGAACTGCTTCGCGTACACGCGGCCGCTGCCTGTATAGGTCTGGCCGCTGTGATGACGCGGAATGAAGTAGTGACTAGGGAACACTGTCAGATCATTCGGCTTGAACTCATGCACGGCCTGCGTGAAGCGCAGCGGCCCGACTGTTTTCCATGCGCGGTCGTTGCAGACGGTGGGCAGCCGGCGAATATCGTCGACCATCTTCTTGAAGAGCGGATGCCCTGGCCGCGCACCGACATAACCGGCGGCCATCAGGCCCGGCGCGGCGAGTTCGTTTTCCCAGCACGTGAAGAGATCGCAGTCGAACAGCTCGGCATCGAGCGGACGTACGCAGATGCTGTCGGCATCGACGGCGAACCCGCCGTACCAGTAGAGAAACTGCCAGCGCATCAAGTCGGCGACACCGTTCAGTTCCTTCGACCACATCTCCTGCATCTGCGCAGCGTTAGGCCAGCGATGATTGCGCAGGTCGTCGTTGCCCCAGATGCGGATCTGCAGACCCGGGTTGAACTTGCGCCACGTGTCGATGCAGTTGTCCGGGCGTTTCGACGGATCGCCTACCCAGATGATGTGCAGCAGTTTCGGAATCATGGCTATGGAGTCGTGGGAGAGAGCAGCATCACACGCGATGCTTCAGATACGTCGACCACTTCTGATGCGCGCGGTAGTACGCCTCTTCCTCCGCGCTCAAACCCGACTCCTTGTACCAGGGCAGATGCCGGCATGTGTAGCGGCCTGCGAAGCGGATGCCGCAGATATGCCGCTCGCGATTGAAATAGCGCTTGTTGTAGACAGCGAACGTTGTGTCGAGCGGCGCGTTGTAGATCGGATCGCCGCGCAGCGTTGCGCCGATCTGCTGCTGCCAGAAGCGCGATTCCCACTCCCAGATCGAATAGTCGCGATCGCCGTAACGGAAGCGGTCATCCTGCATCGTGTGTGGGTTCGCTATGTCGAGTGCGAAGCCTGCCTTGCCGACGCGGAAATGTTCGGTGGCTTCGATCAGTTCGAAGAGGAATTCGCGTGGCAGCGCACGGTTGAATTCGAGGTCGGGGTCGGTAATGCAGAAAATGTCCGGTAGCCGCGCGTAGTTCGCTTCAGATAAAAAGATGCTGTGCGGCCCTGCGTTGTGGTCGAGCTTGACCACAACGTGTTCGTCCTGAAGCGTGTCGAGATACGACAGCATTTCGGGCGCGCTCGATGCGTTGTCGACGATCACGAGGTTGCGCAGACCGGCTGCCTGCAACTGCGGAATCATGTTGCGCAGGTACGTCGCGTTGTTGAACGTCGGAATCAGCACGGGGACGTTCGCGACGAGACCGCCGGCGAGATGTCGATAGAAGCGGCTATCTGCGTGCGTTGCGGCGGCGTCGGCGTACGTGAGTGGCGCGATGGCAGGTGCGGACGATGCGACCGGCGCACTGGGCGCGGCGGCTTCGGCCTCAGCGGCGGCCAGCGCATCGGCCAGATCGCTCTGCACGCCTTCGTCGTCGGGAAGAAGGGTTGCTGCACGACGCAACGGTTCCACCGCGGCCGCGTGCTTGCCCTGTTGCGTGAACGCGGTTGCCAGCGCCTGCCAGCCCAGCGCTAAATCCGGCAGCAGTGCAGTCAGCTGACCAGCCACCGATTCCGCGTCTTCAAAGCGTCGTTTATCGAGCAGCACCGCGAGCGTCGACATGAACTCCGCGACGAGCGCGGCCAGCTCTTCCTCAGATGCATCCGCAATCTGCGCAGGCTGCAGATCGAGTGCGACCGGATCGACGCCACGTTGCTGCGCTTCCTGCACGACCTGACGCGCGGTTTCGGTCCAGCCAGCGTTCGTCAGCGCATCGATGTAGCCGGTCCAGAAGCGCGGCTCCGCGGGCGCGGCTTCGATCGCGGCGCGGAAATACGGCTGCGCGCTATCGAGCCGGTTCGATTGGGCGATCGCCATACCGAGCAGATGGTTGGCGTCGGCGTTATCGGGCAGCGCTGCAAGAATCCGCCGATACGCCGCTTCGGCTTCGCCGTAGCGCCCCGACTGTTGATGAGCGACCGCCTGCTCGAGCTCGGCGCCGAGGTCGACCGCGGTGAGGGTGTCATTCATGAGCGAAGGTGGCGCGAAGTTGGCAAGTTTGGCGACAGTGGGATTTGCGCAGGCATTTCCCGATTTGACGCATATTGCCTACAACGGCACGCGACGCATTGGCCGAACAGAAGGCGAATTGGTGCGCTTTTCGATTGTTCGCGGGGGGAGGGGGAGACCGGCCGTCCGCTCGCGAACGGCCGTAGTGATTCAGGCTGAGACGAAGACTAGCTGGCAGCGCCCCGCAGCTTGCGCCCTTGCTCGCGAACCTGTTCGAGCGTCGCGCCCGGCGTGCTCGCTTCCTGCGGCATGCGGATTTCGATCAGCGCTGCACGTTTCGCGGCGCGCGCGCGTTCTAAAGCGGGCAGGAAATCGGCGGTGCGCTCGACGGTTTCGCCATGCGCGCCGAACGAGCGCGCGAACGCGGCGAAGTCCGGGTTGGTGAGCCCCGTGCCATGCACGCGATTCGGATAATGCCGCTCCTGATGCATGCGGATCGTGCCGAAGTGGCTGTTGTTCACGACGATGAACAGCACATGCAGGTCGTACTGCATTGCCGTCGCGAGTTCCTGCGCGGCCATCATGAAGCAACCGTCGCCGGCCAGCGCGACCACGTCCCGGTCGCGATACAGCGACTTCGCCGCAATCGCGGCCGGCACGCCGTAGCCCATCGCACCGCTCGTCGGTGCGAGTTGCGAGCGGAAATGCCGATACGAAAAATGCCGATGCAGCCACGTCGCGTAGTTGCCTGCGCCGTTGGTCACGATTGCATCGACGGGCAGGTGCTCGCGCAACTGCTGCATCACTTCGCCGAGCTGGACGTCGCCAGGGATCGTGCGCGGCTTGCGCCATTCGAGGTACGCGCCGTGCGCTTCTTCGGCTGTGCCGGCCCACGGTAGCGTCGCGGGCGCTTTCAGCGCGGCAAGCTGCTCGGCCAGTTCCGGCATGCCGGAGACGATCGGCAGATCGGCGGCATACACGCGGCCCAGTTCTTCGGCACCTTGATGCACGTGCACGAGCGTTTGTTTGGTCTTCGGAATCTCGAGCAACGTGTAGCCGTTGGTCGTCGCTTCGCCGAGCCGCGGGCCGAAGGCGAGCAGCAAGTCGGCGTCACTGATCCGTTTGGCGAGCGCGGGGTTGATGCCGAGGCCGACATCGCCGGCGTAGTTCGGATGTTCGTTATCGAGCGTGTCCTGAAAGCGGAACGCGAGTCCGACCGGCAGTTGCCACTGCTCGACGAAGCGCTGTAGATCCGCGCATGCAGCCGGCGTCCAGCCGCTGCCGCCGGCGATCAGCATCGGCCGTTGCGCGCCTTCGAGCAGTTGCCGCAAGCGCTCGATCTGCGCGGGCGCGGGCGCTGCCGCCACGCGATGGTAACGAGGTGCGCCCGGCACGACCGGACACAGGTCGCTCAACACGTCTTCGGGAAGCGACAGCACGACCGGGCCAGGGCGGCCCGACGTCGCGGTATGGAACGCGTGGCTCAGGTATTCGGGAATGCGCCGCGGATCGTCGATCTGCGCGACCCACTTCGCCATCTGGCCAAACATGCGCCGATAGTCGATTTCCTGGAACGCCTCGCGATCCAGATGCTCGCGTGCGCACTGGCCGATCAGCAGGATCATCGGCGTCGAGTCCTGAAACGCCGTATGCACGCCGATCGATGCATGCGTCGCACCCGGTCCGCGCGTGACGAGCGCGACACCCGGCCGCCCCGTCAGCTTGCCGGTCGCTTCCGCCATGTTGGCTGCCGCCGCTTCGTGCCGGCAGACGATCGTCTCGATGCGCTCCGTTTCATCGTGCAGCGAATCGAGCACGGCGAGAAAGCTTTCGCCAGGCACGCAGAAAACACGTTCGACGCCATGCGTAAGCAGCGCATCGACGACAAGGCGCGCACCGGTAGTGGTGGCGGAGGCGGAATCGTTCGGCAGCGGCATTGCAGAAAATCCTCGTGAGGTGGTCGGACAAATCGGTGAGTGATCTGGCTTCGACAGCTTACGCCGGGAGGCGCGCGAATGTCACGGGCGCCGCCGCGTGCGCCGCGGTAGCCGCAAAGCGGGCCGCACGCTTACAGAAGCGCTACAGGCGAGCGGCCGCGCTTGAAAAACCGCTAGCAAGCCTGAAGCCCGAGTCGCATCAGCATTCGACGATATTCACCGCCAGCCCGCCGCGCGACGTTTCCTTGTACTTGGTCTTCATGTCGGCGCCGGTTTCGCGCATCGTCTTGATGACCGAATCGAGCGATACGTAGTGGCTGCCGTCGCCGCGCAGCGCCATGCGTGCGGCGTTGACCGCCTTCACCGACGCCATTGCATTGCGTTCGATGCACGGAATCTGCACCATCCCGCCGACCGGATCGCAGGTCAGGCCGAGGTTGTGTTCCATGCCGATCTCGGCGGCGTTCTCGACCTGCGAGGGTGTGCCGCCCATCACCGCTGCGAGCGCGGCGGCCGCCATCGAGCATGCGACTCCCACTTCGCCCTGGCAGCCCACTTCGGCGCCGGAGATCGATGCGTTCAGCTTGTAGAGGATGCCGATTGCCGCAGCGGTCATCAGGAAGTCGATCACGCCTTGCTGGTTCGAGCCGGGCATGAAGCGCATGTAGTAATGCAGCACGGCCGGGATGATGCCGGCCGCGCCGTTGGTCGGCGCGGTGACGACACGGCCGCCGGCCGCGTTCTCTTCGTTCACCGCGATCGCATACAGGTTGATCCAGTCGATCATCGACAGCGGATCCTGCAGCGCGCGCTCCGGGTTACCCGACAGCGAGCGATACAGCTGCGGCGCGCGACGCTTGACCTGGAACGGCCCCGGCAGCGTGCCGTCGGCATCGGGGTTGCCGATACCGCAGCCGCGCGCCACGCACGACTGCATCACGTCCCAGATTTTCAGCAGGCCGGCGCGCGTTTCTTCTTCGGTATGCCACGCACGCTCGTTGTCCCACATCAGCTGCGCAATCGACTTGCCGCTCTCGGCACACATCGCGAGCAGATCATTGCCGCTGCGAAACGGGTACGGCAGCTGGTCGGCAGCCGACAGCACTTTCGTGTTCGGTGCGCCGGCCGTCACGACGAAACCGCCACCTACGGATAGATACGTCGACTCGCGCAGCGCGGCGCCTTGCGCATCGAAGGCGCGCAGCGTCAGGCCGTTCGGATGTTCGGCAAGCGCCTGGCGATAGAACGAGATGTGATCTTTCAGCACGAACGGCACGTCGTGCTTGCCGAGCAGCGACAGCGTGCGCGACTTGCGAATCGCTTCGAGTCGCTCGACGATCGTGTCGGGATTGACGGTGTCGGGCGCATCGCCAAGCAGGCCGAGCATCACGCCGCGATCGGTGCCGTGGCCTTTACCGGTCGCGCCGAGCGAACCGTACAGATCGACTTTCACGGAAGCCGTGTTCGCGAGCAGCCCATCGCGTTCGAGCCCCTGCACGAACATCAGCGCGGCGCGCATCGGCCCGACCGTGTGCGAACTGGAAGGACCAATGCCGATCTTGAAGAGGTCGAACACGCTGACGGCCATTACTGCTCCTGCAAATAGAAGTGGGGTTAGCGCGCCGGCAGCGGCAGACACACGGCGAGCCACGCAGGCGGCGTCGGTGCGAGCCGCAGTGCGATCGGCGCGTAACGCCCATCGAGCCGCGCGGCAAGGTGAAACAGTTCTGTCGCGCTCTTCGGGTCCCACGGACCCGCGTAGCCGGGCAAACCGGCCTCGCGACGTTTGGCATCGAACGGTACGTTCGAATGCACGAATTCTTCATGCGTCTTCGTACCGAGCGCGTACGGCGTGAGCCAGTTCATCGCAGCGGCGAGCGACGCACCGCTCGCTGCGCGTTGCGGCAACCAGTTGCGGTTGTGACGGCGCGCGGCGAGTGCCGCCGTGACGAGCGGTTGCAGATCGTAGGTCACGTAATGCAGCGCATCGCGTTCCGCGAAATCGACCGTCGATCCATCGGGCGCAATGTTGTCGCCCACATGCTCGACGAACAGCCGCTGCGCCGCATCGATCATCTTGCGGTTGTCGAGCGTAAAAGCCGCCATCGAGATCAGCTTGACCCGATGGCTCTGCCAGTTGTTGCGATACGTACCGGTGAGCGGGCGCGGCTGCGCGTCGATCTGCTCGATGTAGCCGTTGGCGAGCTTCGTCAGGAACGCCATCGCTGCATTGCGCGTTTTTACCGGCAGCGCGCTCGCGGTCATGTCGTAGGCGAGGATCAATCCTTCGAAATGCGTTTCGTCGATGGGATTGAAGCTCGGCTGATAGGTCGTGACCCACGCATACAGCAGCCGGTCGACGAACTTCAGATAGCGGTCGTCACTGGTTGCGCGCCACGCGAGCGCCGCGTCGCGCAACAGATCGAGATCCTTCTCGGCCTCGACGCTCTGGTCGTAAATGCCCTCGTGCGGCAGCGTGCCTTCGGTATGCAGTCGCGCCACGGCATGCGCCGGATCGTTCAGATGCGCCTGCACGTTTGCTACCAGCGCCTTGACGCCCAGATCGGCATTCGTGCGTTCGCTCGCTTGCAGCGCCGGCGCGGCGCAGAAATTCATCGCCGCGCGCGCATGCTGCACACCCAGCAGCAGCATTCCACCGAGCAGCATCGCAGCCAGCGGCGTCTTCGTTTCCCGCCTGCGGGGCACATCCGTCGTCGCCGCCGTTGACACACCACCCATCGACACGGACCGGCATTGCATCGTTCGCACCATTCTCGCCATGCGAAACTCCTTCGTTAGGCTGATTCGGTGTGTGATGTTAGCCGGTCCTGCGTTAAAACGGTGCAACGAGGTTGCACCCTGACTGTTGCCTGCTTATGTCACGAGTAGTCGGCGATCGGTACGCACGAGCAGAACAGATTGCGGTCGCCGTACGCGTTGTCGGCGCGACCAACCGGCGGCCAGTACTTGCGCGCAACCAGCGAAGCGAGCGGATACGCGGCGGCTTCGCGTGCATACGCGTGCTTCCAGCCGTCGTCGACCACGACTGCCGCGGTATGCGGCGCGTGCTTCAGCGGATTGTCCTCGCGGTCCGCGCGACCTTCCTCGACGGCGCGAATCTCATTGCGGATCGCGATCATCGCCTCGACGAAACGATCGAGTTCTTCCTTCGATTCCGACTCGGTCGGCTCGACCATCAGCGTGCCGGGCACCGGGAAGCTCATCGTCGGGGCGTGGAAGCCGTAGTCGATCAGGCGCTTGGCGACGTCGTCGACGGTGATGCCGCTCGTGTCCTTGATCGGGCGCAGGTCGAGAATGCATTCGTGCGCGACGAGTCCGCCCGGGCCCGAGTACAGCACCGGGTAGTGCGGCGCGAGCTTCTTCGCGACGTAATTGGCGTTGAGGATCGCGGTTTCGGTCGCTGCGGTGAGGTTCTTCGCGCCCATCATCGCGATGTACATCCACGAGATCGGCAGGATCGAGGCGGAGCCGTACGGCGCCGACGATACCGCGCCGATGCCTTGCGGCGCACGCTCATAGCCCGACGACACCTGGTTCGGCAGGAACTTCGCCAGATGCGCGCCGACTGCGACCGGACCGACGCCCGGGCCGCCGCCGCCGTGCGGAATACAGAACGTCTTGTGCAGGTTCAGGTGCGACACGTCGCCGCCGAACTGGCCCGGCGCCGTGAGACCGACCATCGCGTTCATGTTCGCGCCGTCCACGTACACCTGGCCGCCGTGTGCATGAACGATTTCGCAGATCTCGCGGACGTTCTGTTCGAACACGCCGTGTGTAGACGGATACGTGATCATGATCGCGGCGAGCTTGTCCTTGTGCTGCCCGGCCTTCGCCTTCAGGTCGTCGATGTCGACGTTACCTTGCGCATCGCAGGCCACTACCACGACCTGCATGCCGGCCATCTGTGCCGATGCCGGGTTCGTGCCGTGCGCGGAAGCGGGAATCAGACACACGTTGCGATGACCTTCGCCGCGCGACTCGTGATACGCGTGGATGATCAGCAGGCCCGCGTACTCGCCTTGCGAACCGGCATTCGGTTGCAGCGACACGGCAGCGTAGCCGGTCGCGGCGACCAGCATCTGTTCGAGCTGATCGATCATCTCGCGATAACCAACCGTCTGCGCAGCCGGTGCGAACGGATGGATCTGGCCGAATTCGGGCCACGTGACCGGCAGCATTTCGGAGGTCGCGTTGAGCTTCATCGTGCACGAACCGAGCGGGATCATCGAGCGGTCGAGCGCGAGGTCCTTGTCCGCCAGACTGCGCAGATAACGCAGCATTTCGGTTTCGGAATGGTGACGGTTGAAGACGTGGTGCGTCAGGTACGTACTTGTGCGGGCGAGTTCCGACGGAATCGATGCAGCGTCGGCCTTCGTCAGTTCGGCGTCGAGCGTGTCGATCTGCGGCACATCTGCCGAACCCGCGGCTTGCGCGAACACCGCCAGAAGATCGGCGAGATCGCCGCGCGTGGTGGTTTCATCGATCGACAGGCCGACGCGCGTGTCGCTCACGCGGCGCAGGTTGATGCGTTTCGCCACGGCTGCGTCGAGCAGCGCCTGGGTGCGGGCGCCGGTGTCGAACGTGAGCGTGTCGAAGAACGTCGTATTGACGGCCGTGTAGCCAAGCTGTTTCGCGCCGGCCGCGAGCAGCGCCGCGATGCGGTTCACGCGCAGCGCGATTGTCTTCAGGCCGTGCGGGCCGTGATAGACCGCGTACATGCTCGCCATGATCGCGAGCAGTGCTTGCGCCGTGCAGACATTCGAGGTCGCTTTTTCGCGGCGGATATGCTGTTCGCGCGTTTGCAGTGCGAGACGCAGCGCGGGCTTGCCTTGCGCATCGACGGTCACGCCAACCAGGCGCCCCGGCATCTGTCGCTTGAATTCGTCGCGCACCGCGAGGTACGCCGCGTGCGGACCGCCGAAGCCAACCGGCACACCAAAACGTTGCGAGTTGCCGACCGCGACGTCCGCGCCCCATTCGCCGGGCGGCGTCAGCACGGTCAGCGCGAGCAGATCGGCGGCGGCGACCACGTGGCCGCCCGCTGCATGGATCGCTTCGGCGAGCGCGCGGTAGTCGTGCACATCGCCGTTCACGCCCGGGTATTGCAGCAGCACACCGAAAGCATTCGCGTGCGCGGCTTCGGCGGCGGGGCCGACCTTGACCTCGATGCCGACCGGCTTCGCGCGCGTCTTTACGACTTCGATGGTTTGCGGCAGCACGTCGTCAGCGACGTAGAACACGTTCGATTGCGGCTTGCCCGTGCGTTGCAACAGCGTCATCGCTTCGGCGGCGGCCGTGGCTTCGTCGAGCAGCGAGGCGTTGGAGATGGCGAGACCCGTCAGGTCGACGATCATCTGCTGGAAATTCAGCAGCGCTTCGAGCCGGCCTTGCGAGATTTCGGGTTGATACGGCGTGTACGCGGTGTACCACGCCGGGTTTTCGAGCACGTTGCGCAGGATCACCGCCGGCGTGTGCGCGTTGTAATAGCCCTGGCCGATATAGGAGCGGAACACCTGGTTCTGATCCGCCAGCTCGCGCAGTGCGGCGAGCGCTTCCGCTTCGCTCTTCGGCTGGGCGAACGGGCCGAGCGGCAGCGTTTCAGTGCGGCGGATTGCTTGCGGAATTACCGCGTCGATCAGGGCGGCACGCGACGCGAAACCGAGCGCGTCGAGCATGGCTTGCTGATCGGCGCCATCCGGGCCGATGTGCCGTTCGGCGAATGCGTCGTGCACTTCGAGCGCGGCGAGCGAGAGAGGGGTGCGGTTCATCAGACGATCCGGATGTTCGAGCTTCATGGCAGTCCTGCGGGCGCGGGGCGCGGCTCAGGCGACTGGGCCGGCGCGCGCCGCGCGGTTCGTGAGTAAAAAGTTAATCGATCAGCTTGCTGTAGGCGGCGGCGTCGATCAGCTTGTCGGTCGATGCGCCGGCCGCGAGCTTGATCTTGAAGAGCCATACGCCATACGGGTCGCCGTTGACGTCTTCAGGTGAGTCGGCGGCTTCTGCGTTGATCGCGACGATCTCGCCCGATACCGGCGAATAGACGTCGGATGCAGCCTTCACCGATTCGACGACGCCGATCGCGTCGCCTTCCTTCACCTGCTTGCCGACTGCGGGCAGTTCGAGGAAGACGATGTCGCCGAGCGTGCTTTGCGCGTGGTCGGTGATGCCGACCGTCAGCGTGCCGTCCGCTTCGGTGCGGATCCATTCGTGTTCTTCGGTGTATTTCAGATCGGCCGGGACGTTGCTCATCGGATGCTCCTGGTGTGTATGCGTTAGGTAAGGGTCGGGCGCCGCGGGGCGGGCGGTCAGACAGCCAGCACTTTGCCGTTGCGCACGAACGGCAGTTTTACCACGCGCGCGGGAAAACTCTTGTCGCGGATCTGCACCTGCACCGTGTCGCCGATCGCAACGGCCGTCGGCACGCGCGCGAACGCGATCGATTCCTGCATCGTCGGCGAAAACGTGCCGCTCGTGATCTCGCCGTCGCCGTGCGGCGTGACGACCTTTTGATGCGCGCGCAGCACGCCGCCCGCCTTGCCGTTTTCCTTCAGCAGGATCAGCCCGACGAACGTGCTGCGCGAGCCGTTCGCCTCGAGCGGCGCGCGGCCGACGAAGTCGCGCGGCTGCGTGAGATCGACTGTCCATGCGAGACCGGCGTCGAGCGGCGAGACGTTGTCGTCCATGTCCTGACCGTACAGATTCATGCCTGCTTCGAGGCGCAGCGTGTCGCGCGCGCCGAGACCGCACGGGCTGACGCCCTGGCGTTGCAGCGCGTCCCAGAACTCGCAGACGAAGCTGGCCGGCAGCACGATTTCGAAGCCGTCTTCGCCGGTGTAGCCGGTGCGCGCGACCATCAACTCGCCGAACGGCGTGTTGTCGATCTTCGCGGCGTTGAAGGGCTTCAGGAGTTCGGTGGCGGTGCGGGTGGACGGTGCGACCTGCCAGACCTTGTTGCGTGCGTTCGGACCTTGCACGGCGACGATCGCGAGATCACGACGCGGCGTGATGGTCAGATCGTAGTTGCCCGTCGTATTGAGCTGGTTGAACCACGCGAGGTCTTTTTCGGCGGTACCGGCGTTGACCACGACGCGGAAGGTGTCGTCGGCGAAGTAATAGACGATCAGATCGTCGATCACGCCGCCGTTCGGGTTCAGCATGCACGAATAGAGCGCGCGGCCCGGCGTTTGCAGTTTGCCGACGTTGTTGGCGAGCGCGTGCTCGAAGAAGGCGCGCGCCTTGGCGCCGGTCACATCGACGACGCACATGTGCGAGACGTCGAACATGCCGGCATCGGTGCGCACCGCGCGGTGTTCGTCGATCTGCGAACCGTAGTTGACAGGCATGTCCCAGCCGCCAAAGTCGACCATGCGTGCTTTAAGCGCGCAATGCGTGGCGTGGAGCGGGGTGTGTTTGGGTTCGGTCATCGGGGCCTCGGGCGTTTCGCAAACAAAAAAGGCCATGCGGCGCAATCCTCGCGGCCTGCTGCCTGCGAGCGATACGGTGCATGACCCCTCTGTCCTCGATACCTGAGAGATTGCGCCACCACGACTGTGCAACGGTGTCGTGACGAAACGCGCGCCCCTTCGGTGGGCAGCTTGCCAGAATGGTGGCTACTGCCGCTCTCCAGAGTGCGAAAACCGGTGCCAGATGATGCACGGCGACAGACGGATTTCGACGCGGTCGGTCCTTTTGCCTGAGAGTTTGTGGGTGTGCCCCTTCGGCGGCGCGGCCTGCTTGAAACTGCGATGGCCAGCGCGCTCTCCCGACGCGTGCGGCCGAATGTACGCGAGGCCCGGAGGCTTGTCAAATGGACGATTGGGAGCCGCACGGGGGCGTGCATGGCGATGCCCGGCACGGTGCTGCGGGTCAAAAATATGGGTGGATTGAGGCGGCCTGGCAGGCGCAAAAATGCGGACGGCCCGCGCAGCGTGATGCCGTGCGGGCCGTCTTTGGAAAGCAGGCGCTTACTGGTCGATAGCGTGCGCGGCGCCGTCGAGTTCCTGATTCAGCACGCGCTGTTCGTCGCTGGAGAGACCGACGCCGTGCTGCGCGGCCATGTCGCGCGATTCCTGACGGATTACGTCAAGCCGGTGATGCAGCGCGGCGCCTTGCGGCGGCGGATAGTAGCCCTGGTTCACGCGGTTATCGATGCGACGGCCCAGGTTGTCGATGCGGCCGTTGACCTGATCGAAACGCTGGATCGCAACTTCTCGCGGAGTCGGACCCGTGTGCACGGTCTCCGGCGGCGCGACCACACAGGCCGCCAGCGACGAAACCAGCGCGACGCCTGCCAGTGCGCGAATGAAGCGTTGCATACCTTTCTCCTTGTTGCCTTGTTGTTGTGTCCGGGATTGTCGCCGGTCCGAAACGTTACCGCACAAGAACGACCGGCCGGTAACGCGCGATGACGTGCCGGGCCGTTTATTTGTAACCGTTTGTGCGGTGGTGGGTTTCTTTCGGTTTGTCAGGTTTTCCGTGCTCAGCCGCTTAGCTGTGACGTGCGAATGGTAGCCGGCGGCCTTCTTCTGCGCTGCGGGCGGCGAGTTCGATGATCGTCATCACGTCGACGGCGTCTTGCGGGCTGACCGGGAACGGTGTGCCTTCGCGAATCGACGCCGCGACTGCGCGATAGAAGTCGGCGTAGGCGCCGTCGAGCGTTGGCAGATCGCGTTCTACTTCGTCGTCGCCTTCCAGCACGCGCAGCCGGCCCGGTGTGTTGCCTCCGCCGAAGCCCGGCTGGCCGGGACGCAAGCCGGCCTTCAACTGGTCTTCCTGCGTATCGAGGCCGTGCTTCACATAACTGCCGCGCGTTCCGTGGATCGCGAAGCGCGGCGGCGCGAGCGCCGTCAGCGCGCTCGCATGCAGGACGACTTCGAGGTTCGGGTAGCCGAGCTGCAGATGTACGTAATCAGGGGCGCTGCCTGCGTCGCGATGCAGCGCGACGGTTGCGTACACCGTGGACGGCGCGCCGAACAACGCCAGCGCCTGGTCGATCAGATGCGGCCCGAGGTCGAACAGCAGGCCGCCGCCGCGCGTCGCGTCTTCGCGCCAGCGCTGCCGCACGAACGGACGGAAGCGGTCGAAATGCGATTCGAAATGCGTGACGCGACCGAGTTGCCCACTTGCAAGCAATGCACGCACGGTGAGAAAGTCGCCGTCCCAACGACGGTTGTGAAACGGCGCGAACAACAGGCCCTTCGTGTGGGCGAGATCGGCGAGCGCGCGGGCTTCGTCGGCGGTTAGCGTGACGGGTTTGTCGACGACTACATGCTTGCCGCCTTCGAGTGCACGTTTCGCGAGATCGTAGTGCGTGTCGTTCGGCGTCGCGATGACGATGCATTCGATGTCGTCGAGTGCGACGAGCGCATTGATATCGCGGACGATCTTCGCATCCGGAAAGTCGGCCTGCGCGCGTTCGGGCTGACCGGTGGCGATGGCGGCGACGCTTGCGCGTCCGCAATGGGCGATGACCGGCGCGTGAAAAGTCTGGCCGGCGAAACCGTAACCCATCAGGCCGGTTTTTAGCGGTGAAGTCATGGGAGCATTTCCTGCGATAAAAGCTAAAAGGGCGCGCAACGGCGACATTCTGGCATGGCCGGCGCGCAGATCGTGCGCGGGGTGTGACGTTACGGCTGTGTGGCATGCGGCGCGGTGCCGCTTAAGGCGGTTGTGCGATACATGAGATGTCGTTCATCCGTGTTAACATCGCCGGTCTCGCGCAACGGGGATCTACGTAGGTAAGCCGTTGCGCCGCATGTCTCAAGGGTCCTTGCGCCCTCAACCGTTACACCCCATCCACTGACGATGTCCGCAGGTCTAAACCCCGCTCAAAACGAAGCGGTGCGCTATCTCGATGGTCCGTGTCTTGTGCTAGCCGGTGCCGGCAGCGGCAAGACGCGCGTTATCACGCAGAAGATCGCGCATCTGATCGAAGCCAAAGGCTTCGAGCCGCGCCACATCGCCGCCGTCACGTTCACGAACAAGGCCGCGGCGGAAATGCGCGAGCGCGTCGGCAAACTGCTCGAAGGCAAGACGCTCACGACGCCGGGCAAGGAAGGCCGCAAGGTCCCCGTCAATCAGCTCACCGTGTGTACGTTCCATTCGCTGGGCGTGCAGATCCTGCGCCTGGAAGCCGAGCATGTGGGCCTGAAGCCGGGGTTCTCGATCATGGATTCCGACGACTGCTTCGGCATGGTGCAGGAACAGATCGGCACGACGGACAAGGGCTTGATCCGCAAGATCCAGTCGATCATCTCGCTGTGGAAGAACGGCCTCATCATGCCCGACGAGGCGATGGCGATCGCTGCGAATGAAGATGAGCAACAGGCGGCGATTGTTTATCGCAACTATGTGGCGACGCTGCACGCGTACCAGGCCGTCGATTTCGACGATCTGATCCGTTTGCCCGCTGAGCTGTTCGCGCGGAACGAGCAGGTGCGCGACCGCTGGCAGAACAAACTGCGCTACCTGCTGATCGACGAGTACCAGGACACCAACGCGTGTCAGTACGAACTGCTCAAGCAACTGGCTGGCCCGCGCGCTGCGTTTACCGCGGTGGGCGACGACGACCAGGCGATCTACGGATGGCGTGGCGCCACGCTCGAAAATCTTGCGCAGCTGGGCAAGGATTTTCCGAAGCTGCATCTGGTGAAGCTCGAACAGAACTATCGGTCGACGGTGCGTATTCTGACTGCGGCCAATAACGTCATTGCGAATAATCCGAAGCTGTTCGAGAAGAAGTTGTGGTCCGAGCACGGCATGGGCGACACGATTTCGGTGACGCCTTGCAACGATGAAGAGCATGAAGCGGAATCGGTGGTGTTCAGGCTGTCCGCGCACAAGTTTGAACGGCGTGCACAGTTTCGCGATTACGCGATCCTGTATCGCGGGAATTTTCAGGCGCGGATCTTTGAACAGGTGCTGCGGCGCGAGCGGATTCCGTATGTGCTCTCGGGTGGCCAGTCGTTTTTCGACAAGGCCGAGATCAAGGATATCTGCGCGTATCTGCGCTTGATCGCGAATGCCGACGACGATCCTGCTTTCATCCGCGCGATCACTACGCCGCGGCGTGGTGTCGGCAATACGACGCTCGAAGCGCTTGGGTCGTTTGCGGGGCAGGCGAAGGTGTCGCTGTTCGAGGCGGTCTATATGGGCGGTATCGAGGCGCGCTTGTCGGCCCGCCAGGTCGAACCGCTGCGCGCGTTCTGCGATTTCATGCAACGCCTTACCGATCGCGCGGATAAGGATGCCGCGACGACGCTGCTCGACGACATGATGGAGGCGATCCATTACGAGGCGTACCTGTACGACACGTTCGATGAGCGCCAGGCGCAGTCGAAGTGGCAGAACGTGCTCGAGTTTATCGAGTGGTTAAAGCGTAAGGGCACGAAGCCCGAGCCGGAGATTTCCGCGGATGGCGACAGCGAAGAAACCGGCTATGACAACGCCGACGGTCTCGCGGATACCGGCAAGAATCTGCTGGGGTTGATCCAGACGGTCGCGCTGATGTCGATGCTCGAAGGGAAAGAAGAGGATCCCGATGCGGTGCGGTTATCTACGGTGCATGCGTCGAAGGGGCTTGAGTATCCGCATGTGTTTCTGGTCGGCGTCGAGGAAGGGATCATGCCGCATCGCGGTGGGTCCGACGATGCGCCAATCGACGATGCGCGTATCGAAGAAGAACGGCGTTTAATGTACGTCGCGATTACGCGTGCGCAGCGCAGCTTGCATCTGAACTGGTGCAAGAAGCGCAAGCGGGCGCGGGAGACGGTGGTGTGCGAGCCGTCGCGGTTTATTCCAGAGATGGAGCTTGATGACGCGCCGCCGCCTACCGCCGATGAGGCGCCGATGTCGCCGAAGGATCGGTTGGCGAGTTTGAAGGCGTTGTTGCAGAAGCCTTGAGTGTGTTGGGCTTTGTGTGGGGGGAGATGGGAAGACCCTGACCGCACGAGGCTCATCGATCGCGGCAGTGATTATGCGCGTTAGAGTGGCACGGCCTGTTCAGCCGAGAATTCCATGCGTTTGTCGCTGCCTCCCACCCCGTACCGCGTTGCGCTCGAAACCTATATCGACGCGAAGGACAACACGCGGCCAGAGCGTATCGACGAGATCTTCGCGGCCAATGCCGTGCTCACGTTCTCCCTTGCCACCGAAAACATTGCTTTCCCGGCTCGCACCGTGGGCGCGCCTGCGATCGCGAAGACGCTCGTCAGCGATTTTGGTGCGCAATACGCGCGATGCAGGACGTACTACGTATGCGACTCGCTTCATGTGAGCGGGACCGAGGACGCAACTGACGCGCGCGTCGATGCGCTGCCGTGGCTCGTGGTGATGCGCGAACCCGCGACCGGGTCGTTGCGGGTTGGGCACGGTGTCTATCAATGGATGTTTGCGCGCGCTGCGGGCGGTGTGCGGGCGACGCGCCTTCACATCCACATCGCGCGGATGGATATCGTGGCGGACCCGGACGGTGCGGCGCTCGCGACGTTGCAGGATGGATTGAGCTACCCGTGGTTGCGGCCCGAGGCGTTGAGAGAACGTTTTCTTTCGATTGCACGCGAGGTGCCGGCGCTGGGCTTTGTCGAAGCCTTTAGCGAGCCGGTAATGATGCCGGTTGCATCGCTTCCAAAATGAAAAATCCCTGCGGCGTGCGGTTGCACGTGCAGGGATGATGTTGCTTCGCGGCGCTGACCATGTAACCGACTGACTGCGGCAATGGCGGCGGTCGCTGCCGCCTCGCTGCTGTTACCCGTTACCTGTTAGCCGCCGGCAGATGCGCCTGATGCAGGTGCTGCGCCAGAAGCGGCTGCTGCGCCGGATGCCGCCGTGGCGTCAGAAGCAGGTGCGGCTCCCGATGCAGCTGCAGCACCGGATGCCGCCGCCGGCACTGGCGGATCGCCGAACTTGCCGCCCGAATTGTCGGCCATGTAGGCGACGGCGAGACCGATTTCGTAATCGCTGTAGTCGTCGGGGCTCGTGCCGCCGCGCGCGGGCATCGCACCGGTACCGGTTAGCGCGGTATGCCAGAGCGTAGCGAAGCCTTGCGCGATGCGCGGGGCCCAGTCGCCGGTGTTGGAGAACTTCGGCGCGCCGGCTACACCGGCCGCATGGCATGCCGAACAGACGGCCTGATAGACCTGCTGACCGGTTTTGTAGACGCGCGGCGCATTGGCGTCGCGAATGGCGACCTGAGCGATTGGCGCGATCCGCTCGCCAACGGCGGCATCGGTGAGGCTGTCGGTGCCTGCGCCGGTGCGCGTCGAGTTGTTAACGTAGTACGCGAGCAGGATGATGATAATTACGGGGACAGCAAAACCGGCAATGATGGCGGCAATGAGCTGCGCGGGGGTTTTGATCGGGGCTTCGTGTGGTGCTTCGCTCATGCTTGTCTCGTCTCCCATCGGTATTGTGAGCGGTACAGCGTGACAGCTACGACCTGTTGTTAATTTATCGCCACGCCGATTATAGACGGAAGGTTTAAGTGAGGGCGAGCGGGCTTGCTGACTTGTTCAGCAGTCGTTTACCCGGAGTGATGGGTCCCTTTGCTTTGGTTTGGCCGCTTTTGGTCCGGCCGGAGCCCGTCTGTCAAGGCCGTGCGGTGGACGGGTAGCGGGAAACCGGGTATCCTCTCGGTCTCGCTGGCGCTGCCTCCTCGTCTTCCTCGCAGGTTGCGGCGCTTTCGCGTTAATGCGCCCGTAGCTCAATGGATAGAGTACTGCCCTCCGAAGGCAGGGGTTGCTGGTTCGATCCCAGCCGGGCGCACCACTCCCTCGCACCCCAACCCCCTACGTCGACATCGCCCCCACCCGATATCGTTGCGGCGTGATCCCCGTCCAACGCTTGAACGCATGCTGAAACGCACTCTGCTCGGTATACCCAAGCATAAAAGCAACCTCAGCCAGCGAGTGTTGCGACAACGCCAGATAAGATTCGGCACGTTCGCGACGCACATCGTCCAGCACATCGCGGAACACATACGCACACTCGGACAGACGTCGGTGAAGCGTACGCGAGGAAATTCCCATGCGTTGCGCTATATCGACCGCGCGAATGCTGTCGATAGCAAGACCTTGGGTCAGCATGGCCTTGAGCTGACGCATGAACTCCGGCTCATCATCAGTCAACTGTCTTATCTGCGCCTCCGCCCGCGCACCGATGACACGAGCCATCTCCGCGCTGGCCATGATCACGGGTGCTTCCAGATAACTAGCAGGAAACATCAACTTGGTCTGCGCCGCTGCAAAGTTGACCCGACCGCCGAAGAACCGCTGATAAGCATCGGGATCCCGCGGTGTCGCGAACTGAAAATCGACATCCACAGGCGCAGTCTCCCGACCGATCAGCAGGCGGCTCATACGCACCCGAGTCGTCATGATCAACTGCGCCAACGCAGGCGGTGGCGCGGATGTACCCGACCAGTCCAGCGGCATTTCAACGCGATCACCATGCCGTACCAGCAGCGGCCGACCAATACCATGTACCAACCGCACATAGCGATCGTATTCCGCGAGCGCGCTGCCGAGGTTGGTACAGCACATCACCACATAACCGACAACGCCAAGGTGTCGTGGCGCGATAAGAATGCCTGCGTTGAAGCCTAGGTCGGGATCGCAAGTGACGGCTACCGCCCGCTCGAGGATGTCGAAATACGCCTCCGTCGTTAGCCGCAACGGCACGTCTACGGATTCAATCGCAGCTATCAGCGTAGCCCCGAAAAGTGCCTCGGGAGAATGACCGCGCGAACGCAGATAGTCCAGCAGCAGGCTGACATATTGTCCTGCAACCGTGCCTGCCATCTTCTTGTCGATAACGGCCATAGATCTCCCTGACATCGATAGATCTTCGTGGCGCAATTTCACAATGGCACGGCAAACGCTGTCAAGACAGCAGCAGTCTAGCGGGAAGAGTCTTCGTTGCAGGTCGACCTGTTCTCGAAGCAAACGCAGTGGCGATCGACGATGAGGCTTACACAAACACAACATTGGAGATACGAACATGAGTGAATATTCATTCCGCTTATCCCGTCTGTTCAACCTGCCTTCAATAGCCGCCCTGGTTACCGCACTTGTAGCAACTCCCACTTTCGCCAGCACGTACTCCGTGGCACCTAACATCGCCGTGGGCATTGTCAACGCACTTCCGAATCCGGCCGCGGCGCCTCCCGGCGCCAACCTGCAGTCATGCAGTCTTAAGCAGCATCCGTATCCAGTGGTTCTGGTAAACGGCACCTTCTCTGTGATGGAAGATGATTTCGGTGCGCTGGCGCCGGATCTGGCCAACGCCGGCTATTGCGTTTATACCTTCAATTACGGTGGCGCCAGTCCTAACAGTCTTATCCAGGCAACCGGCTCGGCGATTTCGTCGGCCTCGGTGCTTGCCAGTTACGTGCAGCAGGTGCTAAGCCAAACCGGAGCGACCAAGGTCGATCTGGTTGGCCACTCGCAGGGCGGTATGCTGGCCGAATATTATGCGAAGGTGATTGGCGGTGCTCCGTATATCCACAACCTCGTTGGCTTGTCGCCGACTACGCATGGCACGACCCTGGATGGGCTTACCCTTCTCGCTTCTGTCTTTCCGGGAGCCAATCAGCTTGTCGGTGCCGCCTGCCCGGCCTGCGCGGATCAAGAAAATGGCTCGGCGATGATCCAGCAACTCGACAGCGGCCCGATCGCACAGGCCGGTGTCGGTTACACGATTATCGAAACCAAAGACGAATTCGTCGTGACCCCGGTAGGCTCGTCTTTCATCAATGAGCCGGGCGTAACCAACGAATACGTGCAATCGTCCTGCCCGCTGGATGCGGTAGACCACGCCGATCTCTCCTACGACAACGTGGCAATCCAGCTGGTCAAGAACGCGCTCAGCCCGAGCACGGCACGGGCTCCGAACTGCGCGATTGCCTTCCCGTGGCCGGCGCAATAAATAGTGTTTCTTGATTTCCCGTACACGGTAGGGAGTTGGCCAACTTTCTGCCGTGTACGGGTTTTCAGCTCACACACCTCTATTCCCCAAGCAACACCACTTTCCCAAACCCACTCCTCCCCTCGTAGTACCTATAAGCCTCATGAGCCTGTGCAAACGGAAACGTCCGATCCATAACAGGCCGAATCTCCCGCGCACTCATAGCCTTGATCATCGCCTCAAGATCAACACGACTACCCACAAACAGCCGACGGATAGTCGTAAGTTTCGGCCCATAAGCACTCGCAGGAAGCACCAACGCGGATTGCTTCGCACTCTTCCAGATGAGAACGACGATCTCCGAATAACTAGCCGATGCAATCAAGGACTGCTCAATCGTTTCAGGCCCCATCGTTTCAACGACGAGATCTGCTCCAAGTCCACCAGTAAGCTCGCGCACTGCCGCACCCCACTGCGGAGTTTCGACGTAGTTAATAACGTGATCGGCCCCCAACGTCTTTAGCCTCTCAGCTTTAGCATCTTGAGACGTCGTCGCAATCACGCGGCAACCCATCATCTTTGCGAATTGCACAGCAAAGAGCGACACGTCCCCGGTGCCGAGCGTCAAAACAGTCTGGCCTGGCTTAAGCGACCCGGATCCCATGACCGAACACCACGCCGTCACACCTGCGCAGCTAAGACTCGCTCCCTCTTCCCACATCAAGTAGTCAGGCAGCCGAACAAGCCACTGCTCGTTAAACACAGCGAACTCGGCCGCCATACCGTCGACCGTGCAACCCAACTGATCCATGTAATCCGCGGCAAGGCGCCCATCCCGCCAGCGAGGCCAATAACTTCCGGTTACCCGGTCGCCGACCTTGAACCTGGAAACCTTGTCGCCGACGGCGACAACTTCGCCGGCACCGTCGCTCAACGGCACGACATCCGGCTTTGCCGGCAACGGATACGTCTTCCCCAGGATCATCAAGTCGCGTCGATTGAGCGACGCCGCGCGAACACGGATAACGACATCATTCGGACCAGGTTTCGGCTCGTCTCGATTGCGCAATACGATGCCTTCGGGTTTGCCAAATTCTTCCAGGTGATATGCCTGCATTTACATCTCCAATGTATTGACGATTGCGACGATCTCTCGCCGAGCCGTCGCATCTAGCCGGCGCAGAAAATCCAGGGTTCACGAATACGCTTCGTGGACGCAGCTTACGGCGCGGGAGATGGGAATACTTGGAGGATATTGCTGCTATTTTCGGGCCGGACTTGATTGCGGCGGCGTCGAGATTCCTGACGAGCTACAGCCCGTTCTCAGCGGAAAACACTCTGCAAATCTCGCGTCTCAGCACGTTTACCACGAGCCATCTGACGAAAACTTCCAGGCGGAACGCCCGCAGCCCGATGAAAGGTACGGGCGAAATTCGAAATGTCGCCAAAGCCAACATCGAGTGCGATCTCGCTGATGGACCTCGTATCGTCGGCCAGAAGACGGGCCGCATGGCGCAGCCTGCAGCGAACGAGATACTGATGTGGAGTAACGCCGAGCGCTTTAGAAAACACGCGAAGGAAATGGAAGTTGCTCAAACCCGCAACCTTGGCCGCACCTTCAAGATCGATGCCTTCCTGAGAATTTGCATCGATCCAGAGCGCTGCCTCGACGGCACGTCGGCGGTCGCTTCCAGTGGCGTCGGTCACTCTCTGCTTCCGGCCGGAGATCACTTCTGTCAGGCGCGCGGCAAAGAGCATGCCGATTTCGTCGAGCCCGACATCGCTCGTACCGTTGGCGGCGGCTTGCGCGAGCTCGCCGAGAACCATCATCTCGGCCAACGGTGGCACGCCGTCTACGTGCCAAACCTCCGGTGCGTCGCCGATCGCTTCGATCAATTCGGGCATGAAGCGAAAGGACAGGCACTCGCCGCTTACATTCCGATCGTGAGTACAAACATAATCGACACCGGGCCGTCCAACGAGAATCGACCCAGCAACAAGATCAAAGGATTTCCCGCGCGCCTGATATCCCAGGCTGCCCCGTGTCACATAGGAAATCGACGCCTCGCCGTGTGACCCCACCACTCTTGAATCGCAGCGGAAGTTAGCCACCGACATCGACGAATGGCTGAGTAACGTCTTCGCTACCCGGCCTACCTTAGGCATTCCCATTTCTCGACTCCTCAATTGGAGCAATCACAAAGGGACCTCGTTTAGCTCGCTCTGCCTATACGTCACTGTGCCGACGTGCTTCTATCTATTGCGACGCAGGTAACCGAAGAACTTCACGACACCAATCGCCACAACAAATACGACAAGCAAACGCGCGATATGTGAGAGATCGAGGGGCATGGTTGTAATCCTCGTTGGAACACGTAGTGTCACGGAGGATTATAGGCGTGCGTGGCAGATAGGGCTGGGCGTCTCGCGCCAGAACCTGAAGCAAAAAATAAGGATCCGCTTAATCCCCTTTCTTTCGTGACCACATGAAAGCGAGCCAACACAGTATCGCGCCCGCTACCCAGCCACGCGTGAACAGCAAGTCGACGTGCAGCAACCCCTCGAAGTTCGGCGCGTTTTCAAAGCGACATCGTTGATGCGCGCCGACCTGCATGCAGCCTGTTTGTATGTGGTGAACGTATGTGTACACCCGATAAAGCGCAACAGCCGTGATAATCAGGGCAACCCGCAACCATTTTTTCTTGTTCATCGAGATTGTCAACGTGGTTGAATGAATTGGACTATCTCCTACGACAGCGTGTACGTCAAACGCGATGTTTTATTGTGTCCGTAATCGTAAATGCACAATTGAAGCGTGTGAACATCGAGAGGGCGAGGCTGATTCGACTGCGAGATGTCCGCAGAAACCAACCCTCTCCAGCCCAACAGATCGACCAGGGAGCCGCATGAATCAAATCAAAACGAGCGAGCTTGAAAAGATTGCCGAGGACATCTGGGTGAGCAAAGCCCCGCACAGTTTTCTTGGGCTGCATGTCGACACACGCATGACGGTGATCCGTCTTTCGTCGGGCAAGGTGCTATTGCATTCCCCAGTGCCGATCACACCGGAGTTGCGCGCCCCCATCGATGCGATCGGCCCAGTCGGCCACATCGTCTGTCCGAATCTGTTTCACCACGTGTATGCGCAGCAGGCCCTGACGACCTATCCCGAGGCGAGGCTGTATGGACCAGAGAAACTACACCGGAAACGGCGCGATCTACGTTTTGATGCGGTCTTATCGGAAGAACCCGATCCTGACTGGCGCAGCGACCTCGTGTCGATCACGATCGCGGGCAGCCTGTTGAGGGAAACCGTCTTTTATCACCCGGCTTCGAAAACGCTCATCACCTCCGACCTCGTCGAAAACTTCAAGGCGCATTCGCACTGGCTCACGCGTGGCTATCTCAGGTTGAACGGCATGCTAGGCAACGTCACCTGGCCGCCCATGATGCGCGTGGTGTATATCAATCGACGCGCCGCAAGAGAAAGCGTGGCGCGCATCCTCGCATTGCCGTTCGAGCGTGTCGTCGTAGCGCATGGCGACGTGATTACGGACAATGCACGCGAGACCCTGAGGAAGGGGCTGGAATGGTTATAGCCAGGTGTGCGGAGCGGGTAATTCGGATCAGGTTGTCGATCTGACCTTGCGCGTATTTCCGGTCGCCCGGTTAGTGCCTATAATCCGGACATCCGTCCGAACTAGAAAATTCAATCGGCTTATGCCTATCCACCCGCCCAAACATCGCCCCGCTGCTCAGGCTCGCCGAACCGCTCTTCTGGAAGCGGCCATCGACGTCATTGCCGAAAAAGGCATCGACGGCGCTACGCATCGTGCTATCGCGGCGCGTGCAGAGATGCCGTTGTCGACCACCAGTTACTTCTTCGCATCCATCGACGAACTCGTCGCCGAAGCGATGCGGACCGTCGCTACCCGTCTGATTGCCCAGGTCGAAGATCTGATTCCGGACTTCGTCCGCGCGGACGAGGACGTGGATGAGTCGATAAACCGGTTCGCGAAAATGCTAACAGCGGTCCGTCCCGCCGAGGTCGCCGCCGAGTTTGAAATCTATTTGCAGTGCCGTCAGCGGCCTGAGTTGCAAGCCACCGCGCACCATATGATGGCTAGCTTCGAACAGGCCGCCGAAGCGGCCTTACGCGAGATGGGAGCCACCCGGCCCAACGAGGCAGCCCGGGTCATGATCGCGCTCCTCGACGGCTTCGCGTTACATCGATTGGCGTGGCCACGCGGCGATGCCGATCGGCGTGTACTTCTGAGCGGAATCCGCGCGCTGATGCGTGCCTACCTGCCGGACGACAAGTAACCCACGCGATATTCGACCGCAGCTCGACCCCGCATCACGGCAATATAGATATCTGGACAAATGTCCGATATTTATCTAATCTTCGCTCCAGAGGCCGACTCTGGACGTTCCGGGTCGACTGCGTTGAATGAACTCGATCAGGGACCGTCGATGGATACGGAGCACAAGTCATTGCTGGATCGCGTCGCACGCGTTGTCCTGAGGGTGGTAGGCATCCTGCCAACGTGGCTGCAACGATGGTTGGGCGGCAAACCGATCCGCATTGACGGACAGGAGCTGCACCCCGAGGTGCAGCTTGCATTGCGGTTGCTCAACCTGGTGCCGAACTCTTCGTTTGAAACCTTGACGCTTGTCGAGGCGCGCGCAGTGCTCGTCAATGAGGCGCAGTTATTCGGCAATCCGATCCCGATCGAGACCATCAGAGACATATCCATTCCCGGCGAAGGTGGCCCGATCCCGGCACGCTTATATAGGCCGGCCAATCTAACGGAGCCTTCGGCTTTGCTCGTCTACTACCACGGCGGCGGGTGGGTACTAGGCGACGTTCGTGTTGCGGATAGCGCGTGCCGGGTGTTGGCGATAGAGGCGAAATTATCTGTGCTGTCCATCGACTATCGTCTTGCCCCCGAGCATCCATTCCCCGCTGGCCTGAACGATGCGCTCACCGCATTCCGGTATGCGGTCGATAACGCAGCGGCACTTGGTGTCGATCCTTCCGCGATCGGTATCGGCGGTGAGAGTGCTGGTGGCAACCTCACCGCTGTCGTCTCGCAGATCACTACTGCGGGCGACGGACCCAAGCCCGCTTTTCAGTTGATGTTTTTCCCCGTCACCGATCTATCGACGAAGCATCCCTCGTATGCGTTGTTCGCCGATGGGTTCTTCCTGACGGCGGCGCAGATGGATTGGTACCGCAATCATTACCTCGCCGATGAGGCAGAAGCGCTTGATCCTCGCGTGTCGCCACTGCTCGCGAGGGATCTTGCTGGCCTACCGCCCGCTTACGTCGCCGTCGCAGGCTTCGATCCGTTGCGCGATGAAGGTCTGGCATACGCGCGTCGCATGAGTGAGGCGGGTGTTCCCGTGACGTTGCGCCTTCACGACGGCCTGATTCACGGGATCATCAATGCCACGGGCGTAGGTCATACCGGACGTGACGCATTGATCGAGGCAGCGGATGCGCTGCGACTCGGGTTGACGTCGCTCGCCGGTACTCGGCGCAGCGTTGGTGAGCGATAGCACGATCGCTGGACGGGCGTTCCCGCGATCAAATAAGATTCCTGCACCCGCTTGCGTTGCAGTCGCCAGGAATTTCACGCTAATGCCATCCACCATCCGCAACTCCCTGCTCTGGATCTTCGACGCATTCGAGCGCGAGCCGACTTACATCCACAAGCGGATGTTCGGCAGCGACGCCGCATATATCGACGGCCTGTTATGCCTGATCGCCGCCGATCGCGACGCGCCGTGGAATGGCCTGCTGGTATGCACATCGCAGGATCGACACGCCGCGCTTATCGATGAAATGCCCGCGTTGCGGCCGCATCCGGTACTTGGTAAATGGCTTTACGTCCCGGAAGCCGATCCGGCGTTTGAAGACGTCGTGGAGCGAATGACGGCGCTCGTCATCGCACGCGATCCGCGCGTGGGCGTCGAGCCCAAGCCGCGTCGACGTGGCAAGAAATCTACGCTACCAAATACATAAAGCATCGCTGCACGTTGCAGGTTTTTGCTTCGCATGGCTGTCGCTTGCTTCGCATCGCGTTCTCCCTGAAGCGAAGCAGCGTCCAATAATCGGGACAAGCCAACCTCATGCGGGGGCAAACCATGCTCAACGTCATGCAGAACCAACCTTCGTCCGCGCTCGATAACAGCGTGACCGATCCGTCGCAAAGCGATGCCACGAAGAACATGCAGTTCATCGAGCAACTGATCGAGATGATTCAGTATCTGCTGCAGCAGATGCAGAATCAGGGCGGCGACGATGACGCGCCACCGGTCGGTAGCAAGTCGTCTGCTTCGCCAGGCGCGCAACCGTTCTCACCGCAATCGGCACCTCAACAGGCGCCGCAAGCGCCGCCAGCAGGGGCGCAGGGCGGTCAGCCATCCACGCAGGCACCACCGCCACCGCCGCCCGTCACATCGGACGCGCAACAGCCTTCGCAACCACCTTCGCAACCACCGGCACAACCGCCCGCACAACCGCCCGCACAACCACCCGCCGCGCCGCCGGTGCAGCAGCCCTCGCAAGCATCGTCCGTCACGCCGACGCAGCAAACCTCCGGCGGCGACATGACGCCGCAGCAGATTGCGAGCACATATCACGATCAGATCATGTCGGCTTCGCAAGCGACGGGCGTGCCTCCCGGCATCCTCGCGGGCCAGATCTGGCAGGAATCCAAGGGGATTGCGAGCACCCCCGGTGGTGGCCTGATGCAACTCGGCGACAACGAGTTCCAGCAAAACGGCGGCGGCGATATCTCCAACCCCGCCGACAACATCAAAGCCGGTGCGAACTACATGAAGTCGCTTTCCTCGCAGTTCGGCGGCAACATGGAAGCGGCGCTACGCGCGTACAACTCCGGTCCGAACGGTGTCGACCTCAACAACCTGAATTCGACACCCGCCGGCACTGGCGATCCGACTTACGTGCAGAAGGTCATGCAAGCCGCGCAGCAATCGGGCCTGGCAACGACCTGATTCCACGATTCGTCACTACGCATCGCGTTCCCCGCGTCGCGCACGGGCCGGCGTCTCGTCGGTCCATCGACGAAATGCGCGGTTAAACGCACTCTGCTCCGAGTAACCGAGCAGCAACGCGATATCGCTGAGACTCAGACTTCGATCGAGCAGGTACTGACGCGCCAGATGCTCCCGCGTACGGTCGAGCAACGACTGCCACGTTTCCCCGGCCGCATCGAGCCTTCGCTGCAACGTGCGTGACGACATATGCAACGCCTGCGCGACACGAGAAATAGTCGGCGCGCCTTCCGGCAACAGCTTAAGCAAACTCTCCTGAACGGCGCGCTCAAACGCATCCGGATCCGGTTGCGCGAGCAGCAGTGCCTGCGCCTGACGATCGAGCAACGCGCGCAAGCCCGGGTCCGCATGAGCCATTGGCTTCATTAAATACGAAGCCGGGAAGCGAACCCGCGTGCAGACGTCGCCGAAATCCACGGGACATCCAAAGAAATTTTCGTAGAGCAATTGTGTGGCGGGATCGGCGGGCGGCGTGTGAACGAAACTGATCCGGCTCGGTGCCGGCGCAGCGTTCACCTGTCGCGCGATGAAGGTGACGAGCGCGGCAATCGCGACATCGTCGACGACTTGCGAAACGGCCGGCACACTCGGGGGCCAGCGAATCTCGACATCCTGAGCGTCGATTTCGATCTCGGCGAGATCGACACCGTAGAAAAGCCGTTCGTAGCGGCGATAGACGAGCAATGCCTCGCCGACTGTGTCCGAAGCCAGCACGAGATAACCGAGCACGCCGACATGCCGCGGCTCGACGAGCGCACCGATCTGCAAGCCCGGCGCGAGCACCGCCGGACGCATGGCGGTCGCCCGTTCGAGCAGCGACTGCCAGGTCTCCATCGCCACGACCTCATCGTCGGCGAGCGCGGCCAGCTCGGCCCGCAGGCGCGCAGCGGGCAACGCTTCCGCGTCGAGCCAGTCGCCCAGCAAGTGCGTCCACGCGCCTGTCACCCGTTTGATCGGCATCGCCACTCCCATTCACGACTATTCGCGAATGGCACGGATTGTCAATTTGCTGACATCGTTAGTCAAGCCTTGTAGGCGCCTTCTGGTCTTCAATAGCGCTACAGACAAGAAAGCTGGGGAGACGCACATGTCGATAATCGAAACATTCACTGAAGTCTGGACGCACAGCGGGCTATTCGAGCTAGGTCGAACCGTCGCGTCGTGGCTGGCGCTGGACGCGCGTCAATTGATCTTCGTCATCGCGACGCCCGTCTTCATCGGCGTCGCGCTGTGGGAGTATTTCCGCATCCGTCACGACAGCAAGCTGATGGATGCGCGCGAAGCGATTCTGAACTTCACGCTCGGGGCCGGGTATCAGATCAGCGAACTACTATTCGCGGGCGTGATCGCTTTTCCCGTCTACGCGCTCGCTTACCGGCACCGGCTGTTCGACATCAGCTGGAGCTGGCTCGTCGGTATCGTGCTCTACATCGCCGTCGACTTCGCCTACTACTTCTTTCACCTGGCCTCGCACCGCATACGCTGGTTCTGGTGCGCGCACGTGACGCATCATTCGTCGGAGCGCCTGAATTTCTCCACAGCGATGCGGCAGAATGCGACCAACATATTCAATGGCGGTTGGCTCGTTTATGTTCCGCTCGCGCTGCTCGGTTTCAATCCGGTCTGGATCGGCATGTGTTACGCGTTGAACCTCGTGTACCAGTTCTTCATCCACAGCACGCTGGTGCCGAAGTTGCATCCCGCCATCGAGTTCATCTTCAACACGCCGAGCCACCACCGTGCGCATCATGGGCGCAATCCCCGCTATATCGACAGGAATTACGCCGGTACGTTGATCGTCTGGGATCGTCTGTTCGGTACGTTCGTTGAAGAATCAAAAGATGAACCGCCTGAATATGGCATCGTCAACCAGGTTCACACGCGAAACCTGTTCGTTAGCTGGCTTCACGAATATAGGGATCTGCTACGCGATATCGCACAACCGGGGCCGTTCTTTCAGCGCATCCGGCATTTGTGGAAAGCGCCGGAATGGACACGCTCCTTGACGGGATCGCTGAAGAACGGTGAGACAACCCGTCGCGTTTCGTAACACATTGCCGGCGTCAACGAGAGAAGGAGCCGCTGTGCCTCAAGACACTCAGGCATTCCGGATGCGTTATCGCGCAGGCATCGATCCGCGTTACAGCCCCTGGTTACACGGGGGCTTTGTTCTGGCGTACGGTGTTCTCTGCGTGTTTCTGTTCTGGCGAACACTGCATCGTGTGGAGCCGCTGGAGTGGTTGACTGTCCCGTTCGCGCTGGTGTTGTTCAACTGGACCGAATACTTTGCGCATAAGCATCTCGGCCACTACAAGCATCGGCTGGCTGCGATGTTCTACAAACGTCACACCGGCGACCACCATAGCTTCTTTGTCGAAGAGCGGATGCGTTACGAGTCTGCTCAGGACTGGCGGGTCATTCTCTTTCCCGCGTGGTTGATCGTGTTCTACAGCGTGGGGCTGTTCGCTGTCTGGTGGTTGCTGGCGAAGATCGATGGCAATGTTGCCGCGCTGTTTTGCGGCACGATGTTGATCGGGTACCTGAGCTATGAGATTTTTCACGCCTGCGAACATCTGCCCGAGACACATCCGCTTGCCCGTCTGCTGTGGATCAGTCATATGCGGCGCCTGCATCGAATCCATCATCGGCGGGATCTGATGCAGACGTATAACTTCAACATCGTGTTTCCGCTGATGGACTGGGTGCTCGGCACGTTGCATGGAGAGTCAGGACCGCTTAGGCGCGATGGGTCGACCAGGCCACGGTTGCTTGCAACCTTGACGCTCGCGGCAGTGGTCGGAGCAATTCTTGGCGCACTGTTCATGAATGCGGGGCATACACCCTGGCGTTGGCTCCACTGGCTATGCAAACCGCTCGCGACGCTGTTGATACTGCGGCTCGCATGGACGGCGCACGCGGCCGCGCCGCGCTACCGGTCGTGGATGCTGCGCGGCATCGTCCTGTCGCTGGCCGGCGATGTCTTCCTCATGCTGCCGTGGAATCTGTTTGTAGCGGGACTAGTCAGCTTTTTGCTCGCACATCTGTGTTTTATCGTCGCATTGAGCAGCGACACGCGGTTTGCGGCTCGACCGCTGTCGGCGTTTGCTTACCTCGGCTATGGGGCGCTCAACGTGTGGCTGCTGTGGCCGACGTTGCCGTCGGAGTTGCGCGTGCCCGTGATCGTTTATGTGCTGGTGCTTGCGACGATGAGTGCTCAGGCGCTGGCTCGCGTGTGGGTGCATGGTGCGGTGGACGATAGCCTGCGCGGCTCCGCGCGACGTGCGGCGGTGGGCGGTCTCCTGTTCATGCTCAGCGATACTTTGCTGGCGTGGGATCGCTTTCATGCAGCGCTACCGTTGTCGGCGTTGTGGATACTCGCGAGCTACTACGCGGCGATGTGGATGCTTGCCTCGTCTACTCACCAGACCAGACGCGCGTGAAACGCACTGCGCGCCTCGTCAGCAAGATTGAGGCGTTGCGGCTGGAATCTACCGCGTGGAATCCGCCCGCGCCCGTGCGACCTTTGCAGCAAGGTTGAGACGCCGCTGTTGCGAACCTATCGCAGCGCATCCACCCCAGCCTGCGCGACCTTTGCATCCTGAGTGGACTGCATCCCCGATACCCCAATCGCACCGATAACCCTGCCATCGACAACAAGCGGAATGCCGCCATCAAGCGGCGTGAGATTGGTCATCCCAAGCAGGCGCAGATTCAAGCCGCCTTGCGCGAGCGCGTCTTCGAAGACTTTCGTCGAACGCCGAAACCTGACCGCGGTTTCAGCCTTTTTTCTGGCCACCTCGATGCTGCCGTGCTGCGCCTGATCGAGGCAGTGCTGCAACACGAGGTGACCGCCGCTATCGACAATCGCGATCACCATCGGCCACCCGTGACGAGTGGCCTCATCTTCAGCGGCCTCGGCTACTTTTTTTGCCAGTAAAAGCGTTATCGGCGTGCCATACAAAGGTACGTCGTGCGCGAGTGTTGCTGTGCTCATGTCGATCTTCCTGAGTGTTTTGCAGCGGCCGGATGCCGTGTCTCGACTGTATGATTTACGCTTGTTCGCGCATAGCGTTCCAGCCGAGAGACATTCTTCCGATCAGCGAGAGAATCACGATGACAGCAGGTGACGACTACGAAGTGCTGCTCGCGGTGATCGACCACGGCAGTCTCACCGCGGCAGCGAGATCGCTTGGCCGCTCGCTACAGGCAGTTAGCCGCTCGCTACAGGCAGTTAGCCGCTCGCTTGCGAGCATCGAGCAGCAACTCAACGTTTCGCTATTCACCAGAACCACGCGTCGTGTCCATCCAACAGCGTCGTGCCTGGCGTTCGCCAGCCGCATTCGACCCGCGCTACGTGAAATCCACTCGGCCCGGGACGAATTGATCGAGCAGAACGTCCAGTTACGCGGTGCTATTCGCATTGCTGCACCGTCTTCCTTCGGCGTGCAATACGTCGTGCCGTCGGTCACCGCATTCATGGGCATCCATGCGGGTGTCAGCGTGGAACTGCTGTTCTCCGAAAAACATGTCGATCTCGCTGGCGAAGGAATCGACCTTGCTGTTCGTCTGGGGAGTCTCCCCGACTCGAATCTTCGGGCGCGCCGGGTCACCGAATTTCGACGCGTGCTGTTTGCTGCACCGGAATACCTCGCCACACACGGCCACCTCACCGATCCCTCCGACCTCGCGAAACACGAATGCATCCTTCGAAAGGACCCGCTTCGGGAGGTCTGGGACTTCGGCGCGGATGGCCGCAGCGTAGAGGTCCATGGCAGGTTGCGCGCAAACGACGCCGATGCTTGCAACATGGCCGCAGCAGCAGGCCACGGCATAGCCCGCGCGCCGTTGTGGCAGGTGCGCAGCCTTGTCGACTCGGGCGCGGTGGAGGTCGTGCTTGCGGAGTTCGAGCCGAAGCCCGTGCCGGTGCATCTGGTGTGGGTCGCTGGACGATCGTTGCCGCGCCGCGTAAGGGCGCTGATCGACTTCCTCGCGGAGAGGATCACGGCGCAGGATCTATAGCTTGACCTGGAGCGCACTTTCAGTCGAATCATGGAGAAACATTGCAATGCATCTCGATCCCCGCCGCGCCGTTCCGGCCGACCGTCAAGCCATCGAGGAGATCGTTCGACAGGCCTACTCGCCTTATATCAGTCGTATCGGGCGGCCACCGGGGCCGATGTCGGATGACTACGAGCGTTTGATCGACGCGGGCCGGGTCTACGTCGTCGAGACGCAAGCCACCATACAAGGCATTCTCGTGCTCGTCCCGGAGCCGGATGCGATGTTGCTCGATAACGTAGCCGTGGCACTTTCGGCAAGAGGGACAGGAATAGGCCGCGGGCTACTGGAATACGCCGAGCACTCAGCCAGAGCGGCAGGCTACCGGGCGATCAGGCTCTATACCCACGAGACCATGACCGAAAATATCGCGCTCTACTCTCGCATCGGCTACACGGAGACGCATCGGGCCGAGGAGAAAGGTCTGAAGCGGGTGTTCATGGTCAAGCACCTTGTTTGATCCGCGCTTGACCTAGAGCGCACTCCAGGTCGTAACGTATGCGTATCCCCTGTCTGGAGACGCCGCAATGACGACCCTGCAAAACAAAGCCCTTGTACAAAGCATCATGGACGCGCGCGCCCAGCGCGATCACGGACCGTTTCGCGCGGTCATGGCGGACGACTTCGTCTGGCGAATCATCGGAAACACGGCCTGGTCGGGTACATACGAGGGTAAGGCCGACGTCATAGAGCGTCTGTTAAAACCACTCTATGCGCAATTCGAGGCGCCGTCGCGTATTGTTCCCACGCGGATTCTCGCGGACGGCGATTATGTGGTCGTTCAGTGCGAGGGCGACGCTACGACCGTGTCCGGCGAGCGGTACGCGAATACGTACTGTTTCGTGATTCGTGTCGAGGATGGAATGCTGCGCGAACTCACCGAATACTGTGACACCGCGCTTATCGATCGCGTGTTGCACGCACCGTCGGATCGAGGTTCCGACGCAACAGTTTGACTACGACGGAGGCCACATTCTGCCGCCGGATTTTTTCGGCTTATACGTCACGCTGTTGTCTGGCGGCCGCCATCGATGTCGGGAGACGTCGATGCGGCTCGACCTCCGGCCGCTGACCATTGGCGACCCACTCATCGTAGAACTCAACCTTCGCATCGATCAAAGCGAGCGCATCGGTCCATGTCTCGATGGTTTCTTGCACACGGGCACGGTGTGAAGCGAGCAGTGCCCTACGCTCGATCAGCGTAGTCGCACCTCGTTCGACGAGTGCGGTGTAGTTGCGCATTTGCGCAACCGACATGCCTGTTCTGCGCAGGCGGTCCATGAGGTCGAGCCAGCTCACATGCCGCTGGTTGTACAGTCTTCGGCCACCCTGATCGCGTACCACGCCCGGCAGCAATCCTTGAGACTCGTACCATCGGATCGTGTGGACACTTCGACCGGTGCGGCGGGCAACGTCTCCGATAAGCAGATTATTCGGCATGGCCTGTACTCCCAATGTGACGCCGACGTAACGCCAACGTCCGTTACTTCATTCGCAGCCTTCAAAACGTACCACTAATTCACCGCCCCGGCGACCGGGAGACCGCCAGTTCGCGGCACAGAAAACAACTTCGCATGTCACACGTCGAAAAGGCTGCTGACGCCTAGAGTCATCTCACGCATTGCCTTCACCACATCTACCTATTCGCGCGAGGCCGTACGATGACTACAGTGATTATTAACAACGGGTCCGATCAGGTTCAGTACAACCCGGGCATGCAGCCTGGTGCGACGAACAGCAACCAGAGTGCATTCCAGCAGGCGCTGGCTACCGTACTCGGGGAAATCGAGCAGATGCTGCAGAATGCGCCGCAGGCGGGCGGCAGCGCTCCGGCGTCGGGCACGTCGCCGACGGGGCAGAACGGCGGCCAGCAGCTTAATGCGCAAAGCGCCTCGGGTGCGCTGGCGAGCTACATGGGTCAGAACAACATCGGATCGCTGGACCCGAACCAGTTGTACGCACTCGCGTATAACCCGCCGGCGAACGCCACGCCGACTGATTCGGCCGCGGCGAAGTTCATGCTGCAGAACCCGGGCGTCTTCAACCAGATCGAAACGCATGACGTTGCAGGCTCGGATGGCATTGCCGGTGCGAACGACTTCCAGTGGGCAGCGCAGGGCGGCATGGGTGGAGCGGGTGGCACGGGTGGAACAGGCGGGGCACCTGGCGGTGGTTCGAACACCGGTTCCGCGCCGCCGATGTCCAGCTTCGGTGGTAACTCGAACACCGGTTCCGCCTCGCAGATGCCGAACTTTAACGGCGGCGGCTTCAATGGCGGGTTCAGTAACATGATGCCGCTGGGGCACGGGCCGGTGGTGCAGCAGCAGCCGCAGCAGAACGGCGGTCAACAGTTCAACGGTGGTCAGCAGTTCAATGCGCAAAGTGCCTCGGGAGCACTGGCAAGCTACATGGGCGCAAACAACACACCGCCGATGGACCCGAACCAGCTGTACCAGCTCGCGTACAACCCGCCGGCGAACGCAACGCCGACCGATTCGGCCGCCGCGAAGTGGATGCTGCAGAACCCGAGTGTGTACAACCAGATCGAGACGCATGATGTGGCGGGCTCGGATGGTATCGCCGGCGCGAACGATTTCCAGTGGGCTGCACAAGGCGGTATGGGGCAGGGCGGCTCGAATGCGAACGTGAATGCGTTGAGCTAGACCTGCATGCACCGGGTTGAACCGAACCAACCCGGTGAAACACAAAAAGGTGATGCGCCGCTTCAAACCGGCGCATCACCTTCAATGTTTTCTACGTGGCTCTACGCCGCCACCTCAACACGATTCAACTCCCTCTGCAGCGCAGCGAAATATCGCCCACGCAAAAACCGGCACTCGCGCTCGAGCATCCCATACATGATGAAGTCCTCGCGATCGCCGGCGCCTTCGCGCATCACCCCTTCGCGCACGAAGCCGAGATGTTCGTCGAGCAACTGGGCACTGACGTTATCGGCCCGCACGAGCCCGGTCACGCGTTGGCATTGCAACACCTGAAACGGATACATGAACACCGCAGAGACAAACGCAGGCGTGATCAGATGGCGCGAGCCGCCGAGTGCAAAATGCATCAGCACGTTGGGCCCGTTGTGCCCTTGATAGACGACGCCCGCGACGATCTCGCCATCCTTCTCAAGCCCGATCGTCGAGCAGTCGTCATAGCGGCTTTCGCCGGTTTGTCTCGCGACGAAACGCATGACCTCGTCTTTGCGGTCGAATAGAACGCGGCGCATCGTATGACCTCGCTTCAGATTGCCCAGATCAGCTCGGCAGCGGAATGCCGAACTGCTTCAGCGTCGGATCGACGTTGTCGGCGAACTCGTTCTGGTGTTGCTTCTTCTGCACCGCCTGGACGATGGCCATGACGATACCCGCGATACCGGCAATGCCCGCGCCGATCGCCAGCACCGGCGCTGCTGCGGCAAGACCGCCGGCCACTGCGCCCATCACGCCTTCGGCTGCTGCCGTGCCGCCTTCCGCACCCGCGACCGCTGCATCGACACCGGCCACCGCGCCCTCTGCCCCTTCGGCTCCGCCCGCGGCGCCTGCCGCACCTGCGGCTTCAGCTGCAGCGCTGTCGCCGCCGATGCCCATGAAGCCTTCTCCCTTGGCGAGATCGCTAAGGGACTGCGTCACGGTTTTCGCATCGCTTAGGCCCTTATGCACCTGATCAACAACGTTCGAAGCGGATCCCTGCGATTGGCCACCCGAACCGTCCACCGCCGAGCCACCACCGCCACCACTACCGCCGCTGTCACCCGCTTCGGAGAGACCACCGGCCTGCGCAAATTCGCCGTCGAGGTTCTGCATCGCAGGCGGCACGGCTTGCTGCAGGTACGCCTGAGTAGCGGGGTCGCTGGCCAGCTGCTGGATGTCCTGGGTCAGTGCCGCCACGGTTTTGCTGACATCGCGCAGACCATCCGATCCGCCCGCCTGCACGTTCACGAGTGTCTGCATCAGTTTCACCATGACAGCGGCCTTCTGCTGCGGCGTGTAGTTCTGCGGATTCGCGAAGATGTCCTGATTCAGGTTGCTGGTATCGGTGTTCGCTGTGATGTTCTGCAAGCTCGCATCTTCGAGGAAACTCTGGTTGCCCTGTGCGGTGCTGGGCGCATCGTTCTTGATGAAGTCCGACAGATTGTCGTCGCTGACTTTTCCGTCGGCCTTGCTGGTGGCCTTGTCGTCGCCGGCGCGATCGAGTGCGTCGAATGCGCCGCTCGACGACCATGCCTGGGCAGCACTCTTCAGCGCGGAACTGAAACCCTTGTTGTCCTGCAGATCGTCGACCTGCTGCTTCGTCGTGATCCCGCCGCTGTTCTTTCCGCCGCTGTAGTTGTTGTTGTTCTTGCCGCCCTGGTGGCCGGTCGATTCGCCGGCGAGCGCGTTGTATGCCTGTATCAAGCCGGCCGAGCGTACCTTGTTCAGCGAGGCTGCATCCGCATCGGGATGCTTCTTCATGTAGGCCTTAACGTTGTCGTCCGCTTGCGAGAGATTCGTATGGACCGAGTCCATCAAACCTTTCATCTTCTTCTGATCGATACTGCCGTCGGATTTCAGCGCGCCCGCGTTCTGCATCGCGCTCTTCATCGACGGGTTGTCGTTGACGAACTGCATGGCGGCCTGCTTTTGTGCCGGCGTCGGCGGTTGTCCGTTCGCACCCGGCTGGCCCGACAGAATCTGCATTGCCGCGAGCGGTCGCTCGAGCGAGACGCCCTGGCTGCTGGCGGCAAGGTCCGACCATTTGCCGAGATCCGACGAGTCGTTCTGCGCGGTGTAGTTGTCCAACTCGGGATAGGAGCCGCTGCCCGAGTTCGCAGCCTGAGTGGGCGACCCGGTCGGTGCCTGCGACAAACTCCCTTGCGGCAAGGTGGTTTGCGGAAGAGTCGTTTGCGGCAGCGTGGTTTGCTGCGGGTTCGTTTGCTGCAAGTTCGTCGGGTTCCCGCCAGGCTGCGCGACGCCCTCCTGCATCTGCTTGTGCATCAAGGTGGCAAGGATGTTTTGAAGCTCGGCGATGAAATTCGCGTCCATGCCATTTTGCGGCGTGTTCGGACCGTTCGACTGCAGACCCGACACCATGCTGGAGGATGTGTCGGGTATGACGGTGATCGATATGTTGTTCATGACAGCGGGGCTCCTTGCATAAACGCTCGCCTGTGCGAAACGAGCACCTCGGGATGCAGTGGCGAAGCCGACGCATCCTCATCGAATGGAAGCCCATTATCGGTATCGTGGGTAGCCTGTTACCTCGTCATTGCCGAACACCTGTTGCGATTTGCGAAGAAAGCCGCGCGCCTGTTTCGCGTGTTCAACCCGGGACACGGATCAAGACACGGATCGCCATCGACGCTTCGCGCCGTTGAAAACAACTTCGCATGTCACGCGCTTGAAATGCAGCCGGCGCCTAGAGTCATCTCACGCATTGCCTTCACCACATCTACCTATTCGCGCGAGGCCGTACGATGACTACAGTGATTATTAACAACGGGTCCGACCAGGTTCAGTACAACCCGGGCATGCAGCCTGGTGGGACGAACAGCAACCAGAGCGCATTCCAGCAGGCGCTGGCCACCGTGCTCGGGGAAATCGAGCAGATGCTGCAGAATGCGCCGCAGGCGGGCGGCAGCGCGCCGGCGTCGGGCACGTCGCCGACGGGGCAGAACGGCGGCCAGCAGCTCAATGCGCAGAGCGCCTCGGGTGCGCTGGCGAGCTACATGGGTCAGAACAACATCGGGTCGCTGAACCCGAACCAGTTGTACGCACTCGCGTATAACCCGCCGGCGAATGCCACGCCGACCGATTCGGCCGCGGCGAAGTTCATGCTGCAGAATCCGGGCGTCTTCAACCAGATCGAAACGCATGACGTTGCGGGCTCGGATGGCATTGCCGGTGCGAACGACTTTCAGTGGGCGGCGCAGGGCGGTATGGGTGGAGCGGGCGGTACCGGTGGCACGGGTGGAACAGGCGGAGCGCCTGGCGGTGGTTCGAACACCGGTTCCGCACCGCCGATGTCCAGCTTCGGTGGTAACTCGAACACCGGTTCCACTTCGCAGATGCCGAACTTTAACGGTGGCGGCTTCAACGGCGGTTTCAGCAACATGATGCCGCTGGGGCACGGGCCGGTGGTGCAGCAGCAGCCGCAGCAGAACGGCGGTCAACAGTTCAACGGTGGCCAGCAGTTCAATGCGCAAAGTGCATCGGGAGCGCTGGCAAGCTACATGGGCGCAAACAACACGCCGCCGATGGACCCGAACCAGCTGTACCAGCTCGCGTACAACCCGCCGGCGAATGCAACGCCGACCGACTCGGCTGCCGCGAAGTGGATGCTGCAGAACCCGAGCGTGTACAACCAGATCGAGACGCACGATGTGGCGGGCTCGGATGGTATCGCCGGTGCGAACGACTTCCAGTGGGCTGCGCAAGGCGGTATGGGGCAGGGCGGCTCGAATGCAAATGCGAACGCGTTGAGCTAGACCGTACCGGAGCGACGGTGCCGGGTTCAGACCCGCACCGTTCGCCGCGGCGCAGCCGTAACGAAACTGTTTTAAAGGGCAATGTCGAAGGCCACATGTGGAAGCGCATGTGGCCTTTGTCACAACTGGATTCGCCGGGTGAGCTCACCGCCCGATACTGGCTCAGCACGCCCAGGGCAAAAAACCGCCCCAGGCGTCATGCCGTCAACATTCCACCACGGCTTCCCGTGCAACCTCCGAAGCACTTTCAGCCGCCTCTGCCAGCAGATTCAGCTGAATCGACTTCGCGACCTGGATGCCATGCGCAAACGAGGTCGTCACGCAGGGATGCCAATAGTTCGTCACTTCACCGGCTGCATACATGCGCGGCAATGAAGGAATCGCGCCGTGCTGGTCGACATCGATGCAGCCTGCGCGCAGAGGAACCTCGAGGCCCCCTGGTATGCACGCATCGAAGCCAAACTGAACGCCCAGTACGTCATAAGGAATTCCGTTGACGGTCATGTGAGTCTGGTCCGCATCGAAAGGTCCGACGTGGACATGTCGTGCAGGAACCAGGCGCTGCAAAAGCGGCTGGGCGCTCGGCCGACGACGGCAATAGATGTCCACACTGGCGGCCCCTCGGCGCAGCACCGAACCCGCCTGATCGAATGCGTTATCGCCGCCCCCAAGAATGGCGACCCGCCGACCTTCAACCGAGACCCGCTCCATCGATATACCCGGCCCAATCGCGACGCAATCCGATTCCACGAACCCCGCGCTACGCGGTTTCGAGCCGGTCGCAATCACGACATAGCGCGCGCGGAACGTCCTGCTGCCGTTCGAGACTTCCCAGGCCGTCGACGCGTCCACGCGACGAAACGAGGTCACCCTGAAACCGGGAATGTGCGGCACCGAGGCGGCGCGCAGCTGTTCTTGCAGCAGCCCTGCCACCTCCTGTCCGGACTTGCCGAGCAATCCGGGAATCCACACGTTCGAATACGGACTGCGCAACTGCAATCCGCCGACGGCCGGGCCGGCCTCGAGCAACATCACGCGCAGCCCGAGTTGATGCAGCCACAACGCACTGGCCGCGCCTGCGGGGCCGCCGCCGATCACCACTACGTCTTCCATCTTTTCCATCGATCCGTTCCTCGCCAGAAACCAGAAGCGGCGAGTCCGGATGGGTCGCCCGATAGCCCATCGTAGGGACTACGGTGTTGCGACGTCGGCGCATATGCGAACGCTGGACTGGTTACGCGAACGGCAAGGTATCGTTGGCCTGCATAGCGTCCACGTAATGCATTTCCGCCGATTCCCCCATCAGCAGCGGCCGGTTAGCCTCGGCGGCGGCGCGCAGATAGTCCCACAGCGACGAGACGCGGCGCAGCTTGCGCAGATCCTCGCGGCTGCATAGCCAGAAGCGCCGGGTCACGACCACTTCGTCGGGCAGCACCTGCACCAGCGCGGGGTTCGGTCCGGCCATGAAACACGGCAGAATCGCGAGCGCATTGCCCTGCAACGTTGCGTGGTATTGCGCAATGACACTGGTGCTGCACAGGTTCGCCGTGACGTTCGGCACGGCACGGTTCAGATAGAGCAGCTCATGGCTAAACGCGAGATCCTCGACGTAATCGATGAACGCGTGCTGCCGTAGATCGGCGACGGTGCGGATCGGTGGGTGGCGTTGCAGATAGTCGGCGGTGCCGTACAGCTTAAGCCGGTAGTCGCATAGCCGCGTGTAGACATACTGGCCGCGCTTGGGCCGCTCCAGCGTGATCGCGAGATCGGCTTCGCGCTTGGACAGGCTCACGAAATGCGGCACCGGCAACAGGTCGATCGATACGTCCGGGTGACTGCCGCTAAAGCGCGCGAGCTGCGGTGCCAGAAAAAAGCACCCAAAGCCTTCCGTCGATCCGATCCGCACATGTCCCGTCAGCGATTGCGTACTGCCTGCCAGCTGTTCGCTTGCCGAATGCACGGTCGTCTCGACCGCGTCCGCGTAACTGAGCAGACGCTGGCCCTCGGCGGTCAGCACGAAGCCGCCTGTGCGCGACTTGTCGAACAGGACCGTGCCGAGAGCCGTCTCGAGTTCCCGCACGCGGCGCGCCACGGTGGTGTGATCGACGCCGAGCCGTTTCGCGGCGCCGCTGGCGCGCTGCGTGCGCGCCACTTCGAGGAAGTAGCGCAGATCGTCCCAGTTCAGGTTCTGCGGCAACCGGCTTGTGTTTTTTTGCATATCGGATGGGCTTTTTCGCGTATTCCCTGTGAATATTCGAGTAACTATACTCGTCCGTATGCTGCCGGAATACCGGTGGCGTGAGCCGTGCGCGGCTGGCGACATAAAAACAATCGGAGACGACACCGCATGCAGATACCTTCAACGCCCGATGGACTGGCCTCGACGCGGCAGCCACCCAGGCGCGCCCGCGACTACATCTTCGCGGGCTGGGCCAGCATGGCTGGCACGACCATCGAGTGGTACGACTTCTTCCTGTACGGCACAGCCGCTGCGCTGGTATTCAACAAGATCTTCTTTCCGACGCTCGACCCGGTGCTCGGCACGCTCGCGGCGTTCGCGACGTACGGCGTCGGTTTTATCGGGCGGCCGATGGGCGGCATCGTGTTCGGGCACTTCGGCGATCGCATCGGACGCAAATCGATGTTGCTCGTCACGCTGCTGCTGATGGGTATTCCGAGCATCGTGATCGGCCTGATTCCGCCTTATCAAAGCATCGGCTACGGCGCCGCGGCGCTGCTCGTGACGATGCGTTTTCTGCAAGGGATGGCTGTCGGCGGCGAATGGGGCGGCGCGGTGTTGATGGCCGTCGAGCACGCGCCTCCGGGACGAAAAGGTTTCTTCGGCAGTCTTCCGCAGACCGGTGTCGGTTTCGGTTTGATCCTGTCGTCGCTGGCAATGGCGGCCGTGACGCGCCTGCCCGAAGCGCAACTGCTCGCGTGGGGCTGGCGCATTCCGTTTCTCGCCAGCATCGTGCTGGTCGTGATCGGCTGGGTGATCCGCGTGAGCGTGCCGGAATCGCCGGACTTCGAGCGCGTGAAAGCGACCGGTGCGCCGGTGAAGGCACCGGTGCTCGCCGCATTGCGACGCCAGCCGCGCGAACTGCTGATCATCCTCGGCGCACGGACGGCGGAGAACACCTGGTTCTATCTGGTCGTGGCGTTCGCGCTCGCTTACGCGGCCAATCAATTGAAGATTCCCAGAGCCGACATCCTGCATGCGATCACTGCCGGCGCCGTCCTGTCGCTGTTCACGATGCCGTTCTGCGGCTGGTTGAGCGACCAGATCGGGCAGCGCAGGTTGTTCCTGATCGGCCTCGTCATCATGTGTCTGTTCGCGGCGCCGTTCTTCGCGATGCTCGGCACACGGAATCCTGCGATGGTGTGGTGGGCGATGGTGCTCGGCACCGGTGTCGTGTTTCCGATTCTGTATGCGCCGGAATCGCAGCTGTTCGCCGCGCAGTTTCCCGCCGAGATTCGCTACAGCGGCATCTCGTTGTCGGTTCAGCTGGCAGGCGTGCTGGGCGGCGGCGTCGCACCGATGATCGCGACGGCGTTGCTCGTCGCCGGTGGCGGCAGTCCGCATTACGTCGTGGTCTACATGGTTGCACTAGGTATCGTCGCGCTGGGTTGTACGCTCATGATGCGTAAGCACGCCAGCTAGCGGGTTTTCAACTGAAAGAGAGAGTCAATGATGAATGCAGTCACTCAGGCATCGAAGGCAGGCGTCGCAAACGTGAAGTTGCTGATCGACGGTGAGTTCGTCGAATCGCACACCACCGAATGGCGCGACATCGTGAACCCCGCGACGCAGGATGTGCTCGCGCGCGTTCCGTTCGCGACGACCGCTGAAGTCGATGCCGCGGTTCGCGCTGCGCATGCAGCCTTCGCGACGTGGAAGCACACGCCGATCGGCGCACGGATGCGCATCATGCTGAAGTACCAGGCGCTGATCCGCGAACATATGCCGCGCATCGCGAAGATTCTCACGGCCGAGCAGGGCAAGACGCTACCCGATGCCGAGGGCGATATCTTTCGCGGGCTCGAAGTGGTCGAGCACGCGGCGTCGATCGGCACGTTGCAACAAGGCGAATTCTCGGAGAACGTCGCGGGCGGCGTCGACACTTACACGCTGCGGCAACCGCTTGGTGTGTGCGCCGGCATCACGCCGTTCAACTTCCCGGCGATGATCCCGCTGTGGATGTTCCCGATGGCGATCGTCTGCGGCAATACGTTCGTGCTGAAGCCTTCGGAACAAGATCCGATGTCGACGATGGCGCTCGTCGAACTCGCACTCGAAGCGGGTGTGCCGAAGGGCGTGCTGAACGTCGTGCACGGCGGCAAGGAAGTCGTCGATGCGCTGTGTTCGCATGAACTCGTGAAGGCGGTGTCGTTTGTCGGTTCGACGGCGGTCGGCACGCATGTGTACCGGCTTGGCAGCGAACACGGCAAGCGCGTGCAATCGATGATGGGCGCGAAGAATCACGCGGTAGTGTTGCCCGATGCGAATCGCGAGCAGACGTTGAATGCGCTGGCGGGCGCAGGTTTTGGGGCGGCGGGGCAGCGCTGTATGGCGACGTCGGTGGTCGTGCTGGTCGGGGCGTCGCAGCAATGGTTGCCCGATCTCGTCGAGAAGGCGAAGACGCTGAAGGTCAACGCGGGTCACGAAGCGGGCACGGACATCGGGCCGGTCGTGTCGCGTGCGGCGAAGCAGCGCGTGCTTGGCTTGATCGAGTCGGGCGTGAAGGCGGGCGCGACGCTCGCGCTCGATGGCCGCGCGGTGAAGGTGCCGGGCTACGAAGACGGCAACTTCATCGGTCCGACGATCTTCACCGACGTAACAACCGACATGGACATCTACCGCACCGAGATTTTCGGACCGGTGCTGGTGGTGCTGAGCGTACCGACACTCGACGAAGCGATCGCGCTCGTCAATCGCAATCCGTACGGCAACGGCGTTGGGCTCTTCACGCAAAGCGGCGCGGCGGCGCGCAAGTTCCAGAGCGAGATCGATATTGGTCAGGTCGGTATCAACATTCCGATTCCGGTGCCGGTGCCGTTCTTCAGCTTTACCGGTTCGCGTGGGTCGAAGCTTGGCGATCTTGGCCCGTACGGCAAGCAGGTCGTGCAGTTCTACACGCAGACGAAGACCGTTACCGCGCGCTGGTTCGACGATGCGACCGTCAACGACGGCGTGAATACGACCATTAGCCTGCGCTGAGCAGCACGACGAACCAGGGAGACAGCATCATGAAGATCGGTTTCATCGGACTGGGCAACATGGGCGCGCCGATGGCGCACAACCTGCTCAAAGCGGGCCACGCGGTCAACGTGTTCGATCTGAACGCACAGGCTGTGCAGGCGCTCGTCGATGCGGGCGCGAAAGCCGCCGCTTCACCGAAGGCGGCGGTGACCGACGCCGAATGCGTGATCACGATGCTGCCCGCTGCCGCACACGTGCGCAGCGTGCTCACTGCCGCCGACGGCGTGCTGGCCGGCATCGCGAAGGGCGTGACGATCGTCGATTCGAGCACGATCGACCCAGCGAGCGTGAAGGAGTTCGCCGAACTCGCCGCGCAGCAGGGCAACGCGTTTGTCGATGCGCCGGTGTCGGGCGGCACGGGCGGCGCGGCGGCGGGCACGCTGACGTTCATGGTGGGTGGCAGCGCGGCGGTTTATGAGCAGGTCAAGCCGGTGTTGTCGTCGATGGGCAAGAACATCGTTCATTGCGGCGACACCGGGACCGGCCAGGTCGCGAAGATCTGCAACAACCTCGTGCTCGGCATCACGATGGCGGGCGTTGCGGAAGCGATGTCGCTAGGCGAGGCGCTTGGGATCGATCCGAACGTGCTTGGCGGCATCATCAATACGTCGACGGGACGGTGCTGGAGCTCGGATACCTATAACCCGTTTCCGGGGGTGATCGGGACAGCGCCTTCGTCGCGCGGTTATACCGGGGGTTTCGGCACGGATCTGATGTTGAAGGATCTGGGTCTCGCCACCGATGCAGCGAAGCTTGCGCGCCAGCCGGTTTATCTGGGGGCGCTCGCGCAGCAGCTGTATCAGACGATGAGCACCAAGGGGGCGGGGCGGCTCGATTTCTCGGCGGTTATCAAGCTGTATCGGCGCGACGACGACGCGTCGTAAGCGGGTAGGGTGTACTGCATCGGCCGCGGTGGGGCGCTGTATCAGGCGCCTCGCCGCGGTCGTGTTTTCATCGGCCTATCAAATTCGCTCAAGATTTCCCGATTGAATCTTTGCGGAAATACCATTTGACGGTTCTAGCTCACGCGCATTCAGGTTAATCCGATCTGACTTGTATCGAAGTCCCAAATACTGTCAGGGGACAATCCCGCATTGCAATTACGGAATACATCGATTAACCGCAACCCACGGCATTGCGCCCCGTGTTACGTTTTTACGACAGTGAGTTATTTTTTGTTTCGTGAGTTATAGCAGGTGTCTTATCCTCCGGCGCACAGCAACAAGTAAATCAATTCAAAAACTACTCCTGGTCAACGAGACACTAATGAAAAATCGCAAAATCAAGGCAGGCATTATCGCTGTTGGCGCTTTCGCGGCATCCTCGGCAGTAATGGCGCAGTCGTCGGTCACGCTGTACGGCATGCTCGACGCAGGTATTGGCTACACCTCGAACGTCGGTGGTCACAACAAGTTCAGCCTCGATGGCGGCGCCTCGGGTTCGAACAAGTGGGGCATCAAGGGTCAAGAAGACCTTGGCGGCGGCCTCAAGGCAGTCTTCCGGCTCGAAAACGGCTTCAACATTGCTACCGGTGGCATCGGCGGCCAGGGTCCCATTGGCACTTCACGTTCGGAGTTCAACCGCCAGGCTTTCGTAGGCCTCGCTTCGGACCAGTACGGTACGGTGCGTTTGGGTCGCCAGCTCGACGCCGTGACGGAGATGGTTCAGGGCCTAACGGGCGACGCCATTTCGGCCTCGGCATTCTCGACCCCGGGCGACGTCGACAACAACGACAACACGACGAACCAGAACAACGCTGTGAAGTACATTTCGCCGCTCATCAGCGGCTTCCAGGCTGAAGGCGCGTACTCGTTCGGCGGCGTGGCCGGTGCCATGGGTTCGGGTCAATCGTGGTCGGTGGCGGCGGACTACGTTCAAGGTGGTTTGACGGTTGCAGGCGGCTACTTCCGTGCTGCGAACCAGGGTGAGAACGGCTGGGTGAACGCCACGGCACAACCGTCGTTCGGCGGTGCTCTGGGCTATCCGAGTTCGGGTTACAACGGCGGCAATGCGTTCAAGAGCGCGGGCATCGCGCAGATCGCCGGCCAATACGAGGTTGGTCCGTACACGGCTGGCCTGCGTTACTCGAACGCTCAGTACCAGGGCAACAACGGCCAGCCGTCGATCCACTTCAACGTGCTGGGTGCCCTTCTGCAATACCGCGTAAGCCCGGCACTATCGCTGGCTGCCGGGTACACGTATGTGTACGGTTCGGCAGCCACGCCTGATCAAGCCGCCCAGGGTCACACAATGGCTTCGATCAATCAGGCGTCGCTCGGTGCTTCGTACGCGCTGTCGAAGACCACCTCGATTTACGCCATGGGTGCCTACGTCCATGCTCTGGGCGCTCACGCTTCGGCTGCTGACTTCGGCAACACGGCATCGGGCGGTAACCAGGTTCAAGCCAACGTTGGCATGTACCACAGCTTCTAATCGCTGGTTCAGAAGACCGGGGTAGTGGATACATTCACCCCGGCAAAGAAAAGCCTCGCTAGTCAATTGCACCTCAAAGGTTGGACATCGATCCAGCCTTTGAGGTGTTTTTCATGAAGCGCCGTTACCGCGCGAGCATCAGGTTCAGGTTCTGAACCGCAGCGCCGGCCGCGCCTTTGCCGAGATTATCGAAAACTGCCGATAGCAGAACGTGCCCGTGTTCCATGTTGGAAAACACGCTTAAGCGCATGTCGTCGGTACCGTTCAGTACCTGCGGATCCAGCTGCTTTAAAACGGCCGATTCGTGCAGCGGCAAGACATGCACGTGGGCCGCCCCGACATAGTGGTGTGCGAGGCACGCGTGTAACGTGGCAGCGTCTACGTTCGGTGCCAGCAGCCGCACATCCAGAGGTACCGTCAGCACGATGCCCTGGCGATACGCACCATACGAAGGGACGAAGATCGGACGCCGCGCGAGTCCGGCGTGCTGCTGGATCTCAGGGGTGTGCTTGTGCGCGAGCTCCAGACCGTACACCTGGTACGGCAGCGCGTTGACAGCACTCGGCCCCTCGTGTTCTTCCACGGCGGCGCGCCCGCCCCCGGAGTAACCGGACACCGCGTAAATGCTGACCGGGTGGTTCGCTGGAATGAGCCCGGCGTGCAGCAGCGGACGCAGCAGGCCAATGGCACCGGTCGGATAGCAACCTGGATTCGTGACCCGACGTGTGGTCGCAATGCGCTCGGCCTGTCCCGGAGTCATTTCTGGAAAGCCGTATGTCCAGTCCGGCTGCGTGCGATGAGCGGAACTTGCGTCGATCACTCTGACGGCAGGATTAACGATGGCCGCCACCGCTTCGCGCGCGGCGCTATCGGGCAGACAGAGGATGGCGATATCGCAGGCGTTGATGGCTTCGGCGCGACGCCTGGAGTCCTTGCGTTCCGCCGCGGGAAGCGTGACCAGTTCCAGATCGGTCCGGCCGCGAAGCCGTTCGTGAATTTGCAACCCGGTGGTGCCTTGGTCGCCGTCGATGAAAACAACGGGAGAGCTCATGCGCGCAATACTCCGGTGACTGATAACAAGTGGAACGAGCCTGTTATCTTCCGCGCAGCGCTAGAATAGCGAAAGTTGAATTTCATGACCTTGATATTCAGCTTTTCTGAATCGGGAGGTCGACATGCGAGAGATCAGTCTGGACCGCTTGCGCACCCTGGTCGCGATTGTCGACCGCGGTTCATTTGCCGACGCGGCGCGTGCGTTGCATCTGGCGCCACCGACGGTCAGCCTCCACATCGCTGAACTGGAAGAGCGCATCGGGGCTCCGCTCGTGTCGCGCAAGCGTGGACATGTGCGGCCGTCGGCGACAGGCGAGTTGCTGGTCGAGCGCGCGCGTCGGCTGCTGGCCGACGCGGAACAGGCGTTAGACGATGTTCATCGCCAGGTTCAAGGGCTTGTCGGACGCGTTCGGCTCGGAGCGTCGACCGGCGCCATTGCGCATCTTTTGCCGCAAGCGCTTGAAGTGCTGCGGCAGGACCATCCCGCTATCGATATTCAGATCGCGGTGCTTACTTCGCATGAAACGCTAAGCCGGTTGGCCGATGGGACGCTGGATATTGGGCTGGTCGCATTGCCGCAGCCTCCGGTGGCCGGGCTTGTGATAAAGCCCTGGCGGCGCGACCCTGTGATGGCTTTTGTGCCGGCGCATTGGCGGTGTCCGGCTCGCGTTACGCCTGAATGGCTTGCCGCTCAGCCGCTCATTCTTAATGATGCGACTACGCGTCTCTCGCGTTTGACTACAGAATGGTTTGCGAACGGAGGGCATCATCCCGCGCCGCGCATTCAGCTTAATTACAACGATGCGATCAAGAGTCTGGTCGCGGCGGGGTATGGCGCGGCGCTGTTGCCTCATGAGGCTACTACACCGTTGCCCGATAAGCGTGTTGTCATGCGGCCGCTAAGGCCGGCGTTGTGGCGTCGGCTTGGGATTGCGTATCGTGCGGGGTATGTCGAGCGGTCCACGCAGTATGTGCTGGATGCGTTGTGGGATTTGCGGTTGGTGTAGGGGGGCTTGGGTTGGTTTGGTCTTGCGATGGGGTAGTGGTGTGTTGCGTGCCGGGACTAATGAATGGTCGGTCTGTGGATATTTGATAGGCCGGATTGGCTCGATCAGCGATGATGGTCGTTCGGCTTCGCCCGACCAGGAGCGGACGGTCGACATCTCTACAAGATGTCGTCAATAATCGGCAATGGTGAAAGATCGCGACGCGATCTCGCCTTGGCAACTAGAGCCACGATCAACCAATACTGAAGTTCACAAGCGCCATGGCGAAACCTATTTTGGCGGTGCTATTGAAGGGTCCATTTCCGGACGTGTTTTGCTTTGTCAGGGCGTTGCTCCAGCCGCTTGGATTCGAACTTGCGAATCCAGAAAATGGGCGAGTAACCTACTGGAGTGATGCTGGCGAACAAATCACGATACCCCACGATAGAATTAGTGATGAAGCGTCTATCGCAACGGTGAAAAACATTCAGTTTTGGAGCGCCAGCAACGAAGATCTATTTGTGTCTTGGGCCGATACGTCATCGGGATGGTGGTTTTCCTTCCACCTCGATGGCGTTACCCCGGGCCTGAAGGTTAGTTTGACAATTGCACTCTCGAATTCAGTCCTGATCGATCTAAAGCCGCAGTACGAAGATGAGTGCGCCTTCAGGATCGATTTCGACTAACTCTTTAATCGAGGGTTTGGCCGGAACAATGCTCGAGTAGGTCGCCGATGCCTGCCTCCTAATGACCGCATTCTGAAGAAGTAAAGGGCTGTTCCGGGTCGCACTGAGACGTCCGCCGCGAATCAAGGTTTGCGCATGAAAGGGCGTTCGACAACACCATTCGGACCGTCGACAATCAAACGTGTCTTACATCAAAAGAGCATCACGGGGCAATAACATGACAGAAAACGAAGACTACATAGTTGAGTGCATCACCAAGTGGGTGTGGTCAGGGTTCTACGAAGCTGCCCAGATCCGCGAGATGATGGACGACATCCTGGAGCCAGACTGCGAGGTAAGTCGGTTGGAAGCCTTCCTTGAGTCGGAGTTTCAGCGCAAGGTTGTCGCAGAATCGTCCTGGCCGGCGGAGACAGATTGCGATCGCCTCGATCGCGTTTTCCATAGCCTTCACGAGGAAGGAATCTGTGCTTTGTCGAACGCCGGATACACAATGTCAGACGGCGACTCGGACGTAGCAGAAGTAGTGGGAGAGGCTCCGAAGGGCCACTACCACGGATACTGCTTTTACCACGGACAGGATGTTGAGCGGGCCCTGGAAGGGAACGGAGTCATGATTGCTTTTGGCGATTTGGCCAATGATAAGGAACGTAGCTCCGCAGTGGGACATCGAGTTACAGCGCTTCTATCGGCCGCTGGCTTCGAAGTGTCCTGGGATGGATCTGTCGCAAAGCGAATTGACATTCCAGCCTTCGACTGGAAGAGGCGGCACGCGTAGATTCTGACTTCGAACCTCTCGATATGCAAACGCAGATAAGCGAATCAGATTTGCCCGATCCGGATGACACAGCAGCCATTTTCACATTCGCGATGTCATTTAACGGATACGAGCACATCGGCCGGATTGATGCCGGTCGACCACGGGCGCGATGCCTCCAATCTCCAGGAAAAGCCGCCTGAAGAAATCCACGATGAGAAAACATACTGCGGCATTGACCGTTATCGCGCTGCTGAGCGGTTGCAATTCCTATCATCCTGTATCAACCAATCCTCCTTCCCGTTGTGGATCTGATTTCGGGATGCAGGCATGCGGGCCGGTTTCAACGGCAACGATGTATGGAATCAGTAATCCTTCAAGGGTGCTGTTAGCTTCTGCGAGCACGCCCCAAAACGAAGCGGTCTCCGACGGATACAAGGAGATCAGCGCTCGAATCGATGGATGGCGCAAAGAATGTGTAGCCACTATGTCTACGCCCGATCTGGACCCCATCCGCAGCAAGATTGAGATCTTTTACGATCCGTCGTCGTTGGCCTCGTACGCGCACGCATCGCTTGATGCTTTTCCCACGAATGCCGAAGTACCTTTGATCATAAAGTGGAACGAACTCCGCGATGCGTGCATAAAACAGGAGAATGAGATCAATCTAACGTCGTCGAGTCTAACGCCGATAGCGCAATCGATCTTTCTGCAAAGAGCGGCATTCGCAAGCGTAGCCGAAGCGAAGTTGCGCCAGCTTACCGTCGCGCTCTCGCAGCAGAAACTGACGTATGGCGAATTTGCTCAGCGCCGGTACCAGATCAATGGCGCATCGGACGACGCCGCCTTGCAAGTTTCTGCGACGTCTAATACCCGGGATCAAGGCAATCAGATTCTTGCGCAACAGCATATCAAGCAGCAATTCTCGGCCGAGATCGGTACGCTGGACGGCTACCTGCACTCCGTCGACGCGCGTCCGCCTCGTACCGTGCGTCTAGTGGATACAGCCGCATTCGGGTCTCGCGTATCGGAGCGAACATGCGGCGCAAATTGCTCATCGGCAGCCCTCCCGGAGGGATACCTATTCAAGCAGTTGCGCCATGGGTTCACAGTTTCGGTCGGCGGACTTGGCGGAACGACGACGAGACTGGTTGATTTCGATACCGGAACGTTCTCCGTTATCGATTTCGAGTTGAAACCGATTGATGGAAAGGTGCAGTCTACGATCGCTCGTCGTTCGGACATCAGACTTGCGATGGGTGATTTAGCGCAGTTGCGCGCCGTCGCAAACATGATCTGGATATCCGTCGGCTCCAATCCGACAGCACAAGTTGCCTTGGACGGTTTTTGGGGCATCCGTCTGGTCAATGGCAACATCGTTAGATATGAACATGGGTTGGGCAACGTGGGCGGAGCCGGTCGAAGCCTCAATGTGTTGTTGTACGAGATCGAGGAAAGGCAACTCGCGCACGTCATGTTTGAGGACAGGCGCATGTACCAGCTGTGGTCGTGCTACCCCTATCCGTTGGGCGGCCACGCGGGCCTTCCCACGTCGTATATTCGAACATCGGGATACTCCTGGTCGGATCCAGATGACGTGCCTCCCGTTTTTCCAATTCCTGCATCTGACCCGTTGCTGTTTCGTTTTGACGTTTCGAAGATTCGATTGACGTGCGCCAGTTGAAATCCGAGATTCGCGCGTGTGACCGTCCGTTTGCGGAAAATCTGCAGATATTTCCGGGACGATCAGCGATAGTAGCGCGCGACCGACTCATCGCGTGAAGTGTCGGCCGCCCGGACTTTTGCACGAACTGTGACAGCGGTTTCTCACTTACCCGGCCCAGTTCGCACTTTCCGCGACCTCCGACACCTCATCGCGCCCGCCGAAAATACCCCCAAAACCGGCCCTTGTTCCCTCGATTGACAAACCACCGCAAACGCTAAGCTGCTGTCATCGCACAGTGCGGCTTTGCGTCCGCGGCGCGCACAGTTCAACCGAGAGAAGGGTGGATTCGCTTCATGGCTACCGTCAGTAACCAGAATCCGGCGTCCGGCGCATTGTCCCGGCGCGCCGACAATCGACGCAATCCGCAGAAATCCGGCGAGTGAACACGACCGGCTCTCCTGGCGTCGAGCTTCTACCCACGCCGATCGAAGCAGGCCTCGCGCACCAGCACGCGGGCCGTTTTGCCGAGGCTTCGGCGATCTATCGACAGATCCTGCAGGCGCAGCCCGATCACGCCGACGCGCTGCATCTGCTGGGCCTGATCGCGTATCACGAGGGCCGGCTAGAAGAAGCCGTCAACTTGATCATGCGTGCGCTCGCCGTCGGCCCGAGCGCGATCTTCTACAGCAATCTCGGCAACGCACTCGGTCGCATGGGCCATCACGCGGCGGCGACGGAAAGCTACCGGCAGGCGCTCGTACTGCAACCCGACTACGTTCACGCGCACAACAATCTCGGCAACATGCAGCGCGAGCTGCGTCAGTACGATGCCGCGGTGCAGAGCTTTCGCACGGTGATCGCGCTGCAACCGGGCTACGCGCAGGCTTATAACAATCTCGCCAATGCGCTCGTGGACCTCGGCGATCTGGAAGGCGCAATCGATCACTATCGCAAGACGATCGAACTGCAGCCCGATCTGATGGAGCCATATAGCAACCTGTTGTTCATCTTGAGCTATCGCGAGGCCACGTCGCCCGCCGATTATCTGACTCAGGCGTTGCGCTTCGGCGAGCAGGCGACGACACTCGCACAACCGTTCACCGACTGGCCCGCCGACGATCGCACGCCCCATCGCGCGCCATCGCGGCCGCTACGCGTAGGCTTCGTTTCCGGCGACCTGAAGACGCACCCAGTCGGGTTCTTTCTCGAAAGCATCCTGGCGCATCTCGATCCACAACGGATCGAAGCGATTGCGTACCCGACGCGTCACGTCGAAGACGAGCTGACCGCGCGCATCAAGCCGCGCTTCGCAGCGTGGACACCGCTCGCGGGACTGACCGACGAGGCAGCCGCGCGCCGCATCCGCGACGATCGCATCGACATCCTGGTCGACCTGGCGGGGCACACGGTCCACAACCGGCTGCCGGTGTTCGCATGGCGGCCCGCGCCGGTGCAGGTGAGCTGGCTCGGTTATTTCGCGAGCACGGGTCTGCACTCGATCGACTACGTGCTCGCCGACCGCCACGTCGTACCCACCGACGAGGAACAGCAGTTCGTCGAGCGCGTATGGCGCCTGCCGGACAGCTACCTGTGCTTCACGCCGCCCACCGAAGCAGTCGATGTGAGCACGCTGCCCATGCTCGCGCATGGCGCGATCACATTCGGTTGCTTCAACCATCTGATGAAGATGAACGACACAGTGGTGTCGGCATGGGCGCGGATTCTCAACGCAGTGCCGGGGTCGCGCCTCTTCCTGAAGGCGAAGCAACTCGACGATGAGTTCGCGCGGCGCGCGACGCTGCAGCGTTTCGCGGCGCTTGGCATCGACGGTGCGCGTTTGATTCTGGAAGGCCGCTCGCCGCGTAACGAGTATCTTGCCGCGTACAACCGCGTCGACATCGCACTGAGCCCGTTTCCTTATCCGGGCGGTACGGTGAGCGTCGAAGGTCTCTGGATGGGCGTGCCGGTGCTGTGCTGTCGCGGCGACCGGTTCCTCGGACATCTGTGCGAAAGCCTGCTGCAGTCGGCGGGTCTCGCCGACTGGATCGCCACCGACACCGATGACTACGTCGCGAAGGCCGTCGCATTCGCCGCGGATCAAAAGCACCTCGCCGCATTACGCGCGGGCTTACGGACGCAGATACTCACCTCGCCGTTATGCGATGCTCCGCGCTTTGCGAAGCACCTCGAAGCGGCGTTCGCAGGCATGTACCGTCAACGCGCGGATTCGACACCGTCGCGTCGCGTACCGGACGCGCAGACGATCCAGCGCCTGCTCGAAGAAGCGCTTGCACATCACCAGGCGAACCGGTTTGCAGAGGCCCATGCGCGCTATCAACGCATCCTTGCCGTGCTGCCGAAACACGCGGACGCGTTGCACTTCTCCGGGCTGCTCGCGTGCCAGATCGGCGAATCCGCAGCGGGTATCGCGTTGATGCGCGAATCGATCGCAGCGAATCCGAATGCGATCTACTACAACAACCTCGGCAACATGCTGAAGGACAGTGGCGCGTTGTCCGATGCGATCGACTGCTACCGTCGCGCCGTCGCGCTGAAAGGCGACTACGCCGAAGCGCACAACAACCTCGGCAATGCGTTGCGCGAGTCGGGTGATGCGGCCGGATCGATGGAAAGCTGCGCGCAGGCGATTGCGTTGCGACCCGGTTATGCCGAGGCGTACAACAATCTCGGCAACGCGCTGAAGGATCTGCAGCAACTGGACGCGGCTGCGCTGAGCTACGGCAAGGCAATCGATGCGCGACCCGGTTTCGCGGAGGCGCATAACAACCTCGGCAACGTGTTGAAGCAGCAGGGGCATCTCGATGCGGCGATCGAATGTTATCGCGCGAGCATCGCGGCGGCACCGACCCTGGTCGTTGCACATAACAACCTCGGCATCGCACTGACGGAGCGCGGCGCCTATCGCGAGGCGATCGCGTCTTTCACGACGGTCGCAACACTAACGCCCGACCGTGCCGACGCGCACAACACACTCGGCAACGCGTTGAATGGACAGGGTCGTCTCGAGGAAGCCGTGGCGGCATACGAACGCGCGATTGCGGTTGCGCCCGATTTCGCGGACGCATATCACAACCTCGCAAACGCGTTAAACCGCATGGGCCGCGCGCAGCAGGCGCTGACAATGAGTCGCAAAGCCTTATCGCTGAGGGACGATGTTCCTTCGTTTCACAACAATCTCGGCATGATCCTCGCCGACCTGAACGACTTCGATGCGGCCGTCGATAGTTACCGCAGAGCGCTTGCACTCGATCCGGACTACGCCGAGTCGCATACCTGCGTGCTGTTCGGTCAGTCGTATACGACCGGTTGGTCGCCGCAGGCGCATCTGCGGGATGCGCGCTATTTCGGCGAGCGTATGAGCGCGCGTGCGAGGCCTTTCGTGCACCAACGCGCTCCACGTAGTAGCGCGCTCGCTGCGCGGCCGTTGCGTATCGGATTCGTTTCCGCAGATCTGCGCAAGCACCCGGTCGGTTACTTCGTCGAAAGCGTGTTGACGCATCTCGACCGTACTCGCATCGAACCGATCGCGTATTCGAATGCGCTGCTGCACGACGAACTGACGGAGCGTTTGCGCCCGCGTTTCGCAGCGTGGCGCCACATCGTCGATCAAAGCGACGAAACGGTCGCTCAACGGATTCACGACGATCGCATCGATATCCTCGTCGATCTGTCCGGACACACCGGACGCAACCGGCTGCCGGTGTTCGCATGGAAGCCGGCCCCTGTGCAGGTGAGCTGGCTCGGTTACTTCGCGACGACCGGCATTGCCGAGATCGACTACGTACTCGGCGACCGGCACGTGTTGCCGACGAACGAGGAAGGGCACTTCGTCGAGCAACTCTGGCGCCTGCCCGACAGCTACCTGTGCTTCACGCTACCCGAACGCGAGATCGACATCGGGCCGCTGCCGGCGCTCGCACGCGGCGCCGTCACGTTCGGCAACCTGAACAACCAGAAGAAACTCAACGACGGTGTGATCGCTGTGTGGTCGCGCATCCTGCAAGCGTTGCCAGAGTCGCGTCTACTGTTGAAGAACCATCAACTGAACGAACCGTGGACCCAGCGCGCGACGCTCGAACGTTTCGCTGCGCACGGTATCGCGGCGGAACGTCTGGTACTCGAAGGGCCGTCGCCGCGCGATCAGTACTTCGCGACGTTCAATCGCGTGGACCTCGCGCTCGATCCATTTCCGTACCCTGGTGGCACGACGAGTGTCGAAGGACTGTGGATGGGCGTGCCGGTGCTGAGTCGTCGCGGCGATCGCTTCCTGTCGCATCTCGGCGAGACGGTGTTGCACACAGTGGGACTGTCCGACTGGATCGCCACCGACGATGACGACTACGTCGCGAAAGCCATCGCGTTCGCGCAGGATCTGCCGTGGCTTGTCGCATTGCGTGCAGGGTTGCGCGCGCAGGTGCTGCAATCGCCGCTATGCGACGCACCGCGTTTCGCGAGGCAGCTCGAAGCGGCTTTCAGGGAGATGTGGCTTCGCCGCGTTGCCTGAAGCACTCGCCGCGTACGACAACGCAAAAAATGAGAGGCAAAAAAAAGCCGCATCGCTGCGGCATCGAGGGTTACTTGAATACCCCGCATTCGACTAGTGCGGTGTTCGGTCACTGCGTGTGACTCGATGTGACTGGATATAACTAGAGCTGTCCGGTAGCCTGGTAGAAACTCACCGCTTCTACCCGACGCATCGAAGCATGCATATCGCTCATCAGCGCGTCTCGGCCACGCTGCGCAATGCGCTCGATCTCCGCATCGATGTCCTGGATCGCGCGAATCGTCGCGAGGGCTTCCGGCGTTTGTTCGGCGGTTAGCGACATCAGCAGCGGCGAGCGCGTATCGGCGAGTTCCGCCGCATACAGCCAGTCGCCTTCCGTGGCCGCGGCGTTCATCGCCTGGCTTAGTTCGTATGCACGCGACAACGATTCGTGTGACATGCTGCGTTCCCCCGTAGATTGCCGCTTACGACGTCTTGTTCAGCGTACCGGCCGCACCGTTGCCGCCGAACAGCTGGTTCAGATACTGCGTGTTGTTCTGCATCGTCGCCATCAAGTTGTTCAGCGCGGTGAACTGCGCGTTGTACTGGGCGCTCAGCGTGCTCGAATAAGTCTGCAGTGCTGTGGCCTGCGAAGACAGGCTCGTCAGATCGGAGTTGATCGAAGCGGTGCGCTGGTCGATCGTGCCGCTCGTCTGCACATATGTGTTGGCGAAATTGTTGAGCTGCACGCCCATACCATTGGTCGTGTTGAAGAGCGCCGCCACGGTACCCGGGTTCGCCGTCAGCGCAGTCTGCAGCGCGGCCGAATCAGTCACGATGGTGCCGTCGTCCTGCAGGTTCAGTCCGATCGAAGAAAGACTGAACGTGCCGCTCCCGGTGGTGACCCCGCCGCTGATGATCGACGCAAGTCCGTTCGTAATCGAGTTCAACATCGCGTCGCCGAGCAGCGGGCCTGCTTGCGTCCCCGACGCCGCCGTCGAGCTGTACGAAGACAGCGACGCTGCCGTGGTCACGTAGTTGTTGTACGCCGTGACGAAGCTGGTGATCGCGGTGGTTTGCGCGGTGGTGCTCGTCGCAACCGTCAGTGTCTGCTGCGTGTTGACGGCGGCGGCAGTCAGGTTGATCGTCACGCCGGGCAGCACGTTGCTGATCGAATTGGTCGGGCTCGTCACCTGCGCACCGTCGATCGTCAGGCTCGCGTCTTGCGCCTTCTGCAGCTCCGTCATGTTCGACGTGTTGAGCGCGCTGTTCAGGCCCGAGCTGGCGGTCATCGAAATCGTGTTGGCCGCGCCGGTCGAATTCGACATGAGTACGAGATGCTGGCCGTCGGTCGCATTGACGACGGTCGCGGTGATGCCGGGGTTGTTCGACGATGCGTTGATCGCGGCGGCGATGCCGGTGATCGAGTTGTCGGTCGAGTCGACGTTGACCGTCATCGAGCCGCTCGTGCCCAGCGACAGCGTCAGCGTACCGGTGCCCACGCTCGTCGAACTCGTGAAGGCCGACGATGAATATTTGTCCGCGGTCGCAATCGCGCTGACGTTGACGTTGTAGCTGCCGGCGTTCACGCCGGTGGTCGCCGTCGTCGCCGTGATGCCGTTGCCGCTCGCGGTAGCCGAGAACGCAGCCAGCGATGTGCCGTCGGCAAGACCGCTCACCGCCGTCTCCAGCGCCGACAGCGCTGACTTGAGCTGACCGATCGCGGTGAGCTGGGTGTTGTCGAGTGTCTGCTTGTTGGTGATCGTCGCGTTTTGCGCGGCGGTCTTCGAGGTGACGAGCGCCGAGACGAGCGAATTGACGTCGAGCGTCGATTTCGTCGAGCCGCTGATAATGGACTGTGCCGCCTGCGCAAGCAGATTGCTTACGTCGGTGGGACTGGTTCCTGTCGTCGAGGACGTCGTCGAGCTCATGTCGGATGCTCCATTCGTGGCTGCGACATCGGGTCTTTACCCGATGACAAACGCGTACCGGGAGGCATGCCTCCCGGCGGTGTTGCCGATGCTTTAAAACTGCGTGTGAACTGCGGTGATGCAAGTGAGGCAATGGCTCCGGCGGCACGGCATCATACTGCGACGCCGTGTCCATCGGTTAATCCTTACTGGAGCAGCTTCAGCACTTGTTGCGGCAGCGAGTTCGCCTGAGCCAGCACCGAGATACCGGCTTGTTGCAGCACTTGCGCCTTGCTCAGGTTGGCCGTTTCCGCTGCGAAGTCAGCGTCGGTGATCTGCGATTTCGCGGCGCTCAGGTTCGTCGACGTCGTTTGCGTGTTGGTGATGGCCGATGAGAACGTGTTTTGCGTTGCGCCGAGCGTTGCCTGGAAGTTGTTGACCGATGCGAGCGCGGCGTCGATTGCCGTGATCGCAGCCTGTGCACCCGAGGTCGTCGAGATGTCGAGACCCGACACGCCGAGACCGGCCGTGTTCCACACCGTCGTGCCGAAGCTTGCCGTCACGGTCTGGTTCGCGTTCGCGCCGATCTGGAACTGCACGTTGCCCAGACCGCCGAGCACGGCCTGACCGTTGAACGTCGTTTGCGATTCGACGCGGTTGATTTCCGTCAGACGCGTAGAGACTTCGGTCTGCAGGTTCGCCTGAGCGGCGGTGCCGAGCGAGCCGTCACCCGATTCGGTGGCGAGCTGACGGATACGCTGCAGGTTGTCGACGGTCGAGGAGATCGCGCCAGCGGCGGTCTGCACCATCGAGATGCCGTTGTTCGCGTTCGCCACGCCTTGATTCAGCGCGTTGATCGCGGCGGTTTGGCTCGTGGCGATCGCGAGACCGGCTGCATCGTCGGCTGCACTGTTGATGCGCTTGCCCGACGACAGGCGGTTGATGGCTTGCGACAACGCACTTTGTGAGCCGGACAGATTCGTTTGAGTCTGCAGCGAAAGAATGTTCGTGTTGATATTCAGCATTTTTTCCCTCGTTTGGAAAACGCCTCGGATATAGGCTGGTTCAGTTTCGGCGTAGCGCTTCTGACGAGCGGCGCTGCCCGCCTTTCCTGGTTGTCGGCGCATCGGCGAGAAAACTTTAGGGGCGTAGCCGCGCGAGGCGGCACGGGGCGTGCTCACTGCGAAGGTGGAGGCGGGAGCGTATTCTCGATGGCGCCCCGCACATCGCGCTCTTGGAGGTGTTATGCAGAAACGCTTTATTGGCAATTCTTCGGTGGAAGTGGCGCCGCTCGTGTTCGGCGGCAATGTGTTCGGCTGGACCGTGGACGAAGCGACTTCGTTTTCGATTCTCGACGCGTTCGCCGATGCGGGCCTCGACTTCATCGATACCGCCGACGTCTATTCCGCATGGGTTCCCGGCAACCAGGGCGGGGAGTCCGAAACGATCATCGGCAAGTGGTTCAAGCGCAGCGGCAAGCGCGATCAGATCGTCGTTGCGACCAAGGTGGGCAAGCTGGAGCGGCGCAAGGGCCTCTCCGCGAACAACATCCAGGCCGCCGTCGAAGACTCGCTGCGTCGCCTGCAAACCGATTACATCGACGTCTATTTCTCGCACTACGATCTGGCCGATACGCCGCTCGCGGAAACGCTGGGGGCGTATCAACGGTTGATCGAAGCGGGCAAGGTGCGGCTGATCGGCGCATCGAACTACAGTGGCGCGCGCGTCACGGAAGCGCTCGATGTGGCCCGGGCGGATGGTTTGCCGCGTTATCAGCTGTTGCAGCCCGCATACAACCTGTATGATCGGGGCCCCTACGAGCAGGACCTCGAGCCGGTCGCGACGGCGGAACGCTTGGGCGTCGTGCCGTATTACAGCCTTGCAAGCGGCTTTCTGTCGGGCAAGTACCGCTCGCGGGCCGATCTGGCGAAGAGCGCTCGCGGTAGCCGCGTGGAGCCTTATCTCGACGAGCGGGGGTTGCGCATCCTGGCGGCGCTCGACGAAGTGGCCGGTCGCCACGACGTGACGCCCGCAACGGTAGCGCTGGCATGGCTGATTGCGCGGCCCAGCATAACGGCGCCGATTGCCAGCGCGACCTCGCTCGAGCAGCTGAAAAGCCTTGTGGCAGCGGTACACCTCGCCCTTTCGGACGACGACATTGGTACGTTGAATGACGCAAGTGCCTGAGCGGTATCGCTAAAAGGGTGGTCTGCCGGCTGCTTTCCTGATATGATCGAGAGTGAATTGAGATTTTTGCCGTTTTGACGTCGTTTCCGGCGCCAAGGCGGCGATCAGACGCGGGGCTGCAACATGCGTCTGCCCGTGTTAAGCGGTGAACTCCCCACCTCTCTTTTCCGGCCTCCGCGGCCGCTTTGCCTCTCGTTTCATCCGTGGTTCATCCATGAATTGAAGCGCCCGGAGGGCCGGCGCGTGAGCGGCTTACCGCCACGCAGTTAACCGTATCAAGCGATTTGAGTTAGGAATTACATGACGACGATTCTTCTGAAAGAAAACGAGCCGTTCGAAGTGGCGATCCGCCGCTTTCGTCGCGCTATCGAAAAAAATGGCCTGATCGCCGAACTGCGTGAACGCCAATCGTACGAAAAGCCGACCACGGCTCGTAAGCGCAAGAAGGCTGCAGCTGTGAAGCGCCTGCACAAGCGCCTGCGCAGCCAGATGCTGCCGAAAAAGCTGCACTAAGCACGCTTTTACGGATGGCCTGACGGCGGGGGGGGGTGGGAAGAAACCCCCCCCCCCGGTGTTTGGTGGGAAAGTTCCCCCCAGTCTGGGCGGGTCGTTCCCGCCAGCCCCCCCCCCCCCCCCCCCCCTTGTGCCCCAAAAACAGAAAAAAACCCTTTCTTTTTGGGGGGGGGGGGGGGGGGGGGCCCCCCCCCCCCCCCCCCCCCCCGCCGTTTTTCGTCTGTAACAGTGATTGGGCGGGCAGCAGCGTGAGGTTGAAAGCGTTTAAGCAGCGTGCTTAATGCATTCCGCGGACAAACCGAACTGGCGCGCAATCGACCCCAGCCGTTCATCCCATTCCCAGCGGGCAAAGACGTCGTGAACGTTCTGCAGGCAACTGAGCAGTTCGACGGTGAGCGGATCGTAGATGTTGATGCGTGCGCGTAGCAGCGCTTTCTTCAGGGCGAGAACGCCCACGTCCATATACGCGGGCACATCGACCGGCGGCTTGCCGATGTAGCGCACCGGAATACCTTCCATCGCGCTCATGTAGTCGCGCGGCTTGATAAAACTGCCAACCGGACAGCCCCCGCAATAGCCCCGATAGGCGCCGCCGCCCCGCGGAAGAAGAGCGGTACGGCCCTGGCCGAAAAGATGGCTCACAGCCTGGTCGAATATCTCCTGATGGCTCAGGAAGTCTGGATTCTTCAAGGTGTTTCTCCTCTGCGCAATGCGCAGCGGTCGTTCGCTGTTCGTTATTCGAGCGCGGCACCTTGAGTCCCGGATGCCGATGGTTGCGTCGTCCGTTTGCACGACGCGACCCTGCCGCCTGTTAACCGTTATAACGGGCCCAGGCGGTAAAAATGGAATTTGACGAGCGGCGAAGCGCATCGTTGACCGCCGGCCGACGCATGCGTGCCCGGTGAGCGTCGCGCAAAGCCTTGAGCCACGGAGCTGACCGACACTAACAACGACAGATTCGGGACTTTCCCGGAGTGCCGCGCTTTTCGGCCGCTTTTGTTGCAAAAATGCCGAAAAAGCGGCAAGTGAGCGCATGCTCACTTCTTCGGAACCCCCGGGCTATCAGCCCGCCTTGCGCTTACGTCCCTTCTTGCCCAACGCCGCGCATTGCGCGTGGCGCACGCAATCGGTCTGGTGGTCGTTGACCATGCCGACAGCCTGCATGAACGCATAGCAGATCGTCGTACCGACGAACTTGCAGCCATATTTCTTCAGCGCCTTGCTGAGCGCATCGGATACCTCGGTCGAGGCCGGTGCGTGCTGATACGAGGTCAATGCGTTCTGTATCGGCGTCTGATCGACGAACGACCAGACGAAGTTCGCGAGCGAACCATGTTCCGCCTGAATCTGCTGCACGGCGCGCGCATTGACCACCGCCGATTCGATCTTCGCGCGATTACGGACAATGCTCGCGTCGAGCATCAGCGGTTCGAGCTGCTTGGGCGTGAAGCGGGCGACGGTGTCGATATCGAAGTTGGCGAATGCGCGCCGGTATCCTTCCCGCTTGTTCAGGATCGTCGACCACGACAACCCGGCCTGCGCGCCTTCGAGTACCAGCATTTCGAACAGATGTTGATCGTCGCGTGAAGGCACACCCCATTCGGTGTCGTGGTAGTGTGCGAGCGCTTCGCTCGTTGCCCAGGTGCATCGCTGTGTCACGGTCCTGCTCCGCTTGTTCAGGTTGACGCAAGCATAACGGAATGAACCGTCGCCGCCACCTGGCCTTTTGGTCGATTGCCGGATCGCAGCGGACCTGCCACGCTATGCGGCATCCCTTCACGAATCTTTAGCGCATGAATACAGACTTCTTTTTGCTTGGCGTCGATGGTGGCGGCACCGGGACGCGCGTCATTCTCGGCGATGCCGAAGGCCGTGTGCTGGCACAGGCATCGAGCGGGCCATCGGGGCTCGGGCTGGGCGTCGAGCGCGCGTGGGAATCGATTGAAGCGGGTTGCGCCGGAGCGTTCGCTGCTGCCGGCCTGACATACGACCGATCGCGCTGCGTGCTCGGGTGCGGTCTTGCGGGCACCGTGAACCGCGACTGGCTTGCGGCCTTCCACGCAGCGGCACCGCAGCTTGCCGGTATCGCGGTCGAGAGCGACGCGTATACGACCTTGCTCGGCGCGCACGGCGGCGAGCCGGGCGTAATTGTCGCCATCGGCACCGGTAGCATAGCGGCTGTGCTCGATCGTGAGGGTGCATGCCGGATCGTTGGCGGCTTTGGTTTTCCATCGGGCGATGAAGCGAGCGGTGCGTGGCTCGGCGTGCGCGGAATCGTTCACGCGCAACAGGCGGCCGACGGCCGCGTACCCGTCGATGCCTTCGCGCAGGCGTTGCTCGCTCACGCTGGCGCTACCGATACCGAAGGGCTGATCGTCTGGCTGTGCGAAGCGAACCAGACCGCTTACGCGACGCTCGCACCCGTGATCCTCGCGCATCGCGAGCACCCGTTCGCCGCGCGGTTGCTCGCTCATGCGGGAGCGGAAATCGGCAGGATGATCGCGGCACTCGATCCATCGAATACGATGCCGGTCGCGCTATGCGGCGGCCTCGCGGAACCGCTGCGTCCATGCGTACCGTCGGAGTATCAGCATCGTTTGCGCACGCCGCTGGCCGATTCAGCGCATGGCGGCTTGCAGCTCGCCCGGCGCGAAGCCGCGCGCATCGCCGGAAAATAGGCGGCCGACGCAGTGGACAGGCGATAAAATATGCCGCTTGATGTTGTCCACTGAAGTCGTCCACTCAACCACACCATGTACAAAGTCATCGCGACGGATCTAGACGGAACCCTGCTCAACAGCAACCACCAGCTCGATCCGCTCACTGTCGAAACCGTGCGGCGACTCGAAGCGCAGGGCGTGCAGTTCATCATCGCAACGGGTCGGCACTATTGCGATGCAGCCGGCATTCGCGACCTGCTCGGCATCCGTCCGTATCTGATCACGTCCAACGGTGCGCGAATTCACGCACCCGACGACACGAAGATATACGCCGACGACCTCCCGCCGGTCACCGTGCGGCGCCTCGTGCAGCCCGACATCGCCGGTTCGCATGGCCGCATCATCGTCAATCTGTTCGCCGACCAGACATGGCTGATCGATCGCGATGCGCCGCAGCTGCTGAGCTTTCATCAGGACTCGGGCTTCCGCTATTCCGTGGTCGACATGCCGCAGCACGACGGTACCGACATTGCGAAGGTGCTGTACATCGGCGGGGCCGACGACCTCGCTCACGTAGCCGTGAACCTGCAACGGGAATTCGGCAATTCGCTGTACGTGACGTACTCGGCGTCCGATTGCCTCGAAGTGATGACGTCGAATGTATCGAAGGGACGGGCGTTGAGCTTCGTGCTCGATCGTCTCGGTGTCGCGCCGTCGCACTGCGTCGCGTTCGGCGACAACATGAACGACATCGATCTGCTCGAAACAGCCGGGCATCCGTTCATGATGAACAACGCGAATCCGGATCTGATCGCGAGGCTTCCTGATGTGCCGCGCATCGGCAACAATTTCGAAGCGGGCGTCGCGCATCAGTTGCGCAAGCTGTTCGCGCTCGATGGTGAACTCACTTCATAAGCACGGTGCCCGCGGCCCGTCTATGCCGCGCTAACACAAGCAAAACGGGCGCCGCAGCGCCCGTTTTGCCATGCTCAATCGAAGAAGCGGCCCGCGTTACGCCTGAGCGTTACGCTGCTGCCCCGCCACGAGCGGATAGATCACACCCGCGATGATCGCGCCGATAATCGGCGCCACCCAGAAGAGCCACAACTGGTCGATCGCCGCTCCGCCTTCAAACAACGCCGGCCCCGTCGAGCGCGCCGGGTTCACCGACGTGTTGGTCACCGGGATCGAGATCAGGTGGATCAGCGTGAGGCACAGGCCGATTGCGATCGGCGCGAGGCCGGCCGGTGCGCGCTGGTCGGTGGAGCCGAGAATCACGAACAGGAAGAACGCCGTCATCGTCGTTTCGCAGACGAACGCAGCCATCAACGAATAGTGACCCGGCGAGTGATCGCCGTAACCATTCGTCGCAAAGCCGCTCGCGACCAGGTCGAAGCCCGGCTTGCCCGAAGCGATCACCGACAGCACGAACGCGCCGACAATCGCGCCGATTACCTGCGCGACGATGTACGGGACGAGGTCACGAACCGGCAGACGCCCGGCCACCGTCAAACCGACGCTAACCGCTGGGTTCAGGTGGCACCCCGAGATATGCCCGATCGCAAAGGCCATCGTGAGGACGGTCAGGCCGAAGGCAAGCGCGACGCCGAGAAACCCGATGCCGAGACCGTGGACCGGTCCCGCGAAACTGGCGGCTAGTACAGCGGCACCGCAGCCGCCGAGGACCAGCCAGAAGGTGCCGAAGAACTCGGCGGCAAGGCGTTTGGAAAGTGGCATATGTGGCTCCTGAAAAAGACCGGTAAGAGGCAAGACATCGTCGGGATGAGCGATGCAGGCCGCGGAACGCGTATTTTTAGGCAAATGCAACAGACGCGGGTGTCAACAATTGTCAATCTCCACGAAGTGAAACAATTACTGAAGGCAAGACTCTTTTCAATTTAACAATTTGGGTTCCTTTAATAATTATCAGACGTAATCCTGTTATAGCAGTATTATTGTCCATTGCGAATTTCTTTAGTTACAGCTAATCTCCGGCCATTCAGTGCTACAAAGGGGGAGCCAGAATGTCACAATATGCGGATCTCAAGGCGCAGATCGTCCGCCTGCAAGCCCAGGCGGATGACGCCCGGCGTACCGAAGTGATCAATGTGATTGCGGAGATCAAACGCAAGATTGTCGAGTATGGGCTGTCCGCCCAGGATCTCGGCTTTGCCGCGCCTGCCCGGCGGGGGCGTCCGCCGAAAAAGGCACCGCTTCCACCGAAGTATCACGACCCGAAAACGGGCAGTACCTGGAGTGGCCGCGGTAAGCCGCCTAAATGGATTGCCGGCAAAAACCGCGACCGCTTTTTGATCGAGCAAGCGTAATCGTCCGGTTGACGAAAGCGTTCCGAAGGCAATGGCAAGGGTGAATGCGGGATAGACACCGAGGCCGGCGTTTACCCCAATTCTTGCCGAATCGTCGGTACGCGCACATCAATGGCCCATGCCATTGGTAAATAAAAAAGCCGCCCGTAAAGGGCGGCCTTTTTGTCCGGGACGGTTAACCCACTTTTGCGTCCGCGCAAACGATTCACATTGCAGATTTACGCAATGCGAATCCGCCGCGGGTTAGCCCGCCGCTACGCGACGCAACACCGGGCGGCGAGCCGCCTCGATTAGCGCGGTATAGCCATCGACATAATTCTGCGCCATGGTCTTCGCGCTAAAGCGGCGCTCGAACTGCGCACGGATCGCGTCGCGCGGCAACTCGTCGAGGCGCTGCAACGCAGCAACAGCGCCCTGCACATCCTCGACGATAAAGCCGGTCACGCCGTGATCGATCACCTCCGGCACCGAGCCGCGGTTGAACGCGATGACCGGTGTTCCGCAGGCCATCGATTCGATCATCACAAGCCCGAACGGCTCCGACCAGTCGATCGGAAACAGCAGCGCCTTCGCACCCGACAGGAACTCCGGCTTCTGCGCCTCGTTGATCTCGCCGACAAATTCGACATGCGCCTGCGACAGCAGCGGCTCGATCTCCGCCTTGAAGTAGTCCTGGTCGACCTTGTCCACCTTGGCGGCGATCTTCAGCGGCAGACCGCTTTGCGCAGCGATCTTGATAGCTGTATCGACGCGTTTTTCCGGACAGATCCGACCGAGGAACGCGAGGTATTCGGGTTTCTTGTGAGCCTGCGGCGTGAGCAACTGGTCCGGCAGGCCGTGATAGATCGTGTTGAGCCAGTTCGCCTGTTGCAGCGGCAGGCGCTGCGAATCCGAAATCGACACGACCGGCGTGTCGGAGAACACGTCGAAAATCGGCTGCAACTCGGGCAGGTCGAGTCGGCCGTGCAGCGTCGTGACGAACGGCGTGTCGAGTGTCGAGAACAGCGGGAACGGCAGGTAGTCCAGATGGAAGTGCAGCACATCGAACTCATGGGCGACGCGGCGTACGCGCTCGAGCAGCAGCATATGCGGAGCCATTGCATCGCGGATGGTCGGGTCGAGCCGCAGCGCGCGCGGCCATGCCGCTTCAAGTTGCGCCGACGTCACCGAATCGCCGCTCGCGAACAGGGTCACGTCGTGGCCGAGGTCGACCAGCGCCTCCGTGAGGTAGGACACGACGCGCTCGGTGCCGCCGTAGAGTTTCGGCGGGACAGCTTCGTATAGCGGCGCGATTTGTGCGATTCGCATGCGTAATCTCCTGGTTCAGGGGCTTCGCGGGGGACGCTGCGTGGCAGCGTAGCAAGGCGAGTGCCCATCGGACGGAAGGGCGCGGCAGGCCGCCGCCCGAGGGGTGCCCCGATCAAACCGGTTGGGGTTTCTCCTTACGTCTCATTATCGGGATCGAGCGTCGCAATTCGAGCTATTTTTCAAACGCTTAATGTTGTTACAGCGAGAAACATCATGCGTAACGGGTTCTCCGATTGACCTTAAAGCCTTGTGCAGTAAGCCGCACACGGCATCGGATCAAGCGCGGAAGCGTGCTCAGCAAGGGTTTGCGGCGAAATACCAGCAGTGCATTACGGCCCGATGAAAAGCCTCTATAATTCGGCCAGCCCACCGAAGGTGCCATTCGGCACTGTTTAGAACAGCCCGCATTCCATTTCCCCAAGTCGTTCGTTTGTAGGAAAAACTCCGACAGCATTAAGGGATTTTTCCGGCTGCCAACCGGGGTGTCTGTCCGATTTCCGTTCTCTTTCCCTTTGGCCACAATTCAGGCATGACCATAAACGGGCCATTCCACGTGCATCGATGCGTGCGGGTGAGCAAACGTTTTCGGAACGGCCTGACCAGCCAGATCGACTCGGGGGAATCATGAGCGCCAACAGTGAAATGCTGACTGAGATCAGGGAAGTGAACCTGTCTTATCTGCTGCTCGCCCAGCGCCTGCTGCGCGAGGACAAGCAGACCGGCATGTTCCGGATGGGGATCTCCGACCAGCTCGCCGACGTGCTCGCCAGCCTGTCGCTGGCCCAGACCGTGAAGCTTGCCGCGTCGAACCAGGTGCTGTGCCGCTTCCGCTTCGACGATCACGCGATCCTCAGCTCGCTCGCAGACAAGGGCAAAACCAGCGCCGTCGCCCAGGCGCATTCCGCGATCCTGATGGCCAGCCAGCCGGTCGAACAGCTTGGCTGATGCCGCCGTTGCATCACGAGGAAACCGACAGGACGCGGGAACCGGAGCGGATGGCACATAAAAGCGTAGTGCTCGAGGTCAGGGAGATCACTCTCGCCATCGAACTGATCGAACTCGGCGCGCGTCTGCAGTTGCTCGAAGCCGAGACCAGCCTGTCACGCGACCGGCTCATCAAGCTCTACAAGGAGCTCAAGGGCGTTTCGCCGCCCAAGGGCATGCTGCCTTTTTCGGCGGACTGGTTCATGACCTGGCAGCCGAACATTCATTCCTCGCTGTTCTACAACATCTACCGGTTCATGACCGATCACGGCGGCTGCAAGACGATCGAGTCGATCGTCAAGAGCTACCGGCTGTATCTGGAGCACGTGCAGATGCACGGCGACGAGCCGGTGCTGAGCCTCACGCGGGCGTGGACGTTAGTGCGATTCTTCGATTCGGACATGCTGCAGATCACCGCGTGCTCGCGCTGCGGCGGGCATTTCGTTGCGCACGCACACGATCCGCGGCAGGGCTTCGTCTGCGGGCTGTGCCAGCCGCCGTCGCGGGCCGGCAAGACGCGCAAATCCGCCGACGCGAAAGCGCGCGCAGGGCAGGTGCCGGCGCTGGCTGCGTGAAACACGCTGCCTGAATCCTTGCGTTCCGCCCGCGCTGGCTCCGACGTCCCAGCTCAGCGGCGATTCGCCCAAGGCCTGAGGCGGTCGGTGCAGGCTTCATCCGGCGCGGCCCACCGGTCCCTCCACGCCGCCATGCCGCCACGCGCCCACCGCTCAAGTGCCGACACGCGCCGGCTTTTCCGCCAAAGTTTTCCGCTCCGCTGCCGTAAACCCAATTAACGACGGTCAACGTCGATTTTTTTGTGAGGGCCCGGCAGTGCTGATTTTCGTGGGAACACTCGTAACGCTGTTGTCCGTCTTCGGCGGCTATGCACTGGCGGGCGGCCATCTCGGCGCGCTGTTGCAGCCCGTCGAAATACTGATGATCGCGGGCGCGGGCCTCGGCGCGTTCATCCTCGGCAACGGGATGAAGACGATCCGGGCAACGGTGCGGGTGATCCCGACGCTCTTCAAGGGCTCGAAGTACAACAAGGACGTCTATATGGAGCTGATGGCGCTCCTGTACGTCCTGCTCGCAAAGGCCCGCAAGGAAGGCACGCTGACGCTCGAAGCCGACATCGACAACCCGGAGCAGAGCCCGATCTTCACGCAGTATCCGAAGATCCTGGCCGACCGGCACATCGTCGAATTCCTGACCGATTATTTGCGCTTGATGGTCGGCGGCAACATGAACGCGTTCGAGATCGAAAGCCTGATGGATGAGGAAATCGAAACCCATCACGCGGAAGGCGAGGCGCCGGCGCATGCGCTCGCCAAGGTCGGCGATGCAATGCCGGCATTCGGGATCGTCGCGGCGGTGATGGGCGTGGTCCACACGATGGCCTCCGCCGACAAGCCGCCCGCCGTGCTCGGCGAGATGATCGCGCAGGCGCTGGTCGGCACGTTCCTCGGCATTCTGCTTTCGTACGGTTTGATCGGTCCGCTCTCGAGTCTCGCCGAACAGCGCGTGACCGAGTCGACCAAGATGTTCCAGTGCATCAAGGTAACGATCCTCGCGAGCCTGAACGGCTACGCGCCGGCCATTGCCGTCGAGTTCGGCCGCAAGGTGCTCTTCTCGACCGAACGCCCGTCGTTCACCGAGCTGGAAGAGCACGTGCGCCGGGTCAAGGCGAAGTAAGGCCGGATAAAGGCGACGCCCGGGGACCGAAAAAACGATGAGCAAAGACAAAGACCGCGCAATCGTCGTCAGGCGTTCGGCGCCGGCGAAGAAAGGCCATCACGGCGGCGCATGGAAGCTCGCCTACGCGGACTTCATGACCGCGATGATGGCGTTCTTTCTGCTGATGTGGCTGCTCAGTTCGGCTAGCACGGCGCAGTTGAAGGGCATCGCCGACTACTTCAACCAGCCGCTCAAGGTGTCGCTGTGGGGCGGCGTGCGCAGTGCCGAGGAATCGAGCGTGGTGCGCGGCGGCGGGCGCGATATCACGAGCGACAACTGGGGTGTGACGCGCTCCAGCGACGGCACGACGAAGCGCGCCGATCGCAGCGAAAGCCGCGCCGACGATCAGGCGCTGAACACGCTGCAGGGCGAGCTGGAGCGACGCGAGCAGGCGCGTCTGCACGATCTGCAGGTGAAGCTGATGGCCGCGATCGAAGCAAACCCGGTGCTGCGTCAGTTCAAACAACAGATTCGTATCGATTCGACGCTGACCGGGCTGCGCATCGAGATCGTCGATTCGCAGAAGCGGCCGATGTTCGCGACCGCGCGCGACACGGTCGAGCCGTACATGCGCGACATCCTGCGCGAGATCGGCCACACGCTGAACGACGTGCCGAACCGCATCGTCGTGCAGGGACACACCGATGCCGTGCCGTACGCGGGCGGCGAGAAGGGTTACAGCAACTGGGAGCTGTCGGCGGATCGCGCGAATGCATCGCGGCGCGAGCTGATTGCGGGCGGGATGGACGAAGCGAAGGTGCTGCGCGTGATCGGTCTCGCGTCGACGCAGAACCTGAACAAGGCCGACCCGCTCGATCCGGAGAACCGCCGGATCAGCATCATCGTGCTGAACAAGAAGTCGGAGGAAGCCATGATGCGCGACGACACGACGACGACCACGTTGTCCGACGATGCAGCGGGTTCTGCGCGGCCGTTGTTGCAGAAGATACCGCCGCCGGTAGCGGCGGGACCATAAAGCAGCATCGGCAGCCACCAGGCAACAAGATAAAGGCATGCGCAGCGAGGGGTTTCAATGATCAGGCACATTCTGGCAATCGACGATTCGGCCGCGATGCGGGAGATTCTCTCCGCGACGCTGACGACGGCCGGCTATGAGGTGACGCTCGCCGCCGACGGCAACGAGGGCCTGGAGAACGCACTCGCTATCCGCTTCGATCTCGTGCTGACCGATCAGCACATGCCGGGCAAGACCGGTCTCGATCTGATTACCGCATTGCGCGGCAACCCGGCCTATCGCGCGACGCCAATCCTCCTGCTGACGACCGAATCGGGCGAGCCGTTCAAGGCGGCAGCGCGTGCGGCCGGCGCGACCGGCTGGATCGAAAAGCCGCTCGACCCGGACATGCTGACCGAACTGGTGGCGGCACTCGCCGAACCGGGGCAGGCGTGATGCGCACCGACGGCACCGTTGCACAGTCCAGACACGATTTCTCGTGGTGACCCACGTATGACACTCGACATCACTCAGTTCTATCAGACGTTCTTCGACGAGGCCGACGAACTGCTCGCGCAGATGGAGCAATTGCTGCTCGATCTGGACATCGCGCATCCGGACCCCGAAGACCTCGCTGCGATCTTTCGTGCGGCGCACTCGATCAAGGGTGGCGCGGCGACGTTCGGCTTCACCGCGCTCACCGAGACGACGCACATTCTCGAGTCGTTGCTCGATCGCGCGCGCAATAACGAACTCGTGCTGCGCAAGGACATGATCGACACGTTCCTCGAAACCAAGGACGTGTTGTCGGGCCAGCTCGCGGACTATCGCGCGAGCGCCGAGCCCGATGCGGCGACTGCTGCGGCGATCTGCGCGAAGCTCGACCGGTTGTATGCGGAGAGCCGCGCGGGCAATGCACAGCAGCCAGAATCCACAGCGATCGAGGCAACGGCAGCGGACCTGTCCGCGTTGCACGCGGCGCCACAGCCCGAAGCCGCGGACGGCGCGAACGCGCCGCAACACGTCGTCGATCAGGCACTCGAAGCAGCCGGCGAGTGGACCGGAGCGTGGGTCGAAGTACCGAGCGGGACCACGCCAGAAATGTCGACCGGAGCGCAGGGTGACAACACGGATATCAACGCGGCCGGCGACGCAGCCGCTACGTCGTCCGCCGCCGCGCCAACGGAAACACCAGCCGGATCGCATTTGAAAATTACGCTGCGGGGCGTGGGGGAGAAGGACCAGGCATTGTTGATCGAAGAACTCGGCAACCTGGGGAATATCGTCGGACAGGTGAAGAGCGGCAGCGAACTTGCGCTGTGGCTCGACACCGACGTCCCCTCCGACGACATCGTCGCTGTGTGCTGTTTCGTGATCGACGAAAGTCAGATCACGATCGGTCGCGGCGAAATGCCGGCGGACGACGTGCAGCTGGGCGAACCTGGAACGCCCGCCGCTGTCACGTCGTCGCCGGCGGCCGATGCAATCGATACAACCGTTGCGCCCATCTTCGTGCCACAGGCTGCGAACGAAGCGGCATCGGCTTCCACGGCTGCCACAACCGAAGCAGCAGTCGCCTCCATGCTGGCCGCAGCCGCGGCAGCAGCGACTCAAGCAAGCGCACCGCCTGCCAGCGCCGCCGCCACAACAACAGCTTCTTCAGAATCAGACCGCAAAGCTGCCCGCCCAGCCGCCGCTTCAAGCGCCGAAGGCAGCTCGATCCGCGTCGGCGTCGAGAAAGTCGATCAGTTGATCAACCTCGTCGGCGAACTGGTGATCACCCAGGCGATGCTCGCCGAAACCACCAGCACCTTCGATCCGGCGTTGCACGACCGCCTGTTCAACGGCATGGCGCAGCTCGAGCGCAATGCGCGCGACTTGCAGGAAGCGGTGATGTCGATCCGCATGATGCCGATGGACTACGTCTTCAGCCGGTTCCCGCGGCTTGTCCGCGATCTCGCGGCGAAGCTCGGCAAGGAAGTGGAACTGGTCACCTTCGGTCAGGCGACCGAACTCGACAAGAGTCTGATCGAACGCATCATCGATCCGCTCACGCACCTCGTGCGCAACAGCCTCGACCACGGCATCGAAACCGTCGAGGCGCGCCGCGCGGCGGGCAAGGACGGCACCGGTCAGCTCGTGCTGTCGGCGGCGCATCACGGCGGCAACATCGTGATCGAGGTCAGCGACGACGGCGCCGGGCTGCGCCGCGACAAGATTCTCGCGAAAGCCGCGAAGCAGGGCATGCAGGTCAGCGAGTCGATGACCGACGAGGAAGTCTGGAACCTGATCTTCATGCCGGGCTTCTCGACGGCCGAGCAGGTCACCGATGTGTCGGGCCGCGGTGTCGGCATGGACGTCGTGAAGCGCAACATCCAGGCGATGGGCGGTCACGTCGAGATCACGTCGTACGCGGGCCGCGGCACGACGACGCGGATCGTGCTGCCGCTCACGCTGGCGATACTCGACGGCATGTCGGTCAAGGTCGGCAGCGAGATCTTCATCCTGCCGCTGAACTTCGTGATGGAGTCGCTACAGCCGCGCGCCGAAGATATCTACACGATCGCGAACGGCGAACGCGTGGTGCGCGTACGCGGCGAATACTTACCGCTCGTCGCGCTGCACGCAGTATTCACCGTCGAAGACGCACGTACCGATCCGACACAAGGCATCGTCACGATCATGCAGGCCGAGGGGCGCCGCTTTGCGATGCTGATCGACGAGCTGGTCGGCCAGCAGCAGGTCGTCGTGAAGAACCTCGAAACGAATTACCGCAAGGTGCATGGCATTTCCGCTGCCACGATCCTTGGCGACGGCAGCGTCGCACTGATCGTGGACGTGGCCGCATTGAACCGCGAGAAGCGCACCGCGCATGGCGCACATAGCGACCTTGCCGCACTCGCATGAACGCGGCAATAAAGCGACAAAGCGAACCTTAACCAATTTTTCCCAACTGCTTGGGGGCTAACGTGGCAGAAGTCCAATCCATTCATTCGAGCCAGTCGAACAGCGCAGCAAGCCGCCGGCACGCGCAGCAGGCCGACGCGGGCGGGCAGGAATTTCTGGTGTTCACGCTCGGCGCCGAGGAATACGGCATCGACATTCTCAAGGTGCAGGAGATTCGCGGTTACGACAACGTGACGCGCATCGCGAACGCACCGGAGTTCATCAAAGGCGTGATCAACCTGCGCGGCATCATCGTGCCGATCGTCGACATGCGCATCAAGTTTCATCTGGGCCGCGTCGAGTACGACCATCAGACGGTGGTGATTATCCTGAACGTCGCGCATCGCGTGCTCGGCATGGTGGTCGATGGCGTGTCCGATGTGTTGACGCTCGCAGCCGACCAGATCATGCCCGCGCCCGAGTTCGGCGCGACGCTGAACACCGAATATCTGACGGGGCTTGGCACGGTCGATGGCCGCATGCTGATTCTGATGGACATCGAAAAGCTGATGACGAGCCGCGAAATGGCGCTCACTGACGCACTGAGCGAGTAAGCAGACCTCGCACCTGAAGCACGTATAAGACACACATCAAGGAGAAACGACGATGCTGGGCAGATGGTCGATCCGCACGACGCTAACCGCGGTCGGCGTCATTCTCGTTGCGCTGACGGTTGCCGTCGGCGCGCTCGGACTGGTCGCGCTGCAACGCGCGAACCAGTCGCTCGAGCAGATCGCCGGCAGCGATCTGGTCGCGATGCGTTCGCTGAACGACGCGTCGTCCTACCTGCTGCGCTCGCGCGTGACGCTCGATCGCGTCACCGGTCTGATCGCCGCCGGTGAAATGGAGCAGGCCAAGACCGCGCTCGATCGCGGGCAGGATCTGCTCGGCAAATCGAACGAAAACTGGCAGGCGTTTCTTGCCACACCGCGCCGCGGTGCCGATCAGTCGCTGATCGATGCGGTGAGCGCGCGTCGTGCGACGCTGCTGCACGACGGCGTTGAGCCGGAGTTCGTCGCGCTGCGCGCCAGCGACACGACCAGTTATCACGCGATCGCCGACACGAAGATCAGCCCGATGTTTGTCGACTACGACAACGCCGCGACGCCGGTCGTCAAGGCGCTGCAGGATCACGCGCAGCGACAGCAGGCCGACACGGCTGCGCAGATCGGGCTGATGAAGATGTTGATTATCGGCGTGACGGTGTTCGCACTGGTGATGGTCGTCGTGATCCGCTTCGCGCTGCGCGGACTGATCGTGCAACCGCTGAACGACGCGACCGTGTGCTTCGAGCGAATCGCTGCCGGCGACCTCTCGCAACGCGTCGACGTGTACAGCCACAACGAGATCGGGCGTCTGTTCGGCGGGATCAAGCAGATGCAGGAAAGCCTCGTGACGATGGTGAAAGCGGTTCACACGAGCACCGAATCGATCGACACCGGCGCGCGCGAAATCGCGATGGGCAACACCGATCTGTCGCAGCGCACCGAGCAGCAGGCGGCTTCGCTACAAGAGACCGCATCGAGCATGGAGCAACTGACCGGCACAGTGCGGCAGAACGCCGAGAACGCGCGGCAGGCGAGCCAGCTCGCTGTCAACGCGTCGGACATCGCGACGCGCGGCGGCGATGTCGTGAACCAGGTCGTGCATACGATGCAAGACATCGCGTCGAGTTCGAACAAGGTCGTCGACATCATCGGTGTGATCGAAGGGATCGCGTTCCAGACCAATATCCTCGCGCTGAATGCCGCGGTCGAAGCGGCGCGCGCCGGCGAACAGGGGCGTGGCTTCGCAGTGGTGGCCGGCGAGGTGCGCAGCCTCGCGCAACGCAGCGCGAGTGCGGCAAAAGAGATCAAGGAACTGATCGGCGATTCGGTCGACAAGGTGCAGAGCGGTTCCGCGCTGGTCGGTCGCGCGGGCACGACGATGGAAGAGATCGTGCAGGCCGTGCGCCGGGTCACCGACATCATGGGCGAGATCAGCGCGGCGTCCGAAGAGCAGTCGACCGGTATCGAGCAGGTCAATCGCGCGGTCACGCAGATGGACGAGGTGACGCAGCAGAATGCGGCGCTTGTCGAAGAGGCCGCGGCAGCGGCTGCTTCGCTCGAAGAGCAGACGCGGCAACTGCAGATGGTTGTCGGCGGCTGGCGCGTGGGTGGGAGCGGGAGCGAACGAACGACGCGTCCGGCAAGTGCCGTGCGCAGTCACGCGGTGGCCGGGCCGGCTCACGGCAGCGCGCGTCCGGCATTGGCAAACCATGCGGGTACACCGGCGATATCCGCTGCAACGAGCGCAACGCACCACGCAATCGGAGCGGCGGCGAAGCCGCAAGGCGCGCCGGCAGCGTTTGCAAGCACAACCGCATCGACGAAACCGGACGGCGCATCGCGTAGCGAGCCCGGCCTCAGACCGAAGAGCCTGCCAGCAGCAGAGACACTGAAGCGCCCAGCGCCGGCCGGTTCCACGGTCAGCGCGGACGCGGATTGGGAAACGTTCTAGGACAGGATGAAGCGGTATGCGGACCCCACGCACCTCGCCCGATGACGGGCGGCTCGCCGAAGCATGCTCATACAGCATGCCGGGAGCCGGCCGTCTGCGCGCGGTTCGTGCAACGGTCTGCGCATTGCAACGCAGGCGGATCTCGCGATGAAACTGACGCGCACACCGTCCCGACCCGCTCCCAGCGAAGCGGCACGAACCGCCGAATCGACACGCGACTTCGAGTTCACATCCGCCGATTTCGCGCGCATTCGCGAGCTGATCTATCTGCGCGCCGGCATCTCGCTGTCCGACCACAAGCGCGACATGGCGTACAGCCGTCTCGCACGACGCCTGCGCGCGCGCGGCTTCGACAACTTCCGGCAATACCTCGACTTGCTCGAGTCCGATACCGATCCCGCCGAATGGGAAGCGTTCACCAACGCACTCACGACGAACCTCACCGCGTTCTTCCGCGAAGCACATCACTTTCCGGTCCTTGCCGACTTCGCGATGCAGCGCCCGGCGCCGGTTTCGGTGTGGTGTTCGGCGGCATCGACCGGCGAGGAACCGTACTCGATCGCGATGACGTTGATCGAAGCGCTCGGCGAGCAGGCTGCGCGCCAGGCGAGCGTGCTCGCCACCGATGTCGATACGCAGGTACTCGCCAAGGCCGAGGCCGCGGTGTATCAACTCGAACAGGTCACGCATCTGGCGCCGGAGCGGCTCAAACGCTTCTTCCTGAAAGGCACCGGCGCGCATGCAGGCCTCGTGAAAGTGCGCCCGGAAGTGCGCGCGATGGTCCGCTTCGAACGGCTGAATCTCACCGATCGCGATTACGCGCTGCGCACGCCGTTCGATGCGATTTTCTGCCGCAACGTGATGATCTATTTCGACAAACCGACGCAGGCGCAGGTACTGGCCCGCTTCGAGCCGCTGTTGAAGCCGGGTGGCTTGCTGTTCGCCGGCCACTCGGAGAACTTCACCTACGTGAGCCAGGCGTTCCGTCTGCGCGGCCAGACCGTCTACGAACTGACCCGCGACGGCGGCGTACCGCATCGAGCTACGGCGCACCGTCGCGCGGACCACGCCGCAGGTTCCGCCGACGCTGCACCAAGCGGGGTGAGCGCATGAGCACCGCACTGCCGATCGCGACAAACCTCTACTACGACAATCACTTCAAGCGCCCCGGCGTGAAGCTGCTGCCGAACGAGTTCTTCATGACGGGTGAAGACATGGTGCTCGTCACGGTACTGGGCTCGTGCGTGGCGGCGTGCATCCAGGATCGCAGCGCGGGCATCGGCGGGATGAATCACTTCATGCTCCCCGACGACGGCGCGGACGTCGCGCAGGCCGCCTCGGATGCGATGCGCTACGGCGCCTATGCGATGGAAGTGCTGATCAACGAAATGATCAAGGCGGGCGGTCGGCGCGAGCGGCTCGAGGCGAAAGTGTTCGGCGGCGCGGCCGTGCTCGCGGGCATGACGACGATGAACATCGGCGACCGTAACTCGACCTTCGTGCGCCGCTACCTCGCACTCGAAAAAATTCCGATCCTCGCCGAAGACCTGCAGGGCGAGCATCCGCGCAAGGTCGCGTTCATGCCGCGCACGGGCCAGGTGATGGTGAAGAAGCTGCGGCTGCAACAGGAGGCGCGCGTCGCCGAGCGCGAACAGGCGCTGGCGCAGCAGACCTCGGTGGCACGTGCCGAACGGCTCGCGCGGGCACGCGAACGCGTCGAGCTGTTTGCGAGCCCAGCGCCGCGACCGCGCGTCGAACTGTTCGGCAACGCAACCGGTGGTACTCAAAACGGCACATCGGGCAACAACCCTGGCAACCCCGCCAAACCGCGCATCGAACTGTTCGGCAGCAGCGGTAGCAAGCCCGATCAATCCAGCAACGCCAGAACGGCCGAGGAGGCGTGAGCGCTGTGCAAAAGATCAAGGTACTGTGCGTCGACGATTCGGCGCTGATTCGCAGCCTGATGACGGAGATCATCAACGGCCAGCCGGACATGACGGTCGTCGCGACGGCGCCCGATCCGCTCGTCGCGCGCGAACTCATCAAGCAGCACAACCCGGACGTGCTGACGCTCGACGTCGAAATGCCGCGCATGGACGGTCTCGACTTCCTCGAAAAGCTGATGCGTCTGCGGCCGATGCCGGTGGTGATGGTGTCGTCGCTAACCGAACGCGGCTCTGAAATCACGCTGCGCGCACTCGAACTCGGTGCCGTCGATTTCGTGACGAAACCGCGTGTCGGTATCCGCGACGGCATGCTCGACTACGCGGAAAAGCTCGCCGACAAGGTGCGTGCGGCGGCGCGTGCGCGCGTGCGGCAGCGCGTCGTGCAAACGCCTGCCAGCACAAGCCCCACGGATGCAACCGGCGCCGCGCAGGCGCCCACACTCGCACCGCTCTTCAACAACCCGCTGGTCAGTACCGAGAAGCTGATCATCGTCGGCGCATCGACGGGCGGTACCGAAGCGATCCGCGAAGTGCTGCTGCCGCTGCCGCCCGATGCGCCCGCGGTGCTGATCGCGCAGCATATGCCGCCCGGTTTCACGAAATCTTTTGCACAGCGGCTCAATGGTTTGTGCCGGATTACCGTTAAAGAAGCAGAGCACGGCGAGCGCGTGCTGCCGGGTCATGCGTACATCGCGCCCGGTCACGCGCATTTGCTGCTGGCAAGAAGCGGGGCAAACTACATCGCGCATCTGTCGGACGAACCACCGGTGAACCGGCATCGGCCGTCGGTGGATGTGCTGTTTCGCTCGGCCGCGCAGCATGCGGGCAAGAATGCGGTCGGCGTGATCCTGACCGGTATGGGCCGCGACGGCGCGGCGGGGCTACTCGACATGAAACAGGCGGGCGCGTACACATTTGCCCAGGACGAAGCGAGCTGTATCGTCTTCGGCATGCCGCGCGAAGCGATCGCACTCGGCGCCGCCGACGAAGTCGCCGCGCTGTCCGAGATGAGCCGCCGCGTGATGGCGTGCCTCGCTGCGATGGGCGAGCGCGTGCAGCGCGTATGATGCGGGCCGATTGAAGCGGCGGCAGTGTGCCGCACGAACTGGATTTGCGAAAGGGAATGGCTATGGATAAGGGAATGAAGATTCTGGTCGTGGACGACTTTCCGACGATGCGCCGGATCGTTCGCAACCTGCTCAAGGAGCTGGGCTACGGCAATGTCGACGAAGCCGAGGATGGCATGGCGGGCCTCGCCCGTCTGCGCAGCGGCACGTACGACTTCGTGATTTCCGACTGGAACATGCCGAACCTCGACGGCCTCGCGATGTTGAAGGCGATCCGCGCCGATGCAGGCCTCGCGCACCTGCCGGTGCTGATGGTGACGGCCGAGTCGAAGAAGGAAAACATCATCGCGGCCGCGCAGGCCGGTGCGAGCGGCTATGTCGTGAAGCCGTTCACGGCGGCGACGCTCGATGAGAAGGTGAACAAGATCCTCGAAAAGATGGCCAAAGCCGGGAGCTGACTTGAACCAGCCGAGCAACGCGTCAGGCTTCGACCTGAAAGAAGACAGCGGCGGCGACTTCGCAAGCGACCGCATCCTGGCCCGCATCGGGCAGCTCACGCGCACGCTGCGCGACTCGATGCGCGAGCTGGGGCTCGACAAGCACGTCGAGCGCGCGGCCGAAGCGGTGCCGGATGCACGCGACCGCCTCAAGTACGTCGCCACGATGACCGAACAGGCCGCCGAACGTGTGTTGACCGCGATCGAAGTCGCCAAGCCGATTCAGGAGCAACTGCAGCGCGATGCAGGCAAGCTTGATGCGCGCTGGGCCGAGTGGTACGCCGCGCCGATCGAGCGCGACGAAGTGCGCGCGCTGATGAGCGATACGCGCGGCTTTCTGAGTGCGCTGCCGGAGTCGACCGGCGCGACCAACGCGCAGTTGCTGGAGATCATGCTCGCGCAGGACTTTCAGGACCTTACCGGCCAGGTGATCAAGAAGATCATGGATGTGGTCTATCTGATCGAGCAGCAACTGCTTGGTGTGCTGGTCGAGAACATCGCGCCCGAGCGGCGCGAGCAGTTTGCGGCGACGGCCGCCGCGCTCGCAGCGGCGCACCCGGCCACCGACCACGCGGGCGCCGCCGGCCCTACCGAAACCCTGGTAAACGGCCCGCAGATCAATCCGGAAGGCAAGCCCGACGTGATGCAGGATCAGGCGCAGGTCGACGATCTGCTCGCGAGTCTCGGCTTCTGAGTTTCATACGATCCCTTACCGACGCGCTGTACTACTGCTTAATCCACTCGGGCACAGGCATACTACGGGCACGCGCACCGGGGCTGAGAGGCCGGTGCGGTTTTCACGTCGCGGACATGCCGGTGACACGGCCCCGCGACAGACGATCAGGAGGAGTCTGGCCATGTCGAGCCGTATGTCGAGCCCACTACGTCGCGCCGTCATCGTGACGACGCTCGGATCCAGCCTTGTGCTGTCCGCCGTCCCCGCCGCGCAGGCCGCGCTGGGCGGCAGCCCCATGACCCCGCCCGACGGTTCGACCGTTACTACGCGCGTCATGCATGCCACATCGACGTCTTCGGCGTCGGCATCGACCGCGTCCTCCACTGCCGCCGCGGCCTACAGCGTGCGCGAGACGACGCTCGCTAGCGGTACGGTCGTGCGCGAGTATCTGTCGCAGGCCGGCACGGTCTTCGGGATCGCATGGAACGGCCCGCAGATGCCCGATCTCAACAGCCTGCTAGGCACTTATTTCCCACAGTATGTCGACGGCCTGACGGCAGTGCGCACCGCACGCGGCGGCCACGGTCCCGCGTCGGTCCAGAGCGACAATCTCGTCGTGCAATCGGGCGGCCATATGGGCGCGTTCGCAGGCAATGCGTGGCTGCCGCAGGCGCTGCCTGCCGGCGTCAGCAGCGCCGACATCCAGTGACGGGCGGGAGACAGACAGTGCAGACAGTCCAATCGAAAGCACCGATCAAGACGCAATGGGTTCGCTGGGTTCAGGCCGCGGGCCTTGCCATCGCCGCGGCCTGCATCGCCGGATGTGGCGGTGGCGGAGGCAGCAGCGGTGGCGGCAGTACGCCGGTGACGCCGGCCGGCGGCAATCAGGTCGCATTGACCGTCAACGCCGGGGTGGCCAACGTCGTGAATATTCCGACCGTCAGCGTCACGGTGTGCCCGCCGGGTTCGACCAGCAATTGCCAGACGATCAATAACATCCAGGTCGACACGGGCTCGTATGGGCTGCGGGTGGTGAGCTCGGCGCTCACGTCGTCGTTGTCGGGCGCGCTGCCGGTCACGACCGTGAGCGGAGCGCAGATCGCCGAATGCGCGCAATTCGCCATCGGTTACACGTGGGGCACCGTGCGGACCGCGAACGTCACGATTGGTAGCGAGACGGCCAGCAGCATCCCCGTGCAGATCATCGGCGACCTGGCGTCGTCGACGGTGCCGGCCACCGGTTGCGCAAACGGCCCGGCGCAGAATACGGCGAGCGCGCTCGGCGCGAACGGCATTCTCGGTATCGGCGTCGCGCCCAACGACTGCGGCACGACCTGCGCGACCTCCGCCAACAGCAGCATCTATTACTCGTGCCCGAGCGGCACCAATTGCACGAAGACGACGCTGCCCACCACGCAGCAGGTCGCGAACCCGGTGCAGAACTTTCCGGTCGACAACAACGGCGTGGTGCTCCAGATGCCGTCCATCTCCAGCACCGGTGCGACGTCGGCGTCCGGCACACTGACGTTCGGTATCGGTACGCAGGCAAACAACACGCTCACAGCGAGCCAGACGTTTACGACGAATAGCGCCGGCAACATGGTCAGCAGCACGTTCAACGGCAGTACGGTGACGGCGTTCCTCGACTCGGGCTCGAACGCCTACTTCCTGTCCGACCAGACGCTGACGCAATGTACTAACAGCAACTATTCGGGCTTCTATTGTCCGTCCACGCCGACGTCCCGCACCGCGACCCTGGTCGGTGTGAACGGCACGGTCGGGACGGTCACGATGAACGTCACGAGCGCAGCGACGCTGTTCGGTAACACCAGCAACTACGCGTTCAACGATCTCGCTGCTGCCGGCGGCCTGGGCCAGCTCGATCTCGGTTTGCCGTTCTTCTACGGCCGCACGATCTTCTTCGGTATGGATCGCCGGGCGACCGGCGGCGCGGCGCCGTACGTCGCGTTTTAAGAGCACGACGGCGCGCTGACCCGGGCGACGACATGCCCGGGGCGGCGCGCCGCTTCCCCATCCCCCGAAATACCCCCGTTTCCCCGTCCTTATCCGCCGATGGCGCCTTGCCGTCTGCGGGAATAATCGCTGTCACTGGAAAACGGCATCGTGCCGTCTCGTCTGGAGAGCCTGGTGGCAGAGGACAGCGACCTCGAAAAAACCGAAGCAGCCACTCCCCGGCGGGTCGACAAGGCCCGCGAGGAAGGGCAGGTCGCGCGCTCGCGTGAGCTGGCTTCGTTTGCGCTGCTCTCGGCGGGCTTCTTTGGCGTGTGGGGCATGGCCGGGCCGATCGCCACGCATCTGCGCGCGATGCTGCGCACCTCATTCACGTTCGATCACACGGCTGTCTTCGATTCGCACCAGATGATGAGCGGCGCGGCCGTCGCAGGCCGCGAGGGTCTCTATGCGCTTGCGCCCGTGCTCGGACTGACCGGTGCCGCCGCATTGTTCGCACCGATGGCGCTGGGCGGCTGGCTGATCTCGAGCAAATCGCTCGAACCGAACTTCGGCCGGCTGAATCCGCTCACCGGCCTCGGTCGCATTTTCTCGATCAACGGTCCGATCCAGCTTGGGTTGTCGCTTGCGAAGACGCTGGTGGTGGGACTGGTGGGCGGCATAGCGGTCTGGCAGCGGCGCGACGAGATAATCGCGCTCTGTACGCAGCCGCTCGATGTCGCGCTCGCCAACGCGGGCCACCTGATCGCCGTGTGCTGCGCCATGACGGTCGCGGGCATGTTGCTCGTGGCCGCGCTCGACGTGCCGTATCAACTCTGGCAGTTCCAGAAGAAACTCCGCATGAGCAAGGATGAAGTGAAGCGCGAACACCGCGAGAACGAAGGCGACCCGCTGGTGAAGGGGCGCATCCGTTCGCAGGCGCGCGCGCTGGCACGCCGCCGGATGATGTCCGAGGTGCCGAAGGCCGATGTTGTCGTGACGAACCCGACGCACTTCGCGGTCGCGCTGAAATACACCGACGGCGAGATGCGCGCACCGAAAGTGGTGGCGAAGGGCGTGAATCTCGTCGCGTTGCGTATCCGCGAGATCGCCGCCGAACACAACGTACCGTTGCTCGAAGCGCCGCCGCTCGCGCGGGCGCTTTATCACAACGTCGATCTGAACCGCGAGATTCCGGGCGCGCTGTACGGCGCGGTCGCCGAAGTGCTCGCGTGGGTCTATCAGTTGCGTCGCTTCAATACCGAAGGCGGTATTGCACCGACGGTGCCCACGAGCTTCGACGTGCCCGCCGAACTCGACAAGGGCGCCATCTCCGACGATGAAGCCGCTGAAGAAGCCGCCGAAGCGCTCGCAAAAGAAGACGAAACCCGACGCGGAGGCCGCGCATGAACACGCGCGCCGGTTTCCTCTCGCGACGGCCCGACGTGCTGGCCGGCACCAACCTGCGGGCGCTAGCCGGGCCGGTGCTGATCTGCATGATCCTCGGCATGATGATCCTGCCGTTGCCGCCGTTCCTGCTCGACTTGCTGTTCACGTTCAACATCGCGCTGTCGGTGATGGTGCTGCTCGTCAGCATGTACACGATGAAGCCGCTCGATTTCGCCGCGTTCCCGAGCGTGCTGCTGTTCTCGACGCTGCTGCGCCTGTCGCTGAACGTCGCATCGACACGCGTCGTGCTGCTCGAAGGTCACACCGGTCCAGATGCAGCCGGGCAGGTGATCGAGGCGTTCGGACATTTCCTCGTGGGCGGCAATTTCGCGGTCGGCATTGTCGTGTTCATCATCCTGATGGTGATCAACTTCATGGTGATCACGAAGGGTGCGGGCCGCATCGCCGAAGTGTCGGCGCGCTTCACGCTCGATGCGATGCCTGGCAAGCAGATGGCCATCGACGCCGACCTCAACGCCGGTCTCGTCAACGAAGAACAGGCCAGGAAGCGACGCCTCGAAGTCGCGCAGGAAGCCGAGTTCTACGGCTCGATGGATGGAGCGAGCAAGTTCGTGCGCGGCGATGCGATCGCCGGGCTGCTGATCATGGTGATCAATATTCTCGGCGGGTTGATCGTCGGGATGGCGCAGCACGGCATGGACTTCGCTTCGGCGGGCAAGACCTATACGCTGCTCACGATCGGCGATGGCCTTGTCGCGCAGATTCCGTCGCTGGTCATTTCGACGGCGGCCGGCGTAATCGTGTCACGCGTCGCGACCAACGAAGACATCGGCACGCAGCTCACCGGCCAGCTGTTCACGAACCCGCGCGTGCTGATGATCACCGGCAGCATTCTCGTGCTGATGGGGCTGATTCCCGGCATGCCGCACTTCGCGTTCCTGCTGCTCGGCGGCGGCGCGATCCAGCTCGGCCGCGTGATGAGCAAGCGCGCGGCGGACCGCAAGGGCGCGTCGGCACTGGTCGATGTCATACCGGCCGCGATGACGCCGGTCGAGAACAGCGAAGCGAGCTGGGAAGACGTGACGCTGATCGACACGCTCGGTCTCGAAGTGGGCTACCGGCTGATCCCGCTCGTCGACAAGAACTCCGACGGCGAACTGCTCAAGCGGATCAAGAGCATCCGCAAGAAATTCGCGCAGGAAATCGGCTTCCTGCCGCCCGTGATTCACATTCGCGACAACCTGGAACTGCGCCCGAACGGCTACCGGATTGCGTTGAAGGGCGTCGAGGTCGGCATCGGCGAGGCGTATCCGGGCCAGTGGCTCGCGATCAATCCAGGCCAGGTCACCGCGGCGCTGCCGGGCACACCGACGCAAGACCCGGCGTTCGGCCTGCCAGCCATCTGGATCGATACGAACATGCGCGAACAGGCGCAGGTGTACGGCTATACGGTCGTCGATTCGAGCACTGTCGTCGCGACGCATCTGAATCACCTCGTTGTCACGCACGCGTCCGAACTGCTGGGTCGGCAGGAAGTGCAGGTGCTGATCGAGCGGATGTCGAAGGACACGCCGTCGCTCGTCGAAGACCTCGTGCCGAAGACGATCTCGCTGACCACGCTGCAGAAGGTGCTGCAAAGCCTGCTGGAAGAGGGCGTGCCGATCCGCGACATGCGCACGATCCTCGAAGCGCTCGCCGAGCACGCAGCGAAGATGCCCGATGCCCACGATCTCACTGCCGTCGTGCGGCTCGCGCTTGGCCGAGCGATTACGCAGCAGTGGTTCCCGGGCAGCGGCGACATGCAGGTGATGGGCCTCGATTCGAATCTCGAACGGGTGCTGTCGCAGGCGCTCGCGACCGGTGCGAACCCCGGCCTCGAACCGGGCCTCGCCCACACGCTGCTCACCGAAACGCAGAAGGCGATGACGCGCCAGCAGAACCTCGGGCTCGCGCCGGTGCTGCTCGTCCAGCATTCGTTGCGCGCGATGCTCGCGCGTTTCCTGCGTCGCAGCCTGCCGCAACTGAAAGTGCTGTCGTATGCGGAAGTGCCCGACACCCGGACCATCAAGGTCGTCAACCTGATCGGCGCGCACGGCTGAGCGAGACTGACCACGGCGGCGGCACTGCTGCCGCTACCGCCGCCGATCAGTCGAATTGCCCGCCTTTCCCCTTCCTTATCCATCGATCGTCACTCGACACCTTTGGCAATAATCGTTGTCATGGGAAGCGGTATGTGAGGGTACGTGGCCGCTCCGTTCATCTCGCCGGGAGTCCAGCTTGAACATCCGAAAATTTATCGGCGCCACCACCCGCGACGCGCTGCGTCTCGTGCGCGAGGCGCTGGGTCCGGACGCCGTCGTGCTGTCGAACCGCACGGTCGACGACGGCACCGTCGAGATCGTCGCGCTGGCCGACAGCGAGCTGGCTTCGATCAAGCCTGGTGCTGCGGCACCGGCTGCCGCCGCAGTGACGGCACCGCGTGCGGCTGTGACCTCGAGCGCAACACCGGGCGCCGCATTGGCGAATCCGTACGCGAGCGGCATGCCGGATGTGTTCTCGTCGGTATTCGGCGCGAGTCCCGAAGCGGGCACCGAGCGTATGTCGAACGACCATGCCGACGCCCAGCCCGTCACTGCAATACGAGCACCGGCTGCTCGTGCTGAAGCTACGCGTAGCAAAGACGCCGCTGCCGCGCCGCGCACGCTCGCGGAATCGAACCCCTGGCTTATCGATCACGCACGTAAAGTCGCGGTTCAGGCCGAGCATGGCGCGATGACGCCGGCTGTTGCGATGGCGAAGGGCCTGGGCACACCGGGCGAACTGCAAACGCCTACCGAAACATCGCGTGCCGAGACACCGGAATGGGCTCGTGAAGGCGCTCAGCTAGCCGCGCGCCGCGCTGCGCAACGGGCAGGCATACCGACCACAGCGGCCACAGCGGCCGCTGACGAAGCGCGCCGTATGCCGAACCCGCCGGCTCCATCTTCTGCATCGATTGCATCCACTGCGTCGACCGCGTTTTCCGCCGGCACTGCGGCATCGATGACCGAAGCGATCAACCAGCGCGTCGAGCAGATCGTCAACGACACCGTGATGCACGAACTCGCGTCGATGCGCGGGATGATGGAAGAGCACTTCACCGGCCTGCTGTGGGCGGACCGCCAGCGCCGCGGACCGACACACGCCGCGTTGACCAAACACCTGTTCGCCGCCGGCTTCTCGGCACAGCTCGTGCAGATGATGATCGACAACATGCCGGAGACCGACGGCATGGAAGCCGGCATGAACTGGGTCCGCTCGGTACTCGCGACGAACCTGCCGGTGATGGAAAACGAAGACGAGCTGATGGAGCGCGGCGGCGTGTTCGCGCTGATGGGACCGACGGGAGTCGGCAAGACAACGACGACCGCAAAGCTCGCCGCACGCTGCGTGATGCGCTTCGGCGCGAGCAAGGTCGCGCTGCTCACCACCGACAGCTACCGGATCGGCGGTCACGAGCAACTGCGCATTTTCGGGAAGATTCTCGGCGTGTCCGTGCACGCGGTGAAGGACAGCGCCGATCTGCAACTCGCGCTGTCCGAGCTGCGCAACAAACACATCGTGCTGATCGACACGATCGGCATGAGCCAGCGCGACCGGCAGGTGGCTGACCAGATCGCGATGCTGTGCCGCGCCGGTCAGACGGTGCAGCGTCTGTTGCTGCTGAACGCGACCTGTCATGGCGACACGCTGAACGAAGTCGTGCAGGCGTATCAGCGTGCGCCGGACCAGCAGCCGCTCGCCGGTTGCATCCTGACCAAGCTCGACGAAGCGACCAACCTGGGCAGCACGCTCGATACGGTGATCCGTTACCGCTTGCCCGTGCATTACGTGTCGACCGGACAGAAGGTGCCGGAGAACCTCTACGTTGCGACGAAGAAATTCCTGATCAAGAGCGCGTTCTGCATTCCGCGCGACAGCTCGCCTTTCGTGCCGCAGGACGACGACATTCCGCCGCTGCTGTCAGCGCTGTCGGCGCGTTCGACGGCCGATATGCACGAGGTCCGCTTTGGATAAACGTGTGCCCGATCAGGCGGAAGGGCTACGCAGGCTGCTCGCCGGTGGTCGCGCGCGCGTGATTTCAGTGACTGGCGGTTCGCCGCGGGCGGGGGCGACGACAACGGTCCTCAACCTCGCAACGGCACTCGCCGAGCAGGGCAAGGATGTGCTCGTGATCGACGAGTGTTCCGGCGAGGGCTCGATCAGCTCGACGCTCGGCGGGGTGCGCTGCACGGGCAGTTTCATCGAAGTTGCACGCGGCGAACTGCCGCTCGAGCGCGCGGTATTGCGGCATCCGCTGGGCTTTGGCGTGCTGGCTGCGTCGCGGGCGAATCGCGAGGGCTGCACGCCGTCGCAGCTTGCCGCGATGGTCGACGGTTGCGCCGACATCGTGCTGATCGATGCGCAGCTCGGTCGCGAGGGCGCGTTGTCGGCGCTGGCGCTGCAGGCGCACGACGTGATGATTGTGATGCGGGTCGCCGCGCAGTCGATCACCGAGACCTATGCGTGCCTGAAGCGGCTGCACTACGCGCATGCGATCGCGCAGTTTCGTGTGGTAGTGAATCACGTGCAAAGCATCGACGATGCGCGCACCGCGTTCGACAACCTCGCGGGGGTGGCGGGGCGTTATCTGTCGGTGGCGCTGGAGGCGGCCGGCTGCATCGCCGCCGATGTGCGGATCGTGCGGGCGCTCGAACTGTCGCGCTGTGTGGTCGATGCGTTCCCGTCGACACCGGCGGCGCGCGGCTACCGGCACCTCGCCGCGCAATTGCAGTACTGGCCGATGCGGCCAGCGATGTCGTCGCGCGCGCCGTGGCCGGCGAGCGCGACCGTAACAGCGGCGCAACACGCCGACCAACCGTCCGCGCAGCACGCCTGAAGGCGCCACGGACAAGGGGAGCACGATGTACAACGCGCAGGGAAAGATCTCCCAGGCCGACGTCCTGACCAAATACGCGCCGCTCGTCAGGCGGCTCGGTCTGCAGCTCGTGGCCAGGATGCCGGCGAGCGTCGATCTCGACGATCTGATCCAGGCCGGCATGATCGGCTTGCTCGATGCGGCGAGTCGTTACAAGGAAGATCAGGGCGCGCAGTTCGAAACCTACGCGAGCCAGCGGATTCGCGGCGCGATGCTCGACGAGCTGCGCAGCAACGACTGGCTGCCGCGCAGCCTGCGCCGCACGTCGCGCGAAGTCGAGGCGGCGGTGCATCGGGTCGAGCAACGTCTCGGACACTCGGCCAGCGAAGCGGAGATCGCCGATCATCTGAACATGCCGCTCGACGAATACCAGTCGATGCTGCAGGACCTGCACGGTAGCCAGCTGATTTACTACGAAGACTTCGATCGGTCCGCTGAGGATGAGCCGTTTCTCGATCGCTATTGCGTCGATCATTCGGATCCGTTGTCGGCGTTGCTTGACGATAGTTTGCGTACGGCGCTGATTGAGGCGATCGATCGGTTGCCCGAACGCGAGAAGCTGCTGATGTCGCTTTACTACGAGCGCGGGATGAATCTGCGCGAGATTGGGGCGGTGATGGAGGTGAGCGAGTCGCGGGTGTGTCAGTTGCATAGCCAGGCGGTTGCGCGGTTGCGGACGCGCTTGCGGGAGATGGCGTGGGCGAATGCGGAGGCGGGGTGAGGGGCGGTTAAGTCGCGTCGTCGTGCAATAAACAGGTGTTCCCGCGCCTGGCGAATGGCTCGTCAATCAATAGTCTGTCGTACAGGTTAGTACTCGATATGCTGCCTTCGAACGTTTCTACGTCGACAGGCAGTAGTCAGTCACATCAATCTTCCTGATCTACTCTCCTGCGCACTGCACTCTGCGACGTCACACAGAGTAGCTAAAACACGCAGTGCGAAATTGCGCGTCGTACGTCTATGGAAAATTCAATTTCATTACACGTATAGCGTTAACGCAATGCGGACCATAAATAAGTTTTACTTTTCGATTCTCCATCGCACCGCCATTGTGTGAGCCGTAAAGCGGATCAGATGGCGATTTCTTAAGGTTTCTTAAGGAATCGTTTTTTGCCAGTCGCCGATCGAGAGCGCAAGAAGCTTGAAGACTCACGCCGCTCCATGGACCGACGGTCAGACCAATAAACGAAATGGAGACGAAGACATGGAAAAGCGCCTGGCAACTTTGATGTTGCTCGCCGTGACTGCATTGACCGGCTGCGGAGGTGGAGACGACATTAGCGCACCGATACCGCCGAAGCTGCTCACAAACATCGCCGTGCCCAATGCTTCGAGTCCACCATTCAGTTTTGACATTGGCTACGTCGAGGCCGGCAAGTACTTTCTCTCCGACCGCAATAACAAGGCAGTCGATGTCGTGGACACTCAATCGAACACGTTGCTCGCGCAGATCGTGGGGCCGTTCATCGGTGCCGGTGCCACGACAAACGAATCCGGTCCCGACGGAATCGTAGGTATCACCGGTACGAACACGATCTATGTCGGCGACGTGGACTCGGTCAAGGTAATCGATACGGCTGCGCAGAAGACGGTCAACACAATCGTCATCAGCAATTCCGGATCGCGCGTCGATGAGGGCTGCTACGATCCCGACGATCATCTCGCGATGTTTGCGAACCCCGGAGACTCGCCGCCATTCGTCACGTTAATTTCGACGCTGACACAAACGGTGGTGACAAAGCTCTCTTTCAACGGTTCGTCCGGGCTCGAAGCGTGCGCCTATGATCCTGCCTCGAAGAGTTTTTTGATCAACAACGACGGAACTGCCGCCAATCCCGAAGGCGAGCTTGACGTCATCACGGCCAGCTCCGCGGTGGCGGGAAATCCTTCTGTCAGCAAGTCGTTTCCGCTAGGGAAATGCGCACCGGCGGGCATCGTGCTTGGTCCGAATAATGACGTGCTTGTTGGATGCGATCCGCCGGCCGGAGACCCGCTCATCACGTTGATCCTCGATCGTACGAGTGGCGCGATTCAAGCCAGCCTGCCGTTTGGCGGGGTGGACCAGGTTGGTTACGATCCGGCTTCCAACCGCTATTTCCTGCCGGCTCGACACTACGTCACGAGCGGCATCGCTGCAGCGTCAGGATTTAGCCCGCAGATGGCCGTAATCGATGGCGCGTCACGGCGGTTGCTCGTCAAGATTCCGGTGGGCACCGGGGCGCACTCTGTCGCCATCGACAGCACGCTTGGGCAAGTGTATGTGCCGTTTCAACCAGGTGCGGCGGGATTTCCCAACGGGGGGATTTCGGTGTTTTCGACGCGCTAGTTTTACAGCGTATCGGCCGGACCGCTAGCAACGGTCGCGGTCGTATCCGTGTCGACAGGGGGCAATGAATGGCCGACCAGCGGCTGCCTGGTAAACGGTAAAAGCGCGGCCGTAGTGTTCATGCCAGGATCAGACAGCAGATGCCGAGGAAAACCACACGTGCTTGTATGTAACGACGGCTGTTTCGTCCGGCGCGCGCTCTGCCGTTAGCCAGACAGACCGGACTGACCATGCCGCGCTGGAATCGGGCTCCGTCGCGAAGTGATCATTCGTCGAGGCACCGCCGACACAAGGAATGAACCCGCCGACGGAGTGAGGTGAAACCAGTATCGTTATTTAAATGCGATTCAAGCCTGCCTTTTAAGCACAGTTACCGGCCGTGAATGCGTCACAAGATCGTTTATTCCAGGACTCCATGTCATACTTTACGCATTGGCGTCCGTCCGCGGATCGTACAAACCTGAAGTGACAAAAAGAAACCATGAAAAGACCAATTTCACTAGGCATTCTCGGGTGGTTCATGATCGTTACCAGCGCGATCTCTCTTGTCGAATTGCCACTATCGCTGCGTAATCCCCTCGCTGTCGAAATGCTCAGTCGCAGTTTGCTGCCGGTGTGGGCGACGCTGGCAGTTGGATGCGTCTCCGCGCTGTTTAACATCGTTGCCGGCATTGGCGTGCTAAAGGGACATGCGTGGTCACGCACACTCTACGTTGCAGTAGCGGCGATTGGACTCGTGGTGTCGGGTATCTCCACGCCATTCAAGGGGCTGCTGATTCCCGGAGTGGTCTTACTCGCGATCTTTAGCTTTTTTCTCTATCGTCCCGCTGCCACGGCCTATTTTCATCGCGCTGACGCATGAATGTCTTTCGAAGAGTAATCGGCATCATCCTGCACAGCCTGGCGGGCTTCATTGTCTTTGGCGGGGAAATAGCCGCATTCATGGGTTCACCCGGTGAGAAGGCCAAGATAGGGATGGTCGGCAGTCTATTTATCATGGCCATGATCGTGTTCGGCATTGCAGTCGTCATCGGGAATTTCTCGAGACGGTTCGATCCTGTGGGTATTGCGATGTTGAGCGCTTCAGCGGGTACGGCTTTAACGGCAATCGGAGTGCTTTCGATGCTTTTGTCTCCCGAACTGATGGACATGCTTGCAAGGCAGGGAGCATCGTTTCGCATGGTCACGCAAAGCGTGGGAGAGGGTGCATTGCTGACAGTAGTCGTGGCTGCGTTGGGCTGGATGGTAATCCGGTTTCGAAACAAATAGCGGCACGTCCGCTGCATGAAGCAACGTGTTATTCCGCGCGGAGCTTCAGCGCTCTTGTTTAGTAACTAAACCCCATACGCCGGAATCCGCCCATCCGGCCCATAGAACGCCGGCTTCTCCGGCACGACAACCTGCAGCGCAGCGAGCGCCCGCTGGTTGTAGTCCATCCGCGTGCGGATCAACATGCCATTCGTCGTGTTGGCGTTCCAGGCACGCTGCGCCGCCTGGCGCAACAGCGACCACTGCGCGGCAATCTGCGCATCGCCATCCGCCGCCAGCTCGATACCACGCGAGCCCGCCGGAAACCCCATTTCCGCAAGCAGCGCATCGCGGGCTGCTTCCAGCTCGGCGAGCTTTCCGATCAGCACGGTTTTCTGCTCGACCACGGGCGGCAGCAGTTCGAGCGGCTGTACAACCGTCAGCGCGTGTTCTTCGAGTGCAAGGGCCGAGGCGAACGCTTCGACGGTCGCAAGCTCGTCGATCAGGCTGGCAAGGAGGGCGTCTTTCATCGCAACTCGCTAGTGAAATGAGAGGGCGTGGGCACGCGCAACAGCCGCGCAGTAAACGCAACGGCCCGCGTGAGACACGCGGGCCGGGTAGGGAAATACTTCTCTATGGCGGCACGGGCCGCCGCTGCGTCTTCGGACGACGCGCAGCTCAGCTGCCGGTAGACGGCGTCTTGTTCTGCAGCAAGTCGCGCGCCGTGTTCAGCACGCCGTCGGCAATCTTGCTGGAATCGATGGTGAGCGTGCCGTTCTTGATCGCCTGACGGACCGATTCGACATGCGCCGTATCGATATCCGCGGAACCCGACGCCGCCAGGCTGCGCAGATGCGCCGACAGTCCCGACAGGTTCACGTTCGCATCGCCGGTCGACGTCTGCGGGGCGGCGGCTTTGCCCGACGCACCCGACGCGCCCGCGCCGGTCGACGTGGCTTCGCCCTGCTGGGGCCGCGACAGACCGTCTTTCAACGTCTGCAGATTGGTGCTGGTGGTGGAATCGACTTTCACGATTGGCTTCCTGAACGATTTGATCGTGATAACGGCATGCACGAATCAAAACTTTAGCGCAACCGGCGCACGCCGTCTGCAATCCCGCGCGGCGGCCCGTGCAGCCGTTCACAGCTGGATCTCCACGGTGGAGCCATCCTTGACGATTCCGCTGATAATCTGCCCCCCGGCCGTCTTCACCCGCACCTGCTGGCCCGGCGCCGCGTTGTTCATCGCGCTGCCCTCGGCCGAAATCGCGAAACCCTGGCCCTGCGCGACCACCCGGACCGTCTGCCCGATCGTCACCGACGATGCACTACGCAACATGTCCTGGCGCAGCGGCAGCCCCGCCGCGACGCGCGTCAGCGCGGCTGCGCCGACCGCCTGTGACGGATCGGTGACGACAGCCATCGGCAGCGACGTGAGGTCGCCGTCGCGCGCGACGAGATCGGCGGCGCTCAGTACGTCGCCGGGCGCGAGCGCCCGTGCCGCCAGATAGTAGGTCGCGTGGATCGCGATTTTCGCCTGTAGATACAGCGTCCAGGGGCGCTCGCCGGCGCAGCGCACACCGACGGTCGTGCGGCCCCACAGGCGCATGCCCGTCGGCATGAATGGTGCAAGCGTCGTGCAGGCGGCGAGACCGCGTGGGAACACCGGCGCCACCGTGATCTCGATCTTGCCTGGCAGGCCGGCGGACTGTTGCTGCAAATAGGCGAGTGCCGCGCTGCGGATCGTTTCGCCGTCTTCTTGTGCAGGGGCGGCAGTGGGGCCGCCAGGTTGGGCTGTTGCCGCCGCCGTTGACGTTGACGCCCTGACGATAGCCACCGGCGCGCGCGGCGGATTGAAAGCAACCGGCGCCGTCTGGCGTACAGCCGGCTGCGGCGGAGTCTGCGTCGACGTGACGATCACCGGAATCACTTCACGCGAAGCCGGCACGTTCACACGCATCATGCGTGGCGTATCGATTGCGCTCTGGTTTGCCGTGGCGGGATTGAAGTTCGCGCGACGGATCGCCGGTGCGACGACGGCATCGCCGGGACCGGGAATCACAATCGCGCCGTTTGCATTCGCGGCTTGAGTGAAACGGTCGTCGGTGCGCGATGAAGCCGGAGCAGTCGCGCCGCTCATCGACATCGCAGCAGCAATCGCAGGTGTGGAGTTGCGCGCATCGGGTGCGGTGCTCGCGACGCGATTGGCCAGCTCGGCCAGCGCCGCAGGATTCTTCTCCGCAGGCCCCGGAATCACGATCGGCCCACCGGCTTCCTGCGCGATGGCGAGCTGCGGCATCGCGCAGACGATCAACCCAACGAACCCCAGCGCAACAGCAACAGCAGCAGCGCATGACGTGCGCCCAGCCCGTCGACCCACACCGATCGCGCGGCACACAGACGGCCGGACAGCAAAGGCGGTGACAGGCATCGGGCTTCTCCATCGAATCCAACAGTACGACTTGCATTCTAGAGAGGCACCCGCCGGAGCAAACGTTGAATAGAGGGCGGCTTCCCCGGTTATTCGTCCGATTGCCGCTTGCGTGCGGCTCATAAGATGCTCGTCATGGATAAAGGTCTCTGCGGTTTGCGCCGGGTGCTGCAGCCCTCGCGCGACGCCGCTCCGCAGACGATCGTGACCGCTTCCGGGAGATTTCGATGCTGGACAAACTCGATGCCGAATTCGCTTTTGGACGCCAGGCGCTCGATGTGCGCGCGTACCGGCAGGAACTGCTGTCGTCGAACATCGCCAACGCCGACACGCCTGGGTACAAGGCGCGCGACGTCGACTTCGGCGCATCGCTCGCAAACGCGATGAAGCAGGGCGCGGGTACATCGGGCGCGTCGAACGCCGCGCCGCTCGCGATGGCTCAGCCGGCCGGCGTGACGAGCGGGATGCAGATGGTGTCGACACATGCGGGACACATGGCGGGCACAGCGCGACTCGCACCGACAGGCGGTTCCACCGACGACTACGGCACGCCGCAGTACCGCATGCCGACGCAGCCCTCGCTCGACGGCAACACCGTCGATCTCGATACCGAGCGCGTGCAGTTCGCCGACAACTCGCTGCATTTCGAATCGGGCATGACGGTGCTGTCGCAGCAGATCAAGACGATGCTCTCGGCGATCACGTCGGGCAGCTCGTAACCCTGTAACCGGCCGGCCCATCGCACACACCCGGAGAGATCAGCCATGCCATCCCTGATGAACATCTTCAACGTCGCGGGCTCGGCGTTGTCCGCCCAGTCGCAGCGGCTCAACGTCACGGCGTCGAACCTCGCGAACGCGGACAGCACGACCGGCCCCGACGGCCAGCCGTACAAGGCGAAGCAGGTCGTGTTCGCGGTGGACCCGCTCGGCGGTTCGCGTACGGCGTCCGGCCAGCAGGTGGGCGGGGTCCAGGTGACCGGCGTGATCGACGATCCGACGCCGATGAAGACCGCCTACGACCCCGGCAACCCGGCCGCCAATTCCGACGGCTACGTGACGCTGCCGAACGTCGACCCGGTGCAGGAAATGGTCAACATGATTTCGGCGTCGCGCTCGTATCAGGCCAACGTCGAGACACTGAATACCGCGAAACAGCTGATGCTGAAGACGCTCACGATCGGAACCTGAGGAGAGTTTCCTTGACCACGCAAACCACTATCGGCGGCAGCGGCACGACCGTATCGCCGACGCTGCTCGACACGATGAACGGTACGAGCAGTACGAACAGCACGACCGGCACTTCGTCGTCGTCGACGAGCGCGACATCGGGCGCGAGCCTGCAGAACACGTTCTTGCAGTTGCTGATCGCACAGATGCAGAACCAGGACCCGACCAATCCGATGGACAGCTCGCAGATGACTTCGCAGCTTGCCCAGATCAATACGGTGACGGGTATCAGTCAGTTGAACACGTCGCTTACGTCGCTGGCGACGCAGCTGTCGGCGGGCCAGCAGCCGCAGGCCGCGCTGCTGATCGGCTCGACCGTGCTCACGCCGGGTAACACGGTGGCGGTAGCCAGCGGCAAGGCGGCGCCGATCGGTGTGCAGCTCGCCAACGACGCTACCAACCTGCAGGTCAACGTGACGAACTCGGCCGGCAAGGTCGTCAGCACGATCAACCTCGGCAGCCAGAAGGCCGGTTCGGTTCCGGTGACGTGGACACCGACCGACTCCTCCGGCAACCCGCTGCCCGACGGTACCTACACGTTCACGGCAACGGGCACGATCAACGGTAAGGCAGGTACGGCGACCACGCTGTCGGCCGCCACGGTGCAAAGCGTCGTCACGCAGGCAGACGGCACACCGGGCCTGCAGTTGTCGAACGGCACGACGGTCGGCCTCACGCAGATCGGCGCAATTCTTTAACGCTTTGCAGATTCATCGAATTCATCGCAATCATCGAGTACGGAGACCGTCATGGGCTACCAACAAGGTTTGAGCGGACTGGCAGGTGCAGCAAACGATCTGGACGTGATCGGCAACAACATCGCGAACGCGAACACGACCGGCTTCAAGCAGGGACAGGCGCAGTTCGCCGATGTCTACGCGAACTCGGTCGCGACCGCGGTCAACACGCAGATCGGTCTCGGCACGCGGCTCGCGCAAGTGCAGCAGCAGTTCTCGGAAGGCCAGATCTCGGTGACGAACCAGGCACTCGACGTCGCGATCAACGGCAATGGTTTCTACCAGATGTCGAACAACGGCTCGCTGACCTACTCGCGCAACGGCGTGTTCCAGCTCGACAAGAACGGTTATATCGTCAGCTCGGACGGGTTGCAGCTGATGGGTTACGCGGCGAACGCGGGCGGCGTGATCAACACCGCGCAGACGGTGCCGTTGCAACTGCCGACCGGAAATATCCCGCCGGTTGCGACCAAGACCATTACGGCCGGCCTCAACCTGAACGCGCAGGACCCGGCGGTAGCAGCCGGCACGACCCTCGATCCGACCAACAAAAGCACCTACAGCTACACGACCTCGACCCAGGTGTACGACTCGCTGGGCGGCTCGCAGCAGGTGAACATGTACTTCGTGAAGTCGGCGACTGGTTCGTGGGACGTCTACGCGGGCGCGGCAAGCGGCGGAACGCCGTCGAAGATCGGTACCGCGACGTTCGATACGTCGGGCAACCTGACCGGCACGACGACGGGGACGCCGCCGGTCGCAACCAATCCGCCGCTGACATTCAGCTTTTCGATTCCGAACACGGACGGCTCGGCGACCCCGCAAACCATCCAGCTGGGCATTGCGGGCACGACGCAGTTCGGCAGCACGGATGGCGTCACCAAAATGCAGCCGGACGGTTACGCCGCCGGCACGCTGACGAACTTCACGGTAGGCACCGACGGCACGCTGACCGGTAACTACTCGAACGGCCAGACCCAGGCGCTCGGGCAGATCGTGCTGGCGAATTTCAGCAACCAGAACGGCCTCGTGAGTCTCGGCGGCAACCAGTATGCGGCGACCGCTTCGTCGGGTGTGGCGCAGATCTCGGCGCCGGGCAGCACGAACCACGGCACGTTGCAGGGTGGCGCGCTGGAGGGTTCGAACGTCGACCTGACGAGCGAACTCGTGAACCTGATCACCGCGCAGCGCAACTATCAGGCGAACGCGCAGACGATCAAGACGCAACAGACCGTCGACAACACGCTGATCAACCTGTAAGCGCGGCACGCACTGAGCTCACCATGGATCGTCTGATCTACACCGCGATGACGGGCGCCTCGCAGGCGCTCGAGCAGCAGGCCGTGGTCGCGAACAATCTCGCGAATACGTCGACGACGGCGTTTCGTGCGCAGCTCGCGACGTTTCGCGCCGTGCCGATGAACTTCGGCGACGGTACCCAGGCTGCGACCGACACGACGCGCACGTTCGTACTTGCATCGACGCCGGGTGCGGACTTCACACCAGGCCCGCTGCAACGCACCGGCAATCCGCTCGATGTGGCGGTGCAGGGGCAGGGCTGGCTCTCGGTGCTGACTGCCGACGGCAATGAAGCGTACACGCGCGCGGGCAACCTGCACGTCGACGAAAACGGCCAGCTCGTCACCGCGACGAACCAGCCGGTGGTCGGCAACGGCGGTCCGCTGTCGGTGCCGCCGGGTGCGGAGGTGACGATCGGCAAGGACGGCACCGTGTCCGCGCTGATCCCGGGCGATCCACCGACGGCGATTGCGATCGTCGATCAGTTGAAGCTCGTAAATCCCGATCCGGGCACGCTCCAGCGCGGCGACGATGGCCTGTTCCGCACCGCCGACGGCAATCCCGCCGACGCGGATCCGAGCGTCGTGCTCGCACCGGAATCGCTGGAGGGCAGCAACGTGAATCCGGTCGCAGCAATGGTCTCGATGATCACCAACGCGCGGCAGTTCCAGATGCAGACGAAGCTGCTCGAATCGGCGGATCAGAACGAACAGGCTGCGAACCAGTTGCTCAATTTCAGTTGACGGCGATGCGGCGTTTCGTACGCCGCGCTGCCCACGCTTAGCCAGGAGAAGAACACCGTGAACCGCTCACTGTATATCGCCGCCACCGGCATGAATGCGCAGCAGGCGCAGATGGACGTGATCTCGAACAACCTCGCGAACGTCAGCACGAACGGCTTCAAGGGTTCGCGCGCTGTGTTCGAGGACCTGCTGTATCAGACCGTGCGGCAGCCTGGCGCGAACTCGACGCAGCAAACCGAACTGCCGTCCGGCATCCAGCTCGGCACCGGGGTTCAGCAGGTCGCGACGGAGCGGCTTTACACGCAGGGCGGCCTGACGCAGACCGGCAACTCGAAGGACGTGGCGATCAACGGTCAGGGCTTCTTCCAGGTGCAGATGCCCGACGGCACTAACGCATACACACGCGACGGGTCGTTCCAGACCAACTCGCAAGGCCAGCTGGTGACGTCGAGCGGCTACCAGGTGATTCCCGCGATCACGATTCCGCAGAACGCGACCTCGCTGACGATCGGTAGTGACGGCACGGTTTCGGTGACGCAGGCCGGATCGAGCAACAGCGTGCAGATCGGCGCGTTGCAGATCGCGACCTTCATCAACCCGACGGGGCTCGACGCGCGCGGCGAGAACCTGTTCGTGGAGACGTCGTCGTCGGGTACGCCGAATGTCACGACGCCGGGTCTGAACGGCGCGGGCACGCTGAATCAGAACTATGTCGAAGCATCGAACGTGAACGTGGTGCAGGAACTGGTGAACATGATCCAGACCCAGCGCGCCTATGAAATCAACAGCAAGGCCGTGACGACGTCCGACCAGATGCTGCAGACGCTCAGCCAGATGCCGGTGTGATCGGGCACGTGCAGTCGGGAACACACAGACGGTAATCAAGATGTCGTACTTCAACCGTATTCCGCTTCGGACACGCTGCTGCGTGGCGCTGCTTGTTGCCGCGGCCACTGCCGCACTCGGCGGCTGCGGGCTCGCGCCGAGGCAGCCGATCGTCCAGCAGCCGATGACGGCTTACCCGCCCATGCCGCCGCAGATGCAGACGGCGGGCTCGATCTACAACCCGGGTTATGCAGGCCGGCCGCTGTTCGAAGATCAACGTCCGCGCAATATCGGCGACATCCTGACCATCGTGATTCAGGAGAACATCAACGCGACGAAGTCGTCGGGGGCCGCCACCAACCGCAATTCGACGACCGATTTCAACGTGCCGACCGCTGGTTTTCTGGGCGGCCTGTTCGGCAAGGCGAATCTCAGCGCGAAGGGCGACAACACGTTCAATTCGACGGGCGGCGCGAACGCGTCGAACACGTTCAACGGCACCATCACCGTCACCGTGACGAACGTGCTGCCGAACGGCAACCTCGTCGTGAGCGGCGAGAAGCAGATGCTGATCAACCAGGGTAACGAGTTCGTGCGCTTTTCGGGCGTCGTCAATCCGAACACGATCTCGGGTCTGAACTCGGTGTACTCGACCCAGGTGGCCGACGCGAAGATCGAATATTCGGCGAAGGGCTATATCAACGAAGCGGAGAACATGGGCTGGCTGCAACGGTTCTTCCTTAACGTGGCGCCGTGGTGATGATGAACTTCGCTTTCTTTCGCCGCGCCTTGCGCTTTGCTACCGGATTCCGCTCGGTCGGGCTTGTGCCTGTCTGCGCCACGCTCGCTTTTGCGCTCGCGCTTTCGTTCAGTTCACCCGCCGCACACGCCGAGCGCCTGAAGGACCTCGTCTCGATTCAAGGCGTGCGCGATAACCCGCTGATCGGCTACGGCCTCGTCGTCGGGCTCGACGGCACCGGTGACCAGACCACGCAAACACCATTCACGACGCAGACACTCGCGAACATGCTCGCGAATCTCGGCATCTCGATCAACAACCAGTCGGCGGGTTCGAACAACTCGGGCACCTCGGCGCTGAGCACGATCCAGTTGAAGAACGTCGCCGCCGTGATGGTGACTGCGACGCTGCCGCCGTTCGCGCGCCCTGGCGAGGCCATCGACGTCACCGTGTCGTCACTCGGCAACGCGAAGAGCCTGCGCGGCGGCACGCTGCTGCTCACACCGATGAAGGGTGCGGACGGCCAGGTCTATGCGCTGGCCCAGGGCAACCTCGCGGTGGGCGGCGCCGGTGCGAGCGCGAACGGCAGCCGCGTGCAGGTGAACCAGCTCGCCGCCGGCCGCATCGCGGCGGGTGCGATCGTCGAGCGGGCCGTGCAGACGGCCGCGTCGCAAGGCGGCATGATGCAGCTCGAACTGAACGACATGGACTACGACACGACGCAGCGCATTGTCGCGGCCGTGAACAACGCGTTCGGCGGCGGCACGGCGATGGCGCTCGACGGCCGCACGATCCAGTTGCGCGCCCCCACCGACAGCGAACAGCAGGTCGCCTTCATGGCGCAGTTGCAGAACCTCGACGTGCGGCCGGCGCTGGCCGCGGCGAAGGTGATCCTGAACGCGCGCACCGGGTCGATCGTGATGAACCAGATGGTCACGCTGCAAAGCTGCGCGGTTGCACACGGCAACCTCTCGGTGGTGATCAATACGCAGCCGGTGGTGAGCCAGCCCGGCGCGTTCTCGAATGGCCAGACGGTGGTCGCGCAACAGTCGCAGATCCAGCTCAAGCAGGATAACGGTGCGGTCAAGCTCGTCTCCGCCGGCGCGAATCTCGCCGAAGTCGTGAAGGCGCTCAATGCACTGGGTGCGACGCCCGCGGATCTGATGTCGATCCTGCAGGCAATGAAGGCAGCAGGCGCGCTGCGTGCCGATCTGGAAATCATCTAAGGACGACGGCGATGAACTCTGATCCTTCCCGGACCGCAAACGACCTGAGCCAGCGCTTCGCCCTCGACGTACAGGGGTTCGACAGCTTGCGCGCACAGGTCAACGCGTCGCCGCAAGCCGGCTTGAAGATGGCCGCGCAGCAGTTCGACGCGGTGTTCACGCAGATGATGCTAAAGAGCATGCGCGATGCGACGCCGTCCGACGGCCCGTTCGATTCGCACGACAGCGCGAGCTTCACGTCGATGCTCGACCAGCAGTTGTCGCAGCAGATGTCGTCGAAGGGCATCGGTGTGGCTGACGCGATGCTCAAGCAATTGATGCGCAACGCGGGCCAGGGCGGCGGCGACGACGCGAATGCTGGCAACAACGCGGCGCTGAACGCGCTTGCCAACGCGTACAGCAACAGCGCGGCGAACGGCGCGCTCGCAGCGGGCAAGGGCTACTCGGCGAACAGCGCGCTGACGCCGCCGTTGCGCGGCGACGGCTCGTCGCAGAAGGTCGATGCGTTCGTCGACAAGCTCGCGGCACCCGCGCAGGCGGCGAGTGCGGCGACCGGCATTCCGGCGCGCTTCATCATCGGTCAGGCGGCGCTCGAATCGGGTTGGGGCAAGAGCGAGATCCGCAAGACGGACGGCTCGTCGAGCCATAACGTGTTCGGTATCAAGGCGACCAAAGACTGGACCGGCAAGACCGTGTCGACGCTCACGACCGAATACGTGAATGGCCAGCCGCAACGTGTAGTCGAGAAATTCCGCGCGTACGACTCGTACCAGGACGCGATGACCGACTACGCGAACCTGCTGAAGGCCAATCCACGCTATGCGCAGGTGCTGAATTCATCGCACGACGTGGCCGGCTTCGCGCACGGCATGCAGCGCGCGGGTTACGCGACCGATCCGCATTACGCGAAGAAACTCATTTCGATCATGCAGAAGATGGCATAGCCGTCTTCTGCAAGCTGGCATAACGAGGCAGGGAAGCGACGGGGCCATGTCGCAGAACAAGACGGGACAGCCGGCCGTCCGTACGACGGCTGGCCTAACCGCACGATCAGCAAGGAAATATTTAGCAAGGCGCCCCTAAACTTTTGGGGCGCGCTGCCGCTATTCAGGAAGATCCGAGAACCGGAAGGCTTTGTCGTTCCGGTCGAACGCGCGCGACTACCGAGGAGACCCCGGTGGCTGCACAGCCGAAGAAGCACCGCGCGCCCGAGAGAACCTGCATACCGGCAAGCCCATGGATACTTCGCAGTCGAGCGGCCAGAACGACGTCGCGCGCCATCTTGACGACGGCGCGAGCGGGCAGAGCGCCCACGACGACCATGATTTCGGCCGACGCAATCCGCTTGAGATCGGCGTGCAGTTGCGCAATCTCGTGAATCGCGGGGATTTTCTGACCGTGCAATACAAGGGCGGTCAACTGGTTACGCAGATTCTCGCAGTCGATGTGCGCGGCCAGACGTTCACGTTCGACCGGGGCGGGCTGCCCGAGCAGAACCGCCGCGCGCTCGCGGCGCCGCGCTGCCAGTTTCGGGCTACGCAAAACGGCGTGCGCGTCGAGTTCGCGAGCTCGACGCCGCGCGAACGATATTTCGAAGGGTTGCCCGCGTTCGAGGCGGACTTCCCCGAGGTGCTGTATCACGTGCAGCGGCGCGAATATTTTCGCGTCGATGCGCCGGTGCTCGACCCGTATGTGTGTCGCGGCCGCTTGCCGGATGGCGAGACGTTTCGCTGCGAGGTGCACGATCTGTCGCTGGGCGGCGTGGGTGTGTACGCCACCGACGAGCGCTTCGCCGATCTGCCGCTCGGCATCACGCTGCCCGATGTCGAATTGAGCCTCGGCGGCCTGAGCATGCTGTCGCTCGATGTGCAACTCGTATCGCACCGCGCGGTCGCGCTGCCGGACGGCACACAGCGTTACCAGCTCGGACTTCGTTTCGTCGCGCTGCCGGGCAGCGCGGAAAACACCCTGCAGCGGCTCATCACGCAACTGGAGATGAAACGCCGGTCGCTGATGCGGGCCTGATGCGAGGCCGACGCAAGCGAATGCGCCGGCCTCAATTTTCCCGCCGGCGAGCCGATATACAGGAAGCTCACGCAACGCGCCGGGAAGCCATCCGACGCTCGCCACTCCAGGATGACGCATGTCCAGCAACCTCTTGAACATCGGTCTCAGCGGACTCAACGCCGCGCAATGGGGACTGACGACGACCGGCCAGAACATCAGCAACGCGTCGACACCGGGCTATTCGGTGGAACGTCCCGTCTATCAGGAGACGGGCGGCCAGTACACCGGCTCGGGTTATCTGCCGCAAGGCGTATCGACCTCGACCGTGCAGCGTCAGTACAGCCAGTACCTGACCACGCAGCTGAACAACGCGCAGTCGCAGGGCGGATCGCTCAACACGTACTACACGCTGATCGCGCAGTTGAACAACCTGGTCGGCAGTCCGACCACCGGTATTGCGAGTGCGATTACGGGCTACTTCACCGGCTTGCAGGGCGTGTCGAACAATCCCGCCGATCAGTCCGCGCGCCAGACCGCGATTAGCAGTGCGCAGACGCTCGCGAACCAGATCAACGCGGCGGGCCAGCAGTACGACCAGTTGCGCGCGAGCGTCAACACGCAACTGTCGAGCACCGTACAGTCGATCAACAGCTACACCGCGCAGATCGCGCAGCTCAATGCGCAGATCGCGGCGGGCAGTAGCGCCGGCCAGCCGCCCAACCAGTTGCTCGACCAGCGCGATCTCGCGGTGTCGAACCTGTCGCAACTCGTCGGTGTGCAGGTCGTGCAGAACGGCAACAGCTATAGCCTGTTCATGAGCAGCGGGCAGCCGCTCGTCCTCGCCGACAAGAGCTTCAATCTCGGCACAGCGACGTCGCCGGGCGATCCTACCGAGCAGTCGGTGACCTACCTCGGCCTCGCTGGCGCAACGCCCGCGCCGACGCCGCAGACGATGCCCGATAGCTCGGTATCGGGCGGGACGCTCGGCGGGCTGCTGACATTCCGCAGCCAGACGCTCGATCCGGCTGCCGCGCAACTTGGCGCGATCGCGACGAGCTTCGCGGCGCAGGTCAATGCGCAGAATGCGCTGGGTATCGACCTGTCGGGCAAGGCGGGGGGCAATCTGTTCACGGTTGGTTCGCCCACTGTCTATGCGAACCAGAACAACACGAGTAGCGCGACGCTGTCGGCATCGTTTGCGAATGCAGCGCAGCCGACTACGAGCGACTACACGCTGTCCTACGACGGCACGAAGTACACGCTGACCGACAACGAGACCGGCACGACGACCACGGCAGCCAACCTGACGAACCCGATCGGCGGCTTGCAGTTCTCGCTAAGCGGCACGATGGCCGCAGGCGATTCGTTCACCGTGCAGCCGACGCGCGGCGCGCTCGACAACTTCGCGCTCGCGACTACGAATGCCGGTGCGATCGCGGCGGCTTCGCCGGTGCTCGCCGCGAAGGGCAGTAGCAACAGCGGTGCTGCGACCATTTCGCAGGGTTCGGTGGGGGCGGGTTATTCGCTGCCGACGGGCACGACTACGCTGACCTATAGTTCTGCGCCTGCACCGGCCACCGGTGGTTTTCTCACAGGTTTTCCGGCGGGTTCGATCGTGAATATCCCGGGCTCGGCGCCGGTCACTATCGTGGACGGCACCACACAGGTGCCGTACAACCCGGCCACCGGTGCCACGCTGACGATCAACAGCGCAACGACGCCCGCGCCGGCCGGCTCGATGAATGCAGTGACCGTGACGTTGAGCGGCACGCCGAACAGCGGCGACACCTTTACGATCGGCCAGAACACCGGTGGCAGCAACGACGGCCGCAACGCGCTCGCGCTGTCGAATCTCGTTACCGCGAAGGCGCTCAACGGTGGAACGTCCACGCTGACCAGCGCGTACGCGAACTACGTGAACACGATCGGCAACCAGACGAACCAGGTCCAGTCGCAGAACAAGGCACAAACCTCGCTGGTCACGCAGATCACGTCCGCGCAGCAGTCGGTGTCGGGCGTGAACATCAACGAGGAAGCCGCGAACCTGTTGCAGTATCAGCAGCTGTATCAGGCGAACAGCAAAGTTATCCAGACGGCGTCGACGTTGTTCCAGACGCTGCTCGGCATTTTCCAGTGAGGCGTTGAGCCATGCGTATCTCTACGACGCAGTATTTCAACATGGGCGTTCAGGCGATGAACGACCAGCAGAACACGCTTGCGCAGCTGTATCAGCAACTGTCGAGCGGTGTGAGTATCGCGACACCGTCGGACAATCCGCTCGGCGCCGCCCAGGCCGTGCAGCTGAGCGCACAGGGCGCGACGCTGTCGCAGTACTCGGCCAACCAGAGCACTGCGCTGTCGTCGCTGCAGGCCGAAGATTCGACGCTCGGCAGCGTCAGCACCGTGCTGACGAACATCAACACATTGCTCGTGCGCGCTGGCGACGGCTCGCTCAGCGACAGCGACCGCAGCGCGCTCGCGACGCAGTTGCAGGGTTTGCGCAGCCAGCTGGTGACGCTCGGCAATGCCACCGATGCACAGGGTAACTATCTGTTCGGCGGTTTCCAGAACACGTCCGCACCGTTCTCCGCCAGCGCGACCGGTGCGGTGGTCTACACCGGCGACGCTGGTAACCGCACGATGCAGGTGGCCGGCACACGCGACATCTCGACGGCGGACAACGGCGCATCCGTGTTCCAGAGCGTCGCGACGGTCGGCACCAGTTCGATTCCGTCGGGCAACCCGGCGAACATCGGGACCGGCGTGATCGGTGCGGTGAGTACGACGAATGCGGCCAGCGCGAGCAACTCGCACACGTTTTCGATTGCGTTCTCGAGCGCGACGACCTACACGGTGACCGACCAGTCGACCACGCCGCCCACGGTGAGCGCACCGACGCCCTTTACCGCGGGTTCGGCGATCTCGCTGGGCGGCGGTCAGAACGTGGCGATTACCGGCGCACCGGCAGCCGGCGACTCGTTCACGGTGAAGCCGGCCGCGCAGGCCGGCACCGATGTGTTCGCAACCATCGATTCAGTGGTCAAGGCGTTGCAGACGCCAGTTACGGGTACGGCTTCGAGCGCGAACCTGCAGAACGCGTTGACGACCGGCATGGCGCAGCTAGGCAACACGCGCAACAACGTCATTACCGTGCAGGCATCGGTGGGTGGGCGCGAGCAGGAAATCCAGGCGCTGCAGGCGGTCACGCAGACCAACTCGCTGCAGACGCAAAGCAACCTCGCGGATCTGACGACGACCAACCTCACGACGATCGTCAGCCAGTACACGATGACGCAGAACGCGTTGCAGGCGGCGCAGGAAGGGTTTGCGAAGATTCAGAATATGTCGTTGTTCAATTATCTGAACTAGGCGCTGTGGTGCTGCTTCGGTCCGCCGAGCGTCCGCAGGGTGCGCGCGGACCTTCGATTTTCCTCGACTGAAATCTGACCATCCCAAAAGACGCCGAGCGCGTTCATTTGCGCCTCGTCGCAGTCAGCTCTACACCAAGAATGTTGAGCACCTGAAGCACCTTGTCGAACCGAACGGTCGCCTTGCCACCTTCCAGGTCCACAATAAAACGCTGTCCGGTCTGCGCGAAGTTCGCGAGATCCGCCTGCGTGGCCTCCTGCTTTTTGCGGAGATCACGCACAAGTTTCCCCAGATCCTTTGCGTTCAGAATCTTCCCGATCGGTGTGATTGCGTTCGAATTCATAGGTGGACCTCTAAATTATTCCCGATCGGGAATTTGCCGTAGATGTGAAGTCCATGCAATCGATTGTTACCAACCGGGAATTTAGCTTGGGGGAAGGGCATCACTCGTTTCGTTTATTGCGATTTTCGATTATTTCGTTTAGAGTGGCGCCATTGATCAACCGCCAGGAGCGATGCCGTGACCGCCACCTATCCGAAGATGACGCTACCCGTCGAACGGGAAGTGCAGGCTGCCGTGCAAGGCCAACGCGCCCTGGCAGCCTATCTAACCACTCGGGTCGAGACCCAGCGCATCCAGATCTTCGACGACGACAATCAAGCCCATCAGGTGGAACTGCCAACGTCGGCACTCCGCCTGCTAGTCGACATCCTGGCCGAGCTAGCCGACGGCAATGCCGTCAAGATCGTGCCTGTTCACGCCGAGTTAACCACGCAGGAAGCAGCCGACCTGCTCAACGTCTCCCGACCGCATCTCGTCAAGCAACTGGAAGACGGCGCGTTGCCGTTCCATTGGGCTGGCAGGCACCGTCGCGTGCGTTTTTCGGATCTGATGCAGTTCAAGGCCGCACGCGATCTGGCCAGTGAGCAAGCGATGGCCGAGTTGGCTCGGCTGGCGCAAGAGTTGGGTATGGGTTACGAATGACGCATTCGCGCTTTACGGTCCTCTACGACGCTTGTGTGCTATATCCGGCCCCGCTGCGCGACTTGCTCATGTGGCTGGGCCTGTCGGGGCGGTTCCGTGCGCGGTGGAGTCCGCACATTCACGATGAATGGAAGCGCAACTTGCTGGCCAACCGCGCGGACCTGACGCGTGAGCAACTGGATCGCACGTCAGACCTGATGGATCGCGCAATCCCCAATGCCGTGGTATTCGGCTACGAAGCGCTTGCCGTCAATCTACGACTGCCGGACCCAGATGACCGACACGTGTTCGTCGCCGCCATCCGGTGTGGTGCCAGCGTCATCGTTACGTTCAACCAGCGAGATTTTCCGGGCGATGCGCTGGCACCGTTTGGTATCAAGGCCCAGCACCCCGATGAATTCATCGACAAGCTGTTCGACCTGGACCCAGCCGCCGTCGTTGCTGCAGCCCAGCAGCAACGCGCGCAGCTCAGGCGTCCCCCGATGGCGGTCGACCAGTACCTCGACGTGCTGCAACGCCTCGGCCTGGTACAGACCGTCAAGGGTCTAGGTCATTACCGCACCACGCTGTAGGTCGCGACTTACGGCAACTAGCCAGATATCGAGGGAACCGCAGAGACGCCCTACCTGAACCCCAACGCCACCCGCCCCATCTCATCAATCCCGCTGTCAAACAACCGCGCAAAAAACGGAATCATGTTCGGCGCCATCAGTTGCACGAGCAGCATGCCGACGAGGATCGTCAGTGGAAAGCCGATCTGGAACACGCCGATCTGCGGTGCCGCGCGGTTCAGGATACCGAGCGACAGGTTGGCGATCAACAGCGCCGCCACCACCGGCAACGACAGCAGCAACCCCGCCGAAAACACCGTCGCGCCCCATCCCGCGAGCATCCGCCAGCCCCCGGCGCCGAGTATGTTGGCCGCGACCGGTGCCGTCTGGAAGGTACCGAGCAGCGCGGTCAGCATCTGTAGATGGCCATCCAGTGCGATGAACGCGAGCATCGCGATGGTGTTCATGTACTTCGAGACGACGGCGCTCGATCCGCTCGCGTGCGGATCGAAGAAGGTCGCGAAGCCGAGTCCCATGCCGAAGCCGATGATTTCGCCGGTGGCCTGGATCGCGGCGAACACGATCTGCATCGTGAAGCCGAGCGCCACGCCGATCAGAAACTGATTGACGACGATCCAGATGCCGGTCGCGGAAAACACGGTGACCTGCGGCAACGGTCCGAGCGTCGGTGCGACGATCAGCGTGACGAACGCCGCAATGGCGACCTTCACGCGCACCGGCACCGACTTCTCGCTGAACGCCGGTGCGGTCGCGACTAGGGCGAGTACCCGCACGAACGGCCACAGAAACGCGGTGAGCCATGCGTTCAGTTGCGCGTAGGTGACGGTGAACATCGTCGCTCAGTTCGCGAGCATCGGAATGCTGGTGAACATATGGCGCATGTAGTCGAGCATGGTCGTGAGCATCCACGGGCCGATCAGCACGAGCGTTAGCGCGATGGCCGCCAGCTTCGGAATGAACGACAGCGTCGCTTCGTTGATCTGCGTCGCGGCCTGGAACAGGCTCACGATCAACCCGACCACGAGCCCCACGAGCAGCGGCGGCGCGGCCAGCGCAAGCGCGACGTACATCGCTTCGTGGGCAATCGTGGTGACGTTTTCCGGCGTCATGATCGAGCGTCCCCGGTAGGCGGCTGCATCAGGTGAAGCTCTGTGCCAGCGAGCCAAGCAGCAACTGCCAGCCGTCGACGAGCACGAACAACATCAGCTTGAACGGCAGCGAGATCGTCGCGGGCGAGATCATCATCATCCCCATCGACATCAACACGCTCGCCACCACCATATCGATGATGAGAAACGGAATGAAGATCGTGAAGCCGATCTGGAAGCCGGTCTTCAGTTCACTCGTGATGAAGGCCGGCACGAGCAGCGACAGCGGCACGTCCTCGGGGCCCTGCATCGGCGCCGCGTGCGAAATGCGCGCGAACAGCGCGAGATCGGTTTCGCGGGTCTGGCGCAGCATGAACGCCTTGAACGGCGCAACACCGCGCGAGAGCGCGTCGTCCATCTGGATCGTGCCTTCGGAAAACGGCTTGTAGCCGTCCGTGTAGGCCTTGTCGAGCACCGGCGACATCACGAACAACGTCAGAAACAGCGCGAGTCCGACCAGCACCTGGTTAGGCGGCGTCGTGTTGGTACCGAGTGCCTGGCGCAGCAGCGACAGCACGATGATGATGCGCGTGAAGCTCGTCATCGTCAGCACCATCGCGGGCAGGAACGACAGCATCGTGAGCAGCAGCATCGTCTGCACGCTCAGCGAATAGGTCGTCCCGCCGTTCGGGCCGGGGCTCGTGTTGAACGCGGGCAGCCCCGCGGTTTGCGCGAATGACAGCGACGGCAGTGCGAGCATCAGCGTGGGCAATGCGAGCGGTGCAAGACGGTAGATGGCGCGCAGCAGATTGCGTGCGAGAGAGCGACGGAGCGGCATTTACTGGTCTCCGCTACCGGGGCGATTCAGGCGCTTGCCGACCTCGCCTTTGAGCGCCTCGCGAAAACGCTGGCCGAACGTGCCGGCGAGGGGCGCGACGGACTGTTCCGCACCGGGTTCGGTTGCCGTGTGACCCGCTGGCATCGCATGCAACAGACGCACCTGGCCGGGCGCCGCACCGAGCACGAGCCACGTGTCGCCGATCTCGACCAGCGCAACGCGCTCCTTACCGCCGAGCGATGCACCACCGATCGTCTTCACGAGGCCACTGCGCTGCGCGGGCTGAAAGCCGAGACGCCGCGCGAGCCACGCAAAACCGAACACGATACCGATCACAACGACAAGACCGACGACGGTCTGCAGAACCGCACCCACACCCAGCGACGGCACCGCAGTGCCCGCACCGACACCGGAGGCGATTTGCGCGGCGTTGTTCACCGCGTTGATATCGGCGGCTTGAGCGGCGTGGACGCAGCAGACGAACCACGTCGATGCAGCGAGCGTAGGCAGCATCCGGAGGCGGCGTGCGGTGCTTGTCGCAACGCTCCGGCAGACGACAGACTTCATCGATTGAGTTTCCGGATGCGTTCCGACGGCGTGATGATGTCCGTCAAGCGAATGCCGAACTTGTCGTTGACGACGACCACCTCGCCTTGAGCGATCAGGCAGCCGTTCACGAGCACGTCCATCGGTTCGCCGGCCAGCCCGTCGAGTTCCACGACCGAGCCCTGCGCAAGCTGCAGCAGGTTGCGGATCGCGATCTTCGTGCGGCCGAGTTCGACGGTCATCTGGACGGGGATGTCCAGAATCATGTCGATGTCGTTGCGCGTGGCAGTCGGTTCGACCTTCGACAGCGGCTGGAAGACGCCGGCCGTCGATGCGTTCAGTTCGGCGCCGTTGTTCTGCTCGGCGAGCGCGCTGGCCCAGTCGTCGAGCGCCGGGTCCGCAGCCGTTTCAGGGCTGGCGAGCTTCGGTTCGCCGACCGGAAGCTGCGCTTCCGGTGCGCTATTCAGGTCACTCATATCCACCTTCCTTCGTCGTGTCCGTTGCGCTGATCATCTTCTGGACGCGCAACGCGTACTGACCATTGAAAATTCCGTAGCCGCATTCCATCACCGGCACGCCGTCGACCTTCGCGACGATGTGCTCGGGAATGTTGATCGGCAGCACATCGCCGGCGCGCATGTTGAGAATCTGCTGGAACGTCACCGGGATCTGCGCGAGATCGGCGGTGAGTTCGACTTCTGCCGCCTGCACCTGCTGCGACAGCACGCGCACCCAGCGGCGATCGACTTCGAGCGCTTCGCCCTGGATCGGGGATGACAGCACGTCGCGGATCGGCTCGATCATCGAATACGGCATGCAGATATGCAGCGTGCCGCCTGTCGAGCCGAACTCGATCGAGAACTGCGTGACGATGACGATCTCGTTCGGCGTCGCGACGTTCGCGAACTGCGTGTGCATCTCCGAGCGCACGAATTCGAATTGCAGCGGCCGCACGCTTTTCCACGCGCTGCCGTAGTGCTCGAACACGAGGTTCAGCAGCTTGCTGATGATGCGTTGCTCGGTCGCCGTGAAATCGCGTCCTTCGACGCGCGTATGAAACCGGCCATCGCCGCCGAACAGGTTGTCGACGACGAAGAACACGAGGTTCGGATCGAAGACGAACAGCGACGTGCCGCGCAGCGGCTTCACGTGAACGAGATTGAGGTTGGTCGGGATCGGCAGGTTGCGGGTGAATTCGCTGTACTTCAGGACCTTTACCGGACCAACCGAGATCTCCGCGGTACGCCGCATGAAGTTGAAGATGCCGACGCGCAGCAGCCGCGCGAAGCGATCGTTGATGATCTCGAGGCCAGGCATCCGGCCACGGACGATGCGTTCCTGCGTCGCGATGTTGTACGGACGCACGCCCGAGCGGTCGGCGGGCTCGGTCTCGGTGTCGGTTTCGCCGGTGACGCCCTTGAGGAGTGCATCGACCTCCTCCTGGGACATGAACTCTTCGTGGCCCATTCCTGTTCCTCGTGCATCCGTTCGCGGTTGAGGGTCGGCGCAGCGTGACGCGAGGTCACTGCACGACGAATTCGGTGAACAGCACGTCCTGGACGCGCGCGGGCTGGCCACCCGGTTCGGTCGGCTGTTCGATCAGCGTTTTCAGTTCCTGGGCGAGCGCGCGCTTGCCGTCGAGCGGCGCGAGTTCGTCGGGGTGTTTGTTCGACAGCGCCAGCAACACGCGGCTGCGGATTTCCGGCATGTGTTCAGTTAAGTGGTCTTGCGTGCGCTGGTCGTTCAGTTTCAATGTGAGGCCGATGCGCAGGTAGTGCTGCTGGCCGTCGTCGGATTGCAGGTTGACGGTCATGGGCTCCAGCGGGAAGAACACGGGTACTGCGGAGGGTGGCGGCGTTGCTGTCGATGCCGTCGTCGGTGTCGCGACGCGCTTGCTCATGAAGAACCACACGCCCGCGCCAGTTGCTGCCGCAGCGAGCAGCGCGATCAGCGCGATCAGCAGAATGCGCTTGATCGGGCCCGGTGAGGCCACCTGGACTATGGTCGGCTGGTTGGGGGTCGTGATTGCCATGAGATTTGGGTTTGGTTTTACGTTTGCGTTTGCTTGTGCAGGGGTGCTTGCGCTTGCGTGCTTTTGCGTGCGTCAGTGCTGGTAGGGTGGATTGTTCTCTATTGGCGTGCCGCGCGATGGGGGGAAAAGAAGGGGGAATTTAGGTTATCTCTTTGGTTTGCCCAGGCGGGCGGCCGTTGTTGCCTGTGCAGGCGGCTTTTCGTTAGCGCCTCACGGTTTTTTTGCCTGTGCAGGTGGCTCTTCGTTAGCGCCTCGCGGCGCAGGCGTTGCCCCTGTGCGGGGCGGCACCTTCTTTCTTTGCCGCGGCAAAGAAAGAAGGCAAAGAAAGCCGCTCGAGACGTTACCTGGTCCTTTCCGCGCGTAACGATTGTGGTCCGCGCCTAAGTGTCGCCATCGCGCTGACACGGTAGTGGTCCGAGACGAGATCATCCCTCGCACCGCGAGCGGTAGTGACCAGGCAGTCATTCATCCCGCTCGCACTACGTGCTCGCGGTCGGGTGACCACTTCGGAAAGCAGAATGGGCAGCGGAATCGCAGCGCCGATGGAGAGCTTTGGTTGTGGCTTAGTTTTTCCGTTCAGACAAACGTATCGACGAGCCCCACGGTACGTCGCGTTGGTGCGGCGACCGCGCCAGCCAACTCGGTCGTGCCGTCGCTGGTGGTGCGACCTCGCCCGCGTCCGCGTCCTCCTTCCCCCTGCGCCTGCTGTCCCGTTTGCCCCGCGAAACCATCGCTGACACTCGCACTACCCAAACCGATGCCGCCCGATTCCATCGCCTCGCGTAGTTTCGGCAGCGCCGCCTCCACTGCGTCGCGCACCTGCTGGTGCTGCGACACGAACAACGCGTGCGCATGGTTGTCCGCTACCTGCAGCACCACCTGCAACGGTCCGAGATCGCGTGGGTTCAACGTGAGTTCTGCCGTCTGCTGGTGGGCGTTCGACAGGAACACCACCTTCTGGCTCAACGCATCCTCCCAGTCAGGGCTGCCGATCTGCGGTGTGATGGCTGCAGCCGTTGCGGCTACGGCTGGGTTGGCGCTCTGCGCGGCCGCAGTCGGTGTGTTTGCGGCGGCCTGCGAGGCGGCAAGCGTTGCGCGCACCGCATCCGCGGTGTCCTTTGCGACCTGGGTGTTCGATGTATCCGTGGTGGTGGCCATCAACGCGTCCGCCGTGCTGCGGGCGGCGTCTGTGTCCACAGCGCCGGTCGTTGCGCTGCCAGTCGTCGTCGCCGTCGTCGCGTTACCTGCGTGCGGACCTTTGCCGTCGGCCAGCGATGCACCGAGCGCGAAACCCTTGCTCGTCGACGAGCCGCGTAGCGTCATGCTCGCATCACCGGTGTTCGCGCCAGTCGTCGATGCCGCACTAATCGCAGTCGCAGTCGCACCTGCACCGATGGCCGGCACAGGCACCAGGCCTTGTCCACCTGTCAGCGCATTCAACGCGGCCTGCAATGCATCGCGGACCGACTTGGGATCGGTGGCAGCTGTTTTCTTGTCCGGTGCCGTGGCCGGTGTGTCAGTCGTCGTTGTGGCGTCGGTTTGCTGTGCTGTGCCGGCATCCTCGGGGAGGGCCGTGGCCTGGGTTGCTACCGCGCTCGCCTGAACTTGCGCTTGCGCCGCGGCTGCCGCAGCCGCGGCGGCAGCTTCGGCGGCCGTCATCGGTGTCGTTGTGCCATCCGTACCCTTCGGCTTCGATGCGCCGCCGCCTGACGGCTTGTTTGCAGCATCGCTGCCGGCAGTCTGCGATGCATCGCCCGACGAAGCAGCCGGCGAGCTGCCCGCATCGTGCTGGCCGTTCGTCGCCGCTGCATTGTTCGAGGTGCCGCTATTGTCCTGCGCCGGCACATCGTGCACACCCGGCGTAGACGGCGCAGCGGACGAAGATGAAGACGAAGACGCCGATGCGGAAGCCGACGCTTTCTGCGCCGCGCTACTACCAGAACTCGCATTCGAATTCGCAGCACCGCTCTGTGCACCAATACTCTGCTGCAGCGTCTGCGCAAACGACGCCGCGCCATTCGACGCCGCCGCGCCAGATCCGGCAGACGACGTACCGCTGCTCGCGCCGGACAGCGCTCCGATCAGTGAAAGAGTCGACATACGTTTCCTGTACGGTGAGTCCGTTCAAACATTGCCTGGCCCGGCGTCACACGCCTTCGGCCCGCATCCGGAGAATTCTTGCTGCGTGTTCGTCGGTGTCGCGCTGTTCGCGGCGCGCGTTTTGCTGTGCCTCGATGGCGGCACCGCGCGCCTGCAGCACTTCATAAGAACCGAGTTTCTGGCGCTGGCGCTGCCACTCCGGTTTCGCCGCCTCGACGCGGGCGCTCGCCGTCACGAGCAGCCCGCGCTGCTGTTCGATCGCGGCATTGAGCGTATCGATGAACGCCTGGAAGTTGCGCATGTTGCCGGCCGGCATGCCCGCCTGCGCCGAATTCGCGAAACGCGCGTGGTATTCGTCGCGATACTGGATCAGTGCGTCGAGCTGTGCCTGCACGTCGCCGCGTTCGCGCTGCGCTCGGCCGAGCCGCTGCGCCGCTGCATCCACGTCGTCCTGGGCAAGGCCGATCAGCGTCTTGAGCGGAAGATGTTGGCCCATCGTCAACCTCCCTGGGTGAACAGTGCGTCGAGCAACTCGACGCTCGATGCGAAGCCCGCGCATTCGGCCATGCCCTGCTGCAGGAACGCTTCGATGCGCGGATAGAGTGCGATCGCGCGGTCGAGCAGCGCATCGCGGCCGCTCGAATAAGCGCCCACGTTGATCAGGTCGCGATTGCGCTGGTAGCGCGACAGCATCTGCTTGAAGATTCGCGTTTTCTCGAGATGCGCGTCGTCGATCAGCGCGGTCATCGCGCGGCTGATCGACGCTTCAATATCGATGGCCGGATAGTGGCCGGCTTCCGCCAGCGAGCGTGACAGCACGATGTGGCCGTCGAGAATCGCGCGCGCCGAATCGGCGATCGGGTCCTGCTGGTCGTCGCCTTCGGTCAGCACCGTGTAGAACGCGGTGATCGAGCCGCCGCCCGCCGGCCCGTTGCCGGTGCGCTCGACGAGCGCGGGCAACTTTGCGAACACCGACGGCGGGTAGCCTTTGGTCGCCGGCGGTTCGCCGACCGCCAGTGCAATTTCACGCTGCGCCATCGCATAGCGCGTCAGCGAATCCATCAGCAGCAGCACGTGCTTGCCTTCGTCGCGGAAGTATTCCGCCAGCGATGTCGCATAGGCCGCACCTTGCATGCGCAGCAGCGGCGACACATCGGCCGGTGCCGCGACGACGACCGCGCGCGCGAGTCCTTCCTCACCGAGAATCTGCTCGATGAATTCCTTCACTTCGCGGCCGCGTTCGCCGATCAGTCCGATCACGATGACCTCGGCGCTGGTGTAGCGCGCCATCGTGCCGAGCAGCACCGACTTGCCCACGCCGGAGCCCGCGAAGAGCCCCATGCGCTGGCCGCGTCCGACAGTGAGGAGCGCGTTGATCGCGCGCACGCCAACGTCGAGCACCTGGTGGATCGGTTCGCGCTTGAGCGGGTTGATCGTCGGTGCGGAGAGCGGGGCGTCGCGTTGTGTGCCGAGTGGGCCGAAGCCGTCGAGCGGTCGTCCCGACGCGTCGACCACGCGCCCGAGCAGCTCCCAACCGACCGGCAGACGCTTCGCGCCCGCGAGCGGATCGGCGATCGGCGCGCTTTCGAGCGGATAGACGCGCGCGCCAGGCAGCAGGCCGGCGACTTCGGTGGTCGGCATCAGGAACAGCCGGTCGCCAGCGAAACCGACGACTTCCGCTTCGGCCATCGGCAGCGAACTGCCCGGCGGCAATTCGATCATCACTTCCGAACCCACCGATAGCCGCAGTCCGACTGCTTCGAGCACGAGACCGGCTGCCCGCGTGAGCCGTCCGCATGCACGCAGCGGACGCGCAATCGCATTGCGGGCCCGCAGTCCGTCGAGCCGTGCGCGCCACGCAAGTGTGTGCGGGTTGCCGGTGACAGCGGCAGCAGCGGCGACAGTGACCTCATCCTTGAACAATGCAGCGCGTGCAGCCGGCGCCACTGCGGCAACCGTCGCAACCTCACGCCCGACCTTCTCCACCGGCTCGACCACACCAAACGACGCAAACGCCAGCTCGCGTTCGAGCGGCGTGAGATCGCTGGCGCGAATGTCGTCGAGCGTCGGCTTCACCATGTGCTCACCTTGCCGAGTGCCGCTGCAACGCGCTCCCAGCGTGTCGCAATACCTGCATCGATTTCGCCGGTTGCGGCGTGTGCGCGGCAGCCGCCGCGATCCACCGCGGGATCGGTGCGCAGTGTCCAGCCGCGCGCCTGCAGTTCTTCGAGCAGATAGGCTTCGACAACCGGCAGATCGGCGGGACTGACGACCAGATGCGGTGCGCCCGAGAGCGCCGGTTCCGCGGCAAGCACTTCGCGCGCGGCCGCGATCAGTGCCGTCGGATCGTGCTGCACATGCTGTCGCACAACCTGTTGCGCAATATCGAGCGCGAGTGCGACGAGCGTTTCCGACACGTCTGCCTGCGCACCGTCGAGCGCAGTCTTGAACGATTGCGCGAGCGCCGCGAGGCTTGCCGCTTGCGCATGCGCTTCGCCGATGCCCTGCTCAAAACCCTGCGTATGACCTTGTTCGTAGCCGGCCTGGTAACCGAGCGCCTGCCCAGCGACATGGCCCGACGCGACGCCCTGCGCATGCGCGGCATCGCGCAGCCGTTGCAGTTCGGCTTCGAAGGCGTGTTCGTCGGTGGGCTCGGGTGGCGGGGCGGGGTCGAACGATGCCATCTCCCAGCGCTGATACGCCGAGAGACCGCCGCTGCCGGGTTTGCCCGACGACGAGTCCTGGTCAGACATACGCATCTTCGGCCTTGCCGCCTAGCGCAATCTGTCCGCTTTCGGCGAGATTGCGCACGACCTGCAGGATGCGGCGCTGCTGCGTCTCGACCTCCGATACGCGCACCGGACCGCGCGAATCGAGATCTTCCGCGAGCAGTTCGGCGGCGCGTTGCGACATGTTCGACAGGAACTTCTGCCGCAGCGCGGGCGGTGCGCCCTTCAGCGAGATGATCAGCGACTCCGATTCGACTTCCTTTAGCAGCAACTGGATCGCGCGATCCTCGAGGTCGAGCAGGTTCTCGAACACGAACATCTGGTCGACGATTTTCTGCGCAAGTTCGGCGTCGTACTGGCGCACGTTCTCGAGCACCGCTTCTTCATGGCTCGTCGACATGAAGTTGAGAATTTCCGCGGCCGTGCGGATACCGCCCATCGGGCTGCGCTTCAGGTTGTCGCTGCCGGACAGCAGGCCGGTCAGCACATCGTCGAGTTCGCGCAGCGCGGCTGGCTGGATCCCGTCGAGTGTCGCGATACGCAGCAGCACGTCGTTGCGCAGGCGCTCGCTGAGGAACGCCGCGATCTCCGACGCCTGATCGCGATCGAGATGCACGAGGATCGTCGCGATGATCTGCGGATGTTCGTTCTTGATGAGTTCGGCGACGGCGCCCGAGTCCATCCACTTCAAGCCTTCGATCCCGCTCGTATCGCTGCCTTGCAGGATACGGTCGATGATCGCGCCGGCCTTGTCCTCGCCAAGCGCCTTGGTCAGCACGGTGCGGATGTAGTCGCTTGAATCGAGCGACAGCGCGGTGTGCTGCTCGGCTTCTTTCGCGAACTCGGTCAGCACTTCCTCGACCTGCTCGCGCGTCACGTTCTTCAGCGCGGCCATCGCGACGCCGATCTTCTGCACCTCGCGCGGCGCGAGGAACTTGAACACCTGCGCGGCTTCCTCTTCGCCGATCGACATCAGCAGGAGCGCGCTCTTGGCTACGCCTTCAGCTTTCATCGGACACCCAGTTCTTGACGACGGTTGCGACGATCTTCGGATCCTGGCGCGCAATCTTGCGTGCGTACTCCAGGTTCCGCTCGAACTTGTGCTTCTCGTTTTCGAACGCGAGCAGGCTGTTGGTGTCTTCCGCGTCGCCGGCGTGTTGCGACGGCGGCAGGCCGTCGAGCAGCATCGGTTCGTCCGGCGCGGGCAGCGCATGACCGGCGCCGACCGGCGCGGGCGCCGGGAAGGCGCGGCGCAGCGCCGGCTTCACCATCACGAAGTAGAGGAACAGGGCGACCGCGCCGATACCGAGGTACGTCGCGATCTGCTTCGCGAGCGCGATCATGTCCGGTGCGCGCCACCACGGCACATCCACGATCGGTTCGACGTCGGTCATGAACGCGCTGTTCACCACGTTCACCGAGTCGCCACGCTTCGCGTCGTAGCCCATCGCATCCTTCACGAGCTGCTCGACCTGCGCGAGCTTGTCGGTGGCGAGCGGTTGCATCGTCGCGTGACCTTTCGCGTCCATCTGCGGTTGATAGTTCACCACCACCGCCACCGAAAGCCGCTTGATCCCGCCCGAGCCCTGCTCGAAATGGCGGACTGTCTTGTCGAGCTCGTAGTTGGTGGTCGTGTCCTTGCGGTCGCTGACCGGTGTCGCGGCCGGCGCGCTCGCACCATTCGCGGCGACGAGCGGGGCGGAGGCGGGCTGCGGCGGCTGGTTTGACAGCGCGCCTGGCACGCCCGATGCGCCACCTTGCGACAGTTCGGTTGCGGTACTCGACTGCTGGCTGCGGATCGCCGATTGCTGCGGCGTGGCGTTCGGCGTGTAGGTTTCGGCGGTCTGTTCGAGCTTCGAGAAGTCGATGTCGGCGCTGACCTGCGAATGCGCATTGCCCGCGCCGAACAGCGGCGCGAGGATCGCGTCGATGCGCTGCTGCGTGCTGCGTTCGATCTGCTGCACGTACTTGAGCTGGGTCGCATCGAGCCCGGTGCCGGAAGACGGTTGCGTGAGCAGGTTGCCGTCCTGGTCGACGATCGTCACGTTGCGCACCGGCAGTTCGGGCACCGCCGACGCCACCATATGCGTGATCGCCACCACCTGACCATCGTCGAGCACGCGGCCCGGATACAGGTCCACGAGCACCGATGCCGACGGCGACTCGCGATCGCGTACGAACACCGACGGCTTCGGAATGGCCAGATGCACGCGCGCCGAGTGCACCGACGAGATCGATTCGATCGTCTGCTGCAGTTCGCCTTCAAGTGCGCGCTGATAGTTGATCTGCTCGGCAAACTGGCTGATGCCGAATTTCTGGTTGTCCATCAGCTCGAAGCCGACCGAGCCGTTCTTGGGCAGGCCCGCCGCGGCGAGACGCAGACGCATTTCGTGAACCTGATCGGCGGGTACGAGGATCGCGCCGCCGACATCGCTGAACTTGTACGGAATGTTGGCCTGTTGCAGCGCGGCGATGATCGAACCGCCGTCGCGGTCCGACAGATTGCTGTAGAGCACCTTGTAGTCCGGTGCGCGCGACCACAGGACGAGCGCCGCCACGACGGCGACGAGCAGGGCGACGGCGAAGATCAGCGGTGCGCGCGGGTTGCCGCGCATCTGCGTGAGCGACGGCAGGCGCTGGGCAAAACCGCCGCCCAGACCGCCCAGGTCGGCGCCGCTGCCCGCCGCGCCGCCGGCCACACCGGCCGCGCCCGCGCCGGGCGGCGCGCTGGCGAGGCCCATGCGGGCGTCGGGGGTGATCAAAGAATTGGCTGACGAATCCATGCGTCGGGTATCTCCGGGATGCCTTGCGTCTGCCGGTGGCCGGGCGGTCCGGCAAGAAGCGGACGGCGCGGCGCGTGGACAGAGACTTTCACGATGGGGATTATCCGCAGCGCCGTGTAAGGCGATTGACCGAATAGAGCGGGGTTTCCCCCCTACTTTCGCGGCTGTCGGAAATGGCCCGCTGCTATGCTTTTCGTCAGATCGGCAGGTGCGCCTTTGTCGCGCCCGGACCAGGCTGTGAAGGCCCGCAGCGTCGCCGTCTTCTCTTTTTTCTGGAGCGAACATGACTGTGCCCGTGAACCCCCTCGCGTCCGCGCTGCAACAGATGCAGTCGATGGCAGCCCAGGCGGCCGGCGGCTCGACCTCGAAGGCCGCGGACAGTGCGTCCGATGCCGCGGATGTTGGCGGCTTTGCGTCGGCGCTGAAGGCATCGATCGACAAGATCAGCAACGACCAGCAGAACGCGCTCGGCGAAGCCAAAGCGTTTGAACTCGGCTCGGCGAACGTGTCGCTGAACGACGTGATGGTCGACATGCAAAAAGCCAATGTCGGCTTCCAGTTCGGCCTGCAGGTACGCAACAAGCTGGTCGCCGCCTACAACGAAATCTCGCAGATCTCGGTCTGAACGCGGCACACCCGGTGCCGGCTGCGTGCCGGTAACGGGCGTGCCGGATTTCTCGTTCCGCATTCCTTCAGTACGCCGCTGCGTAACGCCATTGCCGCGCGCGGCGGACCCGCTATGCCGGTGGCCTTCAGTCGAACCCCGCCACCCATTTGCCGCACCGTTTGGCATACCTCCCGCCCGTGCGGCAAATTTCTCCGCGTTCCCCCTTACAGCAGCCTAAAGCTTTCCCGATGACCATCCGATAACCCGGATACAGGTCCATCGCAGCGGTGACAAAGCGCGTCGCGGCGGTGCCCCGGTCGAATCGAAACGGCATCAACAGGAGGAGCGCCAATGTTTTCCCCAGGACACTCTGGAGCCAATGCGTACGCACGCGTCGGAGTCGAAACAGGGGTGATGGGCGCGAGTCCGCATCGTCTGATCGTGATGCTGTATCAGGGGGCGCGCAAGGCGATTGCGCTGGCGCGGCTGCATCTGCAGCAAGGCAATGTCGCGGCGCGCGGCGAAGCGATCGGCAAGGCGATCCAGATCGTTGCGAGCGGTTTGCAGCCGTCGCTGAATATCGATGCCGGCGGCGAGATCGCGGAACGGCTGGATGGGTTGTACGGCTATATGACGCGGCGTTTGCTGGAAGCCAACCTGAAGCAGAGCGAAGCGATGCTGATCGAGGTGGACGGCTTGCTCGCGACGCTCGAAGACGCATGGATCGGAATTGCACCCGAAGTGGCGCGCATGGCGGCTCAATCGCCGGCAGAAAACATCAGATGACCAACCACGCAGAGTATTTCGCCCGCTATGAGGCGATCGCCGCGATTTCCAGTTGCATGCTGGCCGCCGCGCAACGTTCCCTGTGGAACGAGCTGGAGCACCTGCAGGACGAGTACCGGTTTCTGGTCGAGGCGCTGAAAGAAGCGGAGCTCGACGTACAGCTCAACGACGCGGAACGGCTGCGCAAGTACGAACTGCTGCGCCGGATTCTCGCCGACGATGCTGCGATCCGCGAACTGGCCAGCCCGCGCCTCGCGAAGCTGTCGACGCTCTTCGCATCCGGGCGACCCGGCCGGGTGCTGAAGGAGTTGTACGGCGCGCGCTGAGCCGGTCCGGCTTGCCGCTGCGCGGGCGCAGCGGGAGTGCGGACCTCTCTGATAAGGGACTCGGGATGAACGGAATCGACACGGCCATCGCTTCGCTGCTTGCGAGCCGGATCGACAGCCTGCTCTCGGGGAGTGCCGCGGGCGATGCGACCGCGTCGCAGACCGGCGCTTCCGCGTTGAGCGTTGGGACGCCGTTGCCGCAAGGGGCGGGCTCGCTTGCGGGGAATTCGGCGGGAGCGATGGCATCGACGCAGACGGCGTTGTCGGCGGTGGCGTTGACGCTCGACGCGATCATGCGCTCGGGTGGGGAGGCAACGCCTGCGGTGGTGGGGCAGGTGCCGGTGTGGCCTGTGGCGCCGGTTGCGGGTGCTGCGGTGCTGACCGCTGGGCTGGCTGACCTGGCTGCACGCGCCGGTCCTGCGTTGCCGCTGTTCGATATCACTGCTGGGTCTGCTGCCGATGCGCTGCTTTCGGGCGGTGGCGCTGGGGCGGCTGGCGCTGCTGGCGGTCCAGTGGCGCCGTTTTCATCGGCGTTTGCTTCCGCACCGATGTCTGCTGTTGCCGCATCGCCGTTGCCCGTGGCGGCGCTGGCCGCTGCGCTCCAGCAAACGGTCGCGCAAAGCGGGCTCTTCTATGAAGCGCATCTCGCGCAGTGGCTCGCGGGACAGCGTACGCCGGCATCGCTGGCCGGCGAGCCGCAGAACCGGTTGGCCACCGCGGCCACGCAGTTGCCGCTCGAATGGCTCGACGAGAACGACCCGTCCGCATGGAGTGGACCTGCGCAACCATCGCGCGCCGGTGTGACGGAGCAGCCGGCTTCACAAGCGACACCGCAGCAGGCCCCGGCGAATTCCGCGGGTGCGTCTGTGTCCGCACATGCGCAGACGGGCGCGCAACCTGCCGGCGCGCCGGTGCGTTTTTCTGCCGCTGATCCACAAACACCGGCCGGCTCTCTGCAACGTTCCACATCGCACGCTGCCGTATCCGGCGATACATCCAACGGTACCGCCTCCGACGCCGCTCAACCGGCAGCTGCCGCAATCCACCCCGCAACAATTCCGCTGGTGCGTCAGCAACTCGATCTGCTGGCGACCGGGCAGTTTCGCTGGACTGGCGAGGCGTGGCCGGGCGCGCGGCTCGACTGGACCATCGAACAGGAAAACGACGAACGGCGCGGCGGCGCATCGGACAGCAGCGCCACCGACGATCTACCGTGGCGCACCCGCCTCACGCTGTCGCTACCGACGCTCGGTACCGTCGATGCCGAACTGACCTTGACCGGCACGCAATTGATCGCGCGGGTGCAGGCAAGCCCCGGCGGCGCAGCGCGGCTCGCAGCCCATGGAGAAACATTCAGACAGCGACTCGCGGCTGTGGGTATCGAACTGGGTGGTTTGTCGATTCGCGAGATCGGTGGTGCAGCGACGTTGCCGGAGACCTTGCCAGAGACATTGCCGGCGAATGGCACGGGTGCATCGCAGACGGCTCGCGAGGCGCCTGCAAGGGTGACGCCGCAAGCTGCGGCTACGGCGTATGCGCGTTCGGCGGCGGCTGTTAGCGATGCGGCACGCCCGGTCTACGCGGCGCAGCCCGAGATGCCGCTGTCGCACGCCGACGAATTCGACTGGGACATGTGATGAGCCGTGTCCGCCGCAAGAGCGCAGCCGCGCTGAGCTACGACGCGCAGAGCGGAGATGCTGCGCCGCGTGTCGTGGCGAAGGGCTATGGACTGGTCGCGGAGATGATCGTGCAGCGCGCGAAGGAAGCGGGCCTGTATGTGCACGAAGCGCCGGAAATGGTGTCGTTGTTGATGCAGGTGGATCTCGATGCGAGGATTCCGCCGGAGCTTTACGTGGCGGTGGCGGAATTGCTCGGGTGGTTGCACCGGCTGGAGAGCGGTGCGGATGATTCGCCGACTAGCGCCGATGTTCCGGCACCCTTGAACATCGGGTCACACTCCACCGTTCCCCGGTGAACGATGCGAGTAAATCACGTCCTGGGTGACGGGAATCAGATTCTGCCCGGCGTCGACGACAAAATCGGTTCCAGTGAAGCTAGGCGCTGTGAGTAAAAGAATCGCGCTGGCCAGATCTCGCGGGGTTGCAGCCTGGCCCAGGAGATTCGCGGTACGACTTGCATATTCGAAATCCGCGTCGGTCTGGTTGTCGCTGCGAAGCATCAAACCGGGGAACACAGCGTTGATTCGCAGAACCGGTTCCGCGGAAATTGCCAGCATCTGGGTGAGATTTCCGATCGCGGTCTTTGCAACGGTATAGCTGAAGTGATCGCGGTTGAAGTTGTCCTTCACCTTCTGGTCCACGACATTCACAACGACGCCGGTGGTCCCGGCATCTTTCGCTCTGCGGTAGAAAGCGCGGGTGAGCAGAATCGGCGCTCGACAATTGACCTTCCACGCGAGATCCAGATCTTGAGTGGCGAAGTCCGGGAAGTGTTCCTGCCAGAATACCGACGCGTTATTCACCAGCAGATCGAGCTGCCCGGCATTCTCATACACGTCACCGATCAGTTTTTCGATACTGGATTCTTCGGCCAGATCCGCTTGAAGCGCGAATGCGCGACCGCCCGCGGCAACGATCTCGTTCACCGTCGATTCGGCGTCTTCGCGAGAGGTATTGAAGTGAATCGCCGTTTCGTAGCCGTTCTGGCAAAGGTACTTTGCAATCTCCTTTCCCGTCCGATGTCCCGCGCCTGTAACCAACGCTACCTTCTTGCTCATTACTTCTTTCCTCATTCCTCGGCTCGTTGGCGAATGTTACGGCATCTGAATATCGCGCGTAGAACGGCATCGTAGCGAACCTCCCGCAACAACCCCCGGCCGAGGCAAACACTCCTAGAACTTCATCATCACCCGCAGCAACGCATGAAACCGTTTGCCGTAGGGCGGCGCGATCAATCCGCGCGCATTGAATCGTGCCTGCGCCAGCACAGGTTTCATCTGCGAAAACGTCGCAAACCCTTCGTACCCGTGATAAGCCCCCATCCCGCTCGCCCCAACCCCACCGAACGGCAAGCTCTCACACGCGATATGCATCAGCGTTTCATTGATCGCCATCCCGCCCGCAATCGTCTCGCGCGTCACGCGCTCGACGGTGGCGCGATCGTCGTCATACAGATACAGCGCCAGCGGCCGCGGCCGTGCGTTGATCCACGCGATCGCATCGTCGAGCGTGTCATACGGAATAACCGGTAGCAACGGCCCGAAAATCTCTTCCTGCATCACGGTGACGTGATCGGGTGCGTTGGTCAGTACCGTCGGCGGAAAACGTCGCGTCGCCGGATCGGCAGGCGCACTGGTCAACGGATGCACATGCGCACCGGCTTCGACGGCTTCATCGGCAAGTCGCTGCAAGCGCGCGTAGTGACGATCGGAGATGATCGACGTGTAGTCGCCGTTATGCGCGAAGTCCGGATACATCTTCGCGATCCGCGTGCGCGCACGTTCGATGAACGCCTGTTCCTTGCCGCGCGGCACCAGCACGTAATCGGGGGCGATGCAGGTTTGTCCAGCATTGAGCGTCTTCCCGCCCAGCAGACTGTCCACCGCATAGTCGAAGCGCGCATGTGGCCCGATGATCGCCGGTGATTTCCCGCCTAGTTCGAGCGTGACCGGCGTCAGATGTTCGGCGGCGGCGCGCATCACATCGTGACCCACCTTCGTGGACCCGGTGAACAGCAGGTGATCGAACGGCAGCGAGCTGAACGCAGCCGCGACCTGCGCATCGCCATTCACGACTGCGACGTGGTCGCGCGAAAAAGTCTTCGCAATCAATTGTTCGAACAGCGCGGAGGTGCGCGGTGTCAGTTCCGACATCTTGATCATCGCGCGGTTGCCTGCTGTCAGCGCGCTGATTAGCGGTCCCGCAGCCAGCAACACCGGATAATTCCACGGCACGATGATGCCGACTACACCAAGCGGTTGCGGTACCACGCGCGCACGCGCCGGCATCAGCCATTTATTGGTGCTGCGCCGCTGCGGTCGCATCCAGCCCTTGCCGTGCTTCAGCGCGGCATCGATCTCTTCCTTCGCGATGAAGAATTCCGCGAGCAGTATTTCGCCTTTCGAACGATTACCGAAGTCGGCATTCATCGCATCGGCGAGTGCGTCGCGATTGTCGAGCAGCATCGCGCGCAATGCCTTCAGATGCCCGGCACGCGTTTGCCACGACGGATACGGCTCGCGCAGATACGCCTGGCGTTGCTCGCCCAGTAATGCGTCGAGCGCTGCGATGTCCGGCAAATCGTTCTTCATATGCTCTCCGTGGTTCGAATGTCGATCTCGACGGTGATCGCGTGTCGTCGCGTTGTACTTGCGGCGTGATGCTTGAAGGTCTGCTTCGTTTGCGTTGACTGCATCAGGCCGGAAACGCGCGCGCGACGATCGCCGCATGATCGAGTGTTGCAGGCAGCGTGCCGTACACGCGACCGCTGTCACCGCAGCCGTCGGCGAGCCGCGTTGCGATGAATGCATCGGCTACATACGACGGCGCGTGTTTGAGCAGCAGCGTGGCCTGCGCGACGAGCACGATCTGTTGCGCGATGCGGCGCGCGGATGCTTCGCGTGTCTCGGGCGCCGAGGTGAGCGTTGCGAGCAGCCGCTCAACGGCTGCACCGAGCGCGGGATGCGCGTGGGCATCGGCACGCCACGCGGCGAGTAGCGCGTGCGCGGCGTCGGGCTCGCGTTCCATCGCGCGCAGTACATCGAGGCACATCACGTTGCCGGAGCCTTCCCAGATCGAATTAACCGGTGCCTCGCGATAAAAGCGCGCCATCGGGCCTTCTTCGACGTACCCGTTGCCACCCCACACTTCCATCGCTTCGCCGGTGAATTCGAGCGTGCGTTTGCACACCCAGTACTTCGCGGCTGGCGTAACGATGCGTCGCCAGGCGCGTTCTTCGGGAAGGTTTGCGGTGTCTTCGAATGCACGCGCGAGTCGCATGAACAGCACGGTCGCGGCCTCCGATTCCAGCGCGAGATCGGCGAGTACGTTGCGCATCAGCGGTTGATCGGCGAGATTCTTGCCGAAGGCACTGCGATGCCGTGCGTGATGCACGGCCTGCACGAGCGCGGCGCGCATCAGCGCCGCGCTGCCGATCACGCAATCGAGCCGCGTGTAATTCGCCATCTCGATGATGGTCGGCACGCCGCGGCCTTCGTCGCCGATCAGCACGCCATACGCATCGAGAAACTCGACTTCGCTGCTCGCATTCGAGCGGTTGCCGAGCTTGTCCTTCAGGCGCTGAACCTGCACCGCGTTCTTGCTGCCGTCCGGCGCGAAGCGCGGCACGAAGAAGCACGACAGCCCTTCGTGGTCGTCGGTGCGCGCGAGCACCAGATGCGCGTCGCATTGCGGCGCCGAGAAAAACCACTTGTGGCCGACCAGGCGATAGGCAGCTCCGCGCCCGCCGCCACCGTCCGTGGCGAACGCGTGCGTCTGGTTGCTGCGCACATCGGAGCCGCCCTGTTTCTCGGTCATGCCCATGCCGATCATCGCGGACTTTTTCTGCGCGAGCGGTACGTCGCGCGGATCGTGTTCGCGTGCATAGAGCTTGTCGCGCAGCGTGTCGAATAGCGCAGGTTCGCGTTGCAGCACCGGGATGCTCGCGAAGGTCATCGTCAGTGGGCACAGCGAACCCGATTCGAGCTGCCCGTGCAGGAAGTAACCGGCGCAGCGCGCGGCCATCGCGCCGGGCCGCGGATCGGAAAACGGTAGCGCGTGCAGACCTTCGCGGCGCAGCAACGCGACTAGCGAGTGCCACGCGGGATGGAATTCGAGCGCGTCGATGCGTTCGCCGCGCGGGCTATGCGTGAAGAGTTCGGGTTCATGCCGGTTGGCGAGCGCTGCGAGCGCAATGACGTCGGGCGTGCCGAGTTGGGCGCCGTCGCGCAGCAACGCATCGCGATGCCACGCCGCCCCTTCGCGTTCGACAGCGGCCGCGAGCGCCGGGTCGGTGGCGAACAGGTTGTAGTCGGCGAGCGGCGGGACCTGATTCGTCACGTCGTGCGTTTTGCCGGGGGCGTGCCATTCCATCTACTGTCTCCGTTCACCGGTGCGTGCCGGATCGTCTGTCGCGAAGCGTCGTTTTACCGCTGGGTGCGGCGCCCTGTCGTGCAAAGCCTGCCTGTGGCGCGTGGTGTTTGAACGACGGCGCGGCGCAAGCGGGGGCGCGGGCAGCATCTTTCATCATAGGGGGACGGGATGCGATCCGTTTAGAGGGATCGCTCTGACGTCGGGCGCCGCGCACGCCGTCGCGCTCCCTACAATGCGGCATGAGACGCACGTAGACAAGTGTGCACGCAACATACCGCGCGGGCAATGTGGGCGCCGATGTTGCAGGCTCAAGTGGCTAATAGACGGAGACAGGGATGCAATACGACTACATCATCGTCGGCGCTGGATCGGGCGGCTGCTCGCTTGCCAGCCGCCTCGCGGACAGCTGCCCCGATGCAACGATCGCGCTGATCGAGGCAGGTCCGCATACCGACCGCAACATGTTCGTCAACATGCCGACCGGCGTGGCCGCCGTCGTGCCGTTCAAGCTGAAGACCAACTACGGTTACGAAACCGAACCGCAACCGGGTCTGGCCGGGCGGCGCGGTTATCAGCCGCGCGGTCGCGGCTTCGGCGGATCGAGTGCGATCAACGCGATGATCTACACGCGCGGCCATCCGCTCGACTACGACGAATGGGCGCAGCTCGGCTGCGACGGTTGGGGCTGGCCCGATGTGCTGCCGTACTTTCGCCGCGCCGAGGGCAACGAGCGCGGCGCCGATGCGTGGCACGGCGCGGACGGGCCGTTGACGGTCAGCGACCTGCGCTTTCGCAATCCTTTCTCGCAGCGCTTCGTGCAGGCCGCGCTCGAAGCAGGGCATCGGCCGAATAACGACTTTAATGGGCTCGATCAGGAGGGCATCGGTTTCTATCAGGTGACGCAGCGCGACGGTCGTCGCTGTAGCGTGGCGCGCGCTTACATTTACGATCGTCCGCGACAGAACCTGCATCTGATCGCCGATGCCACCGTGCTGCGCGTGACGTTTAACGGCAAGCGCGCAAGCGGCGTGGAAGTGGTGCGCGGCGGCCGTACCGAAACACTCGAAGCGCGCGCGGAAGTCGTGCTCGCGAGCGGCGCGTTCAATTCGCCGCAACTGCTGATGTGCTCGGGCATCGGTCCGGCGCAGCATCTGCAGGCGCTCGGCATACCGGTTCTGCACGATGCACCGGAAGTCGGACAGAACCTCATCGATCACATCGACTTCACGATCAACAAACGCGTGCGCTCGATCGAGCCGACCGGTTTCTCGCTGCGCGGCATCGCGCGCATGCTGCCGCAGTTCGTCACGTTCACGCGCCACGGTCGCGGCATGTTGTCGAGCAACGTGGCGGAAGCGGGCGGTTTCCTGAAGAGCCGCCCGACGCTCGACCGGCCCGACCTGCAACTGCACTTCTGCGCGGCGCTCGTCGACGATCACAACCGTCACATGCATTGGGGTCACGGCTATTCGTTGCACACCTGCGTGCTGCGACCGAAGAGCCGCGGCACCGTCACGCTTGCGAGTGCCGATGCGCGCGTCGCACCGCTGATCGATCCGCGTTTTCTGAGCGATTCGCGCGATCTCGACCTGCTCGTCGAAGGCGCACATATCGCGCGGCGGATTCTCGATGCGCCGTCGCTCGCGCTGTCGGGAGGCAAGGAGCTGTACACGAGCGCGGACCAGAACGACGCGGATCTGCGCCAGACCATCGCCGAGCGTGCCGACACGATCTATCACCCGGTCGCGACCTGCCGGATGGGTCCTGACGAAAGGTCAGTGGTCGATCTGAAGCTGCGGGTGCGCGGTGTGTCGGGGTTGCGGATCGTCGACGCGTCGGTGATGCCGACGCTGATCGGCGGCAATACGAATGCGCCGACCGTGATGATCGGCGAGCGCGCGGCGGAGTTCATCGCGGCCGCGCGACGCGTGGGCGAGCCGGCAGCGGAGGGCGTGACGGCCTGAGCACGCGAGTTGTGAAGTACAGACCGCAAATTCCTCAATGCGGCAGATAGCAATTGCAGGACCCCATGACCCGCCGTCGCGATGCGTGACGGCGGGTTGTGTCCTTATGGCGCGTCATCTCGTGCCGGCCTCTACTTGAAACGCAAGTGGATTTAAAGGATTTCAATAAATCTGTTGTCCGGATAACACGCATTCTGACCAAATATTTCGGACAAAATAAAAGTCGATTCACCGTCACAGAAATGAAACCGGGCCTCTCTATGGTTCGTCTGGCCGCGCGTCCAGAAGCTCCGGATAGTCCTCTCCGCAGGGCACCAGAGGCGATTTCCCCGCCCCTGGTCAGGCTACCGGCATGCCGGACGTTTGGGCCCGCAGATTATTTTGATCAGACGATTCTTCAAATTAATCGAATAGCAATTAAATAATAAAGCAATCAAGCGGTACACGGTTTAGAGATCTTATCAACAAGGTTAAATCCTCTTTTAGAGAACGAAAAAGGCTGCGATGAAAATTCAAAAGACCACGGTCGCCTTCATGGCGATAGGCGCATTTGCGGGCGTCGCTCACGCGCAGAGCAGCGTGACGCTGTACGGTGTCGCCGACGGCGGCATTCTGTTCAACAACAACGTCAAGGGCGGACAGCTCGTCGGGCTGTCCAGCGCCACTTCGTCGCGCTGGGGTGTGTTGGGTACTGAGGACCTGGGCGGCGGATTGAAGGCGGTCTTCGATCTGGAAAACGGCTATACCCTCGGCACGGGTGGCTTGAGCCAGGGCGGCCTCGAGTTCGGACGGAAGGCGTTCGTCGGCCTGAAGAGCGACACCTACGGTACGGTGACGGCCGGGCGCCAGTATTCCGCCAGTAACGATGCCACTGCCACCTTCGCGTCTGGCGCCGATTGGGCCGCATCGGGCCTGGGCTACGGAACGCGCGCCGGCGACGTCGATAACGTCGATACGTCGAACCGCGTGCAGAACTCGATCAAGTATCAGAGCCCGAGCTTCCACGGTTTGTCGGTTGGCCTGTTGTACAGCCTCGGTGGTCAGGCAGGGCAGTTCACGAAGAACGAGGTTATCGACGGCGCGGTTTCGTATCTGAACGGCCCGCTGCGGCTCGGTGCGAGCTACATGTTCACCAAGAACCCGTACTACGCGACGTTCGGCGATCAGGGCAACTCGTCGTCGCCGACATCGTCGGCCACGGGCGCGAACAACAACATGCCGAGCCGTATTTACGGCGGGTACGCGTCGGCGGGTTCGCAGCAGATCATCACGGCCGGCGGTTCGTATGTGCTCGGCTCGGCGACGATCGCCGTGCTGTACTCGAATACGCAGTTCCAGAATCTCGGTGCGGTCAATGCAGTGGGCAGCTACGGCACCAAATACAACGGTGGAACAGCGACGTTCAATTCTGGCGAACTGAACCTGAAGTATCAGTTGACGCCTGCTCTGACATTGGCCGGCGCGTACATCTATACGCATAACGGCGGCGCGGACAACGTCGGTAGCGCCAGCTACAACCAGGTCAACCTCGGCACCATCTATTCGCTGTCGAAGCGCACCTCGCTCTACGCGATCGGTTTCTACGAAACCGCTTCGGGCGTCGATTCGACGGGCAAGAAGGCGGTGGCGGACTTCAGCGGATCGTCGTACTCGTCGACGAATCATCAGGTGGCGGCGATTGTGGGTATGACCCACCGGTTTTAAGCGATGGTGTGACGCCCGGGCGAACATGCCCGGTGGTGTTGGTTTCTTGAAGAGATGTGCTTCAGCCTTCTCTGCTTGCTTCGCGGCGGGTAGAGAAGGCTTTTTCTTTTGCGGCGTCCGAGCCGACTGGATTGCACTGTTCGGAAATTGTGGCAAATGTATTCGCAATGGACACATTTATCCCACGCGTTTCGCTGAGTAGAGTGGCTCCAGTCGCACCGCTCACAGACCGGGGCAACGTCCCGGCGGTGCACCAGCACATCGAACCATCGAAACTCAAAGGAAGCGATCATGGGCAAGCTCACTGGCAAAGTAGCCGTTGTAACAGGCGCATCGAAAGGTATTGGCGCTGGCATTGCAGTTGCACTCGCGGCGGAAGGCGCGTCGGTTGTCGTCAATTATGCGTCGAGCAGGGAAGGTGCGGACGCGGTTGTCCAGACCATTACCGCGGCAGGCGGTAAGGCGATTGCCGTGCGCGGTGACGTGTCGAAGGCCGCGGACGCAAAAGGCATCATCGATGCAGCTATCAACACTTACGACCGTCTCGACATCCTCGTCAACAACTCGGGCGTGTATGAGTTTTCGCCGCTCGAAGAGATTACCGAAGACCACTTTCACAAGCAGTTCAATGTGAACGTGCTGGGGTTGTTGCTCACGACTCAGGCTGCCGCAAAACATCTCGGCGAAGGTGCGAGCGTGATCAATATCGGTTCAGTGGTGAGCCGTCTCACGCCGCCGGGAAGCGCTGTGTACACCGCGACCAAAGGTGCCGTCGATGCAATCACCGGTGTGCTCGCGAAGGAACTCGGACCGAAGAAGATCCGTGTCAACGCGTTGAACCCGGGCATGGTGAACACCGAAGGCGCGCGCGGTGCCGGGTTCATCGGTTCGGAGATGGAAACGGGGCTTGTCAGCCAGACGCCGCTTGGGCGTGTTGGTCAGCCCGACGATATCGCTGCGGTTGCAGTGTTTCTTGCGTCGGATGATGCCCGGTGGTTGACGGGGGAACAGCTTCTTGCGGGTGGTGGTTTGCGCTAGGGCGGTTTTATTCGCTATTGCCTGGCCCGGCGGTGCAGGTTTGCGCGTGCTGTCGGGCGGGGTTAGTGCTTTGTCTTTTTGCCGCTCAGCTTGCTCGAAAAGCTAGCGGCGTTCGTCTCGCGGGTCGCCGCCAGTTTCATACCTCGTTGTCGCGATCACAGCGCTTCGCAATTTTCACTTGCGTCAATCCTGCGTCGCGACGGGCCAACAGAATTTCACGCAGGGCCGAATACTCACCACCCAACGCGTCGTATGCGGCTTTGACGGCCGGCTTGCTGAGCAAGCGCGCGGTGTCATCGTTTGTGTGTGGAACCGGGTTGAATTCATCGGCGCGCACATGTTTCGGTTGTGCTTTAGTCATGACGTAGCTCCTTCAGATTCACACGAGCAGTGCGCAGTTCGTTCGGCAGGGGACGCAGTGCGCCAGTTTGAATCATTTCCCCTACCGAAGGCGGCTTCGATCGTATCTAACGCTAGTTCCAGTACGTCGTGGCTTGAGATTTGAACGCATGCGTTGAAAGACCTGACTTCGCTGATTTCTGTCTCCAGAGCGCATCGCTCTAACGCCTGACTTATCATGACCAAGGCTGTCGCAATGCGACAGCCTCGTTGCATTCGCAGTCACCGCATGCTTAGGCACGTCTGTCGTGATGCGCTGCATTCCGGTCCACACCGGCGTACGGAGAGGTCAAGCGATGAACACTGAACGACAACCAGCTTCGCCCACGAACGACAACAACCGCCCCGTACAGGTCTGGGACCTCCCCATACGCCTCTTCCACTGGCTAACTGTCCTGCTCGTAGCCGGCGCCTATATAACCGAGCGCTTCAACTGGATCGACTGGCATGTGCGCATCGGCGAGACGTTGTTCGCGCTCGTGTTATTCCGGTTGCTATGGGGCTGCTTCGGCAGCGAGACCGCGCGGTTTCGTAGTTTCGTCGCTTCGCCTGCTGCTGCATGGGCTCATCTTCGCCATATCTTTCGTCGTGAGGCCGACCTGCAGGTTGGCCACAATGCAGCAGGCGGCTGGATGGTGCTGCTGCTTCTCGCGCTGCTATTCGTCGAAACGTTGAGTGGCATCTATGTCTACAACGAAGTCGCCGACGAAGGCCCGCTAAGCGCATGGGTTCCCGCGTCAATCGCCAACGCGATTTCGACGCTACACGCGATGGGATGGTACGTGCTGATTGCAGCGGTTGCGCTGCACGTGGCCGCGATCGTCCTTTACGCCGTCGCGAAGGGAAACAATCTGCTGCGCCCGATGCTTACCGGGCGCAAGCCGCTGCCGGCCTCGATCCGCGCGCCACGACGAGCGCCGATATGGCGCGCACTGCTGGCGCCGGCCGCAGCGGCGATCGTGGTGACGCTGCTTGCAACGTACCTTTGATCGCCACTGCGTCTCTACATGGAAGAACAGGGCCAGGCCCGGCAATACTACGGCGACAGGCTATCGATTCCCTGCGCCGTCATCGCCAGCAACAACCGTTCGGCACCGATACCAAACCCGGCTCCCTCGCGATACGCTCCGCCGCCCGCCACCTGCTGCTGGGCACCGAGTTCCGTGCAGCGCATCTCGAACCCACGACCGTCTAGGTAGTAGCTAAGCCCTCTGCGAGCAGCGTCATCGACGGCATAGCGCAGCCCCAGCGAATCGAAAAATCCCGCGGCGATGGCCTGGCTGCGCACAGCCGCCTGTTGCGGGTTCGGGCAAAGATATTCGAATCCCAGTTGCGAGAACTCGCGGTATCGACCGGCTTGCGGTCGCTCGTACCGATAGCATCGCGCGATATAAAACAGCATGCGTTCCCGCCGCCGTCCGAGCAATGAGTTGCACTGCTCCTGGAAGAGAGCGGTCGCCTCGGGAATCAGACAACAGGGGCGCCCCTTCTTGTCGGGAAACGTCCACATCTGGCTGATGATTTCACTGTCGCCGGCCTTCTCGATGAACGTGTCTTGCGACCACAGCGCGGGCACGATGGCTTCTTCGGCGCCCGCGTCAATGAAGATAGCTCCTGAAGCGGTTTTCGAGCGTACGGATTTGCGCGGCTTCAGTACCGACGACGAAACGGGTTCCGCGAATCATGGTCATGCTGGACTCCTTGTAGACAATAAAAAAGGGCGCCGTGGGCGCCCTGGTCGTTGGTGCATGGAGGGGACTCGTGAAGTCCCGGGTTCCGTGCTATGGACGTAACGAACCACGGCGCAATGAGCTGCGGCCGTGATGATGAGATCTGATCGGGACGTTACGGAGTTCCATGCGCTCGATACTGGCATACAAATGTGGATTTGTGGGCCAATCCCGACGATCTCGAAGAATTTCCAGAGGCGCTGTCGATTCCGGAGATTTCCGTTCGTCGTAGTGGTAGAACCGCCTGACTCGTGTAGCCTCTTCGAGCCGAACGGTTCCCACTACCCACTCAAGGAGAAGACGATGCGTGTCATGGTGATGGTAAAAGCAAGCAGCGAATCGGAAGCCGGCAAGATGCCCAGCACGGAGTTGTTGACCGCAATGGGCAACTTCAACGAAGAACTCGTCAAGGCGGGCGTGATGCAGGCGGGCGAGGGGCTGCACCCAAGCTCGCGCGGCAAGCGCGTGCAGTTTTCGGGCAGCGGGCGGACTGTCGTCGATGGGCCGTTTGCGGAGACGAAGGAACTCGTCGCCGGCTTCTGGCTGTGGCAGGTCAAGTCGATGGAGGAAGCCGTCGAATGGGTCAAGCGCTGCCCGAACCCGATGGAAAGCGATTCCGAGATCGAAATCCGCCCGCTGTTCGAAGCCGCGGATTTCGGCGCCGAACTCACTCCTGAGCTGCAGGCGCAGGAAGCGCGTCTGCGTGCCGAGGCGGAAAGCGCAGCGAACAAGCCGCGCTGATTTCGAACGGGCTGGCCGGCCGCGCGAGCCGTCTCGCGCTCCGGCCGGCCGCCGTTACACCGGCGTATGCATAAACTCGTCGCCGGCCTGGCTCGGCAGCGTTTCGCGCGCAACATCGAGCCACGCGCGCGCGGCATGCGACAGATAGCCGTTGCGGCGCCAGCCGATCGCCATCTCCCACGGAATCTCCGGTTCGACGACCGGCAGACACGTGAACTGCGCCGCATCGAGCCGCCGGCAATACGGCGCCGGCAGCAACGCGATGCCGACGCCAGCCTGCACGAGCGCCGCCATGAAATCCCAATGCCCGCTGCGGCCCACGATGATCGGTGCAAAGCCGGCCGTGCGGCACGCATTCAGCACGACATCGTTGAGCGCGAGACTTTCGCCGTAGAACACGAACGGTTCGCTGGCCAGATCGCCGAGCGGCACCTGCTGCGCGCCGTCCCAGCGCGAGCCGCGGCGTGCGACGAGCCACAGTAGCTGGCGTGTCATCGGTAGCACGTCGAGCGCTTGCGGATCGACGGGCTGTAGCACGCCGCCCAGTTCGAGCTCGCCGGCAATCAACGCGGCTTCGATGCCGCGCGCACCCTGCTCGAAGAGCTTCAGTTCGACCTTCGGATAGCGCTGGCGGAACGCCGCGATGGTCGGCGTGAACAGCGAGCCGCCCATCGGCGGGATGCCAATGGTCAGTTGGCCGCGGCCGAGTTTGTCCAGATCGTCGAGTTCCGCCTGCAATTGCGCGTGCGCGGCCAGCACTTCCTGACCGCGCTGGAACACGATGCGCCCGGCATCGGTGAGCATCATCTGGCGGCCGTCGCGCAGCAGCAGCGGCGAACCGATCTCGTCTTCCAGCGACTTCACCATCTTGCTGATGGTCGGCTGGGTGACGAACATCTGCTCGGCCGCCACGGTGAAGCTTTGCTGGCGGACGACTTCGACGAAATAACGGAGCGCGCGCAGTTCCATGGCTGAAGGCCCTCGATACCGGAGAATTCCAATTCGGAATGATGTTGATGATTCTAAGTCATTATATTTATGGCGGGGCGCTCCTTATACTCAGTTACGTCAAAAATACTAAGGGTTTTCCATGATCTCCCGCGCCGTTGCCTACTTGCTGCCGCTGTTGCGCGCCGTCGAGCACAGTCGCGTCGCCGGCGTGCTGCGAATCGTCCGGATTGTGCGGATTGCGCTGCAAAGCGCTGCGCTGGCGGGTCTGTGGCTCGCGGCCGATTTCGTCGTGCGCATGCTCGACCTGCCGGTGCCCGGCGGCGTGGTCGGCCTCGTCGTCCTGCTCGCGCTGCTGTCCTGCGGCGGTGTGACGACGCGCTGGGTCAAGGCCGGCGCCGACTGGCTGCTGTCCGACATGCTGCTGTTCTTTATTCCGGCGGCGGTCGCGGTCGTGCAGTACGGCGGGCTGTTTCGCGAGGATGGCTGGCGACTCGCGCTGGTGGTTGTCGGTGGGACGCTGATGGTGATGTTCGCAGTCGCATTGGCCGTCGAGCAGGCTGCGAAGCTCGAGCGCCGTGTCGCGTTGCGGCGCGTGCGGCTGGCGCGCCACCTGGCGCGTGCCTGAGACGGCCATGAGCGCGCTCTATACTTCCCTGTTCGCCGACGGCGCTTCACGTCTGATCGCGGCCGGCTGTTTGGTGTTGACGATCGCGCTCTACTTCGTCTCGAAGGCCCTGTACGCGCGCTACCGCTCGCCCTGGCTGACGCCGCTCGTCGCCGTGCCGGCCGTGCTGGCCGCGATTGTTCTGATCGCGCACATCCCGTATCCGGTGTACTTCCGCGACACACGCTGTCTGATGTGGCTGCTTGGGCCCGCAACGGTCGCGTTTGCCGTGCCGATCTACGAATATCGCGAACTGCTGAAGCGCCACTGGATCTCGCTCGCCGTCGGCGTGACGGCCGGTATCGTGGTGGCAGTTGGCGGCTCGCTGTTGCTGGCGAGATTGCTGCATCTGTCGCCGGACCTGCAACGCAGCCTGATGACACGCTCGATCTCCACGCCGTTCGCGCTCGCCGTGTCCGACAAGATCCACGCGCCGCGCGAACTGACCGCGCTGTTCGTGATCGCGACTGGCATCGTCGGGATGCTGTTCGGCGAACTCGTGCTGGCGCTCGTGCCGCTGCGCACGCGGCTCGCGCGCGGCGCGTTGTTCGGAGCGGCCGCGCACGGCGTCGGCACCGCGAAGGCACGCGAGCTGGGCGGTGAGGAAGGTGTCGTCGCGAGCCTGACGATGATGATCGCCGGCGTCGTGATGGTGCTGATCGCACCGCTGCTCGGCTTCCTGCCTGTCTAGCGGCTGTCGTAACCAGAACCAGAAAAACCAGAAAAAACCCACCCAACGCCGTCATCGCGATTTGCTACAATCGCGGTTCGCCTTCGAGGAGCGTTGCGACGGGTTCACCCCGCCAGGCTTGGAGGCTTTCAATCGGACGGCTTGAAGAGTGCACGTAGCGCTTCGCAAACCACCGCATCGAACGGCGCTCACGTCAAATTTCTAGTCATTTTTAGAAAGGAGGGCGTGATGAACGCCGCAGTCTACGATTCCGCAAGTACTCAAGATTTCGCCGTTGCCGACCTGTCGCTAGCCGACTGGGGCCGCAAGGAACTCAACATCGCCGAAACGGAAATGCCGGGCCTCGTGCAGATCCGTGAGGAGTACAAGGTCCAGCAGCCGCTGAAGGGCGCACGTGTAGCCGGTTCGCTGCACATGACGATCCAGACCGGTGTGCTGATCGAGACGCTGAAAGCGCTCGGTGCCGATGTCCGCTGGGCGTCGTGCAACATCTTCTCGACCCAGGATCACGCCGCCGCCGCAATCGCGAAGACCGGCACGCCGGTATTCGCGTACAAGGGCGAATCGCTCGACGAATACTGGGAGTTCTCGCACCGCATCTTCGAATGGCCGAACGGCGAATTCGCCAACATGATCCTCGACGACGGCGGCGACGCCACGTTGCTGCTCATCCTCGGTTCGAAGGCCGAGAAGGACCGCTCGGTCATCTCCAAGCCGACCAACGAAGAAGAAGTTGCGCTGTACAAGTCGATCGCGAGCCACCTCGAAGCCGATCCGACCTGGTACTCGACGCGCCTCGCGCACATCAAGGGCGTTACCGAAGAAACGACGACCGGCGTGCACCGCCTGTATCAGATGGAAAAGGAAGGGCGTCTGCCGTTCCCGGCCATCAACGTCAACGATTCGGTCACGAAGTCGAAGTTCGACAACCTGTACGGCTGCCGCGAGTCGCTCGTCGACGGGATCAAACGCGCCACCGACGTGATGATCGCCGGCAAGATCGCGGTCATCGCTGGTTACGGCGATGTGGGCAAGGGCTGTGCGCAGTCGCTGCGTGGCCTCGGTGCGACGGTGTGGGTGACGGAAATCGATCCGATCTGCGCATTGCAGGCGGCGATGGAAGGCTACCGCGTGGTCACGATGGAATATGCGGCCGACAAGGCCGACATCTTCGTCACGGCAACCGGCAACTTCCACGTGATCGGCCATGACCATCTGAAGGCGATGCGCAACAACGCGATCGTCTGCAACATCGGCCACTTCGATTCGGAAATCGACATTGCGTCGACGCGCCAGTACACGTGGGACAACATCAAGCCGCAAGTCGACCACATCATCTTCCCGGACGGCAAGCGCGTGATCCTGCTCGCTGAAGGCCGCCTCGTGAATCTCGGTTGCGCAACGGGCCATCCTTCGTTCGTGATGTCGAATTCGTTCACGAACCAGACGCTCGCGCAGATCGAACTGTTCACCGAAGGCAACAAGTACGAGAACAAGGTGTACGTACTGCCGAAGCAGCTCGACGAGAAGGTGGCGCGTCTGCATCTGGCGCGCATCGGTGCGAACCTCACCGTGCTGTCCGACACGCAGGCCGGCTATATCGGTGTCGACAAAGACGGTCCGTTCAAGCCGAATCACTATCGTTACTAATAGCGCTACGACATCGTGCCGGCGCCCGCGGCGGGCAATCAAGCCGCGGGCGTCGCACGACGCTGCAGACAGGGCGGCCGGTATCGTGCAACTCACACGGTATCCGGCCGCTTCGCTCAATCCGGACTTCGCGCTTCCAAGGAGCTTGACATGACCGTACTGCTGACCTGGCTCATCAACGCGCTCGCGCTGCTGATCATTACGTACCTCGTACCGTCGATCCACATCAAGAGTTTCGGCACCGCGCTGATCGTCGCCGTGGTGCTCGGGCTGATCAACACGGTACTGCGGCCGATCCTGATCCTGCTGACGCTCCCGGTCACCATCGTCACGCTCGGTCTCTTCATCCTCGTCGTCAATGCGCTGTGCTTCTGGCTGTGCGCGTCGCTGCTGAAGGGCTTCGAGGTGTCGGGTTTCTGGTCCGCGTTCTTCGGCTCGATCCTCTACAGCATCGTGTCGTGGCTGCTGTCCGCGCTGATCTTCGGCAATCGTTCGCTGATCTGACACGCGCCGCTTCTCTTGCCTGGCATCCACATCCATGAATCCGCTAGAACTGTCATTTGAATTCTTCCCGCCGAAGACGCAGGAAGGCGTCGACAAGCTGCGTCTGACGTGTGTGCAGCTCGCGGCGCTCAAGCCGAAGTTCGTGTCCGTCACGTTTGGCGCCGGCGGCTCGACGCAACAAGGCACGCTCGATACCGTCGTCAATATCGCGAAGGAAGGTCTCGAGGCGGCGCCGCATCTGTCGTGCATCGGCTCGTCGCGCGAGAACCTGCGCGCGATTCTCAACGAGTACCGCTCGCACGGCATTCGCCACATCGTCGCGCTGCGCGGCGACCTGCCATCCGGCATGGGCGAAGTCGGTGAACTGCGCTATGCGTCGGAGCTGGTGAGCTTCATCCGCTCCGAGTTCGGCGACTGGTTCTTCATCGAAGTGGCCGGTTATCCCGAGTACCATCCGCAATCGCGTTCGCCGCGCCACGATCTGGAAAATTTCGCGCGCAAGGTCAAGGCCGGCGCGAACTCGGCGATCACGCAGTACTTCTATAACCCGGATGCGTACTTCCGTTTCGTCGACGATGCGCGCAAGCTCGGCGTCGATGTGCCGATCGTGCCGGGCATCATGCCGATCACGAATTTTTCGCAGTTGATGCGCTTCTCCGAAATGTGCGGTGCCGAAGTGCCGCGCTGGGTTGCGCGACAGCTCGAGAGCTTCGGCGACGATCGCGATGCGATCAAGGCGTTTGGGCTCGATGTGGTGACGAACCTGTGTCGTCGGTTGATCGACGGGGGTGCGCCGGGCCTGCATTTCTACACGCTGAACGGCGCGGCCGCGACGAAATCGATCTGCGAACGGCTGGGTACCTGAGTAACGGCCGGGCGTGTGCCCGGCCAGGCGCCATTATCTATCCCAAAATCGCGCGCCCCGACCCACAAAACCTCCGCAAACACCCGCCACACCGCATTCGCGCCATGCTGCGCTGCGAATTTAGTCCGCTTGTGGCGTCCCGTAAAGCTCAGTAATATCGCGCTACGCTGGCTTTGGCCGGCGCCGAAACCTGGAGGAAACATGAAGCAAAACAAACTGTTGCGCGCGGCACGGCTCACGACGCTCGTCGCGGCCGCAGCGGCATCGATGGCGGGCGCTCAACTGGCGAACGCCGCCGACATCCCGAACAAGACCCTCGTCTACTGCTCAGAAGGCAGCCCTGCGGGTTTCGATCCGAGCCAGTACACCACCGGCACCGATTTCACGGCGAATACATTTACCGTCTATAACCGCCTCGTCGAATTCGAGCGCGGCGGCACCAAGGTCGAACCCGGCCTCGCCGAATCGTGGGACATCTCGCCGGACGGCAAGACCTACACGTTCCATCTGCGTCATGGCGTGAAATTCCAGACCACGGCGTACTTCAAGCCCACCCGCGAATTCAACGCGGACGACGTCGTGTTCTCGTTCCAGCGCATGCTCGATCCGAACCAGCCGTTCCGCAAGGCGTACCCGGCATCGTTCCCGTACTTCACCGACATGGGTCTCGACAAGCTGATCACGAGCGTCGAGAAGATCGATCCGTATACGGTCCGTTTCACGCTGAAGGAAGTGAACGCGCCGTTCATCCAGAACCTCGGGATGGAATACGCATCGATCCTGTCTGCTGAATACGCGGACTCGCTGCTGAAGGCCGGCAAGGCCGCCGACATCAACCAGAAGCCGGTAGGCACGGGCCCGTTCATTTTCCGCAGCTATACGAAGGATGCGACGATCCGCTTCGACGGCAATCCGGATTACTGGAAGCCGGGCGCCGTGAAGATCTCGAAGCTGATCTTCTCGATCACGCCGGATGCCGGCGTGCGCGTGCAGAAGTTGAAGCGCGACGAATGCCAGGTGATGAGCTACCCGCGTCCGGCCGATATCGCGCCGCTGAAGGCGGAGCCGAACATCGCGATGCCGTCGCAACCGGGCTTCAACCTCGGTTATCTGGCCTACAACGTATCGCACAAGCCGGTCGATAACCTCGTCGTGCGTCAGGCGCTCGACATGGCGATCAACAAGAAGGCGATCATCGAGTCCGTGTACCAGGGGGCGGGCCAGCCAGCGACGAATCCGCTGCCGCCAACGCAATGGTCCTACGACAAGAGTCTGAAGAGCGCAGCCTACGATCCCGACAAGGCGAAGGCGTTGCTCGCGAAGGCCGGTTTTGCGAACGGTTTCGACATGACGCTGTGGGCGATGCCGGTGCAACGTCCGTACAATCCGAACGGCAAGCTGATGGCCGAGATGATCCAGGCCGACTGGGCGAAGATCGGCGTGCGCGCGAAGATCGTCACGTATGAGTGGGGCGAGTACATCAAGCGCGCCCACGCAGGCGAAGACGATTCGATGCTGATTGGCTGGACCGGCGACAACGGCGATCCGGACAACTGGCTCGGCACGCTGCTCGGTTGCGAAGCGGTGAACGGCAACAACTTCTCGAAGTGGTGCTATAAGCCATTCGACGACCTCGTGCAGAAGGGCCGCACGACGCCCGATCAGGCCGAGCGCACGAAGATCTACACGCAGGCGCAGCAGATCTTCGCGCAGCAACTGCCGTTCTCGGCGATTGCGCACTCCACGGTGTATCAGCCGGTCAGCAAGAAGGTGATCGACATGCGCATCGAGCCGCTCGGTTACCTGCGTTTCGACGGTGTCGGCATGCAGTAAGACTTTCGCGTTAAGCTTTTCGCACGGTTAGAAAACTGGTCGAAATGGTCCGGCGACCGGGGTCACAAGCCCTCGTCGCCGGTTGTGTTTTCCGTTCATCAAGACCATAGGGACGAATCATGTTCCGCTTTGTTTTGCGCCGCATCGGGATGGTGATACCGACCTTCATCGGTATTACGATCTTGGCGTTCGCGCTGATTCACCTGATTCCGGGCGACCCCATCGAAGTGATGATGGGTGAGCGTGGAGTCGATCCCGCGATGCACGCCGACGCGATGCACCGCCTCGGGCTCGATGAGCCCCTGCCGATGCAGTACATCCACTATGTGGGCCATGCGCTGCGTGGCAACCTCGGTACCTCGATCATCACGAATACCAGTGTGATGGACGAATTCCTCGCGCGCTTTCCCGCCACGATCGAACTGTCCATCTGCGCGATGCTGTTTGCGTTGATCGTCGGATTGCCGGCCGGCGTGTTCGCAGCGTTGCGACGCGGCACGGTCGTCGATCACGGCGTGATGGGCACGGCGTTGACCGGCTACTCGATGCCGATCTTCTGGTGGGGTTTGATCCTCATCATGTTCTTCTCGTCGAAGCTTGGCTGGACGCCGGTGTCCGGGCGCATCGCAGTCGAGTACGACATTCCGCACGTTACCGGCTTCATGCTGATCGATGCGCTGCTCGCCCCCGATGAAGGTTCGTTCAAGTCGGCGCTGAGCCATCTGATCCTGCCGGCAATCGTGCTCGGTACGATCCCGCTCGCCGTGGTCGCCCGCATGACGCGCTCGTCGATGCTCGAAGTGCTGCGTGAAGACTACATCCGTACCGCGCGCGCGAAGGGGTTGTCGCCGGTGCGCGTGATCGTCGTGCATGCGCTGCGTAACGCGCTGATTCCGGTCGTGACCGTGATCGGCCTGCAGGTCGGCACGTTGCTCGCCGGTGCGGTGCTGACGGAAACGCTGTTCTCGTGGCCCGGTATCGGTAAATGGCTGATCGATGCGATCGGCCGGCGCGATTATCCGGTCGTGCAGGGCGGCATCCTGATGATCGCGACGCTTGTGATCGTCGTGAACCTCGTCGTCGATTTGCTGTACGGCGTGTTAAACCCACGCATTCGCCATACGAGGTAGAAAACAGATATGGCCGACCTACAAAATACAATTCCCCAGGCAGTTACTCCCCCCAGCGGTCGAGCGCTGGCCGTCCGCGACTTCTGGGCGAATTTCTCGCGCAACCGCGGCGCCGTCGGCGCGGGCCTGATCGTGCTGGTGCTGATTTTCGTCGCGATCTTCGCGCCGCTCATTTCACCGCATAGCCCGATCGAGCAGTACCGCGATTTCGTGAAGATTCCGCCTGCGTGGCTCGACGGCGGTAACTGGAAGTTCATCCTCGGCACCGACGAAGCCGGCCGCGACATCCTCTCGCGCCTGATGTACGGGGCGCGTCTGTCGTTCTGGATCGGCTTTGTTTCTGTGGTGCTCGCGTTGATTCCGGGCATCGTGCTCGGTCTGATCGCCGCGTTCTTCCAGCGCTGGGCCGATACGCCGATCATGCGCATCATGGACGTGCTGCTCGCGCTGCCGTCGCTGCTGCTCGCGGTCGCGGTGGTCGCGATCATCGGGCCGGGACTCGTCAACACGATGCTCGCGATCGCGATCGTCGCGCTACCCGGCTATGTGCGTCTCACGCGCGCGTCGGCGCTTGGCGAATTGCAGAAGGAGTATGTGACGGCATCGCGCGTCGCCGGAGCCGGTACGTTGCGGCTGATGTTCTCGCAGGTGCTGCCGAACTGCACCGCACCGTTGATCGTGCAGGCCACGCTGGGTTTCTCGTCGGCGATTCTCGATGCGGCTGCGCTTGGCTTTCTTGGGCTGGGAGTGCAACCGCCATCGGCGGAGTGGGGCGCGATGCTGGCGTCCGCGCGCGACTACATCGACAGCGCGTGGTGGATCGTCACGATGCCGGGTCTCTCCATCCTGATCTCGGTGCTCGCCATCAATCTGCTCGGCGACGGGCTGCGCGACGCACTCGATCCCAAACTGAAACGGATGGCATGAGATGAGCAACTTACTGACCATCCGCAATCTGGCTGTTAACTTCAACGGCCTGCCCGCAGTGGACCGCCTCAACCTCGACGTCGCACCCGGTGAAGTAGTCGGCGTAGTCGGCGAATCGGGCTCCGGCAAGAGCGTCACGATGATGGCGCTGATGGGCCTCATCGACGCGCCCGGCAAGGTCAGCGCCGACGAGGTCACGTTCGACGGCAAGGATCTGCTGAACGCGTCCGCGCGAGAGCGCCGCAAGATCATCGGCAAGGACGTCGCGATGGTGTTCCAGGACGCACTGACGAGCCTGAACCCCAGCTACACCGTCGGCTACCAGATCAAGGAAGTACTGAAGCTGCACGAAGGACTGCGTGGCGACACGTTGAACCGCCGCGCGCTCGAACTGCTCGACCAGGTCGGTATTCCCGATGCGAAGAACCGCATCGGCTCGTTTCCGCACCAGATGTCGGGCGGGATGAACCAGCGCGTCATGATCGCGATGGCGGTGGCGTGCAACCCGAAGCTGCTGATTGCCGACGAACCGACCACTGCACTCGACGTGACGATCCAGGCGCAGATCATGGAGCTGCTCGTCAAGTTGCAGAAGGAGCGCGGCATGGCGCTCGTGCTGATTTCGCACGATCTTGCGGTCGTTTCCGAAGTCGCGCAGCGTGTCGCGGTCATGTATGCCGGCGAGGTCATCGAGACGAACCGCGTGCCCGATATCTTCGCCGCGCCGCATCATCCGTACACGGAGGCGCTGCTCGCGGCAATTCCCGAGCACAATGTAGGGGCCGTGCGACTTGCCGCGCTGCCAGGCATGGTGCCGGGGCGCGACGACCGGCCGCGCGGTTGCCTGTTCGCGCCGCGCTGCAAGTACGTCGTCGACGACTGCATGAAGGCAAGACCGGCGCTCGCGCCGCTGCCCGACCACAGCGATGCGATGCTCGTTCGCTGTATCAAGCCGCTCAACCTCACCACCGACGCAATTCGACACGGAGGCGCACGATGAATGCAGTACCCGAAGCGCACCGTGACGCGCAACACGGCGGTCCCGTACTCGTCGCCGAGCAACTGGCGAAGCACTACGACGTGCGCCGCAGCATGTTCAGCAGCGGCACGGTGAAGGCGCTGAACGGCGTGTCGTTTGCGCTCGAACGCGGCAAGACGCTGGCCGTAGTCGGCGAGTCCGGCTGCGGCAAATCGACGCTCGCGCGGCAACTGACGATGATCGAGCCGCCCACTTCAGGCCGCCTGCTCGTGGACGGCGAAGACGTGGCCGGTGCCGATCGCGCGAAGGTTGCGGCGCTGCGCCGGCGCGTGCAGATGGTGTTCCAGAATCCGTTTGCATCGCTGAATCCGCGCAAGACCGTCGAGCAGACACTCGGAGAACCGCTCGCGATCAATACGCCGGCAAGCCCGTCCGAGCGCGCCGAGCGGATCGCGCAGATGATGCGCACCGTCGGCCTGCGCCCGGAACACGCGAAGCGCTATCCGCACATGTTTTCGGGCGGTCAGCGCCAGCGTGTCGCGATAGCGCGGGCGATGATCCTCGATCCACAGATCGTCGTCGCCGACGAACCCGTGTCCGCGCTCGACGTGTCGATCCAGGCGCAGATTCTCAATCTGTTCATGGATCTGCAGGAGCAGTTCAAGACCAGCTACGTGTTCATCTCGCACAACCTGTCGGTGGTCGAACACATCGCCGACGATGTGATGGTGATGTACTTCGGCGGCGTGGCGGAGCTCGGTGACAAGCAGCGGATCTTTGCGCATCCGCGGCATCCGTACACGCGGGCACTGATGTCGGCCACGCCGTCGATCTTCGAGGCGGACCGCAGCATCAAGATCAAGCTGCAGGGCGAAATGCCGTCGCCGCTCAATCCGCCGTCGGGTTGCACGTTCCATCAGCGGTGCCCGTATGCGATTGACCGCTGCCGCAGCGAAGAACCGAAGCTGCGCGAAGTGGATGGGCGCCAGGTGTCGTGTCACCGTGCCGAGGAGGTGGGGGAGGCGGATGCCTGAAGCGTCGGCGGCGCGTCGTCCTGCGCGCCGCCTGCGTGAGGGCGGCCGCCGCGCCGTTTTCACGCGGCGCCGGGCGACGCTCGCGCTGGCGTTTGCAGTTGCGTTGAGCTGCGGTTACGCGACATTCGCGCCACACCTGTATTTCTCCGGTTTTCTGATTGCCTCCGCGTATGCAGCCGGTGCGTCGGCCAATACGCCGGGACAAAGCGGACGCACCGCGTTGCCGGCGCCTCCCACACCGCCGCGCGCAACGCTGCCCGGTTTCAATCCGCCACCGCCGGGTGCCGGTACGACAACCAGCGGCCGGGTGCGCACCCAGCCCGCCCGCATGCCGTTCTATGTCGCCACGCGCGGCACGACCACCATCTATCTGCTCGGCACGCTGCACGTCGGCGACCCCGCCGACTATCCGCCGAATCAACCGTTCCGCCGGCCGATTCTCGGCGCGCTTGCCGCATCGCCGACACTCGCGCTCGAACTCTCGCCGGACGACCTGCTCGTGTCGCAGGACGACGTGTCGCGCTACGGTGTCTGTTCGCGGCCGTGCCTGCCGCGACTGCTGCCCGAGCCGCTGTGGCGCAAGCTCGAAGCGCGACTGCGCGGCAATCCGGACGCGCTCGACGAGATCAAGAAGATGCGGCCGTGGCTCGCATCGCTGCTCGTCGAAACCTACGATTCGCTGAGCGCCGGCCTGCAGACCGAATACGGTACCGAGGCGCAACTGCAAAACATCTATCTGCGCTCGAAGGGCAAGATCGTCGGGCTCGAGACGCTGTCGGAACAGATGCGCGCGTTCACTGGGCTTTCGCTTGCCCAGCAGCGCGAAATGCTCGCGCAGGACCTCGCGCAGACACCGGCGCAAAACGTCGCGGATGTAGAAGCGCTGCTGCGTCTATGGCGGGTCGGCGATGCGGATGCGATCGCCGCGTGGGAAACCGCGAAGTCGGAAAAGCTCGCACACGATCCGCGCGTGGCTGCGTCGATCGACAACAAGATCGTGTACGAGCGCAATCGACGCTTCGTCGCGCGGATGCTGCTGATCGCCGGATCGAACAAGCCGGTGTTCGTGGCGATCGGCGCATTGCATCTGGGTGGGCCGAAGGGCGTGCTGCAGCTGTTGCGGCAGCACGGGTTTATCGTCGATCCCTACTGAGCACACCGCGATATAAACGGAACTCAGCGGAACATCAGGAAGTTAAGCAGGAAGATATTCACGACCAGCAGACTCAACGCAGTCGGTATCTGCACCTTGATGACCGCGTTCTTGTCCGGCAGTTCGAGCAGCGCGGCGGGCACCATGTTGAAGTTCGCGGCCATCGGCGTCATCAGCGTGCCGCAGTAGCCGGAGAACATGCCGATCGCGACCATCACGGCCGGGTTGCCGTGAAACACGTTGACGAGGATCGGTACGCCGACACCGCCCGTCATCACAGGAAACGCCGCGAAGCCGTTGCCCATCACCATCGTGAAGAGCGCCATCCCGATGCAGTACACCGCCACGGCGACGAGCCGGTAGTCGAGGCTGATGTAGGCGGTCGTCACATGCGCGACCGCCTTGCCGACACCCGCGTCCGAGAACACGAGGCCGAGCATGCCGAGCATCTGCGGCAGTACCGCGGCCCACGACAGCGCGTCGACGAGCCGGCGCGTTTCCTTCATCGACTGGCCGACCGTGTCGCGTGTGATCAAGCACGCGATGCCGAGCGCGATCACACAGCCGATGCCGAAGCCGATCAGCGTGACGTTCTTCAGCTCGACGAGCGGCACACCGCCGAAAACGAAGTGGCTCGCACCGAGCGTGATGATGACTGTGACGACCGGAATGGTCAGCGCGGGGATGAAGAGCCGGTTGCCGAGACGTTTCGCGCTGGCCTCGCGTGCTTCGCCGGATAGCACCTTCGGTTTGGCCGCGGTTACGCCGCCGAAACCGGCGATCAGCGCCATTGCAATCACCAGCACGCCGACTACCTCGGCGGGCAGACGGTCGCCGACCAAAAAGATCAGCGCATACAGGATCCAGAAGCCACCGGCCGTGAAGCGGCGCGGGTGGTCGCGATCGCTGACGATCATCCCACCGACCACCAGCAACACGATCCCGAGCAGCCAGAACAGATAGTTGATGGTGATCGTCATGTGCGGTCTCCCGTGGCCGGTTGCGTCGTCGAAGCGTTTGCTACGTTCGTCGCGTCGTTATTGCCGCGCAGTTCGCGCTCGAGCCTGCGATCGAGCAGCATCAACCGGAAGCCATGAATCAGGAACGCACAGATGGCGGTTGGAATACCCCACACCGCGACGTGCAGTGGCTCGACGACGATGCCGAGCTCTTTCAGGAACGTGACCATCAGCACGATCGCGCCGAACGCCACGAAGATGTCTTCGCCGAAGAACAGCCCGACGTTGTCGGTGGCTGCGGCGTAGGCGCGCAGCCGGTAGCGCACCGCATCGCTGAGTTTGCCGAAGCGGGTTTCGGTGGCGCCTTCGGCCATCGGTGCAACGAGCGGACGCACCATCTGCGGATGGCCGCCGAGGCCGGTCAGGCCGACCGCCGCCGTCAGCTCGCGCACGAGCAGATAGACGATCAGCAGGCGCCCGGCGGTAGCCGCCTTGATACCGCCGATCCAGGCCTGCGCGCGCTCGCGCAGGCCGTGCCGCTCGAGCAGCCCGATGACCGCGAGCGGCAGAAAAAGTATGAGCGGGATGTTGCGCGTCTTGATGAAACCGCTGCCGATGGCGGCAAGGATCCGGTCCGGCGGGAAGTGTGCGGCGAGCGCCGTGACAATCGATGCGACCGCGACGATCAGCATCGGGTTAAAGCGCAGTACAAACCCAACGATGATGACGGCCACGCCGATAAGCGGCCATAAATTGACTGTTGTCTGCATTCCGATCTCCAAACGGGTGTTTGCCGGGGCTGTCTAGCGCAGCCGACCCGGGCCAGTGCACGGACGTGCCGTGCGCCTTTTTTGCATGCTGCGGCTCTTGGCGGCCGCATGGGTACTGCTTCTCTCGTTAATGCGGTTAATGCGTTGGGTGCGGTGGATACGCTCAGACCCGAACCGTCGCAGCCGCCTGCACGTCGATACCGGCTTCGTCGAGTGCCGCGCGAATCCGCCGGGCGAAAGCCAGCGCGTGCGGGCCGTCGCCGTGCAGGCAGATCGTCTGCGCGTTCAGCGCAATCCACTGCCCGTTGATTGCCTGCACGCGATGCTCGCGGATCATCGACAGCGTGCGTGCGAGCACGAGTTCTTCGTCGTCGAGCAGCGCGCCGGGCTCCTTGCGCGGCACGAGCGAACCGTCGGCCTGATAGCCGCGGTCGGCGAATACTTCTTCGATCGCGGTCAGCCCGGCGTCGCGCGCGGCCGCGACGAGCCCGCTGTCGGCGAGCGCGAACACCGCCATCGACGGATCGAAATCGTGCACCGCCGATACGATCGCATCGGCGATTTTCGGGTCGCGTGCCGCCTGGTTGTAGAGCGCGCCGTGCGGTTTGACGTGCGCGATGCGGCCGCCTTCGGCCTGGGCAATCGCCGATAGCGCGCCCAGTTGATACAGCACGCCTGCGTAGATCTCGCTGGCCGGCAGTTGCATTTCCTTGCGGCCGAAGTTTTCCGGATCATTGAAACTCGGATGCGCACCGATCGACACGCCTTTCTCGACGGCCCACCGCACGCAATCGCGCATCGCGTTGGCATCGCCCGCGTGCCAGCCGCACGCGATGTTGGCCGAGCTGACGAGGTCGAGCAGTGCTTCGTCGGAGCCACAGCCTTCGCCGAGATCGGCGTTGAGATCGATTTCCATAACGTCCTCTAGAGTTCCTGTAGCGCCGCGGATGCCGTCCGACGCAGGTAGCGTTCCTCGTGCATTGCGATTGCCGCGTCGATCTGCCGCAGATACGTGCGTTCGTCGAGTAGTGCGCGGCGTGCGTCGTCGGGTGTCGTCTCGACGAAGCGCACGCTGCCGTTCAGTTTCGCCTGCGCGAGTTTCCATAGATCGGCGCGAATCACCGCGCCGATCCGCGGATAGCCGCCGGTGGTCTGCGCGTCGCTCATCAGGACGATCGGCTGGCCGTTCGGCGGCACCTGGATCGTGCCGGGCAACACGGCATGCGACAGCAGGTCGGCATTGCGCGTGCGCTTCAGTTCGCTACCGGACAGCCGGTAGCCCATGCGGTTGCTGTTCGGCGTCACGCGCCATTCATCCGACCAGACCGCGTGCTGGGCGTCCGCGGTGAAGCTGTCGTACTCAGGGCCACGCAGCACACGGACCGCTACCGCCGGTGCCTGTCCCGCCAGATGCCGGCCGCGTCGCAGCGGTTCGTCGGCGAGCGCGAACTTGCACCAGGCGGGCGCTTTCACGCCGAACCCAGGCGCGTCGGGCTCGAACCCGGAACCGTTGCGCGCCGACGGCACGCCGACCGGCAGACGGTCGCCGTCGCGCAGCGCACGGCCCCCGAGACCACCGAACCCCGCCGCGAGATCGGTACTGCGCGAGCCGAGCATCGGCAGCACATCGATACCGCCCGCAATCGATACGTAACCGCGCATGCCATGCTTCGCCACTTGCAAGCTCAGTGCCTGCCCGGCCTGGACCGGCAGGCTCCACCACGGATAGACCGGCTTACCGTCGAGCGTCGCGCTGAAGTCCGCCCCGGTAATGGCGATGCGCGTCGCGCGCGGAAAGCGCAGCACGACGGGGCCAAAGGTGATTTCCAGGCCGGCCGCGTCCGGCCGGTTGCCGACCAGACGATTGCCGACCTCAAGTGAGAGACGGTCCTGCGCGCCGCCCATTGCAATACCAAGATGCCGGTAGCCGTGGCGCCCGAGGTCCTGGACCGTGGTGAGTACGCCCGCGCGGATCACGTCGATCATTCGTGTATCCCCGCAATCGTGAAGCGCACCTGGTCGCCGGGCTGGAGCAGGGTGGGCGGCGTACGTGCAGGATCGAAGAGCGGCACATCGGTACGCCCGATCAGTTGCCAGCCGCCCGGCGACACCGCCGGATAAAGCCCCGTCTGCGCCCCGCCGATGCCCACCGAGCCGGCCGGTACTTCGAGCCGTGGCTCCGCGCGGCGCGGCGTGTGCAGCGATTCGTGCAGGCCGCCCATATAGGCGAAACCAGGCTGGAAGCCGAGGAAGAACACGGTGTAGTCCCCGCTCGCGTGCCGCTCCACGACTTCCCGCGTCGACAGGCCAGTGTGACCGGCGACCACCGCCAGATCGGGACCGAACTCGCCGCCGTACTGCACCGGGACTTCGACCGCGCGGCCGGTGGCGGTGGCGTTGCCGGCCGCGTCCCATGCGGCTCGCAGCCGCTCGGCCAGCTCTTCGCTAGCGGTTTCGAGCGGATCGAAGACGATGGTCAGGTTGTTCATGCCCGGCACCACTTCCAGCACATGCGGCCAGTCGCGCGCGGCCTGGGCGGCCGCCCAGACGCGCCGCTGGCAATCGAGCGTGGCGGGCGGCGGCGCTTCGCAGACGAGAGCGGTGTCGCCAAACGGGAAAATGCGGGGCTGGCTCATGCGCATTCAGGTGGTGTCGGGTGCTGGATTGCCTGCCATCATCCGACGGCAGCGTGCATTCGTGTTGCATAGCGTACATTATCAATAAATTATCTACGATTTATCAATAAGCGTTTTTGCCAGGCTCACATCGACCTGCAGTCGTCGTACACTCCGGTCACTCCCCTTTATGCGTATTGAAAGCGACTGTCATGGCGCGACAACCGACCAACATCGTCTCCTCGGAACATCTCGTTTCTGAAACGAGCGCGGAACTCTCCGAGCTGGAGTACGGGCTCATCATGGCGAGCAATGCGTTCAACCGCTGGATGGTGCGTTGCATGTCGGCGGCGGGAGAGAAGGACATGACCGCCATCGAAGTCTCGCTGCTGCATCACGTGAGCCATCGCGAGCGCCGCAAGAAGCTGGCCGATATCTGCTTCGTGCTGAACATCGAAGACACCCACGTGGCAACTTACGCACTCAAGAAGCTGGTCGCGAGGGGCTATGTGGAAAGCGAAAAGATCGGCAAGGAAGTGTTCTTTTCGGCGACGGAAACCGGGCGCGACCTGTGCGCGAAATATCGCGAGGTGCGCGAAAGCTGTCTGATCGCCACGCTCAAGGAAAGCGGTTTGACCAATGAGCAGATCGGCGAGGCTGCACAGTTGATGCGCAACGCCTCCGGTCTGTATGACACCGCTGCGCGGGCTGCTGCCTCGCTCTAGCGGCTTGATCCGGATCTAGTCTGCCCGGCGGCGGTGGCTCTTCATCGCCTTGCCTTGCTTCGCCTCGTTACGCGCTGTGCAACATACCGCGGCTCGGCGTACTCACTACAGTCATTGCATCTAACCGACGTCGGCGGGATAGACGCCTGCGTCGGTGACGATCGCATCGAGCGGAATGTCGTGTGCTTCGCGTTGCAGCGTGTCGATGCGGCACGCCTCGTACGCGATGCCGATCGTCACGGGTTTGCGCGCGCCGGGCCAGGCAGCAAGCGTACGGTCGTAGTAGCCGCCGCCGTAGCCGAGCCGATAGCCGTGCGCATCGAAACCGACGCACGGCACGAATAGCAGGTCGGGCAACACGACGCGCGCGGAGGCCGGTTCGGGGATGCGATGGTGACCGGTGCGCATCGGTGTGTCGGGAGCCCACGCGTGGAATTCGAGCGGCGCGCCGCGTTCGGCGACGACCGGCAGACTTGCTTCGCGCGCGTCCGAGGTGGCGAGCCAGATTGCGATCGCGCCGCGCGCGTCGAACTCGCCCTCGAGCGGCCAGTAAAAGCCAACACATGCCGGCTCGTAACGCTTTAGCGCATCGAGCACCCGACGGCTCAACGCACGGTTGTGCGCGGGCTCGCGAGCCGCTTCGCGACGCGTTTCGAGCAGCGCCTGGCGCAACGCGCTTTTCGAATTTGCCGTGGGGTTGCATGCTATGCTTGGCTTCACTTCGTGCTCCAGAAACAACGATGTCCAAAAGCTTCCATCGAGTATATCGCGCGGCCAGTGTGATGCTTGCCGCCGCGGCGCTTGTCGCATGCAGCACCGCCTCCGCGGTCAAACCGGTTCCGCTCTCCCAACTCACGAACGACGACCAGATCTTCGTTCAGCTTCGCGAGGCCGCACGCAACAACGACCCGGCGCGTGCCGCACAACTGGCGGCGATGATTCCGGATTATCCGGCGCCGTCGTATCTCGAGTACTTCCAGATCAAGCCGCAGCTGTTCGACAACCAGGGGCACGCACTCGTCGATGCACCCGATGCACCGGTGCTGTCGTTCCTGCAAAAGTACGATGGCCAGGCCATTGCCGACCGGCTGCGCAACGACTACCTCGTCGTGCTCGGCGCGCGACATGACTGGCGCAACTTCGATCAGCAGTACGCGCGCTTCGTGCTGAACGACGATACGCAGGTGAAGTGCTACGCACTCGAATCGCGCGCGTCGCGCGGCGAGAACGTCGCCGATGCGGCACGCGGACTGCTCGTCGATCCGCGCAATTACGGCGACGGTTGCGTCGACCTGATCACCGCGCTGGCGATCAACCAGCAGTTCAGTACCGACGACGTCTGGCAGCAGATCCGCCTCGCGTACGAACAGAACCAGACCACCACCGGCAGCAAGCTGCTCGACGCACTCGGCAACCAGCGGCCCGATCCGACGCTGTTCAATCAGGCGGCGAGCACGCCACCGCTGTTGCTCGCGCGCGGCGTCGGTCCCGACTCGCAGTCGCATCAACTGGCGTTACTCGCGATCACGCGGATGGCGCGCAACGATCCGGCCACGGCGGCGGCGACCTTCGCGTCGGTGGCACCTTCGCTGAGCACGCCGGAGCGCGCCATCGGCTGGGGCACGATCGGCTATCAGGCCGCGGCGAAGCAGATGCCGGGCGCAGTCGACTGGTACAGGCTGTCGGCGAACGCACCGCTGTCTACACCCGCCTATGAGTGGCGCACCCGCACTGCGCTGCTGGCCGGCGACTGGACGATGGTGCGCTGGTCGATCGAGCAGATGCCGTCATCACTGCGCAGTCAGCCGGCGTGGGTTTACTGGCATGGTCGCGCGCTCAAGCAGGCCGGCGATACCGTGCAGGCCAACCAGGACTTCGAACAGATTTCGCAGGGCTTTAACTTCTACGGCCAGCTTGCCCTGGAAGAGCTTGGCCAGAAAATCACCGTTCCGCCGAAGACGACGGTCACCGACGCCGAAGTGCAGCAAGCCGCGAGCACACCGGGCTTCGATCTTGCGCAGCGTTTCTATAACCTGAATCTGCGGCTCGAAGGCAATCGTGAGTGGAACTGGCCGCTGCGCAGCATGACCGACCGGCAACTGCTCGCGGTTGCCGAGTACGCGCGCCGTATCGAACTGTACGACCGCACGGTGAACACGGCTGACCGCACGAAGACCGATCACGATTTCTCGCTGCGTTATCTGTCGCCGTTTCGCGATGTTGTCGAGCGCGATGCGCAGTCGACCGGGCTCGATGTGGAATGGGCGTATGGGCTGATTCGTCAGGAATCGCGCTTCATCATGAACGCGCGCTCCGAAGTCGGCGCAAGCGGGCTGATGCAACTGATGCCGGCCACCGCGCAACTGGTCGCGAAGAAGATCGGCCTCGGCACGATTTCGCGTGCGCAGATGAACGACATCAACACCAACATCCTGCTCGGCACCAACTACCTGTCCATGATCTACAATCAGTTCGACGGGTCCGACGTGCTGGCCACAGCGGGTTACAACGCAGGTCCTGGCCGTCCGCGCAACTGGCGGCAGTCGTTGCAACGTCCGGTGGAAGGCGCGATCTTCGCTGAAGCGATCCCGTTCCAGGAAACCCGCGACTACGTGAAGAACGTCCTCTCCAACACCGTCTACTACGCGGCATTGTTCGAAGGCCGGCCGCAATCGCTGAAGGCGCGTCTCGGCTACATCGCGCCGTAAGCGTCGAGGCTGCACCGCCGCCGTGCCACGGCGCGGCGGCATGCGGTGCCGGCCGCTGCCGCGGCTTCCAGTCAGGGAGTCGAAAATGCGACATCAAGCCATTGCGGTTATCGGCGGCTCGGGGTTTATCGGCAGTCATCTTGTCAACGCGCTTGTCGAGTTCGGCAAGGACGTGCGCATCGCCACGCGGCGCCGCTACAACGCACGCCATCTCACGCTGCTTCCCATCGACGTGATCGAAACCGACGTCTACGACCCGGTGCAGCTCGCCAGTTTCGTCGAGAACGCGGATGCCGTGATCAACCTGGTCGGCACGTTGCACGGGCGACGCGGCGATCCATACGGCCCCGAGTTTGCACGCGTGCACGTCGAACTGCCGACGAAAATCGCCGCCGCCTGCGAAGGCAAGGGCGTTCACCGGTTGATCCATTTCAGCGCGCTCGGTGCTGCGTCGAATGGGCCGAGCATGTATCTGCGCTCGAAAGGCGACGGCGAAAAGGCGGTGCACGCGTCGTCGCTGGCTACTACTGTGTTCAGGCCGTCCGTCGTGTTCGGCCCCGAAGATGAGCTGCTCAACAAGTTCGCGTTCCTGCAACGCGTCTTTCCATTGATCCCGCTCGCCATGCCCGACGCGAAGTTTCAGCCGGTGTTTGTCGGCGATGTCGCGAAGGCGATCGTCAACGTGCTCGATCTCGATGCCGCGAGCGGCCGCACTTACGAACTCGGCGGCCCGAGCGTTTATACGCTCGAACAGCTCGTGCGCTATTGCGGTGAGGTGATCGGCCGGCACGCGCGCATCGTGCGGCTGCCCGAACCGCTTGCGCGGTTGCAGGCGATGACGTTCGAAATGGCGCCCGGCGTACCGGTCATTTCACGCGACAATCTCGACTCGATGAGCGTCGATAACGTGTTGAGCGCACCGCTCGCGCCCGAACTCGGTATCGAACCCGCGAGCATCGAGACGATCGCGCCCGTGTACCTGACCGGCGCATCGCCGCGTTCGCGCTTTAACGCGTTCCGCGCCAATGCAAGGCGCTAACTTTTCCTTCCACTACCTGTGTGTGCCGCATGAAACTGGTTATCGGTGACAAGAACTATTCGTCGTGGTCGATGCGTCCGTGGGTGCTGCTGAAGCACTTCGGTATTCCATTCGAGGAGGTGTTGATCGAATTGCGTGAACCCGGCACGAAGGCTGCGATCCTCGCGCATTCGCCGTCGGGCAAGCTGCCATGCCTGATCACCGACGAGGGCTCTGGCGTATGGGATACGTTGGCCATCGCCGAGACGCTCGCCGAACGCTTTCCGCAGCATGCACTGTGGCCGCGCGCAGAGACGGCACGTGCCCACGCCCGCAGCGTTAGCGCGGAGATGCACTCGGGCTTCGCCGAGTTGCGCCAGAACATGTCGATGAACATCCGCGCGTCGTTTCCGGGCAAAGGTGCGACACCCGGCGCACTGGCCGACATCGCGCGCATCGAAGCGCTGTGGCGCGACTGTCTCGATACGTACGGCGGTCCGTTCCTGTTCGGCGAGTTCAGTATTGCCGATGCGATGTACGCGCCTGTGGTGATGCGCTTCAATACGTTCCAGCCCGCGCTGTCCGAAGTTGCGAGCGCGTACGCACGTCGCCTTACGGCGCTGCCCGCCGTGCACGCGTGGATCGAAGCCGCGTTGCGCGAAACGCACCGCATCCCTAGCGAAGACACCTGCGAATGAATATCTATGTCGTCGGCGGAGCGATCCGCGATGCGCTACTCGGCGTGCCGGTGCAGGATCGCGACTACGTGGTGGTCGGTGCGACCCCGGAGCAGATGGTCGCGCAGGGCTACCGGCCGGTCGGCAAGGACTTCCCGGTGTTCCTGCATCCGCATACGCATGAGGAGTACGCGCTCGCGCGCACCGAGCGCAAGACGGCGGCCGGTTATCACGGGTTCCAGTTTTTCTACGCGCCGGACGTGACGCTCGAAGAAGACCTCGCGCGCCGCGATCTGACGATCAACGCCATGGCGCGAGAAGTGCGGCCCGACGGCGAACTGGTTGGCCCTGTGATCGATCCGTTCGATGGTCAGGCGGATCTGCGCGCGCGCGTGTTCCGGCATGTCAGCGATGCGTTTCTCGAAGATCCGGTGCGGATTCTGCGCATCGGGCGCTTTGCTGCGCGCTTTACCGATTTCACCGTCGCTCCCGAAACGATGGCGCTGATGTACGGCATGGTCACCGCTGGCGAAGTCGATGCACTGGTGCCGGAGCGCGTGTGGCAGGAAGTGTCGCGCGGGTTGATGGAAAAGCAGCCGTCGCGGATGTTCGACGTGTTGCGCAGGAGCGGTGCGCTTGCGCGAATCTTGCCGGAAGTCGATGCGTTGTTCGGTGTGCCGCAGCCCGCCGCGCACCATCCGGAGATCGATAGTGGCGTGCACGTCATGATGGTGGTCGATCACGCAGCGGCGCAGGGTTATGCGCTCAGCGTGCGCTTCGCGGCGCTTACTCACGATCTCGGCAAGGCGACCACGCCGGCCGACGTGCTGCCGCGGCACATCGGCCATGAAGGGCGCAGCGTCGATCTACTGAAGCTGTTGTGCGAGCGGCTGCGCGTGCCTAACGAGTGCCGCGATCTGGCCGTACTGGTCGCGCGCGAGCACGGCAATATTCATCGCGTGATGGAGCTGGGTGCCGCGGCGCTGGTGCGGTTGTTCGAGCGTAGCGATGCGCTGCGCAAGCCTGGCCGTTTCGCCGAAGCGCTGCAGGCCTGCGAAGCTGACGCGCGTGGCCGGCTCGGCTTCGAGGCACGCGAGTATCCGCAGGCCGAGCGGTTGCGGGTCGCGCTCGTGGCGGCGCGCGCGGTCGATGCCGGCGCGGTCGCCAAAGCTCATGAGGACAAGCCGGCGCAGATCAAGGATGCCGTGCATCGCGAGCGGGTGCGGGCGGTTGAGGCGGCGTTGAAGTCCTGAACGTAGACGTTGATGCAGGCACCGCGGTTCAAAACACCCGCGCGAGTAGCGATAACACCATCGTCAGCACCAGCGTCGACATGAACGGAAACGGGTACTCGCGTCCGAACAGTCGCAGCGTGACATCGCCAGGCATACGGCCGATGCCGATCTTGCGCAGCCACGGCCATGAGCCCGACAGGATCGCGACAGCGATGAAGGTAGTCAGCAGCCAGCGGATCATGGTCGGTACCTGAGGAAGCGCGTCACAGCGTATGCGTCCGGTCGCCGCTCGCGAACGCATCGAGCGTCCCGTCGATCCCACGCGAAAACGCGATCACCTTGAACAGCTCGCCCATCTCCGCTTCGGACAGCAGTTTCTGCACGGCATTCGCAGCTGGCAGGAAGTGCCTGGTATCCGCTGGATCGATCGTGGCGAGTGCTTCCGTGATGCCCGCATTCAGCAGAAAGCGCGCTTGCGACGTATAGCCGAGCAGATCCGCCCCCGTCTCGACACCGGCTTCCGCGATGCCCGTGAATTCGACGTGCGTCGTGATGTCCTGCAGGCCTGGGTAGACGAACGGATCGTCGTGCGCGCGATGCCGGTAGTGGCACATCAGCGTGCCCTGCGTGCGTTGCGCGTGGTAGTACTCGTGACGCGGAAAACCGTAATCGATAAAGAATGCTGCGCCGCGCGCGAGCATCGTGCAGACGGTGCGCGTGAAGCCGAGTGCGGCAACGTGCGTTTCGGTGACGTAGTCGCTGTTGTTGTCGTGGGAATCGTCGAGTTCGCTCAGCGGCGCGGTGTCGGATGCGTCGCGTGCCGGGTCCACCGGGCGGTCCGCGAAAGCGAATGCACCGTCGTTCTGCAGCGAAACACCGCGCTGATGCCAGACACCGCCCAGCCGCGCAAAGAGCCGCACCGGCATCGCGTCGAGCACTTCGTTGCCGATCACGACACCTTCGAAGGTAGCAGGCAACGCATCGAGCCAGCGCACGCGGCTGACCAGATCCGGCACCTCGGCTTCGAGCGTTTCGCGCTGGCGCTCGCGCAGTTCGCCGGACAGGTCGACGATCGCGTAGCTGTCGAACGGGACATCGGCGGACGCAAGGGCGCGCAGCAGGCCCGCTGCGAGCTTGCCGGTGCCCGCGCCGAACTCTAGCAACTGACGCGTGCCGCTTGCAGTGAGCGCCTGCGCGACCGGCCGCGCCAGCGTGGCGGCGAACAGCGGCGACAGTTCGGGTGCGGTGATGAAGTCGCTGCCGTCCTCGGCGCGCCGGCCGAATTTGATAGCGCCGCCGCTGTAATAGCCGAGTCCGGGCGCGTACAGGGCGAGTTCCATGTAGCGGTCGAACGGCAGCCAGCCGCCGGCTGAAGCGATTTCGGCGCGGATCTGCGCGGCCAGCGTTTCGGACTGCGCGAGCGCGGTTGGGCCTGGAGCAGGTAAACTGTCGGGTTCGTGAGCTTTCGGATTCATCCGCGTATTGTAAATGACCGTTCCCTCTGACCTTTCCGCTGCCGGCAGTACATCTGCGGGCGCTGCGCGTGTCGTCCTGATCACCGGCGCGGCCCGCCGGGTCGGTCGGGCGCTCGCGCTGGGCTTTGCGGCGCAGGGCTGGGACGTGGCGGTGCATTTCGGTACGTCGAAGGTCGAAGCGGATGAAGTCGTCGCTGGAATCGTCGCGTTGGGCCGCCGCGCGGTGGCGCTGCGGGCCGATCTTGCGATCGAGGCGGAAGTCGAGCGGCTGCTGCCGGCCTGTACGGCTGCGCTCGGCCGGCCGGTATGCGTCGTCAACAACGCGTCGCTGTTCGACGAAGACACGGCGCGCGACGTCGGCTACGAGCGGTTGCTGAAGCACACGGCGATCAATGTCGGCGCGCCGCTGGTGCTCGCGCGGATGCTGTTCGACGCGACACCCGATTCCGCGCTGACCGACGAGTCGCAACGCAGCGTCGTCGTGAACGTGCTGGACCAGAAGCTGTACAACATGAGCCCGGACTACCTGTCCTACACGCTGACGAAGGCCGCCTTGCAGACCGCGACCGTCACGCTCGCCCAGGCGCTGGCGCCGAAGGTCCGCGTGGTCGGACTTGCGCCGGGGCTGACGTTGCAGTCGGCGGGCCAGACGCCCGACAGTTTTGCCGCCGCTCACCGGGAAACGCCGCTCGGTCGCTCGTCTCGGCCGGAAGACCTGGTTACGGCAGCGCTGTATCTCGCGGATGCCACGGCTGTCACCGGAACGACGCTGGTCGTCGACGGCGGACAGCATCTGGTGCCGTAGCCGCGCGGCGTGTTTTTTTAACGGGCGCCTGAGCGCGCGGCCCGATGGGTCCGCGTTCATTGCACCCTTTGCGTGTCCGCACGCTTTTTTGCCCTTTTTCAATCGGAACGAACATGTTTGCCGATCTTTCGCATCCCCGGCTTGCCGATTGCCGCCGGCTTTTCCTGCGCAATTACGAAGTGCATATCAACATCGGTGTGCACGACTTCGAAAAGCGCGGCGAGCAGCGCGTGGTGATCAACGTCGAACTGTTCGTGCCGCTCGCGCTGTCCACGCCTGTCGAAGACAAGCTGCGCGAAGTCGTCGATTACGACTTCATGCGCTCGACCATCGCGCGCCGCGTCGAGCAGGGACATATCCATCTGCAGGAAACGCTCTGCGACGATCTGCTGACCGCGTTGCTTGCGCATCCGCATGTGCGGGCCGCGCGGCTGTCGACGGAAAAGCCGGACGTGTACCCGGACTGCGACGCCGTTGGCGTCGAGGTCTTTCGCATCAAGGAGGACTGAGCCATGAATGCTGCTGAAATGGCCGGCCTCGCCGCGCCCGACATGGTTGCCGGCGAAGCAACGGCAACAGCGCAAGCCGACGCACGCCCCGTGATGACGCGCCGCGAGCAGAAAGAAGCGTACGAGAACAACAAGCTCTTCAAGCGGTTGGCGCGCCTCGTCGGTCAGGCGGTCGGCGACTACAACATGATCGAGGACGGCGACAAGGTGATGGTGTGCCTGTCGGGCGGCAAGGACAGCTACGCGATGCTCGACGTGCTGATGCGCCTGCGCGAGCGCGCGCCGATTCATTTCGACATCGTCGCGGTCAATCTCGACCAGAAGCAGCCAGGCTTCCCCGAGCACGTGCTGCCGGAGTATCTGTCGAAGCTCGACATTCCATTTCATATCGAGAATCAGGACACGTACAGCATCGTCAAGCGCCTCGTGCCCGAGGGCAAGACGACCTGTTCGCTGTGCTCGCGGCTGCGGCGCGGCATTCTCTACCGCGTGGCGGGTGAACTGGGCGCGACCAAGATCGCGCTCGGCCATCACCGCGACGACATCCTGCAGACGCTGCTGCTGAACCTGTTCTACGGCGGCAAGCTGAAGGGCATGCCGCCGAAGCTGCAATCGGATGACGGCAAGAACATCGTGATCCGGCCGCTCGCGTATGTGAAGGAAACGGATCTGGAGAAGTACGCGGAACTGCGCGAATTCCCGATCATTCCGTGCAATCTGTGCGGCAGCCAGCCGAACCTGAAGCGTGCCGAGATGAAAGCGCTGGTGCGCGACTGGGAGAAGCGTTTTCCGGGGCGCGTCGAGAACATGTTCAACGCGCTGTCGAAGGTCGTGCCGTCGCATTTGATGGATCACACGCTGTTTCCGTTCGCCGGCCTGCGCGCAACCGGTGAAGCCGATCCGCATGGCGATATCGCGTTCGACGAAGACCCGTGTTCCACCGATACGACGAGCAGCGCGACGCTGGGCAGCGCCCAGCCCATTTCAATCGTCCAGTTCGACGACCTCTAAAGCCGCCCGCGCGCACCGGCCCGGCGTGCCAAAGCCCGCCTGCCGGGCCTTGGCACGCCGGGCCGCGTGCTAGAATTGCCCGCTCTGAACCCGTCCTTTCGCTTACGCCATGAACATCGTGATTTTGGCGGCGGGCACCGGCAAGCGCATGCGCTCAGCATTGCCCAAGGTGCTGCATCCTCTGGCCGGTCGGCCACTTCTTGCACACGTCATCGATACTGCCCGCACGCTCAATCCGACGCGGCTCGTCGTGGTCGTCGGGCATGGCGCCGATGCGGTGCGTGCTGCCGTCGCTGCGCCTGACGTGCAATTCGCCATGCAGGCGCAGCAACTCGGCACCGGCCATGCTGTGCAGCAGGCGCTGCCGATGCTCGATCCGTCCGTGCCGACGCTCGTACTGTATGGCGATGTGCCGCTCACGCGTGCCGGCACGCTGAAGCAGCTCACCGACGCTGTCGGCCAGCAGGGCTATGGCGTACTCACGGTCACGCTCGACGACCCCAGCGGTTACGGCCGGATCGTGCGCGATGCGCGCGGCAAGGTGCTGCGCATCGTCGAGCAGAAAGACGCGACGCCGGAGCAGCAGGCGATTGCCGAGATCAACACCGGCATCATCGCCGCGCCGACCGGGCAGCTTGCCGGCTGGCTCGCGTCGCTGAAAAACGATAATTCGCAGGGCGAGTTCTATCTGACAGACGTCGTCGAACTGGCGATCGAAGCCGGCATCGAAATCGTCACGACACAGCCCGACGACGAGTGGGAAACGCTCGGCGTCAACAGCAAGCAACAGCTCGCCGAACTGGAGCGCGTGTATCAGCGCAACGTCGCCGAAGCGCTGCTGGTTGGCGGCGTGACGCTCGCGGACCCTGCGCGTCTCGATGTGCGCGGCACGCTCGAGTGCGGCCGCGATGTATCGATCGATGTGAACTGCGTGTTCGAAGGCAAGGTTACGCTGGCCGACAACGTCACGATCGGCCCGAATTGCGTGATCCGCAACGCGACGATCGGCGCGGGCACACGCGTCGATGCGTTCACGCATATCGACGGTGCGGAAGTCGGGGCGCAGGCCGTGCTCGGGCCGTATGCGCGGCTGCGGCCCGGCGCGCAGCTGAAGGACGAAACGCATGTCGGCAATTTCGTCGAAGTGAAGAATGCGGTGATCGGTCATGGTTCGAAGGCCAATCACCTCACTTATATCGGCGACGCGGACATCGGCGCTCGGGTCAATATTGGCGCGGGTACGATCACGTGCAATTACGACGGCGCGAATAAACATCGCACGATCATCGAAGACGACGTGTTCGTCGGCTCGGATACGCAGCTCGTCGCGCCGGTGCGCGTGGGCCGTGGCGTGACGATCGCGGCGGGCACGACCGTGTGGAAAGACGTGGCTCCGGACCAACTGGTGCTGAACGACAAAACCCAGACAAGCAAGCCGAGCTACGTACGCCCGGTCAAAAAGAAAAGCTGACGAGGCCGCGCTCGCGGACCTCCATCCTGCAAGGACAGATAGATCATGTGCGGTATTGTCGGCGCGGTTGCGCAACGTAACATCGTTCCCGTTCTCATCGAAGGTTTGCGGCGCCTCGAATATCGCGGTTACGACTCGTGCGGCGTCGCCGTACTGGCCGACGGCGAACCGCGTCGCGCGCGCAGCGTGGCGCGGGTGGCCGACCTCGACGAGCAGGTGCGCGAGTCGCATCTCGAAGGCACGACCGGTATCGCGCACACGCGCTGGGCGACGCACGGCGCGCCGGTGACCGACAACGCTCACCCGATCTTTTCGCGCGACGCGCTGGCGATCGTGCACAACGGCATCATCGAGAACTACGAGACGTTGCGCGAGATGCTGCGCGGCAAGGGCTACGTGTTCGTGTCGCAGACCGACACCGAGGTGATCGCGCATCTGATCCACAGTCTGTATCGCGGCGACCTGTTCGCGACGGTGCAGGAAGCCGTGCAACAGTTGCACGGCGCCTATGCGATCGCGGTGCTGCACAAGGACCAGCCGCATACGGTGATCGGTGCGCGCCAGGGTTCGCCGCTCGTCGTAGGCTTGGGCGACGGCGAAAACTTTCTGGCCTCCGACGCACTGGCGCTGGCCGGTAGCACCGAGCGTTTCATCTTCCTCGAGGAAGGCGACGTCTGCGAGTTAACGCTGGAGCGCGTGCGTGTGGCCGACCGCCACGGCAGCGACGTGCAGCGCGAAGTCCGCCAGGTGGCCGCGTATGGCGGTGCGGTCGAACTCGGACCGTACCGGCACTTCATGCAGAAGGAAATCTTCGAGCAGCCGCGCGCGATCAGCGACACGATTCCGCAAAGCGACGGCTTCGATGCAACGCTCTTCGGCGAGGATGCGGCGAAAGCATTCGCCGGAATCGATAGCCTGCTGATTCTCGCGTGCGGCACCAGCTATTACTCGGGGTTGACCGCGAAGTACTGGCTCGAATCGATCGCGAAGATTCCGACCCAGGTCGAGATTGCAAGCGAGTACCGGTATCGCGAGTCAGTGCCGAATCCGAAGGCACTCGTCGTGGTGATCTCGCAATCGGGCGAGACCGCCGACACGCTCGCCGCGCTCAAGCATGCGCAGGGGCTCGGGCATCGGCATACGCTGTCGGTGTGCAACGTCGCGACGAGCGCGATGGTGCGGCTCACCGAACTGTCGTTCCTGACGCACGCGGGCCGCGAGATCGGCGTGGCGTCGACCAAGGCGTTCACGACGCAGCTAGTCGGCCTGTTCGTGCTGGCGGCGACGCTCGGCAAACTGCGCGGTCATGTGAGTGCAGCGCAGGAGGCCGATTACATCCGCCAGCTACGTCACCTGCCGGCGGCGCTGAACAGCGTGCTGGCGCTGGAGCCGCAGATCATCGCGTGGTCGGAGGAATTCTCGCGCAAGGAGCACGCCTTGTTCCTCGGGCGCGGGCTGCATTATCCGATCGCGCTGGAAGGCGCGCTGAAGCTCAAGGAGATTTCGTATATCCACGCCGAAGCGTATCCGGCCGGCGAGCTGAAGCACGGGCCGCTCGCGCTGGTGACGGAGGCGATGCCGGTTGTCACGGTGGCGCCCAACGATGCGCTGCTCGAAAAGCTGAAGTCGAACATTCAGGAAGTGCGCGCACGTGGCGGTGAGCTGTATGTGTTTGCCGACGCGGACACGCGCATCGTCAACGACGAAGGGCTACATGTGATCCGCATGCCGGAACACTACGGAATGCTCTCGCCGATCCTGCACGTCGTGCCGCTGCAGTTGCTCGCGTATCACACAGCCTGTGCGCGCGGGACGGATGTGGACAAGCCGCGGAATCTGGCGAAATCGGTGACGGTGGAATAACTGGGCATTGGCTGTTGCATGGGTTGGTTCGTGACAATAAAGTTGCGAACTGGGCAATAAAGTTGCGAACTGATCACACACGTCGTGCCAATAAAGTTGCGAACCAGGAGGTTGGTCTGGCTACGGCTCAGAAATGACGACAGCGATCGAGTCGATGAGATACTCAATCTCAATCTCGACGTATGGGATGAACTGTGTGGCTATGTCGCCACCGCCTCGCATCGCCGCAGTACAGAGGATGGTCCCAGCGTTACCGCTACCTTCAGCGTTCGTGGTCGCAAAGGAACGAGCGTGGTGTCACGTAGCTGGTCTATTCACAGCTGCTCACTTCCGATCGTCGACGATCCCGGTCTAAATTTCGACAGGACGCCCGCGACATCAACTGATTGTCTGTAGTGGCCCGAACAATCGCTCAAGCACCCCATCCATGGACTCGACTAGTGTGAACGCACTGCGCGGAATAATCCGCTGATTGGGCCGCTCCAGCTTGACACCGGCTGCAGTGGCCTTTGCATGTTTGGCGATCCTCATCTCGCGGAGATCTGGCAGCGGTTGCCCAGGCAAGTTACCGAACCAAAGATAGGATTGGACGTCGAGCGCCGGCGTGACCACGATCCAAAGGATGCATCCGCTAGGCTTTTGCATCAGATTCAGGCTGGCTGTGATACTGGCCCGACTGCCACCCACCACCATCGCCTTGAACTGAATGTGGCGGACGATGGTGCCGTAACTCATCACGAGGTCATAGCCACCCGCATCGAATTCGGAGCGCAGTAACTCGACATCGGTGATGCCATGTTGCCAAAGGCGTCGCAACGCGTCGCCAATGAATACATGCTCAACGATACGCTCGCGCAGCACAGAGTGCACATAGTGCTGGTCAGAATTTCGGGGCGGATATTCGTTGGATTCGTCCATAGCTCATCGTTCAATTAGATTCAATCATGATTTCACAGTGAAAAGAACGAACATTCGACGCTGCTTCGCCTGTCAGTGCGTATCCCCCGAAGGATCCGTAGTGGGCCGGAACCCCGCAGCGGCAGCCTTCCCGTACCAGAACTGCGCCTGTGCCTCGTCACGCTCGACGCCGAGTCCGTTCCTGTACAGTTGCCCAAGATTGAACTGCGCATCAGCGTTACCCTGCTCGGCGGATTTGCGAAACCATATGACAGCCTGCACGTAGTCCTGCGCGACGCCGCGACCAAGCGCGTAACAATGTGCGACACCGTTTTCGGCGCCTGCGTTACCTTGAGCGGCAACCTGCGTTAACAAGCGGAATCCTTGAGTGTCATCACGGGCGACCCCATTGCCACTCATGTAGTGCTTGGCCATCTCGATCTGCGCGTTGACATCACCCTGGTCTGCGGCTTTCTGATACCAGCGCACTGCGCTCGCGTAGTCCGCACCGCCGGGCAGGGAATCGTAGGCTGCGGCAAGAGCAAACTGGGCAGAGGCCGTTCCCTGATCCGCGGCTTCTCTCAGCAACGTAAGCGCCTTTCCGGAGTCGCGCGGCACGCCGTCGCCGCGTAGATACAGCATGCCCAGCGCTTCCTTTGCTACAACCAGATTCTGGTCTACCGCACGCTGCAGCCATTGCGCGGCCTGCACGTAATCCGCAGGTGCTCCAGTCCCCCTGATAAACATCAAACCGACCTTCATCTGTGCACTTGCCGAGCCTCCGGCAGCAGCCTTCCGATACCAGTCGAATGCCTCAGTGTCGCTCGCACCAACGCCACGCCCCTTTTCATAGCATTGCGCCAGCAGAATCTGCGCTGATCCATCGCCCAGGTCAGCCGCTTTCCGATACCAGGCCACCGCCTCAACCTCGTCGCGCGCTACCCCGGTACCGTTCGCATAGAGCATTCCCAATTCTCGTTGCGACCACGCGTCGCCCTGGTCTGCAGCCTTTTTCAGCCAGGATGCGGCGAGCGAGTCGTCTCGCGGCACACCCGTTCCCTTTGCATACATGACTGCAAGGTTCTTCTGTGCGTGAACGTCGCCGCCGAGCGCGGCCTCAGTGATCAGAGTCGCGCCCCGCGCGTAGTCAATTGGCACACCATTGCCGGTTAAAAAAAGGAAGCCGAGGCCGCTTTTCGCCCGTAGATCGCCACCTTGCGCGGACAGTGTCCACCAGCGGGCTGCTTCGGCGTAATCCTGCGAGACTCCATCGCCCTTGCGGTAATACTCACCTAGAGCATACTGTGCCGCAGGGTAGCCATGGGTCGCCGCTGCGCGATACCACTTGAGCGCTTGTCCCACGTCGCGAGGAAGTCCTGCTCGATCGGCATCGTAGTAGCTCCCGACGTTGTACTGCCCCGGCGGATATCCTCCCTGTGCCGATTTCAGCATCCACTGGAGGGCCAGTGCCTCGTCGTGCGGCACGCCAAGCCCCTGATCGTACGCGTAGCCGAGATGATTCGCGGCGGGAGCGTAGCCTTGTTCGGCCGCCTTTCGATACCAGTCCGCCGCGACACGATCATCACGCTCGACGCCCCGACCTGCTGCGTAGAGGCGTCCCAGGCTATCCTCGCCTGCCGCGTAACCCTTCTCTGCCGAACTGCGAATCCAGCGCAGCGCAAGCGCATCATCTTGCGGCACGCCGTCGCCACGTTGGTACAGCAAGCCCAGCGCATTCTGCGCGCGCGGCTCGCCCTGCTCAGATGCCAACTGCCACCAGCGCGCGGCTTCGACCGGGTTCCGTGGTACCCACTCGCCGTCGAAATACAATTGGCCGACCGTGTACTGCTTGCTCGCGTCTCCTCCTGCAGCGTCTCTGGTCACATCGGCGGGACTGCTAGCCGACCTATCGCCCGCGTATGCTGCGAACGCTTCGGTGACCGTGGCCATCGTCAGCGATAAGCCGACGGTAGCGATCCCCATCAGATATTTACAACGCAACAATGGTGTATTCATATGCGCGTTCCCCCTGCGCTTTTCTCATGTTCTTCTCGTATTTTTTGTCTGCATGACGCTGGTGGCTTATTCCTAGATTTCCCAACAATCATCGGAACGCAGGCGGTAGCGTCTTTTTTGGATTAATGGTGAAGAAGAGGCTGACACTCTTTCCTATGATCTTAGAGGAAAAGTCCGACATGGCAACCCGAGATCAATGGATAGCTGCTCTGCGCCGATCGTCGTCGATAATTATCGGCTGCGGTAAAGTCGGATTCGCGTCGGGTTCCAAGGGAAGAAGTACCTTGACCTTGGCTTCGTCTGCCTCGAAGGGGACGTTGTGGTGAGGTTGGACACTGTTACAGATAGCGAGGACGTTGTCCGGCAACCAGAACCCGACGCGGTCGTTGATCTGCGGAGTCGGCAGGCATGCTCATATCAGGTTCTCGATCGCGCCCCCGACTAGCTGTCGCACACAACGAATTCGCCGTCCGCAGGTGCGGGAACCGCAGTCACCCGGATGGCAAAGTCCTCTGCTTGCGGGATACCATTAGGTCTGGACTTAGGCCAAAGTTGGCGATTGCCTTGCTCCATGATTGTACCGCTCCCTGAATTGGGTTGGCTCATAAGTGATGAGGCGGAAGGGCAACGCACCTAGTCTTAGCCGCTTTTCCAGATCGCCTTGCGTTTTTCAAGAAAAGCATTAACTCCCTCGCGCTGATCGTCCCAGTCGAACAGGTCGATGAAACGCTCGCGCTCCAACGCCAGCGCTGCCTTTCTCGGCACACCCTGACGTGCGCCATGAATCAGTTGTTTGCTGAATGCGACCGCTTGCGGGCTCAGGCTCGCTACGCGTTCCGCCATTTTGAGGGCCGAGCCCAGCGATTCGCCCTTGCCCACGACCTCCTCGACCAATCCGATATGTAGTGCGGTGTCAGCGTTCACCCGCTCGTTGGTCAGGATCATGCGCTTGGCCCATACGCTGGCGCAGGCAAGGTTCTACATCGAGCACCTCGGGGCTGATTTCTCTGACTACCTCGTCGAGAATGCGGCGTACGCGCAGAGTCTTGAGATTACCGTGCGTGCGTTGGAGACGTGGGGCCGCTACCAGGTGGTCGATCGTGCGTATCTGCCCAACTTCATATTTGCGGCTGACGATATCGTCGTCGCGCTTGGACAGGACGGGCTGGTCGCGAACTCGATGAAATACCTCGATGGCCAGCCGCTGATCGGTCTGAACCCGGAGCCAGGTCGCTGGGATGGTCTCCTGTTGCCCTTTGAGCCGAAGGATCTGGGTGCTGTACTCGCAGATGTCGTGGCGAATCGCCGGCCTACGAGATCGGTGACGATGGCAGAGGCCCGTCTGTCAGACGGGCAGGTACTGCGTGCCGTGAATGATCTGTTCATTGGACCGCGCACCCATTCCTCTGCGCTGTATGAGATCGAGCTGGGCGAGCGGCGTGAATCGCAGTCGTCGTCCGGCATCATCGTCTCCACCGGCCTCGGTTCGACGGCGTGGCTGAAGAGCATCGTCACGGGTTCACTGGGTGTCGCCGAGGCGCTGCGCTCGTCGGGCGAGCGGGTGAAGTACCAGCCGCAACCGTGGGACAGCCCGACACTGACCTTCGCCGTGCGCGAACCTTTCCCAAGTCGGGCCTCGAAGACTGAACTGGTGTTCGGCTCCGTGAGCACCGGACAACCGCTGCGGCTACGTTCAAGGATGCCCGAGAACGGTGTGATCTTCTCCGATGGTATGGAGGCCGACTATCTGCGATTTACCGCGGGGATGGAAGCGACGATCAGCATTGCCACAGTTCGGGGGTGCCTCGCCGTGTAGCGTGCCCGGTCGGCACCGGCGGTCCGGATCGATGACTAACGGAGAACTCCACGGATCCACCCGACCGACTGGGCGGACATCGGATTTTCCATTATCCTGACCCGAGATCAGTCGGACGCCGGGAGTACAAACGCCTGACGCTTCCGATCGAAACCACATCCCGGTAGCAATGAAGACGATCTTTCTGGACATCGACGGCGTGCTTCACCCGTCCACGGTCGGCGAACTCGAATACGGTCCACAGGGACCCCGGGTGACCGGACCGGGAGTGTGCGCGCTTGAGGCAAAGCTGGCGCCGATCGTTTCGGGAAAAGCAGTTGATATCGCTATCCACAGTACGTGGATCTACATGTTCGATGCGAAAACACTTCGAACGGAATATCTGCCTCAACTGGGTCAAGCAGTGCGCATCCAGCTAACGGACCGGCGGATTGAGAGCCGCGCCCTTCGTATTCTCGACTACATCCGGCGACGCCATCTTTCTCCCGACGAATATCTCATTCTCGATGACGCGCCAAAGGAATTTGCGACGGCCACCACGCTGCTACCTCGACTCGTCGCCTGTGATCCCGCGCGCGGCCTTAATGATCCGGAGGTAATCGACCGGATCGAGGAATTCCTTCGCTAGAAGCGTCGGAAGAGGCACGTCGCAACAATTCATCATCGAAGAATTCAGGGTGTTGATGTCCGCGCAGAACTGACCCACTAGAGCCGCAAATTTTCATCGAATTT